>NZ_CALIFA010000001.1:0-3821 GCF_938021905.1 Pseudohaemophilus parahaemolyticus
TTATTTAATTTATATAATTTATTCTCTAACTCAGATATTTTTTCTTTCAAATGGAAATCTTTATCATTAGTTCTATTATTAATTATGTCACTTATCTCTGACAAACTACGCTCTTGATACCAAATATAAGATTGAATGTTATCTAATTTATTATAAATAAAACAAAACATTGTTATTAGAATTGCAATTATAATTAAAGAAGTTTTATTTAAACTATTAAATCTTAAAAATGAATTATGTTTCTTTTCTATTACATCGGAGTTTTCCATATCTTCTCCTAAATCAATAAGTTTAAATTCAATAACAAAAAATTCGATTTCACTCGGATAAATCCCCTGAATCACTTCTTTCAACTCTGCCAATCCCATATTCTCCTGCTTCGCATGCTGTTCCGTCAGTTTATCAAGAGTAATCGGCGATACACTTAACACTTCGATCGTGCAGAAATATTGATTATCTTCAAACCGCCCCACACGCAAAATATCGCCTGCTTTAAAATGGCTTTCGGATTTATCCCGAATGGTGATGGTTTTACGCCCTGCGAGAATATCGGCTTCAAAGCGTTGGTAAAAAGTGATGTCGTTTGGTTGCATTTTGATCCTTAAAGAGTGGTTGGGTTTTTAACGTCATAAAATGAATATTATGGCTAAAATGCTTTTGTAAATTCTATCAGAAATTCATCAAGAAATCTAAAATGGTAACAGAAGCTATAACAAAACAGGAGGGTTTCAAAAACACTCAAGCGGTTAAATTCTAAAGAACTTTTACAAAGAATCTTTAAAATTTAACCGCTTACTCATTCATAAATGATCTAAAAATTATTTCAGACCTAACTTATGCTCTAAATAGTGAATATTCGTTCCACCCTTACGGAAATTTTCATCTTCCATAATTTTTTCGTGAAGTGGAATATTGGTTTTGATACCTTCAATAATAGTTTCAGACAATGCTTGCTCCATACGACGGATGGCAATATCACGATTTTCAGCAAAAGTAATCAATTTACCAATCATTGAATCGTAGTGTGGAGGAACAGCATAACCTGAGTAAATATGTGAATCCCAACGCACACCTAAACCACCTGGCACGTGTAAACGTGTAATTTTACCTGGTGATGGTAAGAAGGTATTTGGATCCTCCGCGTTGATACGGCATTCCATCGCGTGACCTTTCACTTTGATGTCATCTTGTGTAATAGAAAGCGGTAAACCTGCGGCAACGCGAAGTTGTTCTTTTACTAAGTCTACACCTGTAATCATCTCGGTAACTGGGTGTTCAACCTGTAAACGGGTATTCATTTCGATGAAATAGAATTCGCCATTTTCGAATAAAAATTCGAATGTACCTGCACCGCGGTAGCCGATCTCACGGCACGCATTTGCACAACGCTCTCCAATGAATTTACGTAATTCAGGAGTAATACCTGGTGCGGGAGCTTCTTCAACCACTTTTTGGTGGCGACGCTGCATTGAGCAATCACGTTCTGCTAAATAAACTGCATTGCCATGCGTGTCCGCCATTACTTGGATTTCGATGTGGCGCGGATTTTCAAGGTATTTTTCCATATACACCATATCGTTGTTGAATGCCGCTTTCGCTTCCGCTTTGGTCATTGCGATCGATTCTTCTAAATCTTTCTCTTGGTAAACCACACGCATACCACGACCACCGCCACCACCAGATGCTTTAATAATGACTGGATAGCCAATACGTTTAGCAATTTCTTTGTTTTTCTTCGGATCATTTCCGATTGGACCATCAGAACCTGGCACGCAAGGCACACCCGCTTTTTTCATTGCATTGATTGCAGATACTTTGTCGCCCATTAAACGAATTACATCCGCCGTTGGGCCAATAAAGATAAAACCAGAATTTTCAACCTGTTCTGCAAAATCTGCATTTTCAGATAAGAAGCCGTAACCTGGGTGGATCGCATCAGCATCCGTTACTTCTGCTGCCGCAATAATAGCAGGGATATTTAAATAACTTTTTACGGAAGGTGCAGGACCGATACAGACGGTTTCATCCGCTAATAATACGTGTTTAAGTTCGCGGTCTGCTGTTGAGTGAACTGCTACGGTTTTAATACCTAATTCTTTACAGGCACGTAAAACGCGTAAAGCAATTTCGCCACGGTTGGCAATGACAACTTTTTTTAACATTGCTTATTCCTTTTGGGTAATGAAAATACCCCTCTTGAGAAGGGATTAAATTATTCGATAATTACTAATTTTTGGTCGAATTCAACCGCTTCACCGTCATTGACAAGGATTGCTTTTACAACACCTGCTTTATCAGATTCAATACGGTTCATCATTTTCATTGCTTCAACAATACAAAGTGCATCACCCACTTTCACTTGTTGCCCTACTTCAATAAATGGTTTCGCATCTGGGCTTGGGCTGCGATAGAAAGTTCCTACCATTGGAGAAAGTACTGCGTGACCTGAAACTTCAGAAGAAACAGATGATGCTTCTTGAGCTGGAGCAGACTCTGTTGGTAGAGCTACAGGTGCAGAAACTGGTGCTTGTTGAGGTGCTGCCACATATTGTACTGCTGCTGGTGCAACAGCTGGAGCCGCACGGCTAATACGTACTGTGCCTTCTTCTTCAGAAACCTCTAATTCGGTAATGCCTGATTCTTCTACTAATTCGATTAATTTTTTGATTTTGCGAATATCCATAGTGAAATTCCATTGGGTTAAATAAATTGACCGATCATTCTGATTTTTACAGAGAAAACCGAATCAACGGATAAAAAAGATGTGCGTAGATTACCTGATTTTCGTGAATTTTGCGATTAAAATCTATGAAATTTAGAGAAAATGTCAGGAACTTAGACCACTTAGAGAGAAAATAAAAACACAAAAAGGCGTACCTTTCGATACGCCTTTTCTTATGAAGCTTTGACTAAACCATCAATTATTTGATGATTTTAGCAACAACGCCCGCACCTACTGTACGACCACCTTCACGGATCGCGAAACGTAAACCTTCGTCCATCGCGATTGGGTGGATTAATGATACTGTCATTTTGATGTTATCGCCTGGCATTACCATTTCTACGCCTTCTGGTAACTCAATAGTACCAGTTACGTCAGTTGTACGGAAGTAGAATTGTGGTTTATAGTGTTCAAAGAATGGAGTGTGACGTCCACCTTCTTCTTTCTTTAAAACATATACTGTAGCTTCAAATTCAGTATGAGGAACAATAGTTTTAGGTTTAGCTAATACTTGTCCACGTTCAACTTCATCTCTTTCAACACCACGTAGTAATAACCCAGCGTTATCTCCAGCTTGAGCTTGTTTTAAGTTTTTACGGAACATTTCAATTCCTGTAACAACAGTCTTTTTAGTTGGTTTTAATCCAACAATTTCAACTTCATCATTTAATTGTAGAACTCCACGTTCAACTCTACCAGTTGCAACAGTTCCACGTCCAGTAATTGTAAATACATCTTCTACAGCCATTAAAAATGGTTTGTCAGTTTCACGTTTTGGTTCATCAATATATGAGTCAACTGCTTCCATTAATTTTAGAACAATATCTTCATATTTTGGATCACCTTGTAATGCTTTAAGAGCAGATCCTGCAATAACAGGTGTATTTTCTCCATCGAAACCATATTCGCTTAATAAGCCACGAATATCCATTTCAACAAGCCCTACCATTTCTTCTCTTTCGTCATCTTTAAACATATCAATTTTGTTTAAAAATACAACCATTTTAGGAACACCAACTTGTTTTGCAAGTAAGATATGTTCACGAGTTTGAGGCATAGGTCCATCTGTTGCAGCAACAACTAGGATAGCTCCATCCAT
>NZ_CALIFA010000002.1:0-9127 GCF_938021905.1 Pseudohaemophilus parahaemolyticus
CACGCAAGCGGATAAATTCATTAAACACACGCTGCAAATCTTTCAGCCAATCAGAGCGACTTTTCAAAGCCTCTTTTCTCGCTCGCATTCTTCGCCCTGCTTCCAAGCGGTCTGATTTCTCTTGCTTTTTGCGTTTTTCTTCCGCTTTCCGCTTGCTGTATACAATCGCACATTTCATCGAGCAAACCTGCTGAGTGGATTGCGACTTCACATAGTAACCGCCGCACTCTTTGCATTGATGCTGTTTGGGTGGTTTATTTCTCATCAACTTCCCTCACTAAATTAAAATAAAAACTTGCATTTGTGTGTATACTTGTGTATAATTATTCCCGATTAAGACATAAGGAGATAAGCATGCGATCCAGCGACTTAATCAAGGAGCTTAAAAAAGCAGGTTGCACGTTTGAGCGACACGGTAAGGGAGACCACCAAATTTGGAAATCGCCCATCACAGGGAAGACGTTCCCCGTGCCACACCCAAAGCAACACGTTCCAATCGGCACATTGAGATCCATCAAAAAATCGGCAGGGCTTTTATAGCTCTGCCGAGCTTAACCCAAAGGAGCAACCATGTTATTTACTATCGGCATTGAAACCCCAGCAAACGAAAACGAAGCCTACGGCATTGCCGTGCCAGCACTTTCTACTGAAAAATATGATTGCTTTAGTGCTGCAGATACCCTTGAAGAAATTCCAACCCAAGCCACTGATGCCATTCATTCCATCTTAGAAATGATGTTTGAAGACGGCTTAGATATCAACGAACTACAAGATAAAGGCTATCGCCACTATCAAACGCTTGAAGATTTCAACTATTGCGATACTTGGCTTCTGCTTGATGTTGATATTTCTGCTTATCAAGGTAAACGCCACCGCATTAACATCAGCTTGCCTGAATACCTCATCAAACGCATTGATAGCCGTGTCGCAAGCAACCCGATTTATAAAGACCGTAGCCACTTTTTAGCGATTGCCTCACAAAAAGAGTTACGTCAGTAGCATTCCCCTACGCTTGACAAGCTCCTCATTCAAGCGTAGGATATTTCTAACAGGGTCTCAAAAGCCGTTATAACGAACGGTAATTCACCCCGTCAGCGTGATTTTTTTGTGCCTGCAATTTAGTGGACTAAGCCTTACCATTACTTAGCTCATTACAAGCGGTCAAAAAATACAAATTATTTTCAATGGTCGAGAGTGCGAGGAATACAACACCGAAAGGGAATAACTCCGCTCGATTCGTTACGAGTTTTGAGCTCTCGACCGCCCAATTATTGGGACTTCCCTCAAAAGGAATAACGACATGACAACTCAAAATCAACTTTCAACCTTCAATTTCCACAATTCTCCCGTTCGTACAATTACTGATCCGAAAGGCGAAATCTGGTTTTGCGGCACAGATGTTTGCAACATTCTCGGTTATCAAAACTCAAGAAAAGCATTGCAAGATCACTGTAAAGAAGCTGGTGTAACGAAACGTTACACCCCTACCACAAGCGGAAATCAAGAAATCACATTCATCAACGAACCGAACCTTTACCGCCTGATCATCAAATCTCGCAAACCTGAAGCAGAACGATTTGAAGCGTGGGTCTTTGAAGAAGTCCTCCCACAAATTCGCAAAACAGGCAGTTATTCGCAAAACGTGGAAGAAATCAGACCGCTTGAAATCACGCTCAAAGTACAAATGCTTGATAACCTCTACTATATGGCAAAAAACGCAAGCGAACTTTGCCACCAATACCGCAAAATGATGAACGACATCATCAACACATTAAACATCGAATACTTCCGACTATCGAAACCTGATTACAAATATCAGTTGGTCTCAGATATGCAATTCGCCCTTGATGATGTAGAAGTTATCCTAAAAACGCATACACGAGAGCAAACCGCAAAAAACATCGAACTCGCCAGACTACGTCGCTCCTTCTAACCACACCGCCCTTCGGGGCGGTTTGCCTTTCTTTATGCTTGCAAGGCTCAAGCCCTCTCTTGTTTGCTACAACCTCGAGGAATATAATGTTTTCGCTACAACCAAAATAAAGAGGAAAACATTATGAAAAACTATCTCATCAGCTACGATCTGCATTCCCCAAATAGAAACTACTCTCCCCTTATTGAAAAAATCCAAACTGCACCTTACTGGGCAAAAGTCAATGAATCTGCTTGGTTTGTGAAATCGCCTCTGACAACAGTTGAACTCAAAAACATTCTTGAACAAACCATAGATGTCGATGATGTTCTTTTCGTAGCAGAAATGAATAGCTGTGCGTGGACAAAATCACTCAAGCAAGAAGTTCAAGAACATATTTTTAACTGCTGGAACTTATAGCACTCCCTTGACTATCTACACCACAAATACCGCTAACAACACAAGAATTGTGTTTGTTCACACGCTCTATCGCATTGATTAAGCGACAAACTAAATTTTCAGGATCGGTATTTCCATTCTCAACCGCTTTTAAAATAGCCTGTTTAATGTCGTTCTTATCCGTCTCAGACAGGCTTTTGTTTTGTTCACACATATTCATCACCTCAATAAAAAAACGCATACAAGCGGTCTAAAATCCGCTCATCATTGCAACCTTTAAAAATATTTTGCATTGCAGCATTGATTAACGCGGAATAACACCGCTCAAATTCGTCTTGCTCCATATTGCCGTAAGAGAGTGATTGAGCTTCCACCCGCATTCGCCCGTCAATCGTATAACTCGCCACCTTGTAGCCCGCTAGCACCGTCAGATTTTTGCGGAAGGTGTCGAACTGCGTACGTTCATCAAAATATCGCCATTCGGTTTTATCCGCTGCCCAATGGTCAAAACAGAACTTAAAGAAAGCGAATACCTTACGATGAAAAGCAGGATTGCGAACCTGTTTAATCTCCACTTGGTACTGCTCCCCCGTCTTGAACTTCATCAAGGCTTCAGCTTGCATATCGTCGAGTGGGGCAAGCATACCGCCTGCCATTTTGAGCATTTCAAGTTGCACGATGTTTCCCCAATTTCCCTCTCAATTCCTTAAATCTTGCCGCGATTACTTCAGGAGGCGGCATATAACATTCCGATTTCTCGGGCAAGGCTATCTGTGGCTTAGGCAAGGTTTCGCCCGATTGAATTCGTTTTGCCATCTTGAGTAACGCCTGTTCAGCTTGGTTGCGGAGCGTTTCCTCTTTCCAAACGTATTGCCGATTTCGCTGGTAGAGGTCGGTCAGCAACCAGTATTCCGCATCACTTTTGAACGTGAATTTGTCAGCTTCCTCAAGTCCATAGGCGGCAAAGTGATTTAACCGCTTGAGCAGTTTTTCAAGCGTTGGTAAACCTAACTGAGTGTAATCAACCACCTTGCACCAACCGATAAATTTCCCCACACTTGGTACAAAATCATCTTCCTTCGCTCGCAAGGCTTTCATACCCTGTTTAACTTGCTCAACGGTTGTAATCCCGTTTTCTGCAAAGCCTAAAATCCATTGTTGCTTAGCCGTTGCCACTTGCTCAGCGGTGTAATACGACAATCTCGGACAACTCGCCAGCAACTGCTCGAACACCCGATTTACCAAGCGTTCAGCTGTCTCGTTCACAAGCGGTCGATTTTGTGTGATAGTTTGCAACTGGCTCATAGCACGTTCTCCCACGCCTCAACGGTATTCCATTCCATGCTCAGGTTATCCCCACGAGGTTTAGCTTGGCGGTTGCGTTGCAATACCAGCACATCCCATTTCTCTCGCAACTTGCGTGGGCTGAGAATGTTTGCTTGCCAGAAACGGTCTTGATTTGCCCACTCGAACAACTCAATGATTTCAGAATGGCTCTTGCCGTCTCGCTCCCCTAGCAGTCGGATATCATTCGCCCACGCTTCAAAATTCGGTTGCTTGTGATTCGGGTTGAGTTTTTGAATGCGAGCAAACATCTCTTTCGCCATCGCCAAATCCATTTCGGCAAAACTGAATTTTTTGGCAGGCGAAGTTGCAGGCGTTTTCGTCTGCAACGATAAATTAATATGGTTAATTGATTGGTTAATAGAGTGATTGGTTATGGGTGAAATATTTTCACTAGGGGGTAGTGAACCATTTTCACTAGGGGGTGAAATTCGTTCACTAGGTGGTGAAATATTTTCACTACCCTTTTCAAGGTGCAAAATGTACAAATTCGAACTTGAACCGTCCTGATTTTTGCGTGATTTTTTCTCCACCAATCCCATTTTGATAAGTGCATCGATGTGTGAAATCACAGAACGACGACTTACCTCGCAATGATCTGCAATATGCTGATAACTTGGAAAGCATTCGCCTTTATCATTCGCATTGTCCGCTAATTTCAGCAACACCAATTTACGAGTGGGATTACCCACTTTTAATTTCATTGCCTGAGCGGTTAATAACATACTCATAGCCCCACCGCCTTATCTTGTGTAAATTCACTGTTCCAATTGGATTTCATTGTTAATTTCTGTTGCGTGTACCACTTATAAATTTTGGCTGCCCCTTTTTGTAGCAACACAGGGCGATAAGTGAAAAACGGCTCTTTGCCGTGTGGTGAAATAGGCACAGGCTCTTCCGTCATATAGCGATCACGTGCGTAAGATGTCACCCGCCAATCGTTATTGCCATCTTTGTAAAGCCATTTCACCTGCTGCAAATGATCGTTAATTTTCTGAGAATTCACACCATTCAAGCCTTTCGCAAATTGCGGTGCAGTAATGCCATTACGGAAATAACTTTCCATTGAGGTAATCTGTGTTGATTGCTGCTGGTTCTCGAGCAACAACGCCTGTTTTTGCTCTTCCAAATCTGCTGCCAAACGCAAGGCTTCAGCAAAAGTCTGCGGTAATTGCACCGCTTGTTTTGCTTCTAACTCTTGCCAGCGGTCAACAACAGCGGCGGTAAACTCAGGAGATAAGCGAGCGACAACAACAAAAGTATCTCGCTTGTTTAATTCGTAATAATCAAACCATTGATTTCTATACTCAAATTTTAGTGGCTCAATTTGAGCGACTAAATTTTGCTCAATTAAATCACGAATAACGCGTAATACGTTTTTATGCTCTTTATGTGTAAGCTCCGCAATCTCACGACTACTCATCGTCAAACTTGCATTTTTTTCTGTAATCGGTAATAATTCTGTCGTTTTCATTAAAGATTTATTCCTGTATAGAGCCCGTGTTACTGCACGGGTTTTTTATTTGCCTATTTTTCCCAAACATCTGGACGCAAATCGTGTTTTCTCACTTTTCCGCCAGTTTCCTTTTCAATTTTCTTGGCTAATTCCAAAGGGCATTTTGAGTAACCTGTTTCAACCTGCCTCAAGAAAGACGGTGATGTGCCAATTTTTCTGGCAAATTCAGTCTTAAATCCTCTAGGTTTCTTGTTTAAAAATTTTGCTAAATTCATTTGAGTTTGGTTTAGTTTAAAATAAATAACGTTAGTTTAGACTAAATCAAAAATTTAGTAAATATTTTTCTTTCTTCTTTAGCAGTTACTAAATAAAATAAACAAAAATCTTCAATGGAGAGAATAAAATGGACAAGTCAGAAATTCGTTTGAAAAACCTAGAGAAATGGTTCGAAGGTCAATCTATCCCGAAAAAAGATAGAAGTTTTATTTCACAGTTAAGAAAAGGTGCAACCTTTGGCGAAAGAGCCGCAAGACGTATTGAGCAAGATTATGGTATGCCATCTTTTTATCTTGATTCAGATCCTGAACTAGAAGCTTTGATTGTTTCATCTATCAGCACGACACCAAGCGATGCTCACCGTTTTAAAATTGAGCTGTTAGATGTACAAGCTAAAGCCGGTATTGGTGGCATTATCAATAATGAGTATCCAGAAGTTATTCAAGCTATTTATTTTTCATTAGACGGTTTATTAGAAATTGTTGGCAGGAAAACAGATGATGGACTGTTTATGATTAATATCCCAACCGATAGTATGAGTCCAACCATTGATAAAGGCGATGTGGTATTCGTTGATACCAACGTGAGAAATTATTACGGGGAAGGAATTTATATCTTTGCGATTGATAATGAAGTTTACATCAAACGCCTTCAAAAAATTCCTGGCGGAACTTATCGAGCATTATCGGATAATAAAAACTATGACCCATTTGATATTACCGAAGATGTATTTAACACAGCTATTGTAATAGGGAAATTCGTTCGAGTTCTTCCAATTGATCCAAGAGATTTATAACATCCACATTATTAGCGTAGCGGTGGAGCATAGGAGTTATTTGTAATATCCACCAAATCCAGAAGTTGAATTTTTGGGGTAGGGCTATTAAGTTAAGCACTTGAGCAAAAGGAATTATATGAAATCAATTACATTACATAGTCCTGTTGTTTTCACTTTTTCAGAGAATGAAGAGTCTGAGCGAGAAGCAAGTATAAAATTTATCAATGACTTAGAAATCTATTTTTTGAAAAATTTTAATATCACAATTGATTTATCAAATACAGTAGAAGCCTATGCTGAAAGCACGCTTGTGTTATTTGCTCAAATACATTCTATGCGTTATCGTAGTGCCAGTAAGAAACAAAGAATAGAATTCAAGATCATTTACCCAATACAGGAATTAAACCCTAATGGGTATGCCTATTTTGTTCTAACTGGACTAAATAAAGCATTAGAGGCAAAAAATGAAGAAGATATTATTGCACTTACGGAAGGAAGAAATTTTTATCAATCAGGTTGTGCGGCTCGCTTTGATGATATGATTTTGAGTAATTGGGAAACTATTCTTGAAGAAGAAATAGATATAGAACAACAATTTCTACTGCATCAAGGAGTAAGTGAAGCTATTCTTAATGTAAGAAACCATGCATACACGAATAAGCAATCATTACGCAATAAAATTGGCAAAGGAAGATGGTGGCAATGTAGCTGGTATCAACGGAGCAAAAGAAGGTTTGTATTCCTAATTTATGATATGGGGTGTGGTATTTTAGGAAGTTATCCAGAAAGTAGTCTTGATGATACCAAGCGGTTAACAGAGGCGATGACTGAAGGTTACACTCGTTACAGCAATAGAAAAAGAGGAAAAGGCTCAGAAAATATTAAACAAGTTATCAGTCGAGCAGTTGAAACAGAAAGCCTTACCGTCTATACTGACAATTTAATATACCAATACTATTACAAAGATAATAATGCATCTGATACTTGTATCACAAGTCAGGTACAAATGCCTATAAGAGGCACCCTTGTTGCTTGGACACTTACACTTTTAGAGGAGCAATAAATGCTAATCAAAGTTGCAGAATTTTCAAAAACACCTTATGGAAGAACTGATGAAGACGGTGCTTTCAATGGTAAAAGATTTCGTTTACAAAAACTAAAACCTGCTTTTGAAGGCAAGGAAGATGTTACTATTGATTTTCATGACATTGCTCCACCAGGCTCGTCTTTTTTACATGAAGCTTTTGGCGGGTTAATCCGATATGAAAATATGACCTTGTCTGAAATCCTCAAAAAATTACGTATTATTAGTAATTTTCCTTTGTACGAAATTCAGATTAAAAAATTTTTAGAGGAAGAAGAAAACGACAGGCTACAACGAGAGGCATAACAGTGTCAGATATTATAGCTATTCTTGCTTTAGTGGTGAGTATCTATGGATTATGGTATAGCTATAAAATAGCTAAGATATTTGCTCAACGTAATGAAGACAAGATGTTGATTGATGAATTACTTAAGATGTTGAGTGAAATGCAAGCTCAAGCTTCTCATTTTTTCTTAGATAATAAGCAAGTTCGACCAAATCCTCACATATATGTTGCGAGTTTTTCATCGAAAATCAGCCTCGCTCAATTTCTTATTCACATACTGAAAAACGACCGAAAACTTCTTCAAAATAACATTGATGCCCCCTTATCTGATTTATATCTTTATGGAACATTAAATGCTGAAAAGGCTAATAAACAAAAGCCTGAGAAAAATACGGAACAATTTTCAAATATGGATCAAGCTTATTTGAAATGTACGAGTATTATTTACCAATCCTTTCAGTCTAAATATAAATAAACCGCACTCGTGGCGGTTTTCTTTTGCAAAAAAGGGGAAAATTCCCTGAAAAAAAGAATTTTCCCTTGGCTATCATTTTCGTAATACCACGAAATTGATCAAGCGTGAGCTACCTGTTTTACTTCAAAAGTTAAATTCAACGCCCGCATCACTTTTAATACGGTTGAAAAGGTTGGATTCCCCTTGCCTGAAAAGGCTTTGTATAACCCCTCACGGCTCACACCTGCTTCTCTGGCAATCTGGCTCATATTACGAGCTTTCGCAATATCACCTAAAGCAGACAAGATTAAATCCACATCATCCTCTTTCAGCACCTCATTTAAATAAAGCTGAATTTCCTCTTCTGTTCTTAAATGTTCCGCCATCTCAAAATCTTGCAATTCAACCATTTTACACTCCTAATTCTTTCGCTAAGGCTTTCGCCTTTTTAATATCATTCTCTTGACTGGCTTTATCGCCCGCACAAAGTAAAATCACAATCACGCCATTCTGGTTTTTCAAATAAACCCGATAACCTTTGCCTTCCGTAATTCGTAATTCTGATACCCCTTCGCCCACAGGCTTTATATCGCCAAAATTACCCATCTGCAACCGCTTAATTCGGGTTTGAATTTTTGCCCTTGCTCGCAAGTCTTTTAAATTATCAAGCCATTGTTTAAAGATGGTGGTCGATTTTATTTGAATCATAATGCCTCCGAATGGGCTTATTATAGCCTAATATTGTGATTGTGAGAACTATAATTCACAACTTGATCTTTCTGTATTCTTTCGTTTAAATCCGCCTAACCAAAATCCTTGCTTATTTCCCTTCAAATCTTGCTTAATTCGTCTAAACCGTTCAAAAAACCACCAATCAAACACCCCTCGCAAAAAATTTCTGCTTTAAAATCAATTATTTACTAAATTACATTAAGTTTTTATTTAATTTTAACTAAATAATCTATTTACTTTTTATTTAGTTTTGACTAAACTAAGCCCATCAAAACAAAACAGCCTGATAACAAAAATCAGGCGTTATTTAAAACGGCTTTAACAGAGAGTGAGGGAAAGTTCATCAATGAGGCAAAGCCTACAACGACCAACCCGCCCCGAAACGAATGGAAGACTAAAGCTGTTT
>NZ_CALIFA010000003.1:0-2654 GCF_938021905.1 Pseudohaemophilus parahaemolyticus
GTTGGAGCAGATTTTGCGTAAATTTGGCTAAAGGCAATCATAATGTAGAACAGCACATAGCCTGCGATGCAAACCAACATTCCTAAGAAAAACGGCTTAAAATGAGTAGTGACAACTTCCAACATTGGTAAGCGTTTTGGCTGCGGTTTATTGAGTGCGGCGAGGAAAATCGGGGCTTCAGTCAGTTTTAGACGCACATACAAGCCAATAGCGACCAAAATCAGCGAAGATAAAAACGGTATCCGCCATGCCCATTCAGTCATAGCTTCTTGCCCGAAAATTGCCGTAATGCCTAAGAATACGCCATTTGCCAACAACAAGCCAAGCGGGGCTCCCAGTTGTGGGAAAGTACCATACCAACCTCGTTTACCTTCTGGAGCATTTTCGACCGCAACTAACGCTGCACCGCCCCACTCTCCGCCTAAACCGATACCTTGCCCAATACGGCATAAACAGAGCAAAATTGTCGCCCAAATACCGATGCTGTCATAGGTTGGCAACAAACCGATAACCACAGTGGAAACACCCATCAACAGTAAGCTCATCACAAAAGTATTTTTCCGCCCGAAACGGTCACCGAAATGCCCGAATAATATTGCTCCCAAAGGACGAGCAATAAAAGTGAGTGCTAAAGTGGAAAGTGCCGCAATCTGCCCTGAAAGCGGATCAGCTGAGTGGAAAAATTGATGGTTAAACACTAACACCGCTGCCATTGCGTAAATGTAGTTATCGAAATACTCAATTGCGGTGCCGACCATTGTCGCCGTCGCAACCTGTTTTAAACTATTTTGCATACTCATCGCTTGCCTCCCGCAATGCTTGGGTTACCGCTTGCACATTGTCAGCGTGGCTAATCGCCGTAATTACCGCCACGCCGTCCGCCCCATACTCCCGCAAGGTTTTAACGTGAACTAATTTCACCCCACCAATTGCCACAAGCGGTTTAGTTATGCCCGCATTTCGCAAAGTTTGAATAAACGCCATTCCTAGTGTTGGTTTCGGATTCTCTTTCGATTGCGTTGGGAAAATCGGGCCAATTCCAAAATAATCAATTTCCGCTAAATTTTCCCCAATTTTTGCCTCGTCTAAACGATTCACCGACCAACCAATAATTAGCGGTTTATCCGTTTTAGCTCTAATCTCTTGTACTGGCATATCGCTTTGTCCAACGTGAATACCATCTGCCTCGATTTCCAATGCTAAATCAACGTTGTCGTCTACAATAAACGGTACGCCATATTCACGGCACAAATCACGACAATTAATCGCCAATGCCTTCTGTGCTGAGGGCGTATGTTCTAACGAAAATTTGCCTTTATCCCGAAATTGAAAGCAGGTAATCCCGCCTTCTAACGCTTGTTTTAGCACGAATAATAAATTTTCTGACAAGTTCTCGCCCAAATGACGGCAATCTTGCGAGCCTGCCACAAAGTAAAGCGGTAAGATTTTTTGAATATTTTTCATCTTTCAATCCTTAAAGGCAACTGTAAGCCCAATGATTTGTCGGCCCGTGTCCTTGCCCAATATTCAACGGGTGAGAAATCGCAGCGGTAATAAAATCTTTCGCTGTTTTCACCGCACTTTGCAGCGGTTCCCCTTTCGCCAACTCTGCGGTTAAACAGGCGGAAAAGGTACAGCCCGTACCGTGTGTATGCGGCGTGTTGAAACGGGGGCTTTGCAAAGTAAAATGACGACCATCTGCAAGTAAAACCCAATCTTGGCACAGCTCACTTTGCGAATTGAGCGAATGTCCGCCCTTAATAATCACATTCTTCGCCCCCTGTTTTTGCAACGCTTTTGCGGCTTGTTGAATACTGGTGTCGTCCACAATCGCAATCCCCGTTAACGCTTCCGCTTCGGGAATGTTCGGCGTAATCACGTCCGCTAACGGCAGCAATTTTTGGCTTAACGCACTCACCGCTTGCTGTTGCAATAACGGTGCACCACCTTTGGCAATCATCACAGGATCTAGCACCAGCGTACCGAAAGGCTTATCAGCAAGAAAATCTGCCACGCATTCAATAATTTCTGCATTGCCCAACATACCGATTTTGCAACTTGCAATTTGGAAGTCATTTTTGACCGCTTGTAGCTGGGCGATAATGGTTGGTAGCGGAATCGTGTGAATATCGAACACGCCGAGGGTATTTTGTGCCGTAACTGCCGTGATTACTGAAGTACCAAACACGCCCCGCATTTGGAAGGTTTTGAGATCCGCTTGAATACCTGCCCCACCTCCACTGTCTGACCCTGCGATAGTTAAAACTTGTTTCACGTTACTCATTGATGCGTCCTCTTTGTCCAATAGTTTCAGGGGAAAGGGCTGCAAGTTCGTCCAACAAACGGACTTGGAACTGCCCTACTTCAGTTGTCAAACCTTCAGCAGCCAATTCACCCGCTACTGCATAAGCCACGCTCGCCTCAAAGGTAGCAGCAAAATGATTGCCAGAATCAACCGCTAAAAAAGCCGCACACACGGCACTCAATAGGCAGCCCGAAGCCGTGACTTTCGGGAACAATGGCGTGCCGTTGTGAATGGTCGCAGTTTGTGTGCCATCGCTGACAATATCCACTGCCCCGCTAATCAACACCGTACAGCCATAGCGTTGAGCCACTTTCTCGGCAACGGCTTTTAAATCCACTTCGCCCTGCCC
>NZ_CALIFA010000004.1:0-12598 GCF_938021905.1 Pseudohaemophilus parahaemolyticus
AAAAACGAATTAAACTTGGTTTCAAAGGATTGAGCCCAGTACAATACCGAGCTCAGTATTTAAGTTAACTAACCTGTCCAACTTTGGGGGCAGATCATGTTTGCTAAGTGGGGTTATTTCTTCTCCGCCCCAAAAGCTGCTCCCCATTGGTTCCCAGCGCTAACCATTCCCCCAAGTTCTTTAGCATTATTTCCATAGAATTTCCCTTCTACTTTTCCAGTTCCAATTAAAGCAAAAGAGTTTGCTGAACCCGTGAAACTATTACCTGAAATACGGGAGTTCACGTTGATTATTGCTTCATTAAAGTTCAATGAACCTGTTAAGGTTTTATCTGCAAAGTTGGCATTAAGACGAGACGTGCCTTTTAAGTAGTCATCATCGCTTTCTATGTTGGCAGCAGAGAGAATACTACGCCCTTCATAGCTTGCAGTGCCCGTAGTTGGCATATTGGCTGTTGGATTACCGTTATAAAATAGGTAATCTTTGGCATTCTCATGTTGGCTTCTGATAGCTCCGAAACTACTATTTTTATATGCAACAACCATCGTTTCGTGATTTGCATCACGAAGTGTTAGCCAGCTGCCTGAACTAATTCCAGGTCCACCAATGGTTAGTTCTGTTCCGTCTACATTCAATTTGTATGGGGTGTAACCTTCTATTTTACTGATTTTAAGAACTGGATGATCCATACCAGAGATAGTGATTGCCTCCCCTGTTACTTTTGGGGACGCTTGTGGCTGGCTTGGGCTTACATTTGGTGGCGTTGTCGTTGTTGTAGTAGTTGAGCTATCAGAATTACTACTCCCACAAGCCGCCAATGTAAATGCAGCTAAAGTAGTTACGCTAAATTTTGCAATTTGTTTAGAAAATAACATCATTATGATCCTCTTAAGATTAAAGGTAAGTAAAATTATTATTTTTTAGCACCAAATGCAGCACCAAAATTGTAATCATGAGATTCGGCAATACCTCCAAGCTCTTTAGCGTTTTCACCAAAGAATTTACCTTGTACTTCAACTTTTGTATCTGATTTAAAAGCATCTGAAGTAGCTATACCTGTAAATGTATTATTCTGAATATTAGCATCAATATGAACAGGTTTAATGTTTTTGATGGTTAAAGTGCCCTTTAATTTTTTCTCACCAAAATCGACATCAAATTTTGATATACCTGAGTTATATCCTGTCTTCTTATTATATTCTCCAATACCGCCGATTACTTCACCTGAATAAGATGCTTTTCCTAATGGCATACTTTGAGTTGGTTTGCCGTTATAGAATATATAGGTTGGTATAGATTCATTGGGAGAATCGATGATGCCGAAGCGGGTAGAGGAATATTTTTCACAACAGATGATAATGTCTCTATTTGATTGAGAATAAATTGTCCAAGGAGAATTAATATCTTCACTTGGTTCTAACATAATATCAATGTTTTCATCATCAATATCGATCTTATTTATATCTATATTAGTAAGAGGATGAATTTTTTCCTTATCTCTTCGATTAATGACAGTATACCCCCCAGTATGATTAGGTGGAGTTGGTTGCATATGTTTCTCAGTATTTGGCTGAGTAGCTGGAGCTATGCTATCAGTATGTGGGTTTGGTTGCATATGTTTCTCAGTATTTGGCTGAGTAGCTGGGGCTATGTTATCAGTATGTGGAGTTGGTTGCATATGTTTCTCAGTATTTCGCTGAGTAGATGGAGCTATGCTATCAGTATGTAGGTTTGGTTGGATATGTTTCTCAGTATTTGGCTGAATAGCTGGAGCTATGCTATCAGTATGTAGGTTTGGTTGAATATGTTTCTCAGTATTTGGCTGAATAGCTGGAGCTATGCTATCAGTATGTGGGGTTGATTGCATATGTTTCTCAGTATTTGGCTGAGTAGATGAAGCTATGCTATCAGTATGTAGGTTTGGTTGAGCGTTATTGGGTTGGACTGAATGTTTTGGTTGAAGAATTTTAGAGGATTGATTTGAGGTCTGTTGAGGAGTAGCATGGTGATTTGTGCTACTGTTACTACCACCGCTTCCACAAGCGGTTAAAATTAATACGGATAATGTGGTTAAATTGAATTTAGCTGAATTGTGTAGAGAGAATATCATATATTTCCTATTCTTCATGAATGTAATTTTTAACATTATAACAAGATTGGTTTAGGAAAGATAGTAACAGGCTTATTGATATAAACCGAGAAATATAGAGGTAAGTCAAATTATGAAGAAAAATAATCAAGAACAATCCGATAATGAAATTCGCCTTGATAAATGGCTTTGGGCAGCACGTTTTTACAAAACGCGTTCGACTGCCAAAGCAATGATTGAGGGCGGAAAAGTGCATTACAACGGGCAGAGAGCCAAAGTTAGCAAAGCGGTGGAAATTGGGGCGACGATCAAGCTGCGCCAAGGCAATGAAGAAAAAGAAGTAGAAGTATTGGCATTAAGCGATCAACGACGAGGTGCGCCAGAAGCACAACTGCTCTATCAAGAAACTGAAAAAAGCGTGAAACAGCGTGAAGCGATTGCATTTGCTCGTAAGGCAAATGCCCTTTCGATGCCGCATCCAGATCGCCGCCCGAATAAGAAAGAGCGCCGAGAGTTAGTCAAATTTAAAGAGCACATCTTGTAATTTGTAAAAGTATCTCCATATTGTGTGCAACATTCATTCCCCCTTATTTAAGGGGCTTTTTTTATTTTAAGGAACATTATGTATAAACAAGACAACGACAAACTCTATCGCTACTTATTCCAAAACCGTGCAGTGCGTGGCGAATGGGTACGCTTAAATGATACTTTTACCGAAACATTAAATACCCATCACTACCCAATCGCAGTGCAAAATTTATTGGGCGAAATGTTGGTCGCAACCAGCCTTTTAACCGCAACAATGAAATTTGAAGGCACCATTACCGTGCAAATTCAGGGTGATGGTCCGTTAAAATTAGCGGTGGTAAATGGCAATGAGCAACAGCAATTACGTGCATTAGCACGCGTAGAAGGTGAAGTGGCAGAAACCGCCACTTTACACGAAATGATCGGCAATGGTGTGTTAGTGATTTCTATCATTCCAACCGATGGCGAACGCTATCAAGGCGTGATCGGCTTAGATAAACCGACAATTCGCGAATGTTTAGAAGATTATTTCGTGCGTTCCGAGCAGTTGCAAACGCATTTAGTGATTCGCACTGGCAAATATGAAGGCAAAGCGGTGGCTGGCGGAATGTTGCTCCAAATTATGCCAGACGGCACAGGAACGCCTGAAGATTTTGAGCATTTAGCAACTTTAACTGAAACCGTGAAAGATGAGGAGTTATTCGGCTTAACCGCAGAAGAATTACTCTATCGCTTATACCACGAAGAGCACGTGCAAGTTTATGAACCGCAAAATACCGAATTCAAATGTGGCTGCTCACGTGAACGTTCTGGCAATGCAATTTTATTATTGCCAACGGAAGAAATTGAAGAAATGTTAGCCGAAAAAAATGGTGTGATTGATATGCAATGCGAATGTTGTGGCACGCAATATTTCTTCGATAAAAAAGCGATTGAAGAGTTTAAAGAAGAAGCGGATAAATTAAATCAGTTAGGACTGTAAGGTAAATAAATAAGGGTAGAAAATATAATGATCTGCACCTTAATCAGTTAGACGTTTAGTCCAACTTTTCAGGTGCAGCTCATATTGAAAACAGTCTTTTAAAATAACCTAACTTTTTGGCGTCAGATAAAAATAACTGCCCTTCTTTTTCATTTCTTCTTATTCAATAATCAAATTTATTTCACTTTTTCAACAAAAATGTGAAGCGCCTCACATTTTCTATAAACTCTTCAGCGATTCGATTTACTTTTAATATTCAAATAACTAGAATTATCAGTTGCCAATAAGGCAGAATTTAATTTTTTTATTCTAGGATAACGTTATGTTGTGGTTTTTCTTTTGCGTAGCCATTTTGGTGCTTGGCTACTTCATTTACGGGAAAATTATCGAAAAAATCTTCGTAATTAACCCGAAACGTCAAACGCCTGCCCATCAAATGAACGATGGTGTGGATTATATGCCAATGTCAAAAACGAAAATTTGGCTTATTCAATTATTAAATATTGCGGGAACAGGTCCAATTTTTGGTCCTATTCTTGGTGCGTTATACGGGCCTGTTGCGATGCTTTGGATCGTACTTGGCTGTATCTTCGCAGGTGCGGTGCACGACTACTTCTGTGGTATGTTAAGTATCCGCCATGGTGGTGCAACAATGCCATATTTGGCGGGTAAATTCTTAGGTCGTCCTGTTAAAGTATTCATCAACGCATTGGCACTTATCCTTCTTTTATTAGTGGGTGTGGTATTCGTAGCAAGCCCAGCACAATTGATGGGTACAATCACAATGGATGTATTTGGTGCTTCACAAGGTGCATTACAATTGGGTGATGCAGACGCAGTTCACCAAGCTGTTGAAGCGGGGGGGATTAAAGTTTGGGGTATGGATAAAGCAACAGTTATTTCACTTTGGACATTTATCATCTTTGCTTACTATATTCTCGCAACATTACTTCCAATTGATAAAATCATTGGTCGCATCTATCCGTTATTCGGTGCGTTATTGCTCTTTATGTCTTTAGGAATGGTCTATGGGCTAGTTTCTGCTCACTTTAGTGCAACCGATCCAATTGAATTTTTCCGTACTATCAATGCAGATGGCGAAGGTTTAACTTGGGCTAAATTCACTCAAAACTTCCAAGTGAAAGGTGATGTTCCAGTTTGGCCACTTTTATTCTTAACCATCTCTTGTGGTGCATTATCTGGTTTCCATGCAACTCAAACTCCGTTAATGGCACGTTGTGCAGAGAATGAAAAAGAAGGTCGCTTTATTTTCTACGGTGCAATGATTACTGAAGGTGTTATCGCATTAATCTGGTGTATGGTTGGCTTGGCATTCTATGAAAACCCACAAGCGTTACAAGATGCAATCTCTGCAGGTTCACCATCTAAAGTAGTATACGATAGTTCGTTACACTTCTTAGGTTTCATTGGTGGTATTTTTGCAGTATTAGGTGTAGTTGTATTACCAATTACCTCTGGTGACACAGCATTCCGGGCAGCACGCTTACAATTAGCAGAGATTTTCGGAATTGATCAACGTTCATTAGTAAAACGTTTATATATTGCAGTTCCATTGTTCGTATTAGGTTACTTTGTATCCACAGTTGATTTCAGCATATTATGGCGTTACTTCACTTGGGCAAACCAAATGACAGCAATGGTCATGTTATGGACAGCAGCCGCATACTTATATCGTTATCATAAATTCCACTGGGTGGCTTCAATTCCAGCGTGGTTTATTACAACCGTATGTGCAACTTATTTGTTCTATAATAAAATCGGTTTTGGCTTAGATTACCAACTTTCTGTATATCTTGGCTTCGCAACAACCATTGTTTGTATCATATTGTTCTTCACAATGCTTAAACCATTAGGTGAGCGTGATGAAGATGCATATACAGTAACAGAAACCAATTAGTTAAAATAGAGAAGGGAGTTAATTACCCTCCCTTCAAAAGTTAATTCAAGGACTAAGCTCTATAATTTATGGGATTAGTCCTTTTGGGTTGATTATTTTCTGTTCCTGATAAAGATATTATCTAATCACACCGCACGCCATACGAGCACCACCACCGCCAAGTGCTGTTGGATGATCGGAATGGTTATCGCCGCCTGCGTGAATCATAATTGCGTGGTTTTTCACTTCATCTAATTTTTTCAAGCGTGGGGCAAGCACGGGTTGTGTTGCTGTGCCATCGTGTAACACGGTTAAGGCTGGAAGGTCGCCTAAGTGTGCATCGTCAGACCATGGGAAGCCGTGACCTTTCGCTTTGGTTGGGTTCCAGTGACCGCCCGCCGCTAAACCAGCAGTAAGTTTGCCGTCTTTCTCTTTTGGCTCACAGCTTGGGTTTTCGTGAATATGGAAGCCGTGTAAACCTTCTGCTAAACCAGTTAGATTTGGAGTAAACACTAAGCCGTAAGCAGACTCAGTAATTTCAACCGTACCTACATCTTTGTTGCCGTGTTGTACATCCAATTGTTGCACTTTCACTACTAATTTTGCAGGCTCATTTGCATTTGCCACAGAAGTTGCAAATAATCCGCCTAAAATGACCGCTAATACTGTTTTGATTTTCATCTTAATTTCCTCTTTAAAAGCACCGTTATCGGTGGTTATATTCTAACCACTTTCGTTTTATTTTATCTAGAATAAAGTAATCGGCAAAAACATTGTATTTTTACGTTGCATTTTCATCAAAAATCTTGTATTTATGCAAGCTATCACTCAAAACAACATTTATTTAATTATTCAGGAGCAACACAATGCAAAATGTCGGTTTTATCGGTTGGCGTGGAATGGTAGGGTCTGTGTTAATGGATCGTATGGTTCAAGAAAATGACTTCGCAAACATCAACCCTGTTTTCTTCACTACTTCACAAGCTGGTCAAAAAGCCCCTATATTTGCAGGTAAAGATGCAGGCGAGTTAAAAAACGCTTTCGATATTGAAGAATTAGCGAAATTAGACATTATCGTGACCTGCCAAGGTGGCGATTACACCAACGAAGTTTATCCAAAATTACGCGCAGCGGGTTGGAATGGTTACTGGATTGATGCAGCCTCTGCCCTTCGTATGGAAAAAGATGCGATCATCGTGTTAGATCCAGTGAACCAACACGTTATTTCTGAAGGCTTGAAAAACGGCGTGAAAACCTTTGTGGGCGGTAACTGCACGGTAAGCCTAATGTTAATGGCAATCGGTGGTTTATTCGAAAAAGATTTAGTGGAATGGATCTCTGTTGCAACCTATCAAGCGGCTTCTGGTGCGGGTGCGAAAAATATGCGTGAATTGCTCTCACAAATGGGCTTATTACGCGACGCAGTAAAAGATGAATTAGCAAATCCAGCTTCTTCAATTTTAGATATTGAGCGTAAAGTGACGGCTGAAATGCGTTCAGAAAGCTTCCCAACTGAAAACTTTGGTGCGGCATTAGGTGGTAGCTTAATCCCTTGGATCGACAAATTATTACCAGAAAGCGGACAAACCAAAGAAGAGTGGAAAGGCTATGCAGAAACCAACAAAATTCTTGGTTTAAGTGATAACCCAATTCCTGTGGATGGTTTATGCGTGCGTATCGGTGCATTACGTTGCCACAGCCAAGCGTTCACAATCAAGCTCAAAAAAGATTTACCATTAGCGGAAATTGAGCAAATCATCGCTTCACACAACGAATGGGTAAAAGTAATACCAAACGACAAAGAAACCACATTACGCGAATTAACCCCTGCGAAAGTAACAGGTACATTAAGCGTGCCAGTAGGACGACTTCGCAAATTGGCAATGGGCCCTGAATACTTAGCTGCTTTCACTGTAGGCGACCAATTATTATGGGGTGCAGCAGAGCCTGTACGTCGTATTTTGGTTCAATTAATTAAATAATTTCTCCTCGCAACAAGCGGTAGATTTTGATGAGCAGTTTGCAAATACTCAACAAAATTCTACCGCTTTTATCATTCAACTCATCTTATGAAAAAACCAACAGCCCCCATTAAAATTGTCTTTTTCGACATCGACTACACCCTTTACATCAAAGACGAAGCTCGTATTCCTACCTCAATTACGGAGCAGGTACTTCCACGCCTCAAAGCAAAGGGCATTATTCCCGCTATTGCCACAGGGCGAAATTATGACGGCTTTCCTGAGGCTCTTAAACCTCTGATGAATGAAAACGGCTTTGAGCTTTTTGTGACCATTAACGGGCAAGATAATCTTTACCAAGGCAAACAGATTTCAGACTACCGCTTAAGTGTGGAACGCATTCAACAAGCGGTCGAAAAACTGGAAAAATTGGGCATTGCTTACGCTTTTGTTAGCCGTAAGGCAATTGCTGTGTCGGAAAACAGCGAGATAGTTTGGAATGCTACTTCTCCGATTACTAAAGATTACATCGTTGATCCGAAGTTCTATCTTAAAGATTCCAGCGTGCAAATGTTGGCGTATTATCCCGAAGAGCAAACACAAGAGGTGATAGATGCTGGCGTATTGGGCTCAGATTTAAAAGCAGTTCGCTGGAATAAAAATGCGGTAGATATTTTGCTTAAAGATAACTCCAAGGCTCGTGGTATTCTAGATGTGATCAACTATTTCGGCTTTAATATTGAGAATGCAATGGCATTTGGTGATGGCTTAAATGATATGGAAATGTTGGATACTGTTGGTTTTGGCGTAGCAATGGGCAATGCCGAGCCAGAACTCAAATCATTGGCGGATTTTGTCACCAAAGATATTCATGAAGACGGGATTTTGTATGCGTTGGAGGAATTAGGGGTGATTTAAAGCCCATAAAAACGCAAGCTGTTTTCGAGTACTTGTGTTTTTACTTTTTCTACCGTCAATCTTTTCAATTCTGCCAATTTTTCTACCACAGCACCAAGCTGGGTAGAAATTGCTTTGTCTTCTAATCCTTCGTGTTGCCACGGGCTGTCTGTTTCCACCAGTAACCGATCAAGTGGTAATATTTTTGTTACTCGTTGTGTTTTGGGATTCCATAAAATATCGGGCGTAAGGCTTGCGGCATAAGGTGTTTGTAAAAATTGTGCTAACGAAGCTTCATCGGTTTTAAACCAGTGAAAATGAGCTTTTATAATCTGATACTTCTTAAGTAGTGCCAAAGTAGGTAACACGTCATCGTGCACAATATGCAAATTAAGTGGTAAATTTGATTGCTTAGCGAAGGCAACAAAGCGCTCAAGTAACGAGAAATAAGGGGCGTAATCCAAATTTGGATTTTCTCGCTTCAGATAATGCGGTAATCCGACTTCACCAATAGCGGTCAGATTTTGCTGATATTTTGCAAGCCAGTAAAATAGTTTATCTTGCTCACTTGCAGTTGGTAGAGCTTGCTCTGGATGGAAACCCGAAGCGATATGGATTTTATGCGGGCATTGCTTTTGTAATGCGAGTAAAGTTTGGCTACTCTTAAGGTTTATCGCTACTGCAAGTACGCCCGTAATGTTAGGATCTGCTAGCGTGTTTTGTTGTAGCTCGGTGGAGAGTTGATCGAAATGGATGTGGGTATCAAAAAGCATATTTTCTTTAGTTTATAGGTGGTTTAATCTTGCATGTACTTCGTATTCATTTATGTCAAATTTTCCCTCTTTGCTAAAGAAGGGCATTTTCTTTCATAAATTAACGAATCTACTGTGTCATCTTCTCCGCAATTGTTAAAAAACCATCTGCAGTGCGGAAAATTTCATCGAAACCTTGAGCCTCTAAAATTTTATCTGATACCTCGCGAAACGCTCCTTCTCCGCCCGATTTAGTAAGCACCCAGTCTGCTTTTTCTTTCACATAATCGTGGGCGTTTTTAGTGGCAATTGCCAAGCCACACACTTCAAATGCAGGCAGATCAAGCGTATCATCGCCGATAAAAGCGGTTTGTTCTGGCGTTACTCCCACTTGTTGCATAATATCGAAACAAGCTGAGCGTTTTTCCATTTTACCTAAATGTACGAATTGAATTTTTAGTGCCTCAAGCCGTTTTCGGAGTAACGGATGATCACCACCTGAAATCACCGCTACTTGAATCCCACAACTTTGCAACATTTTTATACCTAAGCCATCGTGTACGTGAAAGCGTTTCATTACTTCGCCCTCAGCAGTATAGTACAACCCACCATCAGTTAAGACACCGTCTACGTCGGTAATGACTAATTTGATATTGGTTAAATCCATCTTATTACCCTTTTATGATATGATTTCTGTATTATAGCCCTCGTTAACGTAAAAGAGAGAATTATTATGTCGATTTCTGAAAATTTATCTCGTATTCAACAACAAATTGAGCAAATTTCTGCCGAGCACCAACGCGAAAATGTACGTTTATTAGCTGTTTCCAAAACTAAACCTGTGCAAGCAATTGAAGAAGCCATTAGAGCAGGTCAATGTGCTTTTGGTGAAAATTACGTGCAGGAGGGGATTGAAAAAATCGCCTATTTTTCAGGCAATAAATCTTTGGAGTGGCATTTTATCGGACCGTTACAATCAAATAAAAGTCGCTTGGTGGCAGAGCATTTTGACTGGATTCAAACCATGGATCGTTTCAAAATTGCTGAACGTTTGAACGAACAACGCCCTGAGCATTTGCTTCCGCTTAATGTGCTTATTCAGATCAATATTAGTGATGAAAGCTCAAAATCGGGGATTCTACCTGAGGATATGTTGCCGCTTGCAGAAAAAATTAGCCAGTTTCCACGTTTAAAATTGCGCGGTTTGATGGCAATCCCAAAGCCTGAAAGTGAGCCAGAGCAGCAGAAAATTGCATTACGCAAAATGAAAGATTTATTCAACCGCTTGCAACAACGGTTTGAGAGCGTTGATACGCTTTCAATGGGAATGTCAGATGATATGGCAAGTGCAATTGAGTGTGGCTCAACGATGGTACGCATCGGCACGGCAATTTTTGGGGAGAGGGATTATTCTCAAAAAGTATAAAATATATCGTTTTAGTTTGAAAGAGTGAATTAAAGATGGTTTTTACATATTGAAAGCTCTATGTCGATAGTTTAAATATTGCTAATAATAATTCTTTATTAAATAAAGTTGACTTACTTAGTAGCATGCCTAAAAGTTCAATATTTTTTAGATAAATTTATTATCACCACTTCGGAGCAATTATTGATAGGGAAAAAATATTAATTGTACGCTATTTTTGTGGCTGTTTGTTATACAATCCCTGACAATTCATTAATTTTCAAATTAAATAAAGACTGATGGAAATAGCTTTATTGTCTGCTCAAAGCAACTTAGCGAGTTGGCACAAAGAAAGTAACATTTGCAGACTTTGGTGGTTTATATTACCCATCAAGTCGAATTAGAAAAATTTGTGCTCAGGAGATAGCTTTAACCGCTTACAAAGGGTAAGATGTAATTACTTACAACAAGGAAAAACAGAGAGGTAACGATGTTTGTTGAAATTTACGGGCGTTTAACTTGCCCATATTGCATTCGTGCGAAAGCATTAGCGGAAAAAATGAAATCAGAATTATCTGATTTCGATTTTAAATTTGTAAATATGCCTGAAGAAGGTATTACCAAAGAAGATTTAGTGCCACGTGTCGGCAAACCAGTTGAAACCGTGCCACAAATTTTCTTAGATAACGTTCACGTTGGTGGTTGCACTGATTTCCAAGCGTTAGTGAAAGAGAAGTTTGGGATTGAGGTTTAGTTAAACCAAAATAAAAAGTCTAGCATTTGCTAGACTTTTTGCTTTTTATTCTAATAAGAAATTAGAGTTTTGCTAAAAGCATGGTTTCTAATTTTTCTTGGTCGATCGCGAATTTACGGATGCCTTCTGCTAATTTTTCTACAGCCATTGGATCTTGGTTATGTTCCCAATAGAATTCAGCTTCAGTCATTGGTGCAGGGCGAGATTGTACTTCACCGTTAAAGTTTAATTTACGTACTAATGGTTCGTTGTTTTCTTGTAATGCTTTTAATAGAGCTGGTGCGATAGTTAAGCGGTCACAACCTGCTAATTCGGTAATTTCACCTGCATTACGAAAACTCGCCCCCATTACGACGGTTTTATAGCCGTATTGTTTGTAGTAGTTGTAGATTGAAGTAACAGAAACTACGCCTGGATCTTCAGCTGAAGCATATTCTTTTTGATCTGAGTTTGCTTTGTACCAGTCTAGAATTCGACCAACAAATGGTGAGATTAAGTAAACACCGGCTTCAGCACAAGCACGTGCTTGTGCTTGTGAGAATAATAGTGTGAGGTTACAGTTGATGCCTTCTTTCTCTAATTGTTCGGCAGCTTTGATACCTTGCCAAGTTGAAGCAATTTTAATTAAGATACGATCGTTTGAAATACCTGCTTCATTATAAAGTGCGATTAATTTACGAGCTTTTGCAATTGTTTTTTCTGTGTCGTATGAAAAACGTGCATCAACTTCTGTTGAGATACGTCCAGGGACGATTTTTAAGATTTCTAAACCGATGTTTACTGCTAATTTATCTTCTGCATCTACTAATTGTTGTGCTTTATCATTGCTTTTTGTTTTTGCATAAGCCACAGCTTCATCAATAAGTGGTGCATACTGTGGTAATGCCGATGCACTTAAAATTAAAGAAGGGTTAGTGGTAGCATCTTGTGGTTGGTATTGCTTGATTGCATCAATGTCACCAGTGTCAGCAACTACTACAGTCATTTCTCTTAAAGCGTCTAATTGGCTCATAATGTTTTCCTATAATGTTATCTAATGAATTGTTGAAAATATGCTTATATATAATAGCTGATTTTTTCTCTCATTTATGTGAGATAGATCACACTTGTCTGAATGTAATCAAAAGTAATCCTAAATGCAATCAAAAATCGTCAGATGATTGCTTTGATAGTGTAAAGCATTAGATAAGAAAATGCAGGTGATTTTAATTTGATCAATGTTTGAGATAAAAACGACCTTTGTGCTTTAAATGTAAACAATTGGTAAATTTTTTTAAATTTTTTGCAAAAAGTGCTTGCACGAGTTTTATTTTTCTCTATAATGCACCTCACA
>NZ_CALIFA010000005.1:0-29265 GCF_938021905.1 Pseudohaemophilus parahaemolyticus
ATTTCGATCCCGTGCGTGCCAAAGTCCAAGCCCTTTCAAACGGCATGAGTCTTGAACAAGCGGAACTTGCCGCCATGCAGGCAATCAGCGGAAAAACACCTGAAGAATTGACCGCACTTTCACAAACACAGCCTGAACGCTACGCCGAATTAGCCGAAACCGCCAAAGCGTTTCCGTGTGAGATGGTGGAAGTTGATGGGGTTGAAATGCCGAAGGGGTGGAATTTGAAAGCCTTATCAGATTTAGGTCAAATTATCTGCGGAAAAACACCATCAAAATCCAACAAAGAATTTTATGGTAACGATGTTCCATTTATTAAGATTCCAGATATGCACAATCAAGTATTTATTACTCAAACAACAGATAACTTGAGTGTAGCAGGTGCAAATTCTCAATCTAAAAAATATATTCCACCAAAAAGCATTTGTGTAAGTTGTATTGCTACGGTCGGATTGGTTTCAATGACATCTAAGCCATCTCATACAAACCAGCAAATTAATTCAATTATTCCAAACGATGAAAAAACCTCTGAGTTTTTATATTTATCGTTAAAACAGCCATCAATGACGAAATATCTCAAAGATTTGGCAAGTGGTGGCAGTGCAACTTTAAATTTAAACACAAGCACATTCTCTAAAATAGAAATAATTACACCATCAAAAGAAATTATTGATATTTTCCATAACAAGGTTTTTTATACTTTTGAAAAAGTTTTATCGAACTCTATTGAAAATAAGAGACTAGCCAAAACAAGGGACTTATTATTACCTAGATTATTAAATGGGGAAATATAATGAGCAGGGTTATTAACTTAGAGGAAATAGAAAATTGGGATCTCCGCAAAAAACACAGTGAACAAAGCTATAAAGTAGAAAAGTATAATAACGGAGAAACAGGATTCCATTCAATAAAAATTAACTCAATGGCAGAATTGAGATCTGTTATTGATCATTTATTGCAGAAAGGTCTGAGAGATAAGCTTATTTTTAGAGGGCAGAGAAATTCTGACTGGATATTACAAAGCTTATTAGAAAGAGAAGTTAAATCTACAAAAACATCAGAGCAATATAATGAAATTGTTCAAAAACACTTAGCCAATCTTAAGAAATCCGCAAGAGGAAGAATTCAAGAGCAATTTTTACTGCTAGGAGATTCACAAGGAAATGAAGATGAACTGTGGGCAATGGGGCAACATTTAGGATTAAAAACACCATTGCTTGACTGGACAAGATCTTTTCTTATCGCATTATTTTTTGCCTTCCATAAAAAGGAGACTGAAACAGAATATAGATGTGTTTATAGATTGGTAGAAGGGTTACTTTATTTAGATAAAGATTATAAATACATTGTTGAGCCGAAGATGGATTATCATGGTAGATTAACGGCACAGCAAGGATTGTTTACTTATTGGGGGATAAATTTTCATATCAAAAGTATATTAAATGATTTTTATAATGAAAAAATTATGCCAAATAAAACAGCTAAAGAACTAGAAAATAGTAAGAGAAAACTCATTTTAAAATATTATATTTCTAACAATTTGAGATTAGATATTTTACATTACTTAGAATTATTTGGTATTTCCGAAGAAACAATTTACCCTGATTTATCTGGAATTATTAATAAAGTTAATAATGAGTTAATAGAAATAATAGAAAAGTCTAACTATTCACAAGGTTGATTAACTTCTGCCAAATCTCCCCCCCCTCTTTGCTAAAGAGGGGGATTTATTCAGAGGTTTGTTGGCTGCAAGCGGTCGAATTAATAGAAAAATTACTCATGAAAAACACCTAAACTAAAACTACGCTCAATACCATTCCCCTCTTTAGCAAAGAGGGGTAGGGGAGATTTGGCAGTATCAATAAACGAAGAAATTAATCCATTAGCTCCCCAAAGACAGCAAATACACAAAAGGAACACTTTATGCTCAACGAAAACGACATCGAACAACTCACTCTTCAACGCCTGCAATCCCTCGGTTGGGAATATCGCTACGGTAAAGACTTGCCTGTTCATGAAGGCGAGTTTGCCCGTGGCGATTTGAGCGGCGTAGTCTTTATTGAGCAACTGCGTGCGGCAGTGCGTAAACTCAACCCAAAACTGCCGGAAAGTGCGGTTGATTCGGTAGTGAAATCCGCGACGAAAAGCGATATTGGTGACTTGGTGGTGCGTAATCAGGCGTTTTATAAACTGTTGCGCGATGGCGTTCGGGTGGAATATCAAGCTGACGGTGAGCAGAAAATCGAGATGGCGCGCTTGGTGGATTTTGAGCATGTGGAAAACAACCGCTTTGTTGCCGTCAATCAGCTGGAAATCCGCAGCCGTAAAGGAGGCAAACGGATTCCTGATATTATCGGCTTTGTAAATGGTCTGCCATTGGTAGTATTTGAGCTCAAAAATCCGCTGCGTGAATCGGCGGATTTGTTACAGGCGTTTAATCAGTTTGAAACCTATAAAGGTGAAATTGCCGAGCTGTTTGTATACAACCAAGCCCTGATTATTTCAGACGGCATTGCCGCCCGTTTGGGTTCGCTTTCGGCAGATTTCCAACGCTTTACGCCGTGGAAAGTGGTAGATGAAAAAAATAAAAGCGCACGCTTATATTTTGATGATGAATTGCAAAGCCTGCTCAATGGCTTGCTGAAGCCTGAAGATTTATTGGACTATATCCGCTATTTCGTCTTATTTGAGCGGGATTCCAGCGGTAAAACCATTAAAAAAATCGCAGCGTACCATCAATATTACGGCGTAAATGAAGCGGTAGATTCCACCATTTGGGCGACTTCAGAAAAAGGCGATCGCCGCATTGGCGTGATGTGGCATACGCAGGGTTCGGGTAAATCGATTTCCATGTTGTTTTATGCCGGCAAACTGCTTGCACAGCCTGAATTGAAAAATCCGACCATTGTGGTGGTTACCGACCGCAACGATTTGGACGGTCAGCTTTTCCAAACCTTTTCTTCAGGCAAAGATTTAATCAAACAAACACCGCAACAAGTGGAAGACCGCGATCAACTGCGCCAACTGCTCGCGCAAAATGAAGTCGGTGGCGTTTTTTTTACGACAATTCAAAAATTCGCCCTAAATGAGGAAGAAAGCCGCTTCCCTGTTTTAAATGAGCGCAGCAATATTATTGTAATCAGCGATGAGGCACACCGTAGCCAATATGGCTTTACGCAAAAATTGCATAACGGCAAATTTCAGGCAGGTTATGCTCGCCATTTGCGCGATGCGCTGCCTAATGCTTCGTTTATCGGTTTTACCGGTACGCCGATTAGCCTAGAAGATAAGGACACGCAAGATGTGTTTGGGCGTTATGTGTCCATTTATGACTTGCAAGATGCGGTGGAAGATGGTGCAACTGTGCCGATTGTGTATGAAGCGCGCCAAATCCGCTTAAACGAAAAAGAACACGATGAGCTATTCAAAGAAATTGATGATTTGCTGGAAGAGGAACAATCCCCTGCCCTGCGTTTGCAGGAAAAATTGCTGGGTTCGCAAGCCCGTCTTGCCGATTTAGCCGCAGATTTTGTGCAGCATTTTGCTAAACGCAATGAAGTCGTCGACAGCAAAGCGATGATGGTGGTATCCAGCCGTCAGATTTGCGTGGACTTATACAATGAAATCATCAAACTGCGCCCTGAATGGCATTCGGACAATATTAACGAAGGAGCAATTAAAATTGTGATGACGGGTTCTGCTTCCGATGCGCCGGAAATGCAGAAACACGTTTACAGTAAACAGGAAAAACAAACGCTGGAACGCCGCTTTAAAGACCCGAACGATCCGCTGAAAGTGGTGATTGTGCGCGATATGTGGCTGACGGGCTTTGATGCGCCTTGCTGTAATACGATGTATATCGACAAGCCGATGCAGGGGCATAACCTAATGCAAGCCATCGCACGAGTAAACCGTGTATTCGCTAACAAAAGTCGCGAAAACGGTGGACTTATCGTGGATTATGTTGGTTTGGCAGAAGAATTACGAGCAGCTACACAGCAATACACCAACTCTACCGGCAAAGGGCAATTAGCGGAAGATGTGCAAAGCGTGTTCTTTAAAATGAAAGAACAGCTTGAATTTATCCGAACTTTGTTTGCGACACCAATTGAAGGCGAAGCATTTGATGTTCAGATGGCAATTTCTGAACGAGAACCTGCATTATTGCTAAAAGCCATTGCGACAGCAGCAAACCATATTACTACGCTCGACCAACTGCCTAACGAAGGCAAAGCACACGATCAACATTGGCATAATGCAGACGATATTGAGCCACGTAAAAAAGCCTTTTTGAAAACGGTAGGAAGCTTGAAAAAAGGTTACGCTTTATGTGGGGCATTACCTGAAATCGAACCATATAGTCAAGAAGTGGCTTTTTATGATGCGGTGCGTGCTGTGCTTGCCAAACGTGAACAAAACGGAAAAGGGACAACGGAACGCTTAATTCAGCTTAAAGCATTAATTAATCAAAGTATTGTATCTGAAGGTACCATTGATTTATTTGATTTGTTGGGCAAAGAACAAACGCAGATTAATTTGCTTTCCGACGAATTTTTGCAAGCGATCAAAAACAGCGAGACTAAAAGCCTGTGGGTGTTGGCGATGGAGCGTTATTTGAAGCAGGAAATTAAAACCAAAGCCAGCAGAAACCTCACCGCACAAAAAGATTTTGAGCAACGTTTACAAGAAGCTCTCACGCAATATCACAATCACAATTTAAGCGTGGTGGAAATTCTTGATGCACTTGTGCAGATGGGGCGGGATTTCTCCGAACGCTTATCGCGGGGCGAAAAACTCGGTTTAAGCATGGCAGAATTAGCGTTTTACGATGCCCTTTCTCAAAACGAGAGTGCCAAAGAATTGATGAACGATGAAGTGCTGTCTAAACTAGCAAAAGAGATTACCGATATTTTACGCCGCTCAGTCAGTATTGATTGGCAACATAAAGAGGCTGTGCGGGCAAGAATCCGCCTACTCGTTCGCCGTGCCTTACAAAAATATAAATATCCGCCTGATCAGGCAGAAGGTACGGTGGAGTATGTGTTGAAGCAAGCAGAAGAGATTGCGGATGAGCTTTCAGCTTAAGTAAAAGTAAGAATAATGACTATCTGAATCAGTAGAAGATAGTCATTTTTGTCTGTTCTCAAAGAATAAAAAATTATGATTTCAACAAATTTCCCTTGGACGCTTTCAGATATTGCAACATCGACCAAATTGTTAATGCAGCTGCAATATAAAGTAGAATAAACGCAAGCGTTTCCATTAAATCGCTTTGTCGCCAGAGCATTCCACCTAAAGCAAGCATCTGTGCAGTGGTTTTAATTTTTCCCCAAATAGAAACAGCAACGCTAGTGCGTTTACCCAGTTCAGCCATCCATTCACGCAAAGCAGAAATAATAATTTCACGAGCAATCATAATGCAGATAGGAATGGTAATCCACCAAGTGTGGTAATATTCCACCACGCAAACAAAGGCAACTGCGACTAAAACTTTATCCGCAACAGGATCTAAAAATGCACCAAGTGGAGTGGTTTGATTCCATTTTCTTGCCAAATAGCCATCAAACCAGTCGGTAATGGATGCAATAAAAAAGATGAATGTTGTGATTTCGGGGGAATATGTGATTGGCAAATAAAAAACGACTACAAAAAGTGGAATTAAAGCCAAACGGAAAAGGGTTAGATAGGTTGGAAAGTTTAATTTCATTATGTTTGCAGGTTGGGAAAATTTATTAGCGAAAGTGTATCATATTTTCACTGTAGATTTCGATTGACTTTCGTATAATTTATAGATAATTTGCATTTAGTTTATGGTTCTTTGCCCATAGATAAGAGAAAATATTTCGTTTTTCAAACAAGTTGAAGGAGAACTTATGGAAAACCGTTTAGAACATAGCTACGCACGTGGCGAATCACTGATTAGCACCCACAAAGTGCTTCGTAACACTTACTTATTATTGGGAATGACACTTGTCTTTTCTTCTGTTGTTGCCTTTGTTGCAATGAGCACAAACGCACCCGCATTACCTTGGTGGGGGTTATTAGTAGGCTTTTACGGCTTACTTTTTTTAACTAATGCAACGGCAAATAGTGCCACAGGTCTAGTGAGCGTATTCGCCTTAACTGGCTTTTTAGGCTATACCTTAGGCCCAATTCTTAACCTCTATGTTGGTGCAGGCTTAGGTGATGCAGTTGTATTAGCATTAGGTGCTACCGCATTAGTTTTCTTTGCTTGTTCAGCTTACGTATTAACCACCAAAAAAGATATGTCATTCTTAAATGGGATGATGATGGCACTTTTCGTGGTTGTTTTAGTGGGCGTTATCGCAAATATTTTCTTAGCAATGCCCGCATTAAGCCTTGCATTAAGCGGTTTATTTGTGATTTTCTCAAGCGGTGCGATTTTGCTGGCAACCAGCAATATCATTCAAGGTGGTGAAACCAACTATATTCGTGCAACCGTTGATCTTTACGTTTCACTCTACAATCTTTTTGTGAGTTTCTTACAAATTTTTGGCGTGTTAGGAAATGATGACTAATGGCACAAATTGAGCTGAATGGCACATTTTATCAAGTAGATAACGATGGTTATTTGTTAAACCTTGATGATTGGTCAGAAACATTTGCAACATTGATGGCGGAGCGTGATGGTATTACGCTCACGCCTGAGCATTGGGAAATTATTCAGCTGGTGCGAGAGTTTTATCAAGAATATAAAACCTCACCTGCAATTAGAATGCTAGTTAAAGCAATGTCGCAAAAATTTGGCGAAGAGAAGGGAAGCAGTCGTTATTTACAACGTTTATTTCCCGACGGGCCGGCTAAGCAAGCAACAAAGTTTGCGGGCTTGCCAAAACCAGTGAAGTGTTTGTAACGGCAATTTGCAAATTATGTTGAAAAAACAACCGCTTATAACGAATAATTTTTACAAGCGGTTATTTTTTGCTTCTTTATTGCAATTTTCCTTGTAATTTCATCCATTTTTGTCTAAATTCTTCAGGTTATTTTGTTATTTATAAAAGGTCAAAAAATGAGCCAATTAGATTTAATCAAATCTTCTATCAAATCTATTCCTGATTATCCAAAAGCGGGCATTATTTTCCGCGATATTACTTCGTTACTTGAAGTGCCAGAAGCCTTCAAAGCAAGCATTGATGCGATTGTAGAAGAATTTAAAGATAAAGGGATTACCAAAATTGTTGGTACAGAATCACGTGGTTTTATCTTTGGTGCTCCTGTGGCTTTAGCTTTGGGCGTGCCTTTTGTGTTAGTTCGAAAGCCTAAAAAATTACCACGTGAAGTGATTTCACAATCGTACCAATTAGAATATGGCGAAGATACACTTGAAATCCACACTGATTCTGTGAATGCGAACGATAATGTTTTGGTGATTGACGATTTATTAGCAACAGGCGGTACAATTGATGCAACCGCAAAACTTATCCGCAAATTAGGCGGTAAAGTCGAACACGCCGCTTTTGTTATCTGCTTGCCAGAATTAGGTGGTCGTGAACGCCTTGAGCAAGAAGGCATTAAATCATTCACTTTAGTGAATTTCGAAGGACACTAATCGAGTCATTATTATCAATGAGTTATCAAGTTTTAGCACGCAAATGGCGTCCGCAACGTTTTTCCGAAGTGGTGGGGCAACAACATGTTTTATCCGCATTAGAAAACGGATTACGTGAAAATCGCCTGCACCACGCTTATCTTTTCTCTGGCACGCGCGGGGTGGGTAAAACCTCAATTGCGCGTCTTTTTGCGAAAGGATTAAACTGCGAAACGGGCATTAGTGCAACACCTTGTGGCGAGTGTGCGAACTGTAAAGCGATTGAAGAAGGACGTTTTATTGACTTAATTGAGATCGATGCAGCCTCTCGCACCAAAGTAGAAGACACCCGCGAGCTACTTGATAACGTACAATATAAGCCAACCGTTGGGCGGTTTAAGGTTTATCTGATTGACGAAGTGCATATGCTTTCGCGTCATAGTTTCAATGCATTATTGAAAACGTTGGAAGAACCGCCTGAATATGTCAAATTCTTGCTCGCGACGACAGATCCGCAAAAATTGCCGATTACGATTTTATCGCGTTGTATGCAATTCCATTTGCGTGCGTTAGATCAACATCAAATCGCTGATCATCTTGAGTTTATTTTAAAACAAGAAAATATCCCTTACGAATTGCCTGCCATTGAGAAATTAGCCAAAGCTGCTCAAGGCAGTATTCGTGATTCTTTAAGTTTGACAGACCAAGCGATTGCAGTCAGCAATGCCAATATTACGCTTGAAGCAGTCAGCCAAATGCTCGGTTTGATTGACGATCATCAACCGCTTGAATTGGTGATGGCACTTTCACAAGCTAACGGTGAAAAAATACTTTCTATCATTCAACAAGTAGCCGAAAAAGGTGTCGATTGGTCGCAATTATTAAGCGATGTTGCAGAAACATTGCATAAAATTGCCTTGTTGCAATTGGTTAAATCGCCTGAAACCGACGAAACGCCATTGCACTTGTTAGCAAAACAGATTGCACCTGAAGATGTGCAGTTTTTCTATCAAATGATGTTGATGGGCAAAAAAGAGTTACCATTCTCACCAGAACCTCGTGCAGGCGTGGAAATGACTTTCTTGCGTGCATTAGCCTTCCACCCAAAACGTGTGGAAGAGATTAACCGTGTGCAGGTGCAAACCCAAACGGTAAACATACCCCCTGCAAGCAGACCTTCAGTATCACCTGAGCAAAATATCGCTCAGCTTAAAGCACGCTTAGTACCCAGCAAAGAAGCGGCTCCATCAACAGCACAAGCGGTAGAAAATTCACCACAATTTGCAAAACCGCAAGAAAATCCAACCGCTTACACTCCAGCTGTAGCTCCTCAAGTTCAAACTCCTCCAGTCTCTGTGCCTACGATGTCACCTGCATTAGCGGCAATGCAAGCGAGAAAACAGCTACAACAGACACAAGATCAGCTAGCACAAACCGAAAAAAAAAAACCGAATAACGCCGTAATGCCTTCAATGCCAAACCGTGCTCCTACCAAAAAAATGAATTTGCAAGAGCGGTTTATGTATTTGGCGGAAACCGAAAAAACCGAACTTGAGCACGAAAAACAAACGAAGCAAACGGTCGTTACCAATGACGAAGAGTATCGCTGGACTTGGCTCAATCCCGAATTAGAAAATCAAGAAGAAACAGCAAAACCCTCCGATATTAAGCAAGCTATTTTACAAGAACGTACCCCCGAATTAGTAGCAAAAACCATTGAGTTAGCTTGCCAACAAGATGAATGGGCGGCATTGGTTAATGAGCTTAAATTAGGCGGATTGACTCGCCAGATTGCATTAAATAGTTACTTGGCAGAAAAGCAAGATCATGAGCTTCATTTAGTGCTAAAACCGAATATGGCACATTTAGATAGTCCAGAAGCACGCCAAAGTTTAGCCGATGCGTTGTCGGGAAAAGAGCTTACTTATCAACTCACTATTGCTGATAATCCCAAACGCAAAACCCCGCTTGAAATTCGCCGTGCTATTTTTGAAGGCTTAACCCAAGAAGCAAGAAATGCCTTGCTGAATGATGCTAAGTTGAAATTATTACGTGAAGCGTTTGATGCGAAGCTGGATGAATCAACGATTAGGGCGGTAGCGAAAGCCTAGGGCTTCCGTTCTACGCATAAAGTACGCTTTTATCATTAACCTAGGGTGTGTAGCCCTAGATATATACATATAAAAAACTATGCATGCATTAGAAATCAAAAATCTTATCAAAACCTATGCTACGGGCGTTCAAGCGGTAAAGGGCATTGATCTTACCGTCGAGCAGGGCGATTTTTATGCCTTGCTTGGGCATAATGGAGCGGGCAAATCAACGACCATTGGCATTATTAGTTCACTCGTAAATAAAAGCAGTGGTTCGGTAAAAGTCTTCGGTTATGATTTAGATACCCAAAAAACACAGCTCAAACAGCAAATCGGCTTAGTGCCGCAAGAGTTTAACTTCAATCAATTTGAGAAAGTGGTGGATGTGCTCACGCAGCAAGCGGGATTTTATGGCATTCCATTAAAAGAAGCTAAAGTGCGTGCAGAGATGTGGCTGAAAAAATTGGATTTATGGGAAAAACGTACGCATTTAACTCGCGAATTGTCGGGTGGGATGAAACGTCGGGTAATGATTGCTCGGGCTTTAATGCATAACCCAAAATTGCTGATTTTAGATGAACCTACTGCGGGCGTGGATATTGAGCTTCGTCGTTCGCTGTGGGATTTTTTGCGGGAACTCAATCAACAAGGCACTACTATTATTCTTACTACGCACTATCTTGAAGAAGCGGAAAACCTCTGCCGAAATATAGGCATTATTCAGCACGGAAAATTGATTGAAAATACATCAATGAAGTCTTTACTGGCGAAATTGGAGACCGAAATTTTCGTGCTGGATTTGCAAAATATGCCTCAAAATAGCCCGCTTGTGATTGAGCATTATCCGCATAAATTATTGGATGAAAACACGCTAGAAGTAGAAGTACAGCGTGCTCAAGGCTTAACCAACTTATTTACGCAATTAACTGCACAAAATGTGGAAGTGTTAAGTATGCGAAATAAATCGAACCGCTTGGAAGAACTTTTCCTCAAAATGGCTAATTAATATGAATTTAACTGGATTTTTTACGCTCGCAACTAAAGAGAGCAAACGCGTTATTCGCATTTGGAGACAGACACTCGTGCCACCGGTTATTACTACCACGCTCTATTTCTTGATTTTCGGGCAATTAATTGGTGGACGTATTGGTGATATGCACGGGGTAAGCTATATGCAGTTTATTGCCCCTGGACTTGTGATGATGACCGCAATCACAGCCTCTTATGTCAATTCCGCCTCATCATTTTTCTTGAGCAAATTTACCAAAACTTATGAGGAGATGCTCATTTCCCCTCTTTCAACGCATAACATTATTTGGGGTTATGTCGTAGGCAGTGTTGTTCGCGGTGGGCTAGCTGGCATTTTGGTAATGCTGGTTGCTTTGTTGTTTATCACCTTTGATATCCACTCTTGGATGATGATTTTTTCAACGCTTTTACTGACAACGATTAGTTTCGCACTAGGTGGATTAATTAATGCGGTGTATGCGAAAACATTTGACGATGTAGGTTTAATCCCCACTTTCGTTTTAACACCACTTACATACTTGGGCGGTGTATTTTATTCGATCTCATTACTGCCTGATTTCTGGCAAGCAGTGTCCAAGTTCAACCCCATTGTATATATGATCAATGGTTTCCGTTATGGCTTTTTAGGTATCAGTGATATGCCCATTTTTTACACATTTTTGGTATTGGGATCGTTATGTATTATGTTATACTGGTTTGCCTTTTCACTGATTGAGAAAGGTGTAGGATTACGTTCCTAATTTTCTTTGCCACGGATTGCACGAGAGTTTTGCTAAAATTAGGAAAAATTCTACCGCTTGTTGCTCTCGTGCTCATCTCAAAAGGAACCCAAAATGAAATTCAAAAAACTCTGCTTTGTAAGTGCTCTCTCTCTTTTCTCTGCCGCTAGCTTTGCACAAGATATTACTGTTTTTGCTGCAGCCTCAATGACCAACGTGCTTCAAGAAATCAACAAAGATTTTGAAAAAGCCAATCCGCAAGATAAAGTTACATTCTCGTTTGCCTCTTCTTCTGTGCTTGCAAAACAAATTGAACAAGACGCTCCAGCGGATGTATTTATTTCAGCTGATACAAAATGGATGGATTATGTTCAAGAAAAACAACCTGCAAAAACCCAAAATGTGCATAATTTAGTGAAAAACGATCTTGTGTTGATTGCACCGATTGAAAGTAAAATTCAAGCAAAAAGCATTCAAGCGGTTGATTTTAACAAGGAATTAGCAGGGGGGTATTTATCTGTAGGCGATCCATCACACGTGCCAGTTGGCAAATATGCAAAAAAAGCACTGGAATATTACAAACTCTGGGATGGCTTAGAAAGCAAGTTAGTTCGAGCAAAAAATGTGCGTGATGCGTTATCTTATGTAGAACGCAACGAAGCTCCATTAGGGATTGTTTATGCAACTGATGCGAAAGTTTCTGCAACTAAAGTAAAAATCGTGGCAACGTTCCCAAATGAAAGTTATGGCGAAGTGGTTTATCCTGCTGCAACAGTAAGTGATAAAGCAGAAGCGAAAAAATTCCTCGATTTCTTAAAAACACCTGCAGCTCAAGCGAAATTTAAAGAAGCTGGTTTTTATCCAGTACAATAATTTATAACTTACAACCCCAATGAGGTTGAATTATGTCTAACCGAGGGTATTTATACCCTCGGCAACAACCGAAACTGTCTATGTTTTTCTTTTCTCAACCCGAACTCAATGCCATTTATTTGAGCCTTAAAGTCGCCACGATTGCGATTCTTTTTGCTCTACCTGTTGCTATTTTTATTGCTTGGATACTTTCACGCAAACAATTCTGGGGCAAGCAATTGCTAAATGGCATCGTGCATCTACCGCTTGTTTTACCCCCTGTGGTGATTGGCTATCTCTTGCTTATTATGATGGCAAAGCGTGGTGCAATTGGGCAATATTTATGGGAGTGGTTCAGTTTTTCTTTTAGTTTTTCTTGGCGAGGTGCGGTATTAGCCTCTGCGGTAATAGCATTTCCGCTGATGGTGCGTTCTATCAAACAAGCCTTTGATGCAATTGATCCTAAACTTGAACAAGCAGCTAGAACATTAGGTGCAAGCCCACTTAAAGTGTTTTTTACGCTTAATCTTCCACTCTCATTTTCAGGCGTCATTGCTGGAGCAGTATTAGGTTTTGCCCGTTCGCTTGGAGAATTTGGGGCAACTATTACTTTTGTATCTAATATTCCAAATCAAACCCAAACGATTCCAGCAGCTCTTTTCACCTTTATCGAAACGCCTGATGGAGAACTCGCCGCAGCCCGCCTTTGTGCGGTTGCGATTGTAATTTCTTTAATCGCCCTTTCCGCATCAGAGTGGTTAGCAGAAAGACAAAAGCGGTATGCGAAGTAGGAATAATAACGCTTAGCGCTCAAACAATCGACGTTCCAAACTCTCTTGTTGTTCCACTAAAATCAGAATAGCCGCATCTCCACCCCACTCTTTTGGTGCTTGATGCAAAGCTAATACTTTCGGATGTTGGACTAACCAACGAGGGATTTGATCTTTAAGTGTGCGAGTACCAAACCCTGTCATAATGCTCGCACAATAAACGTGTTCACGTTCGCAAGCTAAAATTAAAGCAGCTAACTCTTTTTTCGCTTTTTCTTTGGTTAAACCATGCAGATCTAAGAACAGTTCTGGTTGGAAATCACCTCGGCGAAGCTGTTTTAAAATATAAGGATCGACATCTTCACGCAAATAGCGAACTTTTTCATTTTCTTCTTTCAAAAGCGGTTCATATTCATCCGAAAAGAAAAATTCGGTATCTTTTTGTTCTTGCATTTCACGCAGTTCATTGATTTTTTTACGTGGAGGTTGGCTTGGAATAAAAGTATCTTGCTTGATTTTTTTTGTGCCTTTAATCGCCTCACGGAATAGTGCGAAATCATCTGTCTCTGTCATTATTTTCTCCTTGTTCGGGGCTATTTTAGCATAATAAAAAAGTTGATACATCCAAGCTAAAAAGGGATAATGCCCGTTATTTTTAAGGGGATAGTATGTATCAACACAATTTAGAGTTGCTTGAAGAGATTTCTGCTTCAAGTGCATTGCAAGATTTAAAAACCATTCAAGATATGATGCGTTGGGCGTATAGCTATTTTAATGCTTCTGATCTTTATTACGGACACGGCTATGAGAACGGTTGGCAAGAAGCACAGCAGCTTGTTTTGAGTGCACTATGCTTGCCTGCAGATGTGCCAGAAGCAATGTACGCATCACGCTTAACCGATGTAGAAAAAATGCGTGTAGTTGAACTTATTCAAGCTCGTTTAGGTACGCGTAAGCCGGTCGCTTATTTAATTAACACTGCGTGGTTCTGTGGCTTAGAATTTTATGTCGATGAACGCGTGATTGTACCTCGCTCACCAATTGGTGAACTTATTCGTGATCAATTTGCAGGCTTTATTAACCATAACCCTAAACGTATTCTAGATCTTTGTACTGGTAGCGGTTGTATTGCAATCGCTTGTGCAGAAACGTTCCCAGAAGCGGAGATTGATGCGGTAGATTTGTCGCTTGATGCGTTAGATGTCGCTCAAATTAATATTGAACGCTATCAATTATCAGAGCGAGTGTTCCCAATGAGTTCGGATCTGTTTAACAATATTCCGCAAGATAAATACGATCTGATTGTGACCAACCCTCCTTATGTGGATCAGGAAGATTTAGATGATATGCCAGAAGAGTTCCATTTTGAGCCAGAATTAGCACTTGGTTCAGGCGAAGATGGGTTGGATATTACTAAACGTATTTTATCCGAGGCTTCTGATTATTTATCGGAAGATGGCACGTTAATTTGTGAAGTTGGCAATAGTATGATTCACTTAATCGCACAATATCCCACCGTACCATTTAATTGGATCGAATTTAAGCAGGGGGGCTTAGGTGTGTTTAGTTTAACTAAAGCACAGTTGGATGAATGCCGTCATTTATTTTGTTGCTAGTTTGAGGGAAAGTTATATAAAAATCACTGCTCGAAGTTAAATAGTATACAGACAAATAACCAATAAAACACAAGCGGTAAGATCTGCAAATTATTTTGCAAATCCTACCGCTTGTGGTTATTTCACAAATCTCACCAAATCCACCAAACTATCAAGCACTAAATCGGCTTTTTCGCGTCCTGCTTCGGTGATTTCTTTGCCCGTTTTAACTAACACTTTGGTTTTTACGCCCGCATTTTCGGCAGCAAGCAGATCTTCTAATTTATCGCCCACCATATAAGATTTTGCAGGATCAATGTTCAAATCTTTTATCGCCTGCAAGAACATTCCCGCTTTCGGTTTACGGCAATCGCACTCTTCGCGATATTCGCCTTTTCCCTCTGGGTGATGTGGACAATAATAAATGCCATCTAGCACCACGCCATAATCTTCGTCTAATGACCAATCCATCCATTCAGTAAGTTGAGTAAATTGTTCTTCGGTGAAATAACCGCGGGCAATGCCCGATTGGTTAGTCACTAACACGAGTAAATAACCTTTATCTTGCAATTGTTTTAACGCTTTGCCTACGCCTTCAATAAATTGAAAATCATCGATTTTATGTACATAACCGTGGTCGATATTGATGGTGCCGTCGCGGTCGAGAAAAATCGCTTTATGTGCCATTATTTCGTTCCTTTTAGGTAATTGACCACAATTTGGTGGTGTTTGTTGGTTTTGAATTTATCGAACACTTTTTCAATCACGCCTTGTTCGTTCACTAAAAAGCTAATGCGGTGGATACCATCATAGATTTTGCCCATAAATTTTTTCTCACCCCATACGCCAAAAGCCTCAGCAACTTGGTGATCAGGGTCAGAAAGAAGTGTGAAATTAAGTGCTTTTTTCTCGATAAATTGAGCCAATTTTTTTGGAAGATCGGGACTAATACCGAGTACTTCTACATTCAATTCAGAAAGTTCAGTACGACTATCACGCAATCCGCAAGCCTGAGTCGTACAACCTGGGGTAAGGGCTTTAGGATAAAAATAAACAAGGACTTTTTTGCCCGCAAACTGAGCAAGAGAAACAGACTGTTCGTTTTGATTAAGAAGAGTAAATTGTGGCGCTAAATCGCCTGCTTGTAGAGTGTTCATTTTTTAGTGTTCCATAATAAGCCCCTAAAATGAATCCCCTCTTTAGTAAAGAGGGGTAGGGGAGATTTGGCAGAATAAAATCCAACCTCGTAAATAAATAGACCTCAATCAAATCTCCCCCTGCCCCTCTTTTCTAAAGAGGGGGACTAAGCAGAAACTTGCAAAATCTAGCCATAAATAAACCGCTTGTATCTTATCACAAGCGGTTATTTTCTTAAATTTTTTGCCAATTAATCCAAAAACTTCTCCAGCAGTTCATTTAAGAATAACTTACCGTGCAGGGTAATTTGCCAGTGAGTTGCTGTTTCGGTAATGTAATTTTGACTTAATGCCCAATCCATTTTAGGTTTAACCTGCTCAGCAGACAACCCCGTGTATTGCTCAAATTCCGCTTTAGGTACAGCCTCAAGCAAACGGAATCGGTTCATAAAGAACTCAAATGGGCGATCTTCTGGAGCAATCTGATCTTGTGAATAACGGTATTCGCCTCGCATATAACCTTTCGGGTGCTTGGTTTTGCTAAAGCGGTAGATTTCGCCCGTTGGGTAACTAATTTTACCATGAGCACCGCAACCAATTGCCAAATAATCGCCAAAACGCCAGTAGTTCAAGTTGTGCTGACATTGGTAACCTTTTTTTGCATAAGCGGAAGTTTCATACTGCTCGTAGCCTGCTTCAGTCAGCAGTTGATGACCTTGTTCGAAAATATCCCACAACTCATCATCATCAGGCAAAATGGGTTGGCGGTAGTAGAACATCGTATTCGGCTCAATCGTAAGTTGATACCACGAAAGATGTGGCGGGTTTAACGCAATGCCTTGTTTTAAATCTTCCAATGCCTGTTTTACCGATTGGTTTGGCAAGCCGTGCATCAAGTCAATATTAAAGCTCTTTAAGCCAAAGTTTGCTGCATTTTGGGCAAATTTAACCGCTTGTTTTGCCTCTTGGCTGTCGTGAATACGTCCCAATTTCAGCAATTTTTCAGGTTCGAAACTCTGGATTCCCATTGAAATTCGGGTCACACCTGCTTTCGCATAACCGATAAAACGCTCTGCTTCTGCAGTACCTGGATTGGCTTCAAGTGTAATTTCTAAGCCCTCTTCAAACGGGATTTGCTGTTGAATTTTGAGTAATAGATGCTCAATGCCTTCTGCAGAAAAGAGACTTGGTGTTCCACCTCCAATAAAGATGGAGTGGATTTTTCGATTACCAATCGCCTCGCGGTAAGCGGTTAAATCTTGAGATAAATCTGCAAGTAGGTGTTCGATGTATTCAGCTTCGGGAATGATGCCTTTTTGAGCGTGCGAATTAAAATCGCAGTAAGGGCATTTTTGTACGCACCAAGGAATGTGGATATATAAGCTAAGTGGAGGGAGGGTTAGTTGCATATTAACGTAGGGCGAACGTTAGTCCGCCAATTAAATAATAAAAATGGCGGACTAACGTCCGCCCTAAAAATAAGTGAAGGTTACTCACCCCAAACATCGCGGGCGATATCTCGAATAAATGCAAGTTTCGCCCATTGTTGTTCTTCGGTCAAGATATTTCCTTCCTCAGTTGAGGCAAAGCCACACTGTGGGCTTAAGCAAAGTTGGTTTATATCCACATATTGCGTTGCTTCTTTAATTCGTTCAATGATCTCATCACGATTTTCTAATTCACCGCTTTTTGATGTAACTAAACCAAGCACCACTTGTTGATCTTTAATAAAACGTAATGGTTTAAAATCACCCGAACGATCACTGTCGTATTCAAGGAAGAAACCATCCACACGGCAAGTGCCAAACAACGTTTCCGCCACAGGCTCATAACCGCCTGCGGAGAACCATGTTGAACGGAAGTTACCGCGACAGATATGCATCGTAATCGCAAGATCAGCAGGTTTCGCATCAATGATTTTGTTTACCATATACACGTAATCTTTAGCGATTTGGTCTAAATCAAAGCCTCGCTCTTGGTAAGCTTTACGCTTATCTTCTGCACAAAATTCGCCCCAACTGGTATCGTCTAATTGAAGATTACGGCAGCCTAATTGGTAGAAAATTTGCATTGCCTTGATGTAAGCATCTGCAATATCATCTAAAAGTTGTTGGTTGTTGTTTTCGTAATGTGGAATCGCCACATAATCCGTTGCACGTACGTTAGTAATTAAATGCAACATTGATGGCGAAGGAATGGTTAATTTCACTTCGGTATCGCCTGCTAATTTTTGTAACGAACGGAAATGCTTTACAAATGGATGCGATTCAGAAAAATCAATTTTATTCACGATTTTTAAGGTTTTCGGGCGAACGTTGTGATGTTTGAATTGTACTGAGAATTTTTCTGCATCCACTTCTTCTACACCATCAAGGGCACTCAAGAAATCTAAGTGCCAGAATGTACGGCGAAATTCGCCATCGCTTATTGCGTGTAAACCTACAGCTTTTTGCTGTTCAACTAATTTTGCAATCTCGTGATCTTCCACCTGAGTTAAATCCGCACAAGAAATATCGCCACAACTGCATTGATGACGAGCATGTTTTAATGCTTCAGGGCGTAAGAAGCTGCCAACAATATCAAAACGAAATGGTGCAGAAGTGCGAGGTTGTGCATTAGGAAAAAGGTGAGACATAAAAAATCCTTTGTTGTTATTTAACTCTGTTATAAGAATTGTAACAAACTTTCAGTTTATTCAAGTTGAAAATTTCTTTTCTTTATTATGAATAACTTTCATTTTATAACCTATACTAAAAAGCACGCTAAACGCCTTTAGTTGGGTAGTTGGGCTAAAAATCCCTACCTCTTTTGAATTATCTCGAAAATGTTTCATCTATTTTTTAACCAATTAAACTTAAAAAGCGTGATCTAATTCACAAAACTGTAACATTATCCTATCTTTATTTAATAAGTTGTTTACAATCAAGTCCGACTAGCAATTGCTATCAGAAAAAAATATTTCTTTTTTGTAGGTGAACCTTATGGCTCTATTTCTTAGTATTTTCCCAATTGTATTATTGATTTACCTAATGGTAAAACGTAATGCTCTTCCATCTTATGTTGCTCTACCTTGGATTGCAGCAGTAGTATTAATTATTCATTTGGTCTTCTTTGCAACTGATGTTTCTATTATTAGTGCAAAAATTGCATCAGCGGTGGTTGATGTATTAACGCCCGTAACGGTTATTTTCGGTGCGATTCTCTTTAACCGCTTCTCGGAAGTGTCTGGCGTAACAAATACACTGCGTAAATGGTTAGGTAACATTAACCCAAACCCTGTAGCACAGTTGATGATTATCGGTTGGGCGTTTGCTTTTATGATTGAAGGGGCAAGTGGCTTCGGTACACCAGCAGCTATCGCAGCACCAATCTTAGTTGGTTTAGGGTTTAACCCAATTCGTGTGGCGATTCTTGCGTTAATTATGAACTCAGTGCCAGTTTCATTTGGTGCAGTAGGTACACCAACATGGTTCGGTTTCGGTCCATTGAACCTTCCAGAAGATAAAATCTTAGAGATTGGTTCTATGACAGCAACGATTCACTCGATTGCGGCATTTATCATTCCTGTGATTGCGTTAAGTTTTATCGTAACTTGGAAAGAAATTCGTCAAAATATCGTTTTCATTTACTTAAGCGTATTGGCTTGCGTAGTACCTTATTTCTTACTTGCTCAAGTAAACTACGAATTCCCATCATTAGTAGGTGGTGCAATTGGTATGTTCTTATCAATCTTCTTAGCAAATAAAGGCATTGGTTTAGCGAAAGTAGAAAATACTTTAGATAACACCGCCGTAACAGGTAAAGAAGTTGCAAAAGCATTGTTACCGACAGGTTTATTAATTGTTTTCTTAATTTTAACTCGTGTTAAACAATTACCATTCAAAGCAATGATGAACAATGCAACTGAATGGGTCGGTATGCAATTAGGTTCATTAGGTCACTTTGAGATCAGTGAAGGTTTAATTTTCAGCCTGAAAAATATCTTCGGCACAGGTATGAATGCAAGCTATAAATTGCTTTATGTACCAGCGTTGATTCCATTTGTAATCACAGTATTAATCGCAATTCCTGTGTTCTCAATGTCTGCAAGCAATGTGAAAGGTATTTTCTCAAGCAGCTTAAAACAAGTTCGTAACCCATTCATCGCTCTAATCGGTGCGTTAATTATGGTGAACTTAATGTTAGTGGGGGGCGATGAGTCAATGGTGAAAATCATCGGTCGTAGCTTTGCTCACGCAACAGGAGAATATTGGACAATCTTCGCATCATATTTAGGTGCAGTGGGTGCATTCTTCTCAGGTTCAAATACCGTTTCGAATTTAACATTCGGTAGTGTACAATTATCAACAGCTGAAATTACAGGTCTCTCTGCTTCACTTGTTCTTGCATTACAATCTGCAGGCGGTGCAATGGGTAATATGGTGTGTATCAACAACATCGTGGCAGTAAACTCTGTATTAGGTATCGAAAACCAAGAGGGGGCAATCATTAAGAAAACTGTAGTACCAATGTTTATCTACGGTATTATTGCAGCAATCGTTGCTTTAACGGTGATTCCATTATTCTTTAATGTGTAGATAATTTCCTAGGGCTTTCGCCCTAGGATAAGCATAAATCAGCACCTCTTGCTGAATGTAAGAAATTTAAAACATAACCGCTTGAAAGTCCCAAAGGGGCTTAATTATGCGTAACCTATGGCGTAAGCTATAGGAAAAACACTAAAAGGAAGCATTTGCTTCCTTTTGTCATTTATGGCTTTCTAAATACGATTATTTCTTATTTTTATTTATTAGGTGGGAATTCAAATGAACGTGAATTTTTATGTAACCTGTATCGCAGACATTATAAAAAGCAATGTGGCGAAAAACAGTGTGTTATTGCTCGAAAAATTAGGCTGTAACGTGATTTTCCTTGAAAAACAAGGCTGTTGTGGACAACCTGCAATTAACAGCGGATATGCAAAAGATGCCGTAGCAGGAATGAAAAAATTAGTTGAAACTTTTGAAGTGAATGATTATCCAATTGTAGCCCCTGCGGGTTCTTGCGTATATGCAATCAAAAACTACTCAGAATATTTCACTCGTTTTGGTGAACCTGAATGGGCAAAACGTGCAGAAAAAGTTGCAAATCGTTTCCACGATTTAACCGCTTTTATTGTGAATGTTTTAGGCAAAACCAACGTGGGTGCACGCTTAACAGGCAAAGCCGTTTATCACCCATCTTGTAGCTTAACTCGTAAATTAGGCGTAGTGAATGAGCCATTAACCCTGCTTCAAAATGTAAAAGGGTTAGAGTTAATGCCAATTCACAACCAACAAACTTGCTGCGGTTTCGGCGGCACATTCTCGGTAAAAATGGCAGAGATTTCAGGTGAAATGGTAACAGAAAAAGTTGTGAATATCTCAGAAGTAGAGCCAGACTATTTAGTCGGTGCAGATGTCAGCTGCTTAATGAACATTGCAGGTCGTTTAAGCCGTGAAGGTAAAAACGTAAAAGTAATGCATATCGCAGAAGTGCTAATGCAGGAAGAAGGAGATGCGTAAGATGTCACATTTACAAACCAGTCACTTGCCGTTTAAACAACGTGTAGAACAACAAGTTAATAACGAAATTATGCGTAAAGCGGTAGTAAAAGCACAAGAAACTATCGGTGCAAACCGCCAAAAAATGGTGGACGAATTAGGCAACTGGGAAGAATGGCGAGAGCTTTCTAAACAATTCCGTAACCACGTTTTAGCTAACTTAGACGCATACCTTTACCAATTAAGCGAAAAAGTGACTCAAAATGGAGGGAAAGTCTTTTTTGCAGAAACTGCAGAAGAAGCGACCGCTTATATTCGCCAAGTTGCATTAGAAAAAAAGGCAAAAACCATTGTGAAATCAAAATCAATGGTGACTGAAGAAATCGGTATGAACCACGTTTTAGAAGCAGAAGGCATCAAAGTGGTGGAAACCGACTTGGGCGAATACTTACTACAAATCGTGGGTGATAAACCTTCTCACATTGTTGTGCCTGCAATTCACAAAGATCGCCACCGTATTCGCAAAGAATTGCATGAAGTTTTAGGTTATGAAGGCAGTGAACAACCAGAAGAGATGAACGCTTTTGTGCGTAAAACCTTACGCAAAGATTTTTTAGAAGCCGATATTGGGATTTCAGGTTGTAACTTTGCTGTGCCAGAAACAGGTTCTGTCTGCTTGGTAACGAATGAAGGTAACTTACGTTTAGCCACCACAGTGCCAAAAACACATATCGCAGTAATGGGGATGGAGCGTATTGCCCCAACATTCAAAGAAGTGGACGTGTTAATCACCATGCTTTGCCGTAGTGCGGTAGGTGCAAAATTAACAGCATATAACACTTGGTTAACTGGCCCTCGTTTAGAAGGTGAAGTTGATGGTCCTGAAGATTTTCACTTAGTGATTGTTGATAACGGTCGTTCAAAAATTTTAGAAAGCGAATTTGAAGAAGTTTTACGTTGTATCCGTTGTGGAGCGTGCTTGAATACATGCCCTGCGTATCGCCAAATCGGTGGTCACGGCTATGGTTCAATCTATCCAGGACCAATCGGAGCGGTAATATCTCCGTTACTTGGTGGTTACGATGAATTCAAAGAGTTACCTTATGCTTGTTCGCTTTGTAATGCGTGCAATAGCGTTTGCCCTGTGAAAATTCCACTGGCACAACTTATCTTAAAACACCGTGAGAAATTGGTGGAAGAAGGTCGCACACCGAAACTTGAACAAATTGAAATTAAAGGCTTCACCTTTGCTAACTCACACCCAGCTGTGTGGAATGCCAGCGTGAAAGTGGGTGCCAAATTGATGGGTAAACTGATCCGCAATGGTAAAGCCCCAATTCAAGCAGGTGCATTAGGTGAATGGACAAAAGCACGTGATTTACCAACCCCTGAAGGTGAAAGCTTCCGCGAGTGGTTTGCGAAACGTAAGTAATTAGATGCCCAAGCTCTCTCCCCTTATGGGAGAGAGAAACTTTGCATCTATTTTCATTATAACTAAGGACATAAAAATGAACCTAGAAAACAGAGAGAATTTCTTAAATAAATTAGCGGAGAAAATGGGGCGTGAACGCAAACTCGTACCAGATCAAATGGAAGCTCCAGTAAACGATCACCCAACAACCCGCTTAACGCACCTTTCACAACAAGAGTTGTGTAACGAATTTATAAGTTTTGCTAAAGTATTGTTGGTTGATGTAGTGGAAACCAAAGAAGTTGATGTAGCACAAGCGGTGCTAAATGTCTGCCAAAAATATGGCGGTGGTAGTGTAGTGTTAAATAACGATGTACGCTTGGCAGAGCTTGGCATTACTGATGCTGTAAAAGCAAACTTTGACAGCTATGTATGGGATTTTAGCAAAGATGAAGAGAATATCGAAAAATCCGCTGCAGCCAACATCGGTATTGTCCACGGCGAATATGGTTTAGCGGAATCTGGTGGTATTGTGTTATTTGCCACCAAAGATAACGGACGCTCAACTAGCTTGCTCCCAACCACTTCTGTGGTGGTTGTACGTAAAAGCAAAGTATTACCACGTGTGGCACAATTAGCCCAAATTCTGCACGAAAAAGCACAAGTAGGCGAACGTATGCCATCTTGTATCAATATCATCTCTGGTCCAAGTGCGACCGCAGATATTGAGTTGATCAAAGTTGTTGGCGTACATGGCCCAGTGTCAAAAATCTATGTGGTAATTGACGATCTATAAAGCGATCTATTTAAGAACTAACAGGATGCAAGATTTGCTCTAAAAAGCACCGCTTGCAACAGAAAAGACTTGCATTCAAATCTCTTTTTCAATAAAATATAAGCCGTTCATGCGACTATAGCTCAGTTGGTTAGAGCATCACCTTGACATGGTGGGGGTCACTGGTTCGAGTCCAGCTAGTCGCACCATATATTTATTTCGAACCATATCAAACCCTCTCAAATGAGGGTTTTTATTTAGCTAAATCAAGCTATTAGCCGTTTTAGCTCTCTCAATCCCTATCAAGCTCTATCATTCCATCTCATAAATTTGGTATTATATTTGGTAAGTATTTTAAGTGATTTTTCTATTTGTAATACCAAAAAGCCGACATAATACCAAAATCACTTATTATTTTTCCTATTTTTTAATACCAAAGGGGATTATATGGCGGTTTCGGTAAAACCATTAAGCAATTCAGAAATCAATAATGCTAAGCCAAAAGAAAAAGATTATTCATTATCGGATGGCAGTGGTTTATTTCTATTAGTAAGGGTAACAGGATCTAATATTTGGTGTTTCCAATATTACAAGCCTTTTACTAAAAAACGAACATTGATCAGCTTGGGAGCTTTTCCTGAGATTTCATTAAAAGAGGCAAGAGAAGTTAGAGATTTATATCGTTTGTTGCTTGCAAAAATATTGATCCGTAAGATTATCGCTTGCAACAGACGCAACAGGCATTAAGTGAACAAAAATTCACATTATCAGCGATGGCAAAAGAATGGCTTTTACTCAAACAGAATGAGGTAGATACTGGGCGATTAAAATTAGTGACATTTCAAGATATTAGTAAGCGGCTAGATCGTCACTTACTAAAAATATTAGGGCATTATCCTATCTCAGACATTTCAGCTCCATTAGCCATTGAGAAATTAAAACCATTAGAAAGAGAAGGGAAACTTGATACACTTCATCGCATGATTGGCTATTTGAATCAGATTATGGTTTATGCGATTAATCGTGGAGTCATTCAATACAACCCAACCGCTGACATTGGACGGGTATTTATTAAGCCAGTTGCGGAAAATAATCCAACGATTAGACCCGAAGCATTACCCCAATTATTTACTGATTTACAAGATAGTACGCTAGAAATTGAAACACGCTGTGCATTAGAACTTTTGCTATTAACTGCAGGACGTGCAGGTGCAATTACGCAATTAGAATGGTGAGAAGTCAATCTTGAAAATGCTTTAATCGAAATCCCGAAAGAAAAAATGAAAGGCAGACAAGGAAAGGTACAGGATTTTACTTTACCGCTTTCTTCGCAAGCAATAAATGTATTGCAGTTATTACAAAAGTTGAATCGCTACAATAGCCCTTTTGTGTTTCCAAGTAAGAAAAATCCTCATCAACCTATCTCGAAAGAAACGCCAAATAAGGCATTAAGTCGGATTGGTTATAAGAATATTTTAACGGCACACGGATTGCGTTCGATTTTTAGTACTGTGATGAATGAGGCTGAGTTTAATAGCGAAATAATAGAGGTATGTTTAGCTCATTTTGAATATTCCTCCGTGCGTGGCACATACAATAAAGCAAAGTATATGCCACAACGGATCGAATATATGCAATGGTGGGGAGATTTTGTCGAAAAATCGACAGAGGGGCGAGCATTGATGTGCTGCTAATTGTTATAGCCTCCTTGCTCAATAAATTCAATATACTCTTTAATCTGAATATCCGACCAAAAGTTCTTCCCTCCAACCAGTTTAGGTTTGGGGAAGAATGGATCGCTATCTAAGCGTCTATAAATCGTTGCCACACTCACATCGAGTATATTTGCAACGGATTTTAAATTATATAATCGGCGTTCTATTTGTTCCATTATTTCTCTCCAAATAATAACGCCCTTAAAACTAAGGGCGTGGGTTTATAGAATCATTTTTGCGAGTTGGTTAAAGGCGTTGTAGCCTTTGTACCAGTATTCGATGTTGCCTGTTTGGGCGAAGTTGTGCCAGTACCATTTGATTTGTAGGCGGAGTTGTTTTTCGGTCATGGTGCGTTCCTCAAATTTTGGGTGTAGGGAACCGCCTCACGTTGTTTCAGGTGAGGTCGGTTGAGTATTTAAGGTTTATTTAAATACTGCGACTGAGGTTGCGGATTCATTGTAGTGTCCGATTGCAAGCGGTCGGCGATTGGTGCGGTTGATGCGGTCGTTAATTTTTCTGACGGCTGGGTTGGTGGTGCGAATGTATCGCTGAACCACGTCCAAGTTAAATTCTACGCTGTTTTGCTGATGACTACGGAATGAGCGTAATGCGTGTATTAGGGTTTCTACACTTTCGGAAAATCTTGTAACGGCATAGTAGAAGTTTTGCCAGTCGAGCCACTCTTGTTCGGTTAGCTCCAGATTATCCATTCGGTCAATCGGGGCGTAGCTGTTACCGAGTGTGGCTAGAAAGCTGATGGCATTTTCAAATTGTGAGGGTTTGAGTTGGTCGTATTTGCCCACTTTAAACAGACTTTTAAGTTGGCGATAGATTTCTGCGTAACTCATTCCAGTACGGTGATGAGCTTTCACGACTGCCTCTTGGATTGCTTGCTGTTGTTCTGGGTTAATCGTGCGTTCGGCTTTACCTAAGTGCCAGTAGTTGTAGAGAGCTTCAAAACATTCTTCTTGGTATTGGATTACTTTTTCTCGCAAGTCTGCTCTTACTTTTTCAGGGTTAATGCTAAATAGCCAGCCGTTAAGTTTTTTAAGAGGCATACAGAGCATTTGGCGAATTTTACCGTCTTTAGCAACCATAGAGATATCTCTACAGTTGAATTTATCGCCTGATTTACTTAGCTTTTGTTGCTGTCCACCCCAGTCTAAACCCATAGCTTCAACGATAGGTTTTACTGCTGTATAGATAACATCTTCAACTTTTAAAGTAATAAGATCTGAACCGTGAAAAGAAAGTGTTTGAGTAGTAATTTGATTAGACATAAGTCTGCTCCTATATTTTTATTTTCGAAATTTACCCTATTTAATAGGGTGCCGAGAGGTTCGAAAACCGAAACATAGAACGGCTGGGATTATTCCCCTTTCGGGTATTGTATTCTCCGCCCTCTCGACATTGAGTTTCCAAATCGCTTTAATGGTAAGGAAAACGATCTGCAAAATTTAGACACAAAAAAAACCGCTTGTCTGACGGGTGCGGATTTCCGCTATGTTTTTGAAGGTTTCGACACCTATGGGGTGGATATTACTACTCAATGTGGGGGTTGTCAAATAAAATTATTCTAGTAAAAACTAAAAAATAGCTTGCTTAAATAATTAGTATTTACTATAATAATCTCGTTTTCAGGTGGTCTGAAAATAAGAAACCGCCACTTTCGATGGCGGTCTATCGGAGTAGATAAGATGAAATTCTCACACAAAATCATCATTATCTTAATCCTATTATTAGTAAGCCTGCCAGCTTACTAGGGATTAACCAAAGGGGAGTGTCCGCTCCCCTGCGGTCTCCATAATATAACGCTAAGTGATATATTTTTCAAGAGGTATTATGGCTCGTGGTCGTCCAAAATCAGGCTTAAGTCTTGGGGAAATCCAAAAACGTTCAGATGAAAAACGGGGCGTGCGTCTTCAATCTTATAAATTGAGTGAAGATATTATCGCTTTGCTTGCTGAGCTTTCTGAAGCCACAGGCAAATCTAAAACAGCAATTGTCACCGAGGGGATTTTGTTGTTTCAGAAGGAGATGAAAGGGGCGTAATGCCCTTTTTTATTCTCTCAGATACAAAAATAGCCGTCAAAAGACAGCTTGAAAGTGAAGGTATCCTAATCCGATATGAGCGGTGTTGTCAAATTAAATTTCAGTTTTATCGATTACATCAACTAATCTCTGAATATGATAAGAGACGATTTGGTCTTCTACGCTGTTTACCATGACATCAACAATAAAGATTTTTTTGTAAGGGTGTTCCCGCATAACCATGGTTTCTTTGAGCGTATCGTTATCAAAGGTGACTTTAACAGGTTTACTAGTGAACGCTTCGATAATGCCTTTATCAACGTGTCGATTAGTGGCGGTTTGCGCCCAAATCATCGCACAGCCATTTTGAAAGCCGATAATTGGTTCTTTCATCTTGGCAATTTCTTTGTTGATTCGATTCTGTAGGGCGTTGCATTTTGCGCTGTCGGCTTCAAAATGAATATGAATGTCGCCGTTTATGTTGATTGAGCCAATTGAGATACTGCCTTTTGGATCAACAGCAGTAGGCTCTAAGGCACTATGAAGTCGGCGCAATTGATTTGTAGTTACGTTTTCTGGTTGTTCATCATTACCCATTAGCCAGTTAAATATTTTTGCTAATCGTTCGCCAAATTCAAAAATAACGTTGCTATGTTGAATAATGGGGTAGGTTGCAGCAACTAATGTGCCAAGTTCAACAATAATACTGCCTTTGGTGATTTGCGTGACGTAAATATTGCTGTCGCAAGGCTCAAGATTTAAATCTTCGCTGGAGAGGTTGACAAAATGTGCATATTCGCGAGAAATACCATCTAAACTTTCACAGAGTTTTGAGAGTTGAACTGGCTTGTCATTATGTAAATAGATTTGTAATTTCATATTTTCATCAATCACTAAAAAAGGTTCCGTCATAACCGCTCCCAAATTCCAGATATAAAAAAAGCCACTTAACTTAATTGTGGCTATCGACTTTCTGTTAAAAGTGGGGGCATTTTAATCCGAAGTAGGGGCGGTTGTCAAATAAAAAAGCCACCGTAAAAACGATGGCTTAATGAATTGGTTCTTGATTTAATTAGTTAACTAATCTATAATAATCCTGTTTTCAGCAATACTGTTGAAAACGAGCTGGGTGCGACCTTTAATCCACCCAACTGTGAAGAGGATAACGTTATGATTAAGTTCATTATCCTAGTTATCATCTTGTTAGTGTTAAGCTCCCCAGCCTACTAACTTGGTGATAATTCAACGGGAGGGGAAACCCTCTCGTTCTTCGCAATCAATACTAAGGATTTATTATGGCATTGTCAAGAACCGAAATTGTGAAACGCTCTGAGGAAAAACACGGAATTAAACTGAAAGCGTTTAAATTACCGCTTGCGGTGATTGCAGATATTGAGCAATTAAGCCGTGAGCGTGGGATTCCTCAGAACCAACTAATTATTCAGGCGGTTGAGATGTTGAAGGATCAGGGTTAACTCTTAAAACGGAATATCATCATCAAATGAATTGTTCGGTTGAGCAGGTGCGTTACCGTAGAATTCATTTTGTGCTTGATAATTTGCTTGCGGAGCGTTTTGTTTGCTGCGTTCGTCTTTGTCTTTGGTATTCGCTTTCAACCATTCCACGCGTTGAGCGGGTTTGTTTTCTAAGTGTTCAAGTAAGGTTTTGCCTGAGTTTGCACTAAATGGCACGACAATTTGAAGCGTGTGTGTATCACTACCATCTTGTTTTAAACGTAACACTTTCTGCAAGAACAAGCCGATGCGTTTATTTTGTAATTCAGGTACGGTAATGGCTTGCCCTGTATTTACTGCGGTTAGCTGTTGGATACCTAAGCACCCCATAATGGCTTGAATCATATTCTTGCCAAAACTAATAGGCTCACCGTTTTTTGAGGTATAATACACATTCAAATAATCTGCTTTTAAACCGTCATCGGTTTCAATCGATAAATCAAGGTATTTCGCACCAGATTGGGATTGCCCCCAGAGGGCTTTGGTAATGCGACCTACGTAAGCCCCTGTTTCAGAAATAAAACCTGCTTGACCTGCTTTTACGGCTAAGTTTT
>NZ_CALIFA010000006.1:0-3579 GCF_938021905.1 Pseudohaemophilus parahaemolyticus
ATATCGCTACATTAAAGAACTACATTTCTGAAAGCGGCAAAATTGTACCAAGCCGTATTACCGGTACTCGTGCGAAGTACCAACGTCAATTAGCTCGTGCAATCAAACGCGCTCGCTATTTAGCGTTACTTCCATACACTGACAACCATCAGTAATTAAGGAGCGAGTACAATGCAAGTTATTTTATTGGACAAAGTGGCTCACCTTGGCGGTGTTGGTACACAAGTTGAAGTTAAATCAGGCTTCGCTCGTAACTACTTAATCCCACAAGGTAAAGCAGTTATGGCTACAGCAGCAAATATTGCTCACTTCGAAGCACGTCGTGCAGAATTAGAAGCAAAAGCAGCTGAAGCATTAGCAGCAGCACAAGCTCGTGCAGCACAAATCGCTGAAACCGCAGCAGTTGCAATCGCTGCAACAGCAGGTGATGATGGTCGTTTATTCGGTTCAATCTCTGCAAGAGACATTGCTGAAGCATTAACTGCAGCAGGTGTTGAAGTAGCTAAATCTGAAGTTCGTTTAGGCGAAGGTCCACTTCGTACAACTGGCGAACACCAAGTTAAAGTTCACTTACATCCAGAAGTGAACGCAGTAGTTACTGTAAACGTAGTTGCTGAATAATCTTAAAAGATTATAGAAAAACCCAGCTTAGGCTGGGTTTTTTGTCTTGAGCTGTTTTTAGATGTTACAAATAAGTAGATTAAATCAGATTAGTTATAGCCAAAAAATAGCCAATCGGGTAAAATAGCCCAGACTTTTTAGCGTGGAGCAAGCCTAAACTTAGCTCTGCGCTTTTCTTTTCTTAATCTTGATAACCTATTATTAACGGCAATATAGACGATTATGGCAAAATTACATATTACAACTTGGGGCTGCCAAATGAATGAGTATGACTCATCAAAAATGGCGGATCTCTTAAATTCAACCCACGGTTTAGAACTTACCGATAAACCTGAAGAAGCGGACGTGTTGTTGCTCAACACCTGCTCAATTCGTGAAAAAGCACAAGAAAAAGTATTCTCGCAATTAGGTCGTTGGAAAAACTGGAAGAAAGACAAACCTAATTTGATTATTGGTGTGGGCGGTTGTGTGGCTTCACAAGAAGGTGAACACATCCGTGAACGTGCACCTTTCGTGGATATCGTATTCGGGCCGCAAACCTTACACCGCTTGCCAGAAATGATTAACAAAATCCGTGGTGGTGACCGTGCGATTGTGGATATTTCTTTCCCAGAAATCGAAAAATTCGACCGCTTGCCAGAGCCAAAAGCGGAAGGTCCAACCGCATTCGTTTCTATTATGGAAGGCTGTAACAAATACTGCTCATTCTGCGTGGTGCCTTACACTCGGGGTGAAGAAGTTTCTCGTCCTGTGGACGATGTATTATTTGAAATCGCTCAATTAGCCGAGCAAGGTGTGCGTGAAGTGAACTTACTCGGTCAAAATGTAAACGCTTATCGTGGTGAAACCTTTGACGGTGGTATTTGCACCTTTGCAGAATTACTCCGCTTAGTGGCAGCGATTGACGGCATCGACCGCGTGCGTTACACCACCAGTCACCCAATTGAATTTACTGACGATATCATTGAAGTTTATCGCGACACTCCAGAACTAGTGAGCTTCCTACACTTACCAATCCAAAGTGGTGCAGACCGTATTTTAACGATGATGAAACGTAACCACACTGCATTGGAATATAAAGCGATTATTCGCAAATTGCGTGAGGTACGTCCAAACATTCAAATCAGCTCTGACTTTATCGTCGGTTTCCCTGGCGAAACAGCGGAAGATTTCGAGCAAACGATGAAAGTGATCGAACAAGTGAACTTTGATATGAGCTTCAGTTTCATCTACTCAGCTCGCCCAGGTACACCAGCGGCGGATATTCCAGATGATGTGAGCGAAGACGAGAAAAAAGAGCGTTTGGCACGCTTGCAACAACGCATTAACCATCAAGCGATGCAGTTCAGCCGTGCAATGCTTGGCACGGAACAACGCATTTTGGTAGAAGGCCCGTCGAAAAAAGATATTATGGAATTAACAGGTCGCACTGAAACCAACCGTGTAGTGAATTTCGTGGGTACGCCTGATATGATCGGCAAATTCGTTGATGTGAAAATTACCGATGTTTACACTAACTCGCTACGTGGTGAAGTCGTTCGCACTGAAGATGAAATGGGCTTACGCGTAGTAGAATCTGCGGCAAGCGTGATTGCTCGTACCCGTAAAGAAGATGAACTTGGCGTAGGTCAATACGTTGTTAATCTCTAATTTGGCAAAAATCGCCTGAAAATAAACCGCTTGTAGGATGCTTTACAAGCGGTTTATTTTTTATCTGAATTTTGCACTCATTCAAACTATTTTTGTGATCTCGCTCGAAAATCTCAATATTTCTGCTTGGTGATTTATCTTTCTCTTTTTATGCTGTCGAGATTAAAAATGGAGAGATTATGTCTTTAGCAATAGTTTATAGCCGTGCTTCCATTGGTGTGGAAGCACCTTTAGTCACGATTGAAGTGCACATTAGTAACGGCAATCCTAAAATGACCATTGTCGGCTTACCTGAAACCACAGTGAAAGAAGCAGCGGATCGAGTGAGAAGTGCTTTAATTAACGCTAATTTTTTCTATCCCCCGCAACGCATTACTATCAATCTTGCACCTGCTGATTTACCGAAAGAAGGCGGACGTTTCGATTTGCCGATTGCCATTGGTATTCTTGCCGCATCAGGGCAGATTGATTCAGATTTACTCAAACGTTTTGAGTTTTTAGGCGAACTTGCTCTTACAGGTTCTTTGCGAGGAGTGCAAGGAGCAATTCCTGCGGTGATTTCTGCAGAGAAAGCAAAACGCCAGATGATTTTAGCCAAGCAGAATGCGAATGAGGCTTCGCTTGTTTCTAATGCTAAAACGCATTTTGCCCATTCGCTATTGCAAGTGGTCAATTTTCTTAACCGACGAGATACACTCCCTGTTGCCCAAGACATTCCGCAAAATAGCGAAGAAAATACACTGCTTGTTAAACGTGATCTGACGGATATTATTGGGCAACAACACGCCAAGCGAGCCTTAACAATTGCTGCAGCTGGGCAACATAATCTGCTTTTTCTCGGCCCTCCAGGTACAGGCAAAACAATGCTTGCCAGCCGTTTGGCAGATCTTTTGCCTGAGATGTCGGATGAAGAAGCGATTGAAACGGCATCCATTACAAGCCTTGTACAAAATGAACTGAATTTTACTAATTGGAAAGATCGCCCATTTCGTGCACCGCACCACAGTGCTTCAATGGTGGCGTTAGTTGGCGGGGGATGTTAAACATATAAAATACTGTCGAACCATACAAATAATTGGCACTTAATATATAAGATCATTTATAATCTAAAAATCCGTTTTAAGTGTATGAAAAGGATATAGATTATGTCATTCGTAAATAAACTTATTGCCAATGAAGTCACCTACGAACCTTATGACGGTTTCTGCCCTGATTTTTCAGCATATTTCAACAAACTCAAATATCCTGATAACCACAAAGAATTAAATCCAAAACCTACACCACCAATTCAAGGTAGCGGTTGGTATT
>NZ_CALIFA010000007.1:0-18275 GCF_938021905.1 Pseudohaemophilus parahaemolyticus
TCATTAAAGGTAATCAATTTGAGAAACGTTATCTGCGTGAATGGCGTGAAGCTTTTCGTATAGATAGAGAACTTTTCGGATATAAAAATTAATTATGTTAGATAAAATTATTAGCCTAAATAACGAAACATCAGCAGATATTTCAGAAAACTTTATTCACGAAAAAATGCCTGAGATTCTTGAATTGTTGTTGATTGATAGAACCAAATCAACTAGGAAAACAACTAAAAATATTATTTGGGCTAATAATAACTATACTAAACATAGTGCTAGATATTACGCTCCAACTGCTCAAATTAAGCCTGCTCTTATTACGGGTAAGATGGAGTGTCTTATTATGCCAAGAGCCTTAAAATCACAAGAAATTCAAAAAGAAAGAACTAGATCTAAAGCTGAGGTATTTACCCCAACATGGATTGTCAAAAAACAAAATGATGCCGCAGAACAGGATTATTTAAATGATGATCTAAAAACGTACATATCTCGAACATAGTTAGAGATCACTTGTGGTGAAGCACCTTACATGGCTACTCGCTATGATATGGGAACGGGGAAAATTTTACCTATTAATGAGCGAGAAGGTTTTGTAGATCGAAAATTAAAGCGAATTTCATCAGAGGTGAATGATAAATCTGAATGGCACTCTCTTGCTGTTCTTGCTTATCAAGCATCTTATGGTTTTGAGTGGAACGGCGATTCTCTTCTCTTAGCTCGTGAAAATTTACTTTACACTTACCGTGATTATTATCTTGAAAAATGGCAAGAAGAACCATCTTTTGACAATTTTAAATATATTGCTGAAATTATAAGCTACAATATATTTCAAATGGATGGCATTAAGTATATTATTCCTTTATCTGATACGGGAACGGTTGCATCAGAATTGCAACCAGATCTTATTAGATTATGAAATAAATGAATCCCTAAATTTATACACTAGAATTTTTATATATGATAAAAAAATAGATAAGAATAATGGGAAACCAATTTTTATAGGCTACTTTCTTTGTTATGTTTTAGGTTATGAGTTTTACCACCCTCTAACTATTATGAACTTCCCTTCTAATAAATCAAAAGATGCAATTTATGCGACTTACCCTATATCAAAATCTAGGAAATTTGAATCTCTCTTTGATGATAATAGATTGTGGTAATTAAAATTAGGCATAGTAGACAAAATAGTTGCTAATCCGTCAAAAACTATGCCATGTGGACAAAACAGTTGCTAATGTTTATTTTTCAAAATATTAGCAACTCTTTTTATTTAAAAAATCCTTTATAAACATAACCTTACGTTTTTTCGTTAATCCATTATGATTATTTAATTGACGCTTTAGATATTTAAATAATCCTTCTAGCCTATTTGTCGTATTTTCGATATTCATTTCAGCATGCTTTTCAAAGGTAAATAAATAATTCATATAATACTTCAAACTAGCATAATCCCCTCTTACATTTCTATGTTTATAAGGGAAATAGCCTTTCTCATTTCCTTTTTCACTTCGTTCTTTTAAAAAATCCTCATGCTTTATAAACCAAGCATATAAACGACGATAAAAGTCATTTTTTGAACTTTTTACCAATGATTTTGCAATTATTTTTAATTCTTTACCTGCTTGTGACTGATATTTTTTCTTAATTTTCTCATCACAATCGCGACCATATGAAAATGACACATCTACACAGGCGTATCAAATAGTTCTTTCATTAAACCTCGCCTACCATCACAAGTAATTGATTGAATTATATAGCATTTTTCTCTTAATCTATTTAATGCAATTTTGTAGTAGATATCTTTTTCCGTCCTTACAAAATGATATGAAACGACCTTATCTGTTTTTGAATCCATCATCACTAAAATACCAGAATAACGGTGAAAAAAGGTCGTATCCATAATGATATTAAGGTATCGATTTTTAGGCTGATTTAAAGATGTTTTAGGGGCTTTATCAATATATCGTTATATGGTTCTAACTGAACACTGATATTCTATCGCGAGCTGTTGATAGGTTTGTTTTCCAGAGGTGTAATCAGTCCAAATTTTAATAGGATCTAATTTATTTTTTAGGATAAATGTTTTATGGCATTGATTACAAAAATAACGTTGAGCATTATTTTGCTTACCATATTTCTTTATTCTCGCACTTTGGCAAAATGGACAGTTTTTTGTTCATATTTCAAAAATAGGGCTTAAAGCCTTGTACTATAAGGTTTTAAGCCTCTTTTTAGCAACTATTTTGTCTACTATGCCAAAGTTATCGATAGGTTTTTTTCCAGATGTGTAATCTATCCAAATTTTAATTGGATCTAATTTATTCTTAAAGGAAAATGTTTTATGGCATTTATGACAAAAATATCGTTGAATATTATTCGATGTACCTGTTTCTTTATTTTCGGAGTTTGGCAAAATGGGCAGTTTTTTTTGTTCACATTTCAAAAAGCGGGCTTAAAGCCTTATACTATAAGGCTTTAAGCCACTTTTTAGCAACAAATTTGTCTACTACACTTTTATTCCTCTACACTTATGTTGCCCCAAATACCACAAATCAAATACAAGCAGTAAATTTACCACTATGATTTGCAAAATTTTAATCATAAATATCTGTACTAAGAGTATTTTATCATTAATTTATATATTGGGTTCAAATGAGATTCTGATGATGTTGGTTTATAACTTTCCAATATACTTTCATTTTCATTTACTAAAAAATGTACATTAGCTCCTTTTTCTAGCATGAGCTCTAAGACATCTAACCTATCAGGTAAATATCCTATCATTGACAAAGGGATGAGATTATCTTGATTTGGAATATTGGGATCCGCCCCCGCATTTAATAATGCAATTGCCGCATCAACATTTTTTGACCTCATTGCGTAATGTAAGGGAGTCATTCCATAACAATCCTGAGCATTGACATCAAGTCCCTTACTGATTAAATGCTCAATCATTTTTCTGGAAGGCTCATCTGATTCAAATCCTAGCAACGATTTATGTAACCAGTTCCACCCTTCTTTAGGTGAAATTTCTAAATAATTTCTTTCTCCTGTTCGAAATAGTTCTTCTAATAACTCAAAATTATCTGTAGCAATTGCGTCTAGAATATTAACCCCCAATGTAGTGTATTTATCCATTTACTTATTCCCTTTTTCAAATTTTTCCATATCACGAATAATAGGTTCAATATTATCCCATCCTGGCATCTCATTCTTATGGCTTCGATTCTCAGACATATTTTCCAGCATAAATCTTTCCGCTCTTGCATTGACATAATTATTAAATTGTTTCTGACTCCAGTTTAATTCTTTTGCTGCTAACGATAACCGTCTATGTTCCCAGCCATACATATGCCCTATATCGATAGGAGCTTTAATTTCTTGTCTAGTCAATTTATTACGATAATTGCCATTCGACAATTTATCATAATTTGCATAGATTTTCTGCAACGTTTCTGAACGTAAATAAGCTCGATTATATAGCCCATCTACTGGGTTATCTGTCGATAAATAACGTCCTCTCTCCGCATCTATTTGTTGAGATAATCGATTGAAATGCGGATCGACACCATTTTGATGACTCGGCGTTTCAAAACGATTAAGATCTTTTTGTACCACCGTCACAACTTTTCCGTCTTTTGGATCCTTAAATTGATAAGCCTTATAACCATTAATATTCGCAACTTGTTTCGCATCGCTTGGTAAAGCATGCCAACAATCATTATGCACCCATACACCTTGACTATCAGTCTTAGCACCTTTAATAAAGTATGTATGATCTTCATCCACAGTGAGGTTATATGCCTGCAATTTTTCTGATTGGATAGTCACTTTGTAAACCGTTTGCCATTCTCCACTTTCAGAAAGTAAGCGATAACCTTGTTTCAAGTGCTGAGCATCTACCCATTGTCCCTTAGCTATTTCCCCTTTATAGTTGTGTCCCTCTGAGGAAATCGGTGCTGTACCATTCAATACTTGTGTAAAGAATGGGTGGATTTTATTTGAAACAATAGTTTGATATTTGCCTTGGCTATCTTTAACCTCCACATAAACCGTGTAATTATAAGGATTACTGTAATGAGCTTGTACTTTCTGATATGTTGTAATACCTGTTATTTCATTCTTTGCCAACACTTTATCGCCGACCTTAATGCTTGAAATAGGTTGATAACCTTTTTCAGTTTTTACTTCCATATCGCCTCGGAATGAGCAAGTTCTACTGGTTTCTCTAGCTGCTGTTTCAAGTACTTCATCAACTAATTCTTTAGGTGAATTCACAATATCTTTTACAGGTGCTTTTATCTCTTTAACACTCGCACCTATTACTTCTTTACCTACTTTAGTGATAATTTTTCCTACCCCTAAAGCTTCCGTTAATGTCGCTACAAACTGTGAGCTAGATACAGCAACCATTTCTTTTTCAACATCTTGACCATAAAGTGTATTGATTTTTTCTTGATCACTTAACACAAGATTTTTACCCATTTCTGATGTGCTAGATGTTCCTTTAATCCAGAGTTCAGCAACAAAATTACCTAAACATCCCGTGACATCAGAACCACATTCCACTACACCATCAATGACAGCATTTCCCACAGCTTTGGCAGTTTCAAGTTTATTTTCAGAAATATGGTCGTAAGCTTTACCTAATTTATCCTTGGTTCCTTCCCAAACTGTTGTGTCAGTTTGTAAGTTTCTGCCATAGAAATTATCACCTGTGGCTTGCATATAGTCATACGCATCACTTGCATATTTTCTTGGTGTCCAGAAATCATTATCTTTAGCTACAAAATAATGTTGAACATCTCCTTTGCTATCAATGAAGGTGGCATTATTTTGAGAGGCTAAAAAAGCTTTTGCTTTATCATCAGTGCTAGAATCTAATTTTAAGAACCAAAGAATATCGAGATCTCTTTCCGCTTGTTGGCTCAAGCGTTTTTCTGCTTCTTCAACAGTTAATCCTTCCTGCTCAGCAAATTCTTTTGCATGTGCTTTGATCCATTTCATTTCATCAGGGTGCAACTGTCGATTAAACTTCTCCGTTTTCCACGCCATCTGTGCAGATTGGTTTACCGTGTTGCTATTACCGCCTAAACTCGCACCAATTAACGCCCCCAAGCTTGCCGCACTTGCCTGCTGAACCGCATTGCGTTGGTCTGCCGTTAAAGCGGTGTTTTGTTGCAGATAATTTGCAATTTCGGTGTTGATGTATTCACTGCCCATTGCAGAAAGTGCACTGGCTGCGGTGTTCCCTCCGCCGCCGACTTTTGCTGAAAGGTAGCCAACTAAGCCGTGCAATGCGACTTTTTGCGGACTACCATCTTCCCAGTTCATCATTTTGGCTAAATCACCGACCGCTTTTGCTCCCATCTCTGCCACAATTTGGGTTGCTTCTTGGCGTTCCGGCAAAGCCTGTAAATCCTGCTTCTCCAGTTTTTGGTTGGCATTTGCTACATCTCGGTTTAGGCTTTGCAAGGCTTCTTCTGCTGTTTTGCCTGTTTTTTGTTTTTGGGCTTCGTTGTCGGTAATTTGTACCTTGACATTTTGGCTAATCGCCGCTTGCGTTTGGCTGCGTTCGCTTTCGCTCATATTGCCTAAGGCACTTAACGCTGCACCCACTGCCATCGTTGCCATTTGTGTCATATCTGAACTTACACCGGCACTGACCGAGCTGACTTTAATATCGCTACGATTCTCAATGCTTTCTGTGGTAAGCGTGCCTGTGGTTAGATTGTGGTTTGCTTTGTCGCCTCGGGCATTGATAACACCGCCTTTTAAGTAGGTGTTTTCTTTAACGTTAATGTTTGAGCTTTCGTTGATGTTAAAGCCCGATTGTTGATTAACCTGAGCATAATCAACATTCGCCTTATTTCGGCTAAATTGGGCTGAGCCACTTGCACCACTTCCCCATGCAAATGCCGCCTTTACCCCACCCTGCGTTTGCTTGCTGTCATATTTTTCTGTGTCTTGCATGCTTTCAATATGTAAGTTTTTTGTATCAAGTGCTAAGTGGTTGACGTTCGCCGTCGCCCCTTCTAGGGTAGTGGTTTCGTTTGCTTTCATGGTTAAACGGTCAGCGTTGATTTCCGTGTGGTTTTGCACTTGTGAGTCACTGTTGGCATATCCCTTGCCGACATTAACCGCACCTTCCACACCAAAACCGGTCGATCCGCCCGATTTACCCACAAACACGCCCACGCTCCAACTGCTGCTCTTGTTATCGCTTCGGTTGGTTTGAGTATCTGTTGTACCAAGTAAATTGACATTATTGCCTTCCAAGGTCGCTTCTTTTGCGTTGATTTTTGAACCAACAATCGTGTTATCACCCTTCGTTGCCCGAACAGTGACTGTGCCAGCACTTAACTCACTGCCTTGGTGAGTGGTTTGTTGGGTGTGGCTGGTGGAGACGGATTTACTTGAGCCTACACTCACCGAGATTTTCGCATCGCTATAGGCTAACCCTTCGCTCACGCTGCCCGCTTTTTGTATTGCGTCAATCGCTTTGCTGGCTTTTTGCACGGTTTCAACCGCTTCATTTGCGGCTTTCACTTTAAGCAGTTGGCTTAAACGCTCGTCTTTCACTTGCTCTGAACGTTTTAAGCTGCTTTGCACTGCCATTGCGGCATTGGTTACGGCTGAACTAAACGCAATCGTCAAGCCCGACTGTTTATACTCGTGGTGCTCTTTTGAACTTAACTCGTCTTCGCTTGCGCCGATGTAAGTTGATTTGCCTTCAATTACAATGGCTTTGTCGAGCTCTTTGGAAGCGATTAAGTCTGTACCCGAAAGATGGGCATGATTACCGGCTTTTACGCTTACATTGCCGGACACACTGCCCAGCGTACTGCGTGCTTGGCTTTGTTGCCAGCCTTCCGCTTCGCTTTCGTGGGTTTCGGATTTTTTCCCAAAGGTAATGCCGATGCCACCGCCCGAGAAGACGCCCGACTTCGATTTTTGCTCAAAATGGGTTTCTTTAAAGGAATTCGTATCCGCAGAAATGCTGACGTTATTGACCGCTTGTAGTTGTAAATCCTTATCGGCAATCGCTTGCAGATTTTGGGCTTTTAGGTCATTGCCGGCAGAAACCAAAATCTCGCCACCGCCTAATGTAGTGCCAACTTGAGTTTTGTCTTGATAGGTATCTAAAGTCGTTTTCTTCGAGTTGCCCAACGCCCCGCCGCTTTTTGTGTGGTGGTATTCCGCATAATCACTCGAGGTACTCGCCGTTCCCAGCAGCACATCATTTTCTGCTAACAGGGCTAAGTGTTGCTTCGCTTCCAACTGCGCCGCTTCGCTGTAAATGCTTTGACCGCTTAGCACCACATCACCCTTACCTTGCACACGGCTGACTTCAACACTTTGTACCGCTTCATTACGATAATGATTGCTTCCGCCCATCTTCTCATCAAAACCCACCGATAAAGCGGTCAGATTAAGGTTGTTTTTTGCAGAAAGATAGGTTTGACCCTGCCCGTCATTGATGATGTCTGCACCGGTAAGATGAATGTTGTTTGCTTGGATTTGCAGCGTGCCGTTCTCGCCTTTGACGTGTAACAAGCCTTTGCGACCAATCGTAGTGTCGGTACGTTGATAGCCTTGTTCATTCACGGAAGTGGTATGCGTTTGGCTTGTGTGGTTAAAGTTACCGGCAACATTCAGCAATATCGCTCGGTCGGCTTCTAGCGTGCCACCGAGGTTTTCCATATCGCCACTCACCTTGCCCACAATCGCACCACCAATAATGTTGCCACTGTTGCGAATGCTCTCGCTGTCAAACTGCACCAGTTCACGACCAGTAACCGTGCCGCTGTTGATAAACTCGCCACCTTTGTGAATCACTTTGTTACCCGAAAGCAATGCACCGTTGCCCGTGATGTCGCCTTTTTTTGCCAGTGCATACACTTTCGGCACTAACACGGTTTCCACTTTGCCGTTTGGTAAAGTAATCTGCTCGCTCTCCAACCACACAATATCTGCCGTCAGCTGTGCCACTTGGTTTGGCGAAAGGGCAATGCCCGGGCGTAAATTGAATTTTTGTGCAAAGGTTATCCCCGCATCCATTAAGCCACGATATTGACTATCAAAATCCGTATAATTCCCTACAAAATTTCTGCCCGTTAAGCGGTTGATTTGCTCTCGCACCAAACGCTGCTCATAAAAACCGTCACCCAACCGTTTTTGGGTTTGGTTCGGCTCGTAGCGTAAAGCATTTAACATATAATCCGAACTTAACCAACGTTTTTGATTGGTAAAATTCGGGTCGGTTTCAACAAGTACACGATTGGTCGGATTCGCATTGACTCGATACAGCACATTCTGCGGAATCACTAAATTCGGCTGAATGCTGCGGACTTCTTGCTGCTCATTGAGTGTAACACGCTCAAGTGTGCGAGAATCTTTAGATACCGTAGATTGTGCTGTCAATGAGTTTAATGTCGTATCACGTAAAGCATGGAATGCATCTAATTGCCCATCGATGATTTGTGATTCAACCTGTTGCCCTTTACCCTCCCACACGTTCAAGCTATCGACTTGGCGAGTATTACTATTTAATTGTGTAAAGTGAGCTGAATCACCACCATTTAATGTTCCAAGTTCAAGTTCATTAGTCGAAGACAATGCGTCATTGTTTACACTGACTTTACTCAATAAGAGTTGATGCTCGGTTTGTGCCTTGAGTTTATCCGATGTTTGTTTATTTGCTGCATAATCCGCATTTTCTTCCACTCGGAAGATATGCATATCAAATGGCGTTTCGATAATGCGGGTGTAATCGCCACTATTTTCCCACTTACGTTGGAAATAGCGTTTAAAACCACCTCGCCATTTATCGAAGGTAAACACTTTATCACCCGTGTCAGTAATGCGATGTAAGCCTTCTTCATCAATATTCTCGATTTTATTTTCAAGTAACATATCTTGACCGGCAATCACTACACTGCGATCATTTATAAAAGATTGGCTATTGGCTTCTAAATTTCTGCCGGCAATAATTTGCCCAGCAACAGTCGTCAAGACTTTGCTTTCATCTTCACGGCGTTTTTTAAGGTTTATTTGCCAAAATTCACGGAAATATTGCTGCCCTAAAGTCGTACTTAAATTTTGGTTATGTTCTTCAATTTTTTTATCTACCGCATCCAGTATCTCTTTATGTTCGTCTACCCAATCGTTATAAGGTTTGATACGGTTTTGGTAATAATCCCATTTTTTCTGTGCTTGAGTATAAGTCTCTAACGCTTGCTGATAGCTGGTCATTCTTGCTTGGAAATCTACCTCGCTCTCATTTTCCAAACGTACTGGTATTTCAGGTGTTACACTGGGCTCTTCCGGTATTTTGAAAATATCTAATTCATTAGTTTTAGGATCAAGGCTAAACCAATCTTCTTCTTTGTAACCTTGTGAGGCAAGCTCATCAAAAGAGAAAATTGGTGAAGGTCTACTTGGTGCAGAAACGCCGGCATATGTCCAAATCGGGCTATCAAGCTCATAGTTTCCGGCAGGAATATAGGTGCAATTTTTTGTTCCATCAGAATAAGAATCGCAACGCATTTGGTTACGACTTGCTAATAACATATCCGGACGAATCGTCTCGCCGGCACTTAAAACGGTAGGTTCTATATTATTGAGGTTATAAACCAATTGCCCTGCACGACTCCAACCTACCCAGCGGAGTAGCTTCATTGGGATATGCTTATATTCTGAAGTCATTTGGGAGAAATCATCTCCTTTGTCATTCTTATAATAAGTCGGGAAATTCCCTCGGCTGTCTCGGTGCATTGGAATGATATAAGTTTCATTTAGTGGGTTTTCCGAGACTTTTGTAATCTCAGTTACCTTTTCACCGTTTTTAACGTGTGCTGCCGTAAAATGCGTATTATTGTTATAAACCTTATCCACACCAAAACGAATACGGCTTTCAGACTCAATCACACTACTGTTATTACGCAACACATTGGCTTTACCTTCCGCTTGGTTGTCTGCATTTAAAGTGCGACCAAAGGTCATATCCCCGACACTGAACAGCGTTGCACCTACTTGATTATCTGATAAATAATGTGCCGTATTATTTTCTATTTCACGGGCAGCAAGATCTAAATTGCTACGAGCAGCCACCACCGCAGAGCGTATTTCGCCGTTGCCATAATCTTTATCGCTGTTTTCTATGGTATCAGCTTGAAGGGCAATATCATCGCCATAGATACGCCCCTTACCCGTGTTGGTTAAACGACCGCCTACCTTAATCACGGTTTGGGCATTGTCATCGGCACTCACGCTGTTGATTAACCCTTCATTGGTTAAATCACCTTTTGCGGTAAGTTGCGTGTTGGCACTGCTGATTCGCCCATTTTCATGATTAGTGATGTGATTTGCAGTTAAGCTCACGTGCTCATCTGCATAAAGATGATGTTGATTGGTAAGATTGCCTGCAGTGGTAATCGCAAGTGAACGGTTTGCATTGATATGATTTTCGGTGACAAAATCTTTTTGCTGAGTAATTGCAATATCGCTACCTTCAATATGTCCATTGGTAGTGACTTCATTTGCAAAAATTGTCAACGAAGTTGCCGCTTGTAATCGTCCCTGCTGATTATTGATGTGTAATGCATTGCCTTTAATCGCAATGTCACCATTACCCGTTACCTCACCTTGTTGATTATGTAAACTGTCTTGAATTTGCAAATCACTTTGCTGACGACTATGGATTTTACCTTGTCGGTTATCTACAACTTGTGCTGAAAGCGTAAGAGTCGTGGCTAAAATACCTTGAGCCATATGTTTAGTTGCAGACTTCGTATCACGGTTATTGAGTGTTGCTGTATTAATATTTAACACATTGCCACTTTCAATAAATGATCCTGTCTCGCTGATCTTCTGGTTATTAATGGTAGTACTTACATTCAGTATCAGCGCATCTTTCGTGCGAATCTCGCCACCACGGTTATCCACTTGGTTTGCTTGAATCGCCATTTCACCTAAACCGTGAATTTTACCAAGGCGTTGGTTATCCAGTAACCCATTAACAGAGAGGTTACCTCGGTTTTCCGCATAGAGCGTACCTTGTTGATTGGTAAGCGATGCACTAGTTATTGTCAGTGCATCTTTGCTAATCACTTTACCATTTGAATTATCAAGGGTTTGCTTCACATTCAGGCGAAGTAAATCTTGCTCGTTATACACTAAACCTTGTTGATTGTTTAAGGCATTCGTTTCAATGGTCGCTTGCTGTTTGGCTGTGATATTACCCAACGTATTGTCTAAGGTGGATACGGCAGAAAGTGATAGAGTCCCTTCCGTTGCTCGAACTTGTCCTTCACGGTTATTGACCGCATTAGCTTTTAGACTAAGTGCCTCTTTGGATTTCACTTGCCCTTTATCATTATTTAAGTCGCCACGTAATTGAACGGAAAGCTGTTTCTCACCTTGCAATAACCCCGATTGGTTATCGATGGCTTGCGCTGAAATCGCCGTTGAAAGACCGCTGATTCTCCCTGCAACATTGCGGATATTGTTGTTTACCGTCACGGCTTGTGAATCAAGCGAAGCCAACACACCCGAATCATTTTGAAGAGATTGCGAAGTTAAGGTTTGCTCTTGCTGGCTTAACAAGTAACCCTGTTGGTTGGATAAATGTTGTGTCGTTAAAGCCAATTTACCTAACGAAATAATCCCTTTATTCTGTTCCGCCAGCTTGGTTTGTTGGTTGTTTAAGTTACCTTGATGGGTATTGATTAGTATATCTTGGCGACTTTGTATCAAGCCTTGCTGGTTATCTAACTCACCACTTTGAATCGTCAAATTCGCACCCGCACTGAATTTGCCTTGTTGGTTGGTGAGGCTTTGCTGTTTGGTGTTAATCTCAAGATTGCCTTGCTCTGCGACTAACGCAGCATCATTGTTATTTAGTTGACCACTATGAATGACCGCATGTTGTTTCGCAATGATTTCACTTTGCTGATTATCTAATTGACCTGCTGACGTTATTGCAATGTGATTACCGCTCACTTGACTGCGATTTGTTGAGATGATCTCACCGCTTGCAGTAAGATTCAGTAATTGATTCGCTTGAACCGTCCCGTTTTGCTGGTAAAGATTCGTGAGGGTTGCTGTTAAATTTTTCGCATCCACCATGCCATTGTCATTATGGACTGTACCTGCTGTTAAATGTAAGTTATCACGGGATGTTATTACACCTTTTTGATTAGAAAGCGTAGAAGAGCGTAATTGAATATCGGCATGTTGAGTTGATTGAATATAACCTTGCTCATTGCTCAGATCGCCTGAAGTAATCGACAATGCTTGTTGGCTAATTATATTACCCAAATTATTATGCAAACATTGATCGTGAGTATTTAAGGTAAGATTCGCAGTACTTTGTATTAAACCGTGTCGATTCTCCAAAGTACCGCTTTCCACATAAACGTTATTACCTGCAACTACTTTGCCGTGTAAGTTATTCACGTGATGTTGTTGCGAATTGAGCGTTAAATTTCCTTTTTCGGCTAGTAGTAACCCTTGTTGATTGTTTATCTGTTGACTGGTGATTGTCAGATCTTGAGTTGCAGAGATCTCACTATCCGTATTTGCTAAAGTACGTTGAACAGACAATGTTGCATTATCTGCAGCAATGACACTTTTTTCCGTCGATTGGATGGTACCCGCCTTGATGGTTAATTCACTCGCACCAATTTGACCTGCGGTTTGTTGCAACGTCTCTGCAACCGTTAAGGTGACATTTTTTGCACCTGAAAGCACCCCATTGCTATTCTCAAGATATTGAGCGGTCAGTGATACATTTTCATTACTTTGTAAACGCCCTAAGCGGTTGACTAATTCCGAGCTATTCAACTGAGCGGAGTTGGCGGATATCACCCCTCGGGTATTATCTAGTTTACCTGAATCAATCGTTAAATTGCCAAGGGCTAAAATACCTTGATATTTACCTTGGGTTTGTTGGTTATTTAACATGTTTCCAAGCGTATTAATCGTGATATTTTGCTCGCTATGTAGCAAACCAGCCTGATTTTGTAATTCGCCTGAATTTAATCCAAGTTTACCTTTAGCCGTAATTTGACCTTGAGTATTATTCAACAGCTGTTGCTGGGTATCAATCGAGATATGGCCACCAACGCTATTGATCACTCCTAATAGATTATTTAACCCCTGACTTTGAACGGTTAAATCCCTCATCGTATTTAAACGACTTTGCTGATGACTAAATAACGCTGAAACCTGAATCTCAGCATTACCTGCAGAAATTAAACTTCCATTCTCACTACTTAAACGCCCCGCATTCAACATAAGCTGATTTGCACCAAGCTGTCCTGCCTGTTGGGTAAAATGGTTGGCTACGGTAATATTTGCCTGTGTTTTAGCTGAAATGATCCCCTCATCATTTTGCACAGATTGAGCGGTAAGATGTAAGCCATCATTTGATTTGATTAAACCTTGAGTATTATTGACCTCTGTCGCTTTTAGATTCAACATATCTCGGCTTGCAATATAACCTTGTTGATTAGTAAAAGCCGCACTATGGAGTGTTAATTGACCTAATGCAATAATTCCTTTCTCTGGTGAAAGGGTGTTATGGTTAGTGAATGTTTGATGATGCGTATTCAGTACAATATCGCTTTCACTATGAATAGCACCTTGTGTGTTATTGAGTTTACCACTTTGAATCGTTAACGTCGATTTTGAGCGAATCTTACCTTCGTTATTATTGAGTTTTTGTTGATGTGTATCGATATTGACGGTGTTTTGATGGCTACTTATCTCACCTTTTGTATTATCTAATGCATGACTTGAAATTGTTACGCCTTGTTTTGCCAGCAATTTACTCGCATTATTTGACATGCTTTGGGTAGCAATATTGAGTTGATTTGCTGAAAAGACGCTCTGATGAGAGCTTTGTAGTGTCGTCGCTGTAACTGAAAGATGTCCGTCACTCAATATCTTACCCGCTTCCTGAGCAAGATGATTTTGTATAGTCAGTGCCGTATTCCCCACAGAAGAAATAATGCCTTGGTGGTTTTCAAGGTTGGAGGCTGCAACATGAAGATCTTGTTGGGTAGAAATAAAGCCTTGTTGGTTGTTAAGGTCTGCCGTGCGGAGGTTTTGGCTTTTGCCACTCACCACTCGCCCTTGTTGGTTGGAAAAATGAGACGATTGAACATCTAATTGTCCCAACGCCACAATGCCTTTATCTTGACTGTCCGTGAATGTTTGGCGATTAGAAAGGTTTTGTCCCTGTGTATTTATCGTGACATTTTGGCTAGACTGAATTAAACCGCTGTCATTCATTAATTCACCCGAATTGATCGCAACATCTTTCTCTGCCACCAATAAGCCTTGTGTGGAATCTAACTTACCACGCTCGGTATTGACTGTTAATTTACCCTTCACAATCAAACGCCCTTGTTGGTTATCCACGCCTTGAGCATTAACGGTTAAATCCCCTTGGGTTTTAAAGGTACCGCCGCTATTGTGTAATGTATCTGCAACATTCAGTTTTAATTCATCTGTGCCGGTTTGTTCCCAAGTAGCTCCTTTCGTATTCAATGAGCGTTGTTTCGTCGTAATTTTTTCTGCTTTTACATCACTATGTTGAGTTTCAAGCGAGGTTGGAGAGGTTAAGGCTAACTCGGTATGGGCAATCAAGGTTGCATTATTAGCTTGAATTTTGCCTTGAGATGCATTGACGTTGACTGCATGCGCAGAAGTGTGGCTGTGATCTAAATCAGCTTCCGAGCTGCTGATATTGATATTGCCAGAAGCCACGTTTTTACCTTGTAATGAGGCTTTCCCTGTGGTGGTGACTGTAATCGACTTACCTTGAGCCGATTGGGGTTCAAGTGTACGAACTTCACCTTGTGCGCTATCTTTGACCTCAACACCTGAGGCAATCAGTGATGACGTTGAAGCGGTGACTGTTGGAGCCTTGTAGGTAATATGACCTTTCGCCACCGTTTCACCTTGTTGATTAATAGCTTGGTTTGCTGTTTTATGAATATGACCACTGCGAGCGACTATTGAGCCATCTTGTTGAATATCTGATGCCGTGTTAAGAGTGATATTCCCCTGACGGTTTTCAATTTTGCCTTGGTTTTCAATGCCTTTTGTGCCTGTAAGTTGAACGGTATGATGCGCATTTAACGTACCTTTATTCACAATTCGCCCTTGGCTGTCGATATGTAAGGTATCTGCACTGGCTCCGATATGTCCTGCATTACGCACCCCGACACCGTGTTCAGTGCCAATAAGGTGGATTTTACCTGAGTACATACCACCTAGCTCACCGACATCGATGGCAAATTGTGGCTGATTTTCTATTGCAAGCGGTTGGTTTGTGTGAATAATTTGCAAATCTTTTGGACTATCCGACCGCTTGACGGTATTTTTCCCTATTACCACCTTGGCTTCTTTTTTCGACCAAATACCTGCATTAACTTCCGTCTCTCGAGCAATAATCTCCGTATAATCGACACGACTATTGTCCAACCCTTTACCTGAAACTTTGACCTTACCTTTTTCCACCACAAAACTGTCAAGGTGACCGTTTTTAATTTGCGGTTTACCTGTGGTGAGGGTTGCTCGGTCTGAGTTGATGATGCCACAACCTTCACAATGTAAACCCGATGGGTTGGCGATAATGACATCGGCTTTTTTACCTGCCACTTCCACATAGCCTTTTAAAACGGATGGGTCGGATGAATTGACTTCATTTAGAATGACCTTCGCTTCACCTTTTGCCAAATAAGGGTTACCCGTGATTAAGCCACCTTGCTGTGTTTGCACATTGGTGCGACTATTGTTAAGAATTGCACCTTTGGTATCGACATCAAATTTTGAATATTTATTATGTGAAAGCCCTTTGTCGTTCGGCATTTGAATATTGACTTGCGGTAAACCGTTTGCCGTTTGTAGCACTATCGGTTGTTGATTTTTCGGGGCAGATTTATCGGCTTGAATAATCAGATTGGCTAATGCTGAATCAGAAAATGCCACAAAGCCTAATGCACAATAAAGACTAAAGGTAAGCGGTTGGATTTGGGCAAAAATTTGCGATAAGCTAAAAGCGGATTGCTCCGTAGATTTACCTTCTGATTTTGCTAATTCAGACGTCACCACAAGGCGTTGAAGGGTTTTACTAAAAATTACACGGAAACATTTTTTATTCATTTTTCACTCCGAGACATCAAAAATCAATGAAAGATAATCAGCCATTAAAAACTGTATCCAATATTAAAACCTGCTACCTCATCCGAGGTTCTAAAACCCTCAGGCTTACGGATAGGTCTGCCGACAAAAACATCATAATAAAATCCACCGAAGCCACCTTTTAAGCCTAGTGCAGTACCCATTAAATGATGTCCCAGTTGTGATTCAGTTGACCACCCCATCACCCGTCCACCATCTAAGGCGAGATAAAGCTGATGCCCTTTACGATTCACATTCCAAGCTAACTCGTTACGCCATAACCAACCACGCTCACCAGATAAAGTCAGCTCACCATCAAAGCCACGCACAGTATAACGCCCGCCGATACTTAAACGGTCTTGGGCAATCAGCGGTGTTTTATTCCATTGTGCATTCCAACTGCTTTGGTACTGCCACGGTTGTTCGCCTAACATAAATGGCTTGGTTAGCTCAATAGAGGCAGTAATTATTTTAGGGCGAGATGTACCTTCTCCCCAAAGCTCTTCAGGTGCTTCAAGCGAGCCTCTTGCACCTGTACCTCGCTTATAATTTGCCGATAATTCAAGGGTTGCATCGCCCATATATTCTTTATGTGAAATGCCCGCTTCCCATCCTGCCATACGGCGTTTTTGCACCTCAATTTCCGCACCGTCAATATAATTTTGCGATTGACGAGACCAAAATGAGCCTGAAATCGAAGTTTTACGTTTGCTGTCACGGTAGAGTAAATAAGAAAGTGTCGCTTTGGTGGTATTACTTTCACCAGCATACAGGTAGTTATTATTAAAAGCACCGAAGACTTCTTGATGGTAGCGGTTATAAGTTTGTGAAGCAAAAAGTGTCCAATAACCAAATGGGATAGAATAGTAAAACGTGAGGTTTTTAGTCGCACGCTTTCCGTCTTCATCATCGTTACTTTTTAAACTATGGGTGAAGCTGGTATAAAACAGGTCATTGGCTGAAAACAGGTTATCCCAAGAGAGTGTACCTGAAGCTTGGTATTTACCTGTTGAAGTAGAACCTGAATCATCTAAACCGAGGTTAACACGGAAAGGGAACGCTTGTTGGTAGCTAATTTTAATATCGCTGACACCAACGTCCGTTTCACTCGGTAATATCTCAATATTGGCTTCGGCGGTTGGAACACGTTTGAGGTTTTCAAGGGATTGCTCAATCTCCCTCACATTTAAAACATCGCCTTTCGCAAAGGTGAGTCCTGTTAATGCATGCAAGCGTGTAAAGCGTGGGACATTGCCACTGTCGGAAACTAACGTATTCCCCACCTTACCTGCAATCACCGTGAGTGTTAACGTTCCTGAGCGCAAATCTTGCTCTTGGGTCACTACTCTTGTCGTCACATAACCTTTTTCAATGATACGATTTTGAATTTGCTTCATTAAAATGCCTAAACCTTCACCGCCGAAACAGTGTGGTAAGGTTAAATTTAAATCATGAGCGGCTTTATCAAATGCCCATTGAAATTGGCTTTCAAAGGAAGTGGGCGTAGTGGAGTAATCGACGAGACTAATACGATGGACGGGGTAGCAGGGCATTTCGTGGTTTGATAATGTCAACCTTTCATTATTGGTGGTATCTAAACGAACATCAGATTGAGGTTGTAATATTTTATCTTGTGCTTGCTGAATGTGTTGCTGTCGTTGTTGTTGCGTAGCATCAATTTGATTTAAACGAGAGAAGTTTTCGGTTTGATTAGCAAAAAGAGAATAAGGAAGGCTGGCAAATATCATTACCGAATAAATATGCTTATGAACTACTTTCATATTTGTACTTAAGATGACAAAATTTATGTGATTAATTTTATGCTATTTATAATTTATTATCAAATACTCATTGAATTTAAAATGCTTCAGTTAAACAACTTTATTTTAAATATTAAATTAAAAAATAAAGCAACCCATTGCTAAGTTGCTTATGAACTGTGATTCTAAAAAATGGATATATAACAAGTTAATCAACACTAACATGATTACCATTAATGCTCACAATATAGTTATGTGTAATATAGTCTGCACTACCTGATAATCTGTTACCAATAGAATTAGCCATAATTCTACACTTCTTCACAC
>NZ_CALIFA010000008.1:0-11143 GCF_938021905.1 Pseudohaemophilus parahaemolyticus
ACACATTGAAGGCTACAGTTTTGATGGGATGGAAAAAAAATTAGTGCTTGAAATTGAAACGAAGGAAGGTTTTCATATTGAGAAAGAAGAGGTAAATAGAGCTTATCAGGGGGATTAAATTAAGTAGTTGTTGAAAACGGGTTGGATATTCAGCCTGTTTGTCTGAATAAATATGAGTGGTTAAAAAATGAGTTTCTGAAAAAATTGGAGGGTTTCGGAAATGAGATAAATTTGAGGTGTGTAAGTGTTTGATTTATAAGGTAGAATTTTGTTAAGAGAAACAATATATATTTTGAATTAAAGAAGGATAGTGATATATTAGGTCGGCAATGTAGACAAGATTGTTATTTATGGATACTAGCTAGGGTAGTAATAAAATAGATTAGTATTATATTTAGTAATATATAAATAGGTGTGTTTGTACATTATACTTATATATCAATTGGATATGCTGTTAAATCTAATCCAGCTAGTATCAGATGATAGACTATCAAAACATACTCATGGAGAATGGTATTCAACAGAGTATGTCAAGGAAGGGAAATTGTTTAGATAACAGTGCGATGGAACGCTGCTTTGGACGATTAACGGAATGTTATTACGGTAAATGATTTGAGACGTTAGAACAACTGGAAAAAACAATCCACGAGTACATTCATTATTACAACCATAAGTGCATTCAGGGAAAACTAAAAGGACAGAGCCCTGTGAATGCAGAACTCAGTCCTTGAACTAAATAAGTCTAACTTTTGGGGGCAGATTAAATTTCCGCCGTTTCCTTTTTAAATATGATTCTTTATCGCTTGTTAATAAGAAAAATTAGAAGTTCGCATTACGCGGAGCTCGTGGGAATGGGATTACTTCACGAATGTTCTGTAAGCCCGTTACATACACGATCAAACGCTCGAAACCTAAACCAAAGCCAGAGTGTGGCACGGTACCGTATTTGCGAAGATCGCGGTACCACCAGTAGTCTTCAGGGTTTAAGCCCATTTCAACCATACGTTTATCTAACACGTCTAAACGCTCTTCACGTTGTGAACCACCGATGATTTCACCAATTCCTGGTGCTAATACGTCCATTGCTGCCACAGTTTTGCCATCATCATTTAAACGCATATAGAATGCTTTGATGTCTTTTGGATAGTTTTTCACTACTACTGGCGATTTGAAGTATTCTTCTGCTAAGAAACGTTCGTGTTCAGAAGAGAGATCGATACCCCAAGACACTGGGAATTCAAACTCTTTGCCTGATTTTAATAAGATCTCGATTGCATCGGTGTAATCTACTTGTGCAAATGGCGAAGCGATGAAGTTCTCAAGGCGGGTGATCACATCTTTGTCGATATGTTTTGCGAAGAATGCCATATCGTCAGGGCGTTCTGCTAATACTGCTTTGAATACATATTTCAACATATCTTCCGCTAATTTTGCGTTGTCCGCTAAAGTAGCGAATGCAAATTCAGGTTCAACCATCCAGAATTCCGCTAAGTGGCGGGTTGTGTTTGAGTTTTCAGCACGGAAAGTTGGGCCAAATGTATAAACTTTACTCAATGCACAAGCGTAAGTTTCGCCGTTTAACTGACCTGATACGGTTAAGAAAGACTCTTTACCGAAGAAATCTTGGCTAAAATCTACTTTGCCTTCTTCTGTACGTGGTAGGTTTTCTAAATCAAGGGTTGAAACGCGGAACATTTCACCTGCACCTTCTGTATCAGAAGCGGTGATAAGCGGGGTTGCCACCCAGTAGAAACCTTGTTCGTGGAAGAAGCGGTGAATCGCTTGTGCCAAGCAGTGACGAACACGTGCCACTGCACCGATTAAGTTTGTGCGTGGGCGAAGATGAGCCACTTCGCGTAAGTATTCGATAGAGTGGCGTTTTGCTGCCATTGGGTAAGTGTCTGGATCTTCAACCCAACCAACCACTTCAACATTGGTTGCTTGTAATTCAACTGCTTGCCCTTCAGCTGGTGATTCCACAATTTTACCTGTCACAATCACAGAACAACCTGCAGTTAAGCGTAACACTTCATCTTGATAATTTGGTAAATCGTTATTGATGATTGCTTGGATTGGATCGAAACAAGAACCGTCATATACGGCTAAGAATGATAAACCTGCTTTTGAATCGCGACGGGTACGCACCCAACCGCGCACAGAAACTTCTTCTCCTACGGCAACTTTGCCTGAAAGAATTTCTGAAATTGATGGAAATTTAGACATTGAATACCTCAAAATTATTTTGATCAATTTTTAATAAAAAATCGTTGCCTATTTTACAAGAAATTCCGCAATGAATGGGGGATTTTTTACATTTTCTTACAAAAATGCTAGAAATTTGATCGAATTAAATAGAAAATTTCGCTATTCGTTTTATGTTAAAGCCTAAATTCTTCTCGTTATGGTAGTCACGAATATGATGACCCAGTATCTAAAATCCCTTATCACAAAATTTCGGCGAGGATTGCATAAAAAACTTCGCCAAACGAATCGCATTTCACGTAAAAGCATTGAATTTGCTTGTCTGCTTATCGGAGCGAGTTTTGTTTCGCTTTCGGCACTGGGTTTTGCCAAATTAGCTGAACTTGGTTTGCATTGGAATAGCATTTGGACAGCAAAATATCCGCTAGCGGTTTGGTTTATTTTACCGCTTGGAATGGCGTTACTCGCATGGTTTACCGCAAAATATACACCTTATGTATCGGGCAGCGGTATTCCGCAAGTGATTGCTTCAATGAGCCTGCCACACGGTTCGCTTAAAAGTCGATTGGTGACTTTGGGACAGACGATTTGGAAAATTCCACTCACTTTTTTGGCGATGTTAATTGGTGCATCGGTAGGGCGTGAAGGTCCTTCAGTGCAAGTAGGGGCCGCTGTCATGTTAGCTTGGGGGAATTTTTGTCATAAGCACGGCTACGCATTCAAAGGTTTAATGGCAAACGAGCTGATGGCTGCGGGTGCGGGCGGTGGTTTAGCGGCGGCATTTAATGCACCACTTGCAGGCGTGATTTTTGCGATTGAAGAATTAGGGAGAGGAATGGTGCTCCGTTGGGGCAGACGTGTTGTACTTGGTGTGCTGGCGTCGGGCTTTATTTCGGTGGCGATTGAAGGCAATAACCCCTATTTCCCGCAATATCAAGGGGCTACAACTGTGCCTAAAATGATTTTATGGGTTGCATTGTGTGGTGTCATTTGTGGCATTTTAGGAGGATTATTCGCCCGCTTGTTGGCAAAAGGCACGGCAGGCGTTTCGCCTGCTAAAATTCGTGGTTGGGTTCGTCGCCATCCTATTTATATGGCGTCAATTTTAGGCTTGGTATTGGCAGGGCTTGGCAGTTACACCAACGGGCAAACCTATGGCACAGGCTATGAGGTCGTGAGCAGAGCATTAAGTGGCGAAACTATCGGACCACAAGCAGTTGGAATTGCAAAACTTTTTGCAACGCTAACAACTTATTGGACAGGCATTGCAGGAGGGATTTTTACACCATCTTTAACTGTTGGTGCAGGCATTGGGGCGGAAATTGCAACACTTACAGGTGGGCTAGTCGATCAGCGTTTGTTGGTGTTGCTCTGTATGGCTGCTTTTCTTGCAGGCGGAACGCAATCCCCAATTACCGCCAGTGTCGTTGTGATGGAAATGACAGGAAGTCAGCCTGTATTGTTTTGGGTGCTGGTCGGTAGCCTCATTGCTTCAATGGTCTCTCGTTATTTCTGCCCGAAACCGTTCTATCACTTCGCCGCAGGACGTTTCCGCCAACGCGTGCAAGAAGAGGCGAAAGAACAAAAAGATGGTTGATAAAACAATCACTTATTGCAAGTTTAAAAATTTTTTTACATTTTTTGAAAAAATAGTGAACTTTATAAAAATGACTTAGTCACATAAATTGCTAACTGATTGAAATTATCAGCAAAGTTTTTTTCATTTTCTTAATAAGACCTCCGCCCGTTTTCGATTTTTGATTACGGGCTTTTTTTTGCGTATTTCATCGTGATTTCAATATGTTACAATAATGCCAATTATTTTAAGCAAGTTACATTCTATGAACAAAAAACAAACCTTCTTTTTCTACGATTACGAGAGTTTTGGCGTTAATCCTGCCTCGGATCGTCCCGCCCAATTTGCAGGTATTCGCACCGATAGCGATTTCAACATCATTGGCGAACCTGTCATGTTCTATTGCAAACAAACACCTGATTATCTGCCAGCCCCTGAAGCAGTTATGGTAACGGGGATTTTGCCTCAACAATGCAATGCAGAGGGTTTGTCAGAGCCTGAATTTTCTGCAAAAATTCACGCTGAATTTAGCCAGCCTAATACTTGTGTGATGGGGTATAACAATATCCGTTATGATGATGAAATGACACGTTATACCTTCTTTCGTAATTTTTTTGATCCTTACGAATACAGCTATAAAAACGGCAATTCGCGTTGGGATTTGTTAGATGTGGTACGAGTGTGCTATGCGTTACGTCCAGATGGCATCAATTGGGTTACTGATGAAGAGGGGATTCCTAATTTTAAATTGGAAAATCTTACCAAAGCGAATGGGATTGAGCACGAGAATGCCCATGACGCGATGGCGGATGTGTATGCAACTATCGCAATGACGAAATTACTTAAAGAGAAACAACCTAAATTGTTCAATTATTTCTTTGAACATCGTGGCAAAAAAGAAGTGGAAAGTTTGATAGATACGGGCGAAATGACACCGCTTGTACACGTATCAGGTATGCTTGGTAATTATCGTGGTAATACTGCGTGGGTAGTGCCGATTGAGTGGCATCCAACTAATAAAAATGCCGTTATTGTGTGCGATTTATCGGGCGATATTCAAGGCTTGCTCAATGATGATCCACAAGCACTCAAAACTCGTCTTTACACCAAGCGTGAAAATTTAGCCGACAACGAATTGCCCGTGCCGTTGAAATTAGTGCATATCAACAAATGCCCGATTTTAGCTCCTGCAAAAGTACTTTTACCTGAAAATGCCGAACGTTTAGGCATCGATCGTGAACTTTGCTTACAAAATTTAAAAGCGTTAAAACAGCATAAAAGTTTATTACGCCAAAAAGTGAGCGAAATTTTTAGCGATGAACGCACTTTTGCACCAAGTGAGAATGTGGAAACCACGCTTTATGATGGTTTTTTCTCGCCTGCAGATAAAAATAATATGGCAATTTTACGTACACTTAAGCCTGAAGAGTTAGCACATCACGGTTTGAAATTTGCCGATCCGCGTGTGGAACAATTGTTATTCCATTATCGTGCTCGCCATTATCCTGAAACCTTAGTCCGAGCAGATCAGGTTAAATGGCAGAAATATTGTAATCAGCAGATTGATGCCAAAGCGGAACAGTTCGCCCAATCAATCGAAACGTTATCTCAAACTTATCACGATGACCCAGAAAAACTGCAATGGCTTGAGCAACTGATGGCTTATGCTGAAGAAATTTCAGAAGCGAAACCTGTTTATGCACAGAGAGAAACTACGCAACCGCATTTGGTGGATGATTTAAATAAAGTTGCAGAGCAGACGATGAGTAAGGAAGAGAAATTGAAGCAACTTAAGGCGTTGATTAAGTAGTTTAGTTTTGACGCATTGGTGAATCCTATTTTGAAACAAATCTTATACGGAAAATTACCAATTTAAAAACCTACGTTTTTACGGTAGAATCACGACAATTTTTTGTAATTTTAAGTAAAGGTTAAAGTTTATGCAACAGCAATATAATCCAAGTGAAATTGAACCGAAGGTTCAACAATACTGGGCAGAAAATAAAGTTTTCAAAGCGATCAAAGACGAATCAAAAGAGAAATATTACTGTCTTTCTATGTTCCCGTATCCGTCTGGTCGTCTGCATATGGGACACGTTCGTAACTACACTATCGGCGATGTGGTTTCACGCTATCAACGTATGCTGGGTAAAAACGTGTTGCAACCCTTTGGTTGGGATGCATTTGGTTTACCTGCTGAAGGGGCGGCAATTAAAAACAAAACCGCACCAGCAAAATGGACTTACGAAAACATCGCCTATATGAAGAAACAACTTCAACTTTTAGGCTTTGGTTTTGACTGGGATCGCGAAATTGCGACTTGCAAACCCGATTACTACAAATGGGAACAATGGTTCTTCACCGAGTTATACAAAAAAGGTTTAGTCTATAAAAAAACCTCCACCGTAAACTGGTGTCCGAACGATGAAACTGTGCTTGCGAACGAGCAAGTTCACGAAGGTTGCTGCTGGCGTTGTGATACCCCAGTGGAACAAAAAGAGATTCCACAATGGTTCATTAAAATCACCGATTATGCCGAGCAATTATTAGGCGGTTTAGACAACCTTCCACAATGGCCAGATATGGTGAAAACTATGCAACGCAATTGGATAGGTCGTTCTGAAGGGGTCGAAATCACCTTTGACGTAGCGGATACCAATGAAAAAGTGGCGGTTTACACGACTCGCCCAGACACATTCTACGGCGTGAGCTATTTAGGCATTGCAGCTGCTCACCCATTGGCAAGCCTTGCAGCAGAGAATAATCCAGAACTTGCGGCTTTCATTCAAGAAGCGAAAAATGCCAAAGTAGCAGAAGCTGATCTCGCGACCATGGAGAAAAAAGGAATGGCAACAGGCTTGTTCGCTATTCATCCATTAACGGGTGAAAAATTGCCAATTTGGGTAGCGAACTTTGTATTAATGCATTACGGTACAGGTGCGGTAATGGCGGTGCCAGCGCATGATCAACGTGACTACGAATTTGCCAATAAATATGGTTTGCAAATCAAACAAGTAATTGCACCGCTTGCAGGTCAAGAAATTAATCTCGCTAAAGAAGCCTTCACTGAGCACGGCACATTGATTAACTCTGCAGAATTTGACGGCAGAGATTTCGATGGTGCATTCAACGGCATTGCGGACAAACTTGAACAATTAGGCGTGGGTAAACGACAAGTTAATTACCGTCTGCGTGACTGGGGCGTTTCTCGCCAACGTTATTGGGGTGCACCAATTCCAATGCTAACCCTTGAAAATGGCGATGTAGTACCTGCACCAATGGAAGATTTACCGATTATTCTGCCTGAAGATGTAGTGATGGACGGTGTGAAAAGCCCAATTAAGGCGGATCCAAACTGGGCGAAGACCACCTTCAACGGTGCATCGGCATTAAAAGAAACGGATACCTTCGATACCTTTATGGAGTCCTCTTGGTATTACGCACGTTATACGTCACCAAAATTTGCCGAAGCAATGCTAGACAAAGATGAAGCGAATTACTGGTTACCGGTGGATCAATACATTGGTGGTATTGAACACGCGACGATGCACTTACTCTACTTCCGTTTCTTCCACAAACTTTTGCGTGATGCAGGCTTTGTGACCAGCGATGAGCCAGCCACCAAATTATTGTGCCAAGGTATGGTGCTTGCAGATGCATTTTACTACACCAGTCCAACCAACGAGCGTATTTGGGTAAGTCCAACGCAAGTGACGCTTGAGCGTGATGAGAAAGGTCGTATCATTAAAGCGACTGATCCTGAAGGACGTGAACTAGTTCACACAGGTATGACTAAAATGTCGAAATCGAAAAACAACGGTATCGACCCACAAGAAATGGTGGAAAAATACGGTGCGGACACCGTTCGCTTGTTTATGATGTTTGCATCGCCTGCGGAAATGACCCTTGAATGGCAAGAGTCTGGTGTGGAAGGCGCAAAACGCTTCTTAGGCCGTGTGTGGAATTTGGTGTATCAATACCAACAAAATCCAGCAAAAACGGCTTTAGATATGACCGCACTTTCTGCAGATCAAAAAGTCCTTCGCCGTGAAGTACACAAAACCATCGTGAAAGTGAGCGATGACATTGGTCGCCGCCAAACTTTCAACACGGCAATCGCGGCTGTGATGGAATTGATGAACAAACTCACCAAAGCACCATTAGAAAGCGAACAAGATCGTGCCGTGATGGCAGAAGCATTAAGTGCCGTAGTGCGTATGCTTTACCCAATCACTCCGCACATCTGTTTTGAATTGTGGCAAGCACTTGGTAATGAAACAGCGATCGACACTGCAGAATGGGTAAAAGCCGATGAGTCTGCAATGGTGGAAGATGAAAAACTTATTGTGGTGCAAGTAAATGGTAAAGTGCGTGGTAAAGTCACTGTGGAAGCAGATGCGGATGAAGAAACCGTAAAAACTATCGCTTTTGCTGATGAAAACGTGAAGAAATTTACCGACGGCCAACAAATCGTCAAAGTAATTTATGTGGCAGGTAAATTGTTGAATGTGGTGGTGAAACCATAATTCTGTAAGGTCTATGAACCGTAAGGTTCACGCATGTAGTGATTTGATTGCGTGCGTGGATTGTACTAATCCATATACCCTACAAAAAAGGTAACTTTATATGATTAAATTAATCAAAACATTACTGCTTGTGGCAACAATAGCAACGCTTTCCGCTTGTGGTTGGCATTTCAAAAACAATGAAGTTCTTCCTCAAGAACTTCGTATATTAGCCTTTGAAAGTGCTGATGAGCATAGCGATATTTCACGCACACTTCGCCAACAGCTTCAATTAAATGATGTTACTTTGGTAAAAGGGCAAGCAAATATTGCTAAATTACGTTTAGTCAATGCCTCAACTAGCAGCAAGGTAGTTTCAGTATTTAAACAAGCACGTGAAGCTGAAAAATTATTAAGCTTAACCGTTCAAGTGATTATTGACGTGCCAAATAAAGGTGCTTATCTTTTAGAAGTTTCTGTGCATCGCACCTTCTTTGATGACTCTCGTGCGGCATTGGCAAAATCTGCTGAACAAGAGATGATTATGCGAGATATGTATCAACAAGCTTCTCGCCAATTGATTATCAAAATGGCGGGGCTGCATAAAGAGCTTAATCAACAAAAATAAAAGTAGGGTGGGCTTTTGCCCACCATTTTATTATCTGGTGGGTTGAACGCCTACCCTACAGAAAGATAGACTAGATTTAACGCTTATGCTAAAACTTTTCCCAGAAGCACTTTCTCAGCAACTCTCTAAAAACCTCTCTCCGTTCTATCTGCTTACAGGTAGCGATTTACTCCTGCTTAATGAAAGTAAAGATCTGATTATTCACACCGCTCGCACACAAGGTTTTGATGAAAAGACCGATATTACCGTGGGAAATGACACCAAATGGGATGAAATTTTTGAAATGGCACAATCAATGGGGCTGTTTTTTAATCGTCAAATCATCATCCTCAACTTGCCTGAAAATCTGACTGCTGTGATTGCTAAACAGCTAGAAACCCTTAGCCAGCTTGCTCATAGTGATTTATTACTGATTTTCAGCTTACCTAAATTTAGTAAAGCGGTCGAAAAACAGGCGTGGTTTACCAAAATTGAGTCACAATTAGTGCAAGTGAATTGCCAAACACCAGAAATAGGAAAGCTACTTAATTGGTTAGCTGCTCGTGCGAAAATGATGGATTTGCAGATTGAATCTGAAGCGGCACAACTTCTTTGCTATAGCTATGAAGGCAATTTACTTGCCCTTAAACAGATTCTTCAACTGCTCCAACTGCGTTTTACCGACGGGAAAATTACGCTAAACCGAGTGAAAGAAGTAGTAGAACTTTCTGCTCAATTTACCCCATTCCAATGGGTTGATGCTTTACTTGAAGGTAAAACAAGCCGTGCGGTTCACATTCTACAACATCTACAAAATGAAGAAGTGCAGCCTGTCGTATTGTTGCGTATTATTCAAAAAGAGCTGTTTACCCTGTTAGAAATTACATGTTCGCCCATGCCTGTGTTGCTTAATCAACCATTATTTACAGGTAATCTACGTACTGAATTTGACCGCTTGAAAATCTGGCAAAACCGCCGAGCTTTTTATATTCAAGCCTGCCAGCGATTTACCTACGAAAAATTATATAGACTAATTCAAGACTTAGCTCAGCTTGAAAAAGCTGTGAAGCAAGAATTTAATGATGATGTGTGGATGGAGCTAGAAAGGTTTTCTTTGGGCTTTAAATAGGTATAGCAAATAAAATAGGGCGAATTCCTATTCGCCCTATTTCCTTTCAATTAAGCTATTAGATTTCTAACAACAAACGTGTTGGATCTTCTAATAAATCTTTCACAGTAACTAAGAACCCTACAGACTCTTTGCCATCAATTAAACGGTGGTCGTAAGAGAGGGCTAAGTACATCATTGGGCGGATAACCACTTGGCCATCAACGGCTACTGGGCGATCTTTGATGGCGTGCATACCCAAAATTGCACTTTGCGGCGGGTTGATGATTGGAGTTGACATCAATGAGCCAAACACTCCGCCGTTGGTGATGGTGAAGTTACCGCCAGTTAAGTCTTCTACGGTTAATTTTCCATCACGTCCTTTTATTGCTAACTCTTTAATCGTTTTTTCAATGTCTGCCATTGAGAGTTTATCGCAATTACGGAGCACTGGGGTAACTAATCCCCGCGGGGTGGAAACTGCAATACTGATGTCGAAGTAATTATGATAAACCACATCATCACCATCAATAGATGCATTAATTTCTGGATAACGTTTTAATGCTTCCACTACTGCTTTGATGTAGAACGACATAAAGCCTAAACGTACGCCGTGTTGTTTTTCAAATTTATCGCCGTATTGTTTGCGTAAATTCATAATCGGTTGCATATCTACTTCGTTGAAGGTGGTGAGCATTGCCGTACTGTTTTTCGCTTCAAGTAAGCGTTCTGCGATACGTTTACGTAAGCGAGTCATCGGCACACGTTTTTCGCTACGTGCAGAATAAGCGACAGTGCTCACGGTGTTTTGTTCGGTAGCAATATTCGCTTTGGCTTGTTGAGCTTCACGTTTGGCAAGGTAAGCGTTGATATCTTCTCGAGTCAAACGACCGCCCACGCCTGTGCCTTGCACTTGGTTCGCTTCAATGCCGTGTTCTGCTAGTAAACGACGGATGGCAGGGCCTTGAGAATCTGCATCTGAATGGTCGTTCTCAATGGCTGATTTTTGGCGATCAGCTGGGGTTGGTTCAACATCGTTATTTGCAACATTTTGGATAAAATCGCCCGCTTGTGCGGTGTTGATTTTGCCTAAAAGTTGAGAAGACACTACGGTTGCGCCTGTTGCTTGAGTGATTTCAGCAAGC
>NZ_CALIFA010000009.1:0-15691 GCF_938021905.1 Pseudohaemophilus parahaemolyticus
TATTTTCACTTCAGTATACTGAAGTCCTTAGATATTGACATATCTAAGGAAACATACTACTAAGAAACAATTTAGCTTTAGAGAGGTTTAGAGTGGAAACATCATACGAATTATTGAATCGGGTCGTGCAATCTAAAATTGCGATTTTAAAAGAAGAAGCCCATCTTTCAGTCAAAGAACAAAAAGCTAGAGTTTTACTGCATTATACAAAGAGAACAATTGATAAATCTATGGTACGGATTATTGCAGAGAACCCTGATTATCAAATTATTTATCAGTGGGAAATTAATGCTGTTGATTTACATATTAAAGCTAAATAAGGAAAAATTATGAATAATAATCAGGGTCTTGAGAATATAAAAAAACAACTGTTAGATTTCTTTTCTTTAAAGAAAGAAATAGGACGTATGGAGTTTATTCTATATAGTATCGCTCCTATCTTACTTTTCTTATTATTTATATCCATTCTGCTTCATAGCTTTAATATGCTATCTGATGGTGTTGAAGCCATTTTTTTTGGGGTAGAAATAAGTGCTACAATAGCTCCTGCAGTTTGTTTGACTATATTTTCATTGCAGCGTTTAAATTCATTAAAATTGAATAGAAATATTTCTTATATATTTGTAGTTACAGCTTTAATTATATTGATAAAGGTAATGATAGCTCCTACGATAGAGATAGTGGCGAGGATAAATCATTGGGAGGCTGTTGAGGCTTTCTTTAGAGATTTATCTTATGATGGGTATCTTGATGCCTCTATATTAATATTATCTTTTATTTGTATTATCTTAATTATTTTATTATCTTTACTAAAAGGTATTGATAAATAGTATTCAAACCTCGTATATCTGCATAATACGAGGTTTCTTTCTCTTCCCAAATCTTCCCTTTTCCGCTATCCTTAGCACAATATTCCAATAAAAGGCAATCAAACCATTAACCAACAACTCTCGCTCCCGATTCATCAAAATGATGATGAAACATTTGAAAATTTCTATTCAGAAAACAACCCTGTGTTGTTGGATTCCCTACGTCAAAATTTTATTGATGTCCAACAACCGTTTTTCTATATCTGGGGAAATGAGGGATGTGGCAAAAGTCATCTGTTGAAAGCGGTGAGTAATCAATACTTGTTTAATCAGCAATCCGCAAGTTATATTCCTCTGGATAAATCTCGCTACTTTTCACCTCAAGTACTGGAAAATGCTGCTCAAATGGATGTGGTATGTTTAGATGATTTCCAAACGATCACAGGTAATGAGGAGTGGGAGCTGGCAATTTTCGATCTCTTCAATCAAATTCGCGAACAGCAAGGATTATTTGGTAGCGAACACAAAACCTTGTTGTTGATTAGTGCAAACTGTCCGCCATACGAATTAAAAATCGCTCTGCCAGATTTACATTCCCGACTTATTTGGGGAGAAGTCTATCAGCTTGCAGATTTGGGCGATGATCAAAAACGCATCGTGTTACAAAATAATGCTTATCAAAAAGGTATGGAGCTTTCAGATGAGGTCACTAATTTCTTATTAAAACGGATAGGAAATGATCTTACTGTGTTGCTCAAAAAGCTAGATATTCTTGATAGAGCCTCTTTGCAAGCTCAACGAAAACTCACAGTGCCTTTTGTAAAAGAAGTGCTTAGCTTATAAACTTACATAAGTTTGTTTTAAAACAAATTGATCACTCTAAATAGGTAGCTGGTTTTTTACGCTAACCATATCGATTATGGTAAACTTGTCTATCTTTTAATACCCTATCCGTGTTATGTAAATGAACCAACTTACGCTTAACAATATTGCTTGCGAACGTGGCGAAAATCGCCTGTTTGAAGGTTGTTCTTTTACGCTCAATCAAGGCGATTGGGTGCAAATTGAAGGCCATAATGGCATTGGTAAAACAAGCCTTTTACGCATTCTTGCGGGCTTGGCACTTCCTGCTGAAGGTGAAGTACTTTGGAATGAGCAAAAAATCCAAAAATGTCGCGAAGAATATTATAGTGAGCTGTTTTATCTTGGGCATCACGCAGGGATTAAACCCGAATTGACACCGTGGGAAAATTTGCGTTTTTATCAAAAAGTGCAGGGCTTAGCATTAAGTGATGAAGCCCTTTGGTTTGCTCTTGAAAAAGTTGTATTAGTTGGGCGGGAAGATTTGCCTTGCTCGCATCTTTCTGCAGGGCAGCAACGCCGTGTTGCATTGGCAAAATTGTGGCTAACTAAACAGCAACTTTGGGTTTTAGATGAGCCGTTCACCGCGATTGATAAAAAAGGCGTAGCCGATTTAATTGCTCATATTGAACAACATTGCCAACATGGAGGAATGGTGATTTTCACTAGCCATCAAGCGGTTGAAAATTCTCATTTAAAAGCGATTTCTTTGGATCAATTTAAACTATGATTTTATTGAACATTATTCAACGAGAATTAACTATCGCATTTCGTCGGCCTGCTGAAATTCTGAATCCGCTCTGGTTTTTTCTGATCGTGATTACGCTTTTCCCATTGTTGATGGGGCCGAATCCTGAACTTCTGGGAAAAATCGCTTCAGGCATTGCGTGGGTTGCTGCATTATTATCGGCATTGCTCTCGTTTGAGCGCCTTTTCCGAGATGATTATTTAGATGGCTCATTAGAGCAATTGATGTTGTTGCCAGTTGGTTTACCGCAAGTGGCACTTGCTAAAGTCATAGCACATTGGCTGCTGACAGGATTACCACTGATTTTGCTTTCACCTATTGCGGCGATTTTGCTCTCGCTTGAAACTCATGTGTGGTGGGCGTTGGTGCTCACTCTGTTATTAGGTACGCCAATTTTGAGCTGTTTAGGGGCAATTGGTGTGGCTTTAACCGTTGGTTTACGAAAAGGTGGTACGCTGTTGAGCTTGTTGATTTTACCGCTCTTTTTACCTGTGTTGATTTTTGCAGCAGCAGTGCTTGAAGCAGCAACGCTAAATATGAATTACAGTGGTCAGCTTGCGATTATTGGGGCGATTTTAGCCATCACTTTAACTTTTTCGCCTTTTGCGATTGCTGGGGCATTACGCATCAGCCTGCAATAGCAAGCGGTATGATTTAATTGACATTTTACCAATTTGGAGCTTTTTCTATGTGGAAATTTCTGCATCCCTACGCTAAGCCTGAAACGCAATATCGCTTGCTAGGGAAAATTCAGCCTGCGATTGGCTATTTAAGCCTGATCTTGCTGGCAATCGCCTTCGTTTTAGGCTTAGCCTTCGCCCCAAAAGATTACCAACAGGGCGACAGCTATCGTATCATCTTTATTCACGTGCCCGCTGCGATTTGGTCGATGGGCGTGTATGGTTCAATGGCATTGGCAGGCTTAATTGCGTTGGTGTGGCAAATTCGTCAAGCAAATCTTGCGATGATTTCAATGGCACCAATAGGCTTGGTATTTGCCTTTATTTCGCTTGTGACAGGGGCAATCTGGGGGAAACCAATGTGGGGCACTTGGTGGGTGTGGGATGCTCGCTTAACCTCTGCACTTGTGCTTTTCTTCCTCTATATCGGTGTAATGGCACTCTATTCAGCTTTCCAAGATAAACAAACAGGTGCGAAAGCGGCGGGTGTGCTCGCTGTGGTGGGGGTGATTAACTTACCAATTATTCACTTCTCAGTAGAGTGGTGGAACACCTTGCACCAGGGGGCAACGATCACGAAATTAGACAAGCCTTCAATGGCAACTGAAATGTTGATTCCGCTATTGCTGGCGATTTTCGGCAGCCTTTTGTTTACCGCTTGGTTCAGCATCTGGCGTTATCGCATCGCATTATTACAAGATGAACGCAAGCGCCCTTGGGTAAAAGCCTTAGTGAGCAACTTTAAGTAACGGAGAATATGATGCAACTTCAATTTCAATTTGACTCTCTTGCGGATTTCTTCGCAATGGGAAACTACGGTTTCTATGTGTGGCTTTCTTACGGCATATCGTTTGTGGCAATGGGCTGGCTGATTTGGCAATCAAAGCGTGAGCAAAAGCAGATTGTTGCTCAAGTGAAAAAAGAGTTAGCGCGAGAGGCTCAAGCGAATAAATAATATTTTGTAGGGGAGGGGGTTATCCCCTCCCGTTGAAGATAGCGATATCGGACGGGGATAAACCCCGTCCCTACGTCAGAATTTCAATTAATTTTAATTTTTGTGTGGGAATAAAATGAATCCAAGACGTAAATCTCGATTAAAAGTCGTGTTATCGGTGCTTGCGGGCGTGGGCGTGGCAATTGGTTTAACGCTTTACGCATTGAGCCAAAACATCGACCTGTTCTATACGCCTTCTGAAATCGTGCAAGGCAAAAATGATGATCCAAACCAAAAACCAGAAGTGGGGCAGCGCATTCGCGTAGGTGGAATGGTGATGGAAGGCACGGTAAAACGCGATCCGAAAACGCTTAAAGTCGAATTTGATGTGAACGACATCGGCCCTGCTATTACAATTGAATATGAAGGCATTTTGCCTGATTTATTCCGTGAAGGGCAAGGCATTGTGGCACAAGGAGTGTTGGTTGAACCAACCCGTTTGCGTGCGACAGAGGTGTTGGCGAAACACGATGAAAACTATATGCCACCTGAGTTGGGCGATAAAATGAAGCAACAACATGGTGCGATGGGAATTTCAGAAGCGGATTTAAAAGGTGAATCAGAACACGATAAAGCCGAAATTGAACGCACGCTGAAAACCTTACAAGGAGAAAGCAAATGATTGCGGAACTCGGCAATTATGGCTTAGCCTTGGCACTCGCTTTGTCAATTTTCTTGGCAATTCTACCGCTTGTTGGAGCTGAAAAAGGCAATGCGAAGCTAATGAGCCTTGGTCGCCCACTCACTTGGGCGATGTTCTTGGCGTTGTCGCTTTCGTTTGGTTCGTTGTTCTACTTATTCGCTGTGAATGATTTTAGCGTGCAATATGTCGTGAATAACTCGAACTCAACCTTGCCACTGCAATATCGTTTATCGGCAGTATGGGGTTCGCACGAAGGTTCATTGTTATTGTGGATTTGGTTACTGGCACTCTGGGCGGTAGGCGTGGCGACCTTTACCCGTAAAATGCCAGAGGAGGCCGTGGCGCGCGTGTTGAGCGTGATGGGCTTAATCAGCATTGGCTTTATGGTGTTCATTATTTTCAGCTCGAACCCATTTAACCGTACCTTCCCCGATTTCCCTGCCGATGGTCGTGAACTTAACCCGATGTTGCAAGATGTTGGCTTGATTTTCCACCCTCCACTGCTTTATATGGGATATGTAGGATTTTCTGTCGCTTTCGCTTTTGCGATTGCCTCATTGATGACGGGCAAACTCGACACCGCGTGGGCAAGATGGTCTCGCCCGTGGACAATGGCAGCGTGGGTTTTCTTGACACTTGGTATTGTACTTGGCTCTTGGTGGGCGTATTACGAACTCGGCTGGGGCGGCTGGTGGTTCTGGGATCCTGTGGAAAATGCGTCCTTAATGCCTTGGTTGGCAGGAACGGCACTGATTCACTCCTTAGCGGTAACTGAAAAACGCAGTACCTTCAAAGCGTGGACGGTATTGCTTGCCATTCTGGCTTTCTCGCTCTGCTTACTTGGTACATTCTTGGTACGTTCTGGTATTCTGGTGTCGGTTCACGCCTTTGCTTCTGATCCAACTCGCGGTTTGTACATTTTGGCGTATTTGGTGTTTGTGATTGGCGGCTCGCTACTGCTTTATGCGTTCCAAGGGACGAAAATCAAAAGTTTGGACAACTACCAACGTTATTCACGTGAAAGCTTGTTGTTATTGAATAACGTGATGTTGATGGCGTTTTTATCGGTGGTCTTTTTAGGCACGATTTTACCGCTCATTCACAAGCAAATCGGCTTGGGCTCTGTCTCTATCGGTGCACCGTTTTTTAACCAGATGTTCCTGATTTTAATGGTGCCGTTCGCCTTTATTTTAGGCATTGGGCCGTTGGTAAAATGGCGACGTGATCAAATCTCGGCAATCCGCACGCCTGTGATGATTTCGCTAGTGATGATGATTGCTCTTGGCTTTGGTTTGCCTTATTTGGTGGGCAACCGCATTACTGCTACATCGGTAATGGGCGTGATGATGTCGGCGATTATCGTTATTCTTAGCCTATATGAAATGCACACTCGTGCCACACATCGTCATTCATTTTTGACGGGCATATTCAAACTTTCTCGTTCTCACTGGGGAATGGTATTCGCTCACTTAGGTGTGGCGATGACCGTGTTTGGCATTGCGATGAGCCATAATTTCAGCATCGAAAAAGATGTGCGAATGCGTGAAGGCGATAGTGTGCAGATTTTGGATTACAACTTCACCTTTAAAGGTTTGAAAATCACCGATGGTGCGAACTACCAAGGTGGTACGGCAGATATTGAAATCACCCGCAACGGCAAACCAGAAGCTACGCTTCACGCAGAAAAACGGTTTTACAACGTCAGTAAAATGGGGATGACCGAAGCGGCGATCGACTGGGGCTTCACCCGTGATTTATATGCGGCATTAGGCGAACAAATTGACGACGGATCTTGGGGCTTACGCCTTTACTACAAACCATTCATTCGCTGGATTTGGCTTGGTGGTGTATTTATGGCATTGGGTGGCTTGCTCTGTATGCTAGATAAACGTTATCGGATTCGGGTGGAGGAAGAGAAATAATTTTCCGTAAATCACTCCTGTCAAATTTCTCCTCCCCTCTTTGCTAAAGAGGGGGAAGGAAGATTTTGCAGAAAAAAGATGAGGGACATATGGATATATCTATGATAAAAAGCGGTAAGATTTTCCAGAAGATTGGTAAATAGGGAAGTCTTATTTAATGACAATTTTTAAATTTGCAAATGGGTTGCAAGTCTACCAGCAAGCTGATTCAGCAAATGGAAGAGATAGATCGGAATCTGTTTGAATAGATAGTAGGATTTATCTGATTTTATACAAGATATGCTTAACGCCCTGTTACTGAGGCGTTAAGCATATTACATTTCTATTTTACGATTCTTTGGCAAATTCCAGTTCTTGTTATTTCAGGTAATTTTTGCGTAATTACAAAACTTTGATCAGTAAAATTACTCACCTCAAGAGAAACAGGTCTGTTGCTTGAATTATTCATTTGAGCAGAAAGTCCATCAAAAGTCGTATTCTCTTCTGCATTCAGATTTTTATCTGTTTTAATTTTCTTCAACATCTCAAAAGTATGTGCTCGGGTGAAACTGCTTTTGTTAAATTGATAGGTCAATATGTCGCTAGCAAAAGCCCAAGTACCAATACGCTCTAGCTGATATTGAAATAATGGATCTTCTTTGGGAATAGTAAATGTACCAAGATAAGAAACATAGCCATCTTGAGCAAGTTGCACGGTATTCGATGATCCGATATTGCCCCCATTCATTTCACAGGCCCAGAGACCTACAAAATAATTTCGTTCCACAGAAGATGATTGTGTTGGGTATTGGGTTGATGATGAGTTTTGATGTTGTGATGAGTTAGTGTTTGAAGTGAAAATAGAGTTTGTACAAGCGGTCAAAAAAAACGAAAAGATGATCGATAAATGTTTTAACATTTTGATTTCCTTAAAATTTTATGCCCTCGAAATGAGGGCAAATTTATTATGCATTTTCAGATAACGCAGCTAATTGGTCCGCTTGATATTCGGTAATGATTGGTTGAATCAACTCATCAATTTTACCGTTCATCACTTCATCTAAGCGGTAAACAGTAAGGTTGATGCGGTGATCCGTTACACGACCTTGCGGGTAGTTGTAAGTACGGATTTTATCCGAACGGTCGCCTGAACCAAGTAAGTTACGACGTGTATCCGCCTGCTCAGCTGCTTGACGTTCTTGTTCAACTTGCACAATGCGTGAAGCCAATACTGCCAACGCTTTCGCTTTATTTTTATGCTGTGAACGCTCGTCTTGGCATTCTACTACAATCCCTGTTGGAAGGTGGGTAATACGTACCGCTGAGTCGGTGGTATTAACGTGCTGACCCCCCGCACCTGATGAACGGTAAGTATCAATACGCAAATCCGCTGGGTTGATTTCTGGCATTTCCGATTCTGGTAATTCTGGCATTACCGCTACGGTACAAGCTGAGGTGTGAATACGCCCTTGCGATTCGGTTTTTGGTACGCGTTGTACGCGGTGACCACCTGATTCAAATTTAAGCTGACCATACACGCCTTCACCTGAAATTTTCACGATGATCTCTTTGTATCCGCCCTGTTCGCTTTCATTGGCAGAAAGCTCTTCGATACGCCAGCGTTTACTTTCGCAATAACGGCTGTACATACGATATAAATCGCCTGCGAAAATACCCGCTTCATCACCGCCCGTTCCCGCACGGATTTCTAAGAAGGCGTTGTATTCATCGTTCGGATCTTTCGGCAGTAAGAGAATTTGCAAGTGTTGCTCAAGTTGCTCAATTTCGGCTTTGTTTTCTGCGATCTCTTCTTCGGCAATTTCTTTCATATCAGGATCGTCTAAGAGGATTTGTGCATCTTCAATGTCGTTGTTGAGCTTTTTCCAGCGATTGAAGGTGCTAACCACCTCTTCTAATTGAGAATATTCTTTAGAATAAGCACGGAATTTGTCTTGATCTGAGATTACCGAGGCATCGCCTAACAATGCCTGTAACTCTTCGTGGCGTTCACTTAAACTTTCTAACTTGCTAATGATCGATTCTTTCATTGTTTTCTTTTATGTAATGGATGTAAATGAGGCGAATTATAGCGGAAATTTCCGCAAATTGCTTGAAGAAAAACAAGCGGTAATTTTTTCTGAAAAATTTGCAAGATTTCCACAAGATTTTAAGGTATTATAGACAACCTTTTTCACAAGTTTTGGGAGTAAATCGTGTCTTCTCTTTGGGCAGATTGCCTTAATCATTTACAATCAAAAGTATCGTCTACGGACTACAGCACTTGGCTACGCCCGTTACAGGCGAGTTTTAGCGATGGAGAATTAACGCTTTATGCTCAAAATCAGTTTGTTGAGAAATGGGTAAAAGATAATTTCTTGAATGAGATCATTGATCTTGCCCGTTTTTTGTCTAAAAATGAGGCGTTGATCGTCAGCACTCGCGTGGGGATTCGCCCGAATGAAAAACGCGTGGAAGCAACACAGAATGCTCAGCAAGATCCTGCTACGGGTACATTTAAAACGGGAATTAACCCAGGTCAGCACTTCGATAACTTTGTACAAGGTCGCTCAAACCAGCTTGCCAAAGCGGTATCACAACAGGTAGTAAACGAGCTGGGGCAGAGTTATTGCAACCCGTTGTCTCTTTACGCTAATACGGGCTTGGGGAAAACTCACCTTTTGCATGCGATTGGCAATGCATTGCTCAAAAAAACACCAAATCTACGTATTCTTTATATTCATTCGGAACGTTTTTATCGTGATATTTTGAAAGCGATCAACACTAACAGCCAAGAAGCGGATAAACTCAAAAAATTCTACCGCTCATTGGATGTATTGATGATCGATGATATTCAGTTTTTGGCGGATAAGCCGAAGGTACAAGAGGAATTTTTACACTTGTTAAACACCTTATTTGATCAAGGTAAGCAAGTGATCTTGACCTCCAACGTTTACCCGAAAAATATTGAAGGTATTGATCCGCTGATAAAATCGCGTCTTAGTTGTGGGATTAGCTCCACGATCGAACCGCCAGAATTAGAAACCCGCGTGGCGATTTTGCGTAAAAAAGCGGAAGAACGAGGCGTGGAATTGTTAGAAGATGTAGCCTATTTGATCGGACAAAAATTACGTACTCACGTGCGTGAACTCGAAGGGGCGTTAAACTCTGTTATTGCGTGGCAGACGGTAACTCACCGCCCAATTACGATTGATATGGCACGTGAAGTATTACGCGACCGTTTTGCCGCTTATGAACAGCTGATTACGATCGAAAATATTCAGCGCGTGGTGGCGGATCATTACAACATTAAATTGGCGGATATTAAATCGAAAAGCCGCACGCGCACCATTGCTCGCCCGCGCCAAATTGCGATGGCATTGGCAAAAGAGCTGACCAATCACAGCTTGCCTGAAATTGGGCGAGAGTTCGGCGGACGCGATCACACTACCGTGATGCACGCTTGCAAAACCATTGCAGAATTACGTGATACTGATACCAGTATCCAAGAAGATTACACTCTTTTAACACGCAAATTATCATCATAAAAACGACGATTAGGAACGGTTATGTTATTTACGATTACCAGAGAACAGTTACTCAAACCCTTGCAACAAGTGTGCGGTGTACTTGCAAGCCGTCCAACGTTGCCTATTATCAACAACATTTTGCTTGAAGTGGAAGGCGATCGCCTTTCTCTTACAGGAACCGATTTAGAGGTGGAATTAAGCACCGAAGCTCAACTGGCTCAAGCGGTCGATTTTTCAGGAAAATTTACCATTCCTGCCAAGAAATTCTTGGATATTTCGAAGAGTTTGCCTGAAGATAGCCTCATTTCGGTGCAGTTCGAGGAGGATAAAGCTATAGTTAAAGCAGGTCGCAGTAAATTTAGTTTAGCGACTTTACCTGCAAGCGAGTATCCAAATTTAATGGATTGGACGCCAGAAGTGGATTTCAGCCTTGAACAAGCCACTTTTGCTCGTTTAATTGATGCCACCCAATTCTCAATGGCGAACCAAGATGCTCGTTATTTCTTAAATGGAATGAAATTCGAAACCGAAGGCAATTTATTGCGCGCAGTTGCAACCGATGGGCATCGCCTTGCGGTCTGCACAATGCCACTCACGCAAGAGCTTGTTTCGCACTCTGTAATCGTGCCTCGTAAAGCAGTGTTAGAACTCTCCCGCTTGTTAAGCGTAAGCAACGAAATCGTGCGTTTAGAGATTGGCTCAAGCAATATTCGTGTAACGATGAATGACGTAGTGTTTACGTCAAAATTGATTGATGGACGTTTCCCAGATTACCGCAGAGTTTTACCTCGTAATGCAGATCGTATTTTAGAAGCGGATACTGAAGTGCTTCGTCGAGCTTTAATGCGTGCAGCGATTTTATCAAACGAAAAATTCCGTGGCGTGCGTTTAACACTTGAACAAGATGTACTCAAAATTACTGCCAACAATCCAGAACAAGAAGAGGCAGAAGAAATTATTGATGTACATTATCAAAGTTTAGCAATGGAAGTTGGCTTTAACGTAAGCTACGTATTAGATGTACTCAACACTCTCAAATGCGAACGTGTGCGTTTTAGTCTCGTTGATGCAAGCTCAAGTTGTTTAATTGAAGATTGTGATAATAACACTGCAGAATATGTGATTATGCCAATGAGGTTGTAGTTGTTTATCCTAGCAGCAACATTGCTCTTTGCGTAGGGGCGGGGTTTATCCCCGCCCAATATTCTTTAATTGGGACGGGATAACCCCTCCCCTACGAAAGTGATGTTAATCATCCTTTTAATCATCAGAACTTTCTATGCCCCTATCTCGCCTTATCATTCAAAATTTCCGTAACATTTCCTCAGCTGAGCTTGATCTCAGCCCGAATTTCAACTTTATTGTCGGACACAACGGCAGTGGCAAAACTAGCCTGCTTGAAGCCATTTTCTACCTCGGGCACGGTCGTTCGTTTAAAAGTCATATCAGCAACCGTGTAATCAATTACGAGGCAGAAAATTTTGTCTTGCACGGTAAAATTGATGAGGAAAAACATAGCTGGACGGTTGGGCTACAAAAACAGCGTTCGGGCAATACCACGCTTAAAATCAATGGTGAAGATGGCAATAAAATTGCTGATCTTGCCCATCTTTTACCAATGCAAGTGATCACGCCTGAAGGATTAACGTTGCTCAATGGCGGACCGAGCTATCGCCGTGCTTTTTTAGATTGGGGCTTATTCCATCAACAGAGTGATTTTTATCCACAATGGGTCAATCTTAAACGCTTGTTGAAACAACGTAATGCCGCATTACAGCAAGTCCGAAACTACAACGAGTTGAAACATTGGGATATTGAATTGGTAAAAACCGCTCAAAATGTGACCGCTATGCGTGCCGAATATGCTGCCGCTATCACGTCTGAAATTGCCCGTCATTGTGCTTTTTTCTTACCTGAATTGGAGATTTCGGTCGGCTTTTATCAAGGTTGGGAAAAAGGGACAGATTATGCGGAGATCTTACAACAAGGCTTTGAGCGAGACTGCTCATTAGGCTACACAATGTTAGGTGCACAAAAAGCGGATTTCCGCTTCCGAGCCAACGGTTTGCCTGTGGAAGATGTGCTTTCTCGTGGGCAGTTAAAGCTCTTAATGTGTGCTTTGCGATTAGCTCAAGGCGAATATTTAATCGCTCAGAAAGAGAAGCCTTGTATTTTCTTGATTGACGATTTTGCCTCAGAGCTCGACCCTGTCAAACGTGAATTGCTTTCCCAACGTCTGTGTGAAAGTCAATCGCAAGTATTCGTTACCGCCATTACCCAAGAGCAATTAAACCAGATGCAATGGCAGAAAAATTCGCAAGACCAACTATTTGAAATTCAACAAGGAAAAATTTGCAAATGAAAACCAAAATTCCACCGCCTGTTATCTGCCTAATTTGCATGGCGATAATGTATTGCTTGCCGACCATCCTTGCCTTTCCAAAGGCAACGTGGTTGGTTGTGATGTTGGTTGGATTAAGTGGCATCATTGGCATAGCAAGCGTTATCTCATTCCGCCTTGCTAAAACGACCATCAGCCCGCTTCATCCAAATCAAACCAGTCATATTGTTCAAACGGGTATCTATCGCTTTAGCCGTAATCCGATGTATCTCAGCCTCGCCATTTTTCTTGTCGCATTTGCAATTTATCTTGAAAATGCCACCGCTTTATTGGTAATTCCGTTATTTATCTGGAGCATCAATTATTTACAAATTCAGCCGGAAGAACAGATGTTAGAACAAAAATTTGGCGAGGAATATTTGGTATATAAAAAATCGGTAAGACGTTGGGTGTAGTAATCGAATTTTACATAGAAAAATGGCTGAAGATTTCTTCAGCCATTTCTTTGTTCAATTTTTGAAATTAATACACATCTCTCATCAATCTCCCTTCGGCAATGAGCGTGGCGATGATGTTATTGAAGTCGTCCACGAAAGGCTGCCCACCAATTTTATCTGCGATCTCCAATAGTACTTCATCTACTGCTTTACTCATTGATTTGCTGCCGCAGATGTAGAAATATGCCCCTTGCTGAATCAATTTCCAAAGCAATTCGTCTTGCTCATACATTGCATCTTGCACATAAAATTTGACTGCTTGATCGCGTGAAAAGGCAGTGAAAAGTGTGGTGAGAATGCCTTGTGTTTGATAGGCGTTGAGCTGTTCTTCATAAAGAAAATCTTTGGCTTGATGGCGTTCACCAAAGAAGAGGTAGCTCTCTACTTTATTCGGTTGTTGTGCTAAATAATCTAAGAAACCTATATGTGGTGCAATGCCTGCACCCGATCCAATCATCACAAGAGGCACGTTGAGATTTTCAGGTAAGTGGAATGTTGCGTTCGATTTGATGAAAATCGGTAATCTTTGCCCTTCTTTGAGGTACGCAAGCTGATCGCTTGCTGTGCCTTGGTAACTACGTTCATTGAGCTGGTAATGAACATGACGCACGCAGAGATCGACATATTCAGGGTGCGTTTTACCACAAGAGCTGATGGAATAGGCACGAGCGGTTAAATTTGGTAAGCATTCTGCAAGATCTTGTAGCGAAATGCGTTTTTCTGCATCAAAATCACGTAAAACATCGAGTAAATCACGCCCATATAAATAGGTTTCCAACGCTTTTTTATTGGAAATTTTGAGCAGGTTTTTCAGCTCAGCGTTATCTAAAATTTTATTTAAATCACGCAATACATTTTTGCTTAATAGGCGTAATTCCTTGTTGCGTAAGGCTTCTGCTGATTGCTCAAACCAGTTTTCATAAAGGGCTAATGCCTCATCAGGTTGGCTGACTTGCACATAAACTAAATCGCCCGCTTGGTAGAAAATTCCGCTGTTTTGTAGTGATAAACGTAAGTGATAAACGGCAGGTTCAGATTGTGCCAAGTGTTTGATTTCCAACACTTCTGCTTCGTACACAGTTTTTTCGTTATAAACTTTCACGGAAAGATCGTGGGATAACGTTTCGTTTGCGGGTGTTTGTAGAACTTGTTGCAAGAGCGGCAGCCATTGTTTGAAGATAGCTTGATAGTTGAGATCCGCATCTACACGAGCAATCAGGGCTTTCGCTTGTTTTTGATTTAGTAAGGCTTCGATTTGTTGGCTGAAACCGCAGAATTTATCATAGCTGGTATCGCCCAAACCGAATAGGGCATAACGGCATGGGAAAGTGGTCAACTTTTCCAAAGAATTTGCAAATTCATCGGCATTGGCTGGTGGTTCGCCATCACCGAACGAGCTGGTTAAAATCAGCAATAAATCGTCCGCTTGTAGGCAAGAAAAATCTAGTTCATTTAGGGTACAAAGGCTAGGTTGGTGGGCTTGTAGCCAATCAAGCTGATAGAGTTGCTTGGCAAGTGCTTCGGTATTGCCCGATTCAGAACCGTAGGCGATATGAATATGAGAAATGGGTTGAGACATAGCAGTTCCTTTCATATATCAAGAAAGAAAAGGCGTGCCAAAGCACGCCCGAAAAGAGAATTGTTGATTATTTATCGTAGTAGTCGTCGAATACTTCTTTTGATAATTCTACGGCATCGAAGTTTTGCATTAAATCGTTGATTACACGACGCACACTGATGTAGCTGGTGATGTTGCCCGCTTCGTCAAAAATTGGCTGAACGGTGGTATCTACCACATAAACCACACCACCTTTACCTACGTTTGGCACGATACCTGTCCAAATTTTACCTGCTTGGATAGTATCCCACATATCTTTGTACACTTCTTTTGACACAGAAGGGTGGCGCACAAGGTTGTGTGGTTGACCGATTAATTCTTCGCGAGAATAGCCTGTTAATTTGCAGAAAAGATCGTTTGCGTAAGTGATCACGCCTTGTAAATCGGTAGTTGAAATCACTAAAGTGTCTTGCACTGCTTTAAGAATAACATCATTAGAAGGGACGATTTGTTCAGCCATAGTTAAACTCCGTTGGTCTGATTATCATGGAATGAAATTAAAATCACACCTTCTCTGTGAGAAGGCTACAATAAAATACCTGATTATTTTAGTAAAGTAAATAACTGAGAAAAAAGTTAAACTATTCTTTGCTTTTTATCAAATCTTACTCTTCAAACACGCTTGAAAGGCACGAATGTTCTTCCATTGTAAAAGCGGCTTAAAAATAAGCCGCTTGCGATCATTATTTTTCAGCAAACATTCGGATTTGTTCAGCTCCTAAATGTCCTGGTACGGTTTTTTTCAGGTTTAAATCGCTATCTAAAAATAGATTAAACGGATAACCTCGAACATGTGCTTGTTCAATGATTTCACCCTTTTCATCTAACAAGACTTTAATATTTTTATATTCCAATCCTTTGTACCACTCAATAAAATCAGCAGTGGCTTTTTCGCCTTTGTGATCGGGCGAAACGATGGTAATTACTTCAAAATTGCGATCTTTTTCCGCACTTAAATCATCAATTTCAGCTAATCCAGCCAAACAAATCGGACACCAAGATGCCCACATTTTTACGTACACAGGTTTGCCTTTATATTGGCTTAAAGTAACTGGCTGATTGTTTAAATCTT
>NZ_CALIFA010000010.1:0-1743 GCF_938021905.1 Pseudohaemophilus parahaemolyticus
ATATATAGAAGGTGCATTTACTCAACGCTTGCCGATTGAAATTCCACTAACCGTAGATTTGAGTATATTAGCAAAACAGGAAGCTGTGAAAGCAACTGTTACTTTAGTTTATCGTGAAAAAGGCGATAGGATTGAACGTAAAAAAATTATCCTTGATACGTTACATACAAAATAATCATTAAACCAGTTTAAAACCAGTTCCCACCTATATTCAGTACACTCCAGTTATCAACCAATCCTTGATAACTGGAGTTTTTTTATGCACACCTCACCCATCACAAAAATCGTGATCCATTGCTCAGCCACCCAAAACGGCAAGCAACTTCGCACCACTACCCAAACCGCAGCCCAACGTATTGACGACTGGCAAAAACAGCGAGGCTTTCAGCGTTTAGCAAGCAACTACAAGCAATTCAACCCACATCTGCAACATATCGGGTACCACTTCGTCATAGACACCGACGGCACGGTTGAAACAGGTCGTCGTGAGGGCGAAACAGGTGCGCATGTTAAAGGGCATAACCTTAACAGCCTTGGTATCTGCTTGGTCGGCGGTATCTGCAAAGATGGCAAAAACCATGGTGAATACACCGAAAAACAATGGCAGGCACTACATAAATTATTGCGTCAGCTTGAAGCGAAATATCCCAGCGTTCGCATTTGTAGACATCGTGATTTAAGCCCCGACCTTAACGGCGATGGGACAATCACGCCTAATGAACGGATTAAAGATTGCCCATGCTTTGATATGTAGAGTTGGTTGGATTCCGAGCAGGTTATCAATCACGAACATTTGTTTAAATAAATCTCCCCTAACCCCTCTTTACAAAAGAGGGAAACGGTAAAACGGAGAAAAAACAGCCCCCCTCTTTAGAAAAGAGGGGCTGTGGGAGATTTGAAGAATACGGAGAACAAAGTGAAAAAATTAAGCAATAACGTCAAAATTAGCCATGCAATCAATAAAGGTCTCACCGTTGCTCAATGGTTTTACTTACGCTGGAGTTACTAATGGCAATCAAAGAACTCATCACCAACGACAACGGCAGGCTCAGTACCACCGCCTTTATCCAATTTTTCGGGGTGTTATTAATGGCTGGCATTTTGATTTATGCCGTGTGGCTTGACCGTGCCTATGTGGGCGAATTATTCACTACGTTTGCCATTTTCTGTGCTGGCGGTGCAGCCACGAAAGGCTTTGCCAATGAGTTAAATAATCGGGGGCGTGAAGAATGATGGCTTACTTAATTTTAGGTGGGGTTGCGGTGGTTTTGGTCAGCGGTGTGATTGTCTGTTACAAAATTCGCAAAGCTCAACAGGAAATCGACCGATTGTTTAAGCAAAACGAGCAACCGCAACAGAAAAATGCGGTGGCTCAAACCCAAGTGAAACATTTTGAAACGAGAAAAAAGAATGAAGAAAACAACCGCACTTCTGATCGCAATGGGCTTATTAACCGCCTGCAACAACAAAGCAATCTCCGTGATTAACTCCAGCTGTGCAGGCCTTGGTGTGATTAAGGCAAGCCGTCAAGACACCACCGAAACCCTACGCCAAATTGCGGTGCATAACGCGACCTATCGGGAGATTTGCAAGGAGACAAACAATAACTATTAACGTGGAATTTTGGTACTTGGTGGGGTTGTTGCTTTCATTCTTAGGTTGCTGTTTTGGCTTTGTCAAGATTTTAGTATTGCAGTTCCCAAACTCACTGTCGGAACGTTACCAAAACCAAGATCGGAAGAG
>NZ_CALIFA010000011.1:0-4830 GCF_938021905.1 Pseudohaemophilus parahaemolyticus
ATTCATCTGTATATTCCTTAATGAATTAGCCACGAAATCTCCTCGTGGCTTTTTTATTAAAAAAAACTTACCACCACAAAAAGAATGGCAATCGCCGTAAAGTAACGAAACTCGCTATCCTCTCGCCAGATTTGTGCAATAATGAGCAATCTACTTTTCAATTTACTCATTCTTTTTATGTCCTTTGTTACATTCCGTGATTTATTCGTCGGGTTATGTTTTATTGTCTTTCTATTACTTCCACGGCTAATTATTGGAAGTGATATTCCGTATTGGCTCATTGGAATACTTGTAAACGGCATCCCTCTGGGATTAGTTTTATTGCACAAATGGGGAGTAAGGAAATATCAACAAACTTTAGATAACTTCGCTTACATACCATCAATGATGTGCATCGCCGTTCTAACTACACTTGGTTCCTTTAGCAAAGAAGAGCTTATTGAGTTTGGTTTTAAATTCTTGCTAACTGAGTCAAGTTGGCCTTACTTTGTACTCAAATTGTCATTTTTCTTTTGGAGCCTTACTCTTCTGCCTGTTGTGCTAGATAAGTTTTTTAATAAAAATCAAAAATGAGCCTTGTTTTTTTATTGCCCTTTTGAATTACGTAACACACCCCAATTCACATCAGGGCGTAGCTCTTCGCAAGTGACCTTGCCTTCTGTGATGCGTTCGATTTCTGGACAGCGATTAGTTGGCACCTTCTTTTTACCCTTAGCCCAGAGGCACACATTTGATGTTTTCGCTCCCATTTGTTTGGCAAGATAGGTAAGCGACCCTCTTCCTTGTTTTTCAAAGTAATCTCTTAATTTCATACAAATATCATTTATCTAAAAAGTAAATGAAATATTATCTTATAGGTAAATGTAAATCAACAGATAGATCATATTTATTTGTTATCCAATTGATAATAAAATAACAATAATGAACTAACTCAAGGGGGTGTTTATGAAAACAATGAAAGAGATCCGCCACGATAATTTACTTTTACTTATTGATGAGGCGGGCAGCACTTCAGAACTGGCTTCTAAAACAGGAATTGCAGTAAGTTATTTACTACAAATTAAGAATAAAAATGCGATTCAAAACGGCAAGCCGAAAGGCATTGGCGATAAAATTGCTGCAAAATTAGAAGATGGAATGGGTAAGCCAAGAGGCTGGTTAGATCAACAGCATCAAGCCATTGAAGAGAAACAGCCTGTCCACCTGCTGGATAACGTCAAATTCTTAATGCGTAAAAAAGGCATCTCGCTCCCACTTTTGGCGGAGCGAACCGAGATTGAAAAAAGCCGCTTGTTAGAGCTGCTAAATTCCGATAACGTGGAAAATGAAAAGCTCTTTTTAAACACCCTTGAGCAATTATTCCTCGTGTCTGCAGACTGCTTGCTTTATGACGACCTCAGCCAAAATCCGAAAGGCGTGAACTTCCTGAAAATGCGTTCCATACCCGTGAACCATGTGCCTATTCGCGGCTACGCCCAATTAGGTACTGAAGGGCATTGGATCGATTTAGAATACCCCGTAGGCGAAGGCGATGGCTACATCTGGTGGCCAAGCCGTGATGAAGATGTATATGCCCTAAAATGTCAGGGCGATTCAATGACCCCACGTATCAAGCACGGTGAATACGTGATTATTGAACCTAATCACGAAATTAAAAATGGGGATGAGGTGCTTGTTGTTACCGATGAAGATCAAGTAATGGTTAAAATCTACGCCTACGAACAAGGTGGCAGACTCACGCTCTATTCCGTGAATGAAAACCACGAGCCAATCAACCTTTACCAAGAAAATATCCGCAAAATGCAATATATAGCAGGCATTGCCAAAGAGAGCTTGGTGTTGGATTTGTGATAATAAGGAAAAAATATGATAACGAAAGAACAAAAAGACCTAGCTGAAAAGGCAATTATTGAAAAACAACGAGAGATTTCATTCGGGTTAAGAGAATGGTCTATCCAGACTATTTTAGAGAAATTTGGGAATGGCGGTGATCCTGATTCTGATAGCGAATTATTTATCCCAGATTACCAACGCGATTACAAATGGGATGAGCGTATAGCCTCTAGATTTATTGAAAGTATCTTACTCACTTTACCTATCCCTTATATTTATATAGCAGATAGTTTTAATGAAAATCCTGACTTAGATGGCCGAGTAGAAATTATTGACGGCTCTCAACGAATTAGAGCTATTTATTACTTTGTTCAGGATGAATTTCCATTATCAGAATTAAAAGAATTAACCGAATTGGAGGGTTTTAAATTTTCTGATTTACCCGCAGGAAGACAGCGAAGATTCTTACGGGAATCTTTACGCATTATGGAATTAAGGTCAGATGATAGCGAATACAAACGCGATTTATTTGAACGCATCAATTCAGGTATTAAACCATTAATTCCAATGGAACAACGACGAGGCTCTGAAAGTGCTACATCAGCTTTTTATACAAAAGTGATTGACCCTTGCTCAAAGAATGCGTTGTTTAGAAAATTATCACCTCTTTCAAAAAGCCGACGAAGCAATGAAGATTATGCAGAATTAGTGTTACGTTTCTTTGGCTATAGCGATAAATTAGAAGAATATAAAAATAGTGTAAGAAAATTCCTTGACCAGTATTTTAATGAAATGGCGAATCTTTCAGAAAATGAGTTGAATGTGACTAAATATCTTGAAAGATTTAATCAAGTTATGGAATTTGTAAACCAATATTTTCCTTTTGGCTTTAAAAAATCAGAAAACGCAAGCTCTACCTCAAGAACATTTTTTGAGTCTATTGCTTTAGGTACATATTTTGCAATTAAAGAAAATAATGGTGTTGAAGGATTAGATACTGAGAATATCTCAAGCTGGTTTAATTCTGAAGAGTACCGTAACGTAGTAACAAGTGATGCGGCAAATAACAAATCAAAATTAACTGCGAGAATTAATTTTGTAAAAAATAAATTATTGGGTCAAGCTTAATGGTATTAGAGGCACTAAAAGAAGATTTGAGAAAAAGGGATGAGGATATAGACAAGTTATATACTCATCTTCTTTCCTTAGGGGATGAGCAACTTTGTAATATTGTAAAGGCAAACATACTTGTTATGTTATACAACAAGGTAGAGTTTTTCTTTAGGGAATTTATTTTTAGTATTTATGATGATATCCATGATCAGGAAGTCTCATTTTTTGAGCTAAAACCATATATTCAGAATATAATCTCAGGTTATCTATTCCCTAAAAATAGCAATGCTGAGCAAAAACATCAAACTTTAAAAAATTTGTTTGAAGATAAATTCAAAATTTACAAACCTGAAAAAACAGATATTGCTAATGGAAATGTTGATGGCAGGATGTTTAAAGATATATTGAAGGAATACCAGATATCAGACATCCAATTTCATTTCCAAGCAGAAATTGACTTGCGTACTTTGAAAGACATTAGAAACCAACTTGCACACGGAGAAAAAGATTTTAGCGAGATTGGGCTAGCGTATTCAGTAGAACAGTTAATGGTATGTAAAAAGGAGATAGAAAGGATATTTCTAGATATTCAAGATAAGCTAGAAATATCCCTTAATGATAGATTTTATCTTAATGATAGATTTTTAAATGATGCTGTAAACTTAACCCAATAACCTCTCCTAATCGGACAGGAACTGCATTACCAATCATTCTACCCACGTCTTTAGTTTGCATTTTACTATCTACTGGGTAGAATTGATAATCATCAGGGAACGATTGGAAAATTGCAGCCTCTCTTAGTGAAATAGCTCTATCTTGCTCAGGGTGTCCAAAACGACCGTTACCATATCCGTAACATTGTGTTGTCATTGTTGGACTTGGTTCATCCCATTTCATTCGCCCATAAATACTTACATAGGTAGAGCCAGAGGACTTTTTATGGCACGCCAACTGTAGCTCTTCTGGCCAATCTTTCCAAGAACCACCTTGCTTGGAAGCACGGATACGTTTTAAATTAAGTGTATTTAATGAAACTGCACGATGCAGAGGATCATCAAGGTGTTGTTCCCCTGCGTTAATAGCAGGAAGATGTCCGATAACTTCTTTAATGTTTATCCATTTCTCTTTGTGAGTAGGGTCAATTAAGTGGATAGGCCCTAACCGCGAAGCAAGTAATACATGACGACGGCGGCGTTGTGGCACGCCGTAATCCGCACAAACCACCGTATCCGCCCAAGTATGATACCCGAGGTTTTCCAATTTTTTCACAAAATCATGATAGACCTGGTGCTTAACCACTTCAGGCACATTTTCCATTGTGACCAATTCAGGCAGATTTCCCTCAATTAAACGAGCAAAAGCATATAACAGTGGCCATTTCTTATCGGTTGTTGTGTCTTTTCCTTGGTTATACTTTGAAAAAGGCTGACAAGGGGCACAACCAGCTAATAATCGAATTGCTTTTTTTGAGAAACGGCGAGCAATCTCTTCATTATCTACTAAAGAAACATCTTTATTGACAAACTCAGCGTGATTATTAAATTCAAATGCATAGCGACACTGCTCTTCAATATCGTACCCTGCTTTTACTTTAATGCCAGCTTGTTGTAAGCCTGCGGTTAAACCACCTGCTCCGCAAAATAAATCAATTGCTTCAATCATAATTACTCTCCTATTGTGGGTATTATACAAAGATTTTTTATAATAATCGATACTTTTTAGATGATTATCGGCATTTAAATTCTATTGCCTTTGAATCTAATCTCACCCAATTTATTACCAAATCTCTAACTTTCTACAACTTTCGGCAAACAAATCGCTCAAAAAACCACCACTTAAACCACCTCGCTTAAAATTTATTCCCTTAAAAATCAAATAGATAAT
>NZ_CALIFA010000012.1:0-20928 GCF_938021905.1 Pseudohaemophilus parahaemolyticus
CTACACGCAAAAAGTGCGGTCGTTTTTTCAATTGTTTTTTGTTTATGCTGGCGCGCGTCTCCCGACGCGTGCCTTACAAATTTAGCAAGTTATCAGCACGCGTCAGGAGACGCGCGCTATCTAAGGTGTGACTCCACTATATTTAAAATAATGTAAACATATAATTTGTATTTTTAATTGGCTGACAAGAAATCTTTGGTGAATAATCCTCTAATTTCTTATCAAATTCTTTCTGATTTATTGGCTCTTGATGCACGCCAAGACACCAAATTGCTCTATCTGTAGGTAAATCACGGACTCTAATTTTAGAATACTTTTCGATGTCTCTAACCATTTGGTTAAGACAACGTGGAGCATAAAAACACTGTTTAATTTCAACAGGAATAAAACTATGAGCTCTTTTTTGTCGAATAATAAAATCTATAGAACACTTTATTGAGGCACCTTTTCTACGATCCATTAAACAAGGCTCTTCCCTATAAACCTCTGCTATATCAAGTTGTTCTGCATTTTTACGAAAAAATAAAAGTAATTCAACCTGAAGCCAAATCTCCCAACCATATACATTATGTTCATCAATTTCATTTAATCTACTGATAATATGTTTTTGTTTGAAAAACTCAGTAAATATTCTTCCTAAAAACTCATAGTCTTTATTAATTGTAGTCATTGCTTTCTCCCTATGATGGTGCACGCTATGAAGTCTGCGCTATCAGTCATCCTTCTTCTTGCTACACAAAAGTACGGTCACTTTTCCAAGCGTTTTTTAACTCTTCGTCCACGCACTCATGTGTTGTGTAAATCCAATATGCGGATAATAATCCACCGCTTGCGGAGCCGATAAAAGCACGATTTTGGCTTGTGGATGTAAGGTTTGTGTAGTGTGTTCAATCAACTGCAAGATGATACCTTGCTTCTGATATTCTATAGCAAAACTTCTTTTAAATTTCTCTAATTAAAGAGCTGCCTTGCTCTAACGTGTCTAGCCACTGCCATTTTTCATGACCGATGAGTTTACTTTCTTCTAAAGAAAATGTTGTACAGCAACGCCCCAAACGATTTTCTAGAGATTGATTTAAATGTTGATACGTAAATTCAATTTGAGTATCGTCAATCCATTTTCCAATTAAAAAGCCTTTTAAAATTTCACCGCCACCATATTCTGCCCAAATCATTTTACCTTGTTGATGGTAATGAAATTCTGTTTGGCTACTGACCTCACCATTTGCGGTATTTTCAACAGCAACAAATTTTTTATTATCTAAATTCAACATTAAGTCACTCCGCATCTGATGTATCTATCTCTTATTTTTGCATAATGTAATGCATTTCGACATTTTTCGCTTTTGCGGCTTTTTCTAGATCTGCTTTATCACTTTGACTATCTCCAACAAGGTATAAAGATACATCCTTGCCGACCTTTTCTGCATTATTTAGTCCATACATAGCAACTGCTTTATTCACAGATTGACTGTTCCCTGCAATTCCAATGTGTAAATTATCTGTAGCTAAAAGAGATACGAGTCGTTTTCCTGAAGTACCACCTGCGGTTCTAATCGTTGCTACAAGCATTCCATTTGAAACTGGGTTTCCTGCTTCTGGAACTTGAAGCATTACTGAGCGATTATCTTTTGGCATTTGTGTCGCTAACTGATCTAAAGATGGACCAGATGAACAAGCAAATAACAACGTTGAAGTAAGTAGTACAAACAGTTTTTTCATTTTTGTCTCCATATCATTCTAATAAATTAACTCTTCGTCCATGCACTCATATGTTGAGTAAATCCAATATGCGGATAATAATCTACTGCTTGTGGAGCAGATAAAAGCACAATTTTGGCTTGTGTATGTAAGGCTTGTTTAGTGTGTTCAATTAACTGCAAGCCGATACCTTGTTTTTGATATTGCTCATCAACCGCTAAATCAGATAAATAACAGCAGTAGGCAAAATCCGTCACGGAACGCGCCACACCCACTAATCGTTCACCATCCCAAGCGGTGACTAATAAATCCGCATGATGCAACATTGCCGCGACGCGTTTTTCATCCTCTAACGGACGGCGTGCCCCGAGCGTTGTTTTATTTAACAATTCAATAAATTGTTTAACTGAAATTGGTTCATTCACTTTGTAGTCTATCATTTTGCAAGCCTGTGATATTTGATACTCAACTTGTTATAGCAATTTAGCTGCCGTTTTATCCAAGTACCATTCCGTCACCCCATTTTTTGCTTTAATTTTTGCGGCGGGATAAGGTAGATTTTCAGCAAGAGTGGTTTGGATTTCTTTTAAAATATCCGCTTTGCTTTCGCCCGTTACTAAGTAGGTAATGCGTTTGGCTTGTTCAATGAGTTTTGCTGTTTTAGAAATGCGAATTTGCCCTGTTTCAGGGTGTTTGGCAATCACCGCAACATTGGGATTATCAAAGTTGGTTTGATGTGGGAAAAGCGATGCGGTGTGTCCGTCGTTTCCCATTCCAAGAATAATCCAATCGAAGGCTAAATCTGGCACGCAAGCGGTCAATTCTTGTGAAAATCTTACCAATTCTTGTTCGACATTTTCTTCACCACGAATGCGGTGAATATTCTCAGCAGGAATTTGGATGTGATCGAAGAGCAGTTTTTGTACTTCGCCATAATTGCTTTCAGGATCTTGTGGTGGAACCATACGATCGTCCCCCCACCAGAAATGGAGATTTTGCCATTGAATCTCATTGGCAAACGGAGCTTGAGCTAAGGTTTTAAATAATAATTTTGGAGTTGAACCGCCAGAAAGAGAGATATGCATAGGGCGATTTTGTTCGCTATACACTTTCAATTCCTGAGCGATTTTTTCGACCGCTTGTTGAGCGGTAGGAAAGATAACTTTTTTCATTTTAGGTTCTCTATCATATCCTCTCTCCCATAAGGGGCGAGGGGAAAATTCATTACACTTTCTTCTTCATTACTCCAGAAGGCTTACGCCACACTCTGCCGTGTTTGGCGATCAGTTTATCTGCTTCTTTTGGCCCCCAAGTGCCTGCTTCATATTCATACACTCGACCATTTTGGGCTTTATAATCCAGAATAGGCTGCACAAATTTCCAACAAGCGTGCACCGCATCAGTGCGGGCAAATAGGGTGGCATCGCCTTTCATTGCGTCTAACAATAAACGTTCGTAGGCAGTGAGAAGACTTGGAGAAGCTAAATCAGCATAACGGAAGTCCATTGACACTTCTTTTGCTTCAAAGCCTGCACCTGGTTTTTTCAAACCGAAACGCATTGAGATACCTTCGTCAGGTTGCACGCGAATAATCAATTTATTTTCTGGTGCATTTTGGCTAAATACTGGATGCGGTGTAGTTTTGAAATGGATAACCACTTCCGTTACGCGAGTTGGTAATCGTTTGCCTGTGCGAACATAAAAAGGTACACCCGCCCAGCGCCAGTTATCGATTTCACATTTTAATGCCATAAAGGTTTCTGTATTGGAATCTTCTGGTACGCCTTTCTCTTCTAAATAACCTTTCGCCATTTCACCATCGATTTCTGCGGCGGTGTATTGCCCGAGTACGAGGTTATTTTTCAAATCTTCGTTAGAAAGCGGGTGTAAGCAGTAAAGCACTTTTGCCACTTCATCACGCATTGCATCCGCGTTGATAATTGCTGGTGGCTCCATTGCAACCATGGCAAGCACTTGTAATAAGTGGTTTTGGAACATATCACGCATCGCACCTGAGCCATCGTAATAGCCGCCACGTTCTTCCACACCAATTGATTCTGCCCCTGTGATTTCCACATAATCAATGTAATTGCGGTTCCAAAGTGGTTCAAATAAACCGTTTGAGAAGCGTAACACAAGCAAGTTTTGCACAGTTTCTTTGCCTAAATAGTGGTCGATACGGTAGATTTGATGCTCTTCAAAGAAGCGGTGAATTTGAACGTCCAACGCTTTTGCGGTTTGAATATCATAGCCGAATGGTTTTTCCACAATAATGCGTTTCCAGCCGAACTCTTCGGTGGTTAAGCCGTGTGCTGCCAAGCATTCTGGGATAACGCCATATAAACTTGGTGGGGTTGAAAGGTAGTAAAGCGTGTTGCCTGCACTGCCATATTTGTCATGTAAATCGTCAAGACGAGGCAAGAGTTTCACATAATCTAATGCATCGGAAGTATTTACTGCTTGATAGTAAAGGTGATGGCAAAATTCATCTAAAGTTTCACCGCTTGCGTTCTCAAATTTAATTAACGCATCACGCATTTTGTCGCGGAATTGTTCGTTGCTGAGTTCAGTACGTGCCACGCCAAGCACAGAAAAACGCTCACTGAGTCTGCCCACTTTGTGTAAGTTATAAAGAGCAGGGATCAATTTTCTGAAAGTTAAATCGCCAGAAGCCCCAAAAATCACAATACAACAATTTTCTACGTTCATTTTTATTCCTAATAAGGTTTTTATAAATTTTAACGATAATGCAACATTTTTGCTAATTTTGCTAATTGCTAAGACTTATTAAACTGAAAGATATTTTGCCACTCACGTTGCTTATCTCGCACCATAATAAAATAAGGGTTGATTAGTGTCTTTCGCTCGTTATAAGTGAGCAGATTAAAGTCTAAATCGAAAATTTCGCCGCCCACTTCGCTGAGTAAAATTTCTGATGCTGCGGTATCCCACTCGCCCGTATCGCCAAAACGGATATAACAATCAGTAATTCCCTCTGCCACTAAACCTGATTTTAAACTGCTTGAGCCATATTCCATAAAAGTGGCTTGATAAGGCGGCTTAAGATTGTCTTCGATATGATCGGGATGAACAAAACCAATCGCAATATGCAGATTGTGATCGCGGTGGTCAGCTTGTTTCAAGCCGTGAAGCGGTCTAATTTCGCCATTTTCTTGCAAATGGCTACCAAAATGCTGCATTGCGAAATAGGTTTTTTCAATAATAGGGGCGTGAATTACGCCAAGCACTGGACGATTTTTCTGCCCTTGTTTTTGAATGAGGGCTATTATCACCGCAAATTGATCAGTACGATTGATAAATTGTTGCGTGCCATCCAGTGGATCGATAATCCAATATTCGTCCCATTTTTGACGCTCTTCAAAGGCAATATCGCAATTTTCTTCTGAAAGTACGGGCACATCTGGCGTAAGCTGTTTTAACTGTTCCGTGATAAATTGGCTCAAAAAAAGATCCGCCTCGGTGACAGGCGTTTTGTCCAATTTAATATGCACCTCCACCGATTTCGCATAAAAATCTTTGAGATGTTCGCCTGCATCTTGGGCGATTTTTACGATTTTATCCAGCAAGGATTGATTAAGTGTTTGCATAGTTCCGTCCTTTTTTCTCTATTTTTCCGTATTCTTATTTAAATATGCTTTTAATAAAAAGAGGGCGGATAAATTTCTGGCTTCGGCAAAATCAGGGGAGGCAAGTAATTCATCGATTTTTGCCAACGGATAGTGAACCAGCTCAAGCGGTTCAGGTTCATCGCCCTCAAGTTTGGATGGATAAAGATCTTCTGCCACAAAAACGTGCATTAAGCCAAACATATGACTCGGGCCGCTGTATAAACTCCGTAACGGCTCTATTTTACGTGCACCAAAACCAATCTCTTCTTGTAACTCACGATTAGCACTTTCAATCGGTTCTTCACCCGCATCTATAATTCCTTTCGGAAAGGTAAGTTCATAACGCTCAGAACCCACTGCATATTCCCGTACAAAAATTAAATTACCCTCGTGAATTGGCAAAACCATCACTGAAGAACGGCGTTGTGGCGTAAGGCGTTCATAGGTGCGTTCCTCACCATTAGAAAAACGTAAATCAACCGATTGCACTTCGAAAATTGCGGTTTTTGCAATGACAGAAACAGATTTAATTTCGGGTAGTGTTTTCATTTTATTTTTATCTTTACGTTAATCCTATGTAGAGAGCTATCCCCACCCTGAATTTTCCAAGATTTATCAGGCGGAGATAAGCTGCCCTCCAACACTAAGAGAAATGTTATTTACAACAAGATTAAGCATATCACAGTTTAAAATGTTTTACTCATCTCAAAATAAACCCGATTTTTATCGTAGCTATAAAATGGGTGGTTACTGCTTACTTTCTGATATTGCCACGTCACTTTTGGTGTCACGCCAAAGAAATGCAAGTCACGATGCCAGAGCGTTAAAGCAGAAGAATATTCATCATTTTTTTGTATTTTGCCGATTAAATCTGGAGCAGGATGTGCCTGATAAGTTCGCTTCGCATAAGAAAGTGAGATACGGCTAGAAATTCCCCATCCCCACTCTTGCCCCCAGCCTAAACGTGTACTGGTGCGTTGGTAAGCGTTATCTTTATCGCGCGTATTTTCACGATTGTAATCCAAACCTGCAAACCAATATTGCCCGCTTTTTGGCACATATAAGAGTGTGTTTGACCACAAATAGTTGTTGCCGTTTAGGTGCTTACGCCAGTCGTAGCGTTGTTCACCATATTCCAATACATTTGAAAGTTGCCATTTTTCATTCAGCCAGTAACTGCTTTCAAGCTGCACACCTGAGTTTTTTGAATATTGTTTAAGCGATTTACTGCCCGATGAACCACCCGCATACCAACGTTTCTCGGTAAATGGGGTAAGAGCAATTTCAAAACGTGCGGTTTGATAGCCTAAGCCAACACCTGTCCGCACATTAAGCTCGTTATATTTTTTGTTATCCCAATAATATTTCCCCGAAGCATCCAACGCTATTTTGGTGAAAAATTGATTTGGCAACGACCATTTTTTCTCCGTATTAAAGTAGTAAGAAAAGCCCTGTGCACTCTCTTTTTTCCATGCTTCCCAACCGCCTACTCTCGTGCCCGCTTTAGGTGCATTGTTGATATTCGTCTCGTTAAGGAAGCTCATTCCACCGCTAAATTTCCACTGATCACGTTTATTTAAAGCAGTCAAATATTGGTCGATAATAGAGACTGAATCAGGCGATAAATTTTCCGCACGCAATTTCTGGAATTGGTCTTTTGCTGCCTCATTATTGTTATTTAAAAAGAGGGCTTGAGCGAGCTGATAACGCAAAGCAGGAATATCTGATTTTTGTGCAAAGAGCGAGCGGTAGCGTTCTACCGCAAGGCTAAAATTGCCTTGTGCTTTAGCAGAAATCGCTTCTGCCCACTCACGCAAGAAAGGATCTTTCTTTGGCAAGTTTTGGTACATCGGTAATAATAATTCGACCGCTTGTTCGTTGTTTTGCAACACTGCTGGAATTAAGCCTCGCACGATTAAATCAGGGTGCTGAGCTAATTCTTCTTTTGTCATCAACACCGTGTCTGATGTTTCTGTTTGTTCTGTAGCTAGCTGAGTTTTGGGTTTTGGTTGAACCACTTGAAAACGTTCGGTTAAATCATTTCTTGGCTGAGCGATTTTGGGGGCATTTTCCTTTGGCTGGCTCACGTCTGCTTGCGCGAAAGCGGTTAAATTAATACCAAAAGTTGCAATTAAAAAAGCGGGAGAAAACTTCATCTCTGATTCCTTAAATATGCCTATTTCTTGAGATTATTCCTTGAAATAAGTGGCTAAATACGTTTGCTTATCTTGCTCGGTGATTTCACGCACCACATGGCACGGATTGCCTAATGCAAGGCTGTTGGTGGGCAAATCTTTGGTGACAACAGAACCTGCTCCAACGACCACATTATCGCCGATGGTTACACCTGGCAATACTACCACATTTCCGCCTAACCACACATTATTGCTAATATGAATCGGTTTCGCTTGTTCCCATTCTGCGTTACGAAGCTCCGCATCAAGCGGATGTCCTACGGTATAAAGGCTTACATTTGGAGCGAACAGCACATTATTACCGATAAAAATCCCACCGCTATCGAGCATCGTGCAATGAAAATTGGCAAAGAAATTTTTACCTACGTAGATATTTTTGCCGTAATCCACATAAAACGGGGCGATTAGTTTAGTTGTTGAGTCCGCTTGCCCGAAAAGCTTTTGAAGTAAGGCATTTTTTGCTTGGCTTTCACTTGGGCGAAGCTGTTGATAGTCAAATAGAATTTCTTTTGCGGCAAGTCGCATTGTTCTTAATTCATCGGAATAAGGCTGATGGGCCAAGCCTGCTAGCATTTTTTCGTATTCTGTCATTGCATCCTACATACAAAAAAGGGGCAAAAGCCCCTGTAAAATCATTGAAAAGTTATTTTTTAATTAAAAACGTTACCGCATCTACATAGCGTTTGATGAAATCGTTAGTTGAGGTGGAATCTGAGAAACCACTTAAATTGATTTCATACTGCTCGTTTACGAAGAAAGCTGGCACACCACGAACTTTGAACTCTTCCGCAGCCTGAACTTGTTTGTTTACCAAACCATTGACCGCAAAGCTGTTAATGCCGTTGTCGAAATCTTCCGCACTTACGCCATTTGCCACGAATACCGCCTTGATGTCGTCCATTGATTTAAACGCATCTTTTTGTGCTCCTTCAAACAACGCTGTTTTTACTTTATCTTCCACGCCTTGAGCCATTGCAAACGCCCACGCACGAGTTAAGTTTTCAGATTGTCGACCTAAGAAATTCACATGATATTGCACCAATTTTGTGCCTTCAGGCAAGTTTGCTTTAATTTGTGAAGGGATTTTGTAGTTCAATTCAAAATCATAGCAATGCGGGCAGTAGAAAGAGAAAAATTCCAGCACCTCTTTTTGAGCTGATGGTGCTTGGCGAACGATATTGTACTCTTTACCTTCCACAGGATTTGACGCCAAAGCGGTCGAATTTACTGCGAAAAAAGCAGAAAGTGCAACGAATGTAGTCTTTAATAACATTTTTTTCATTTTAATTTCCTTTAAAAAATATGGTTTCTATTAGAACACATTAGTCTTTCAAAATTCCACGTGCACGTAAAAGTGCAGTTTTAAAATCATCTTCGTAATCTTTTTTTAAACCTGGGATTGGCTCGTGTTTGTCGGCATTACGCATTTTTAACTGATAAATCAACACCTCATCACGTAATGCAGGGTAGTTATCAGGTTCGCCCACCTCTACCGAGAGTTGCTGCAAAATATCCAGCAAATGTAAATCAGGGTTTTTACGCCAATGATAGCCCAATAGCTCTAATAATTCTTCTAAACGTTTGCATTTCATTGGAAAATCCTTAAAAAATCTTGTTGAAAATTGGCTCGGATCATATACTTTTAGCACTCTTTTTGCAAAGAAAAGCCCTTATTTATGACAGAAAAAACTTCACCTCAAATTCACGCTGTAATTCTCGCAGGCGGTTTGGCTCGCCGAATGAATAGCATAGAAAAAGGCTTGCAAAAGCTACAAAATCTTCCACTTATTGCACATATTTTGCAACGTCTTAGCCCACAATTATCAGCAGTAAATGGAAAAGTTTATTTAAATATCAACCGCTCACAGGCGGAATATCAGCAGTTTTTCCCTCACTTGCCTTTTTACCAAGACGAAATGCCCAATTTCCAAGGGGCACTGAGTGGAATGCTTACAGGCTTTCATCAGATTGAAAGCGATTATCTGCTATTCGTGCCTTGTGATTCTCCATTTTTGCCTGAAAATCTGCTTAAAAAACTGCTTACAGCGTTGCAAATTAACCAAGCCGAGATTGCCTACGCCCACGATGGCGAGCGGGCGCACCCCACTTTTGCGTTAATCCATCGTAATGTCGCCAAAGCGCTAAATGATTATCTACAAACGGGCGAACGCCGCTTATATCAATTCTTCCGACAACAAAAAAGCGTTGCGGTCGATTTTTCCGAGCAAAAAAACGCATTTCGAAATTTCAATACATTAGCCGAATTAGCTACGGCTGAAATGCCTCGCACAAAACCCGCCGTGCTTGCCATCACAGGCTACAGCGGCACGGGCAAAACCATGCTGTTGGAAAAACTAATTCCAAAATTGACCGCTTGCAATCTCAAAGTCGGTTTAATCAAGCATTCGCATCACAATATTGATGTCGATAAACCGGGCAAAGATAGTCATCGCTTGCGTTTAGCAGGAGCGAATCCCACCGCGATTGCCTGTGATGAACGCTGGGCATTGATGACCGAAACGCCCGATCAAGCGGTCGATTTTCATCAAATTCTTGCCAATTTCAAAGATGTTGATTTGGTGTTGGTCGAAGGCTTCAAACACGAAGCCTTGCCGAAAATCCAGCTTCATCGAAAAGATCTGGATAAACCGTTACCCGAACTGGATGAATGGACCATTGCCACCGCCACCGATTACCCGATTGAGCGGGAAAATCGATTGAATATCAATGATGTGGATGAAATGGCGGAGTTTGTGAAGGCGTGGTTAAAAAGATAAAAAATGCCCCATACTATTGAGCGTGGGGCATTAAAATTACTGAACAAAACCCACTAATTTATACACTTCATCAAGTGTTTTCTTCGCATGGGCACGAGCTTTTTCTGCCCCTTCACGATAGATTTTTTCAAGTAATGCTTCATCTTGACGGAAAAGGTTATAGCGTTCTTGCAAACCTTTAAGCAATTCGGACACTTGCGTTGCAACTTCTGTTTTTAAGTGTCCGTACATTTTGCCTTCAAATTCTGCTTCTAATTCGGCAATTGTTTTGCCTGTTACTGCAGACAAAATATCCAATAAGTTAGATACACCCGCTTTATTTTTCTGATCGTATTTTACCACAGGTGGTTCATCACCATCGGTCATTGCACGTTTGATTTTTTTCTCCACCGATTTCGGATCTTCTAAAAGTGTAATCACGTTGTTGCGGTTGTCATCTGATTTTGACATTTTTTTAGTTGGCTCTAATAGAGACATTACACGTGCACCCGCTTTCGGAATAAACACTTCAGGCACAGCAAATACAGGTTCAATCACGTTGCCTTCTGCATCTTTTTTGCCATATAACGCATTGAAGCGGTTGGCAATATCGCGCGTAATTTCAAGGTGCTGTTTTTGGTCATCGCCTACTGGCACGTGGTTAGCTTGGTAAAGCAGAATATCCGCCGCCATTAACACGGGGTAGGTAAATAAACCTACGTTCACATTTTCTTCATAGCGGGCTGATTTATCTTTGAATTGGGTCATTCGGCTCATTTCACCAAAATAAGTGTAACAGTTTAATACCCACGCCAGTTGCGTATGCTCTGGAACGTGCGATTGAATGAAAATAGTGCTTTTGTTTGGGTCAATCCCGCTTGCTAAATAAAGGGCAAGTACATCTAAAGAGGCTTTACGTAAGGCTTCTGGATCTTGACGCACGGTGATTGCGTGTAAATCCACGATACAGAAAAAGCATTCGTGATCATCTTGCATTTTCACGAAATTGCGTAATGCGCCGAGGTAGTTACCGATGGTTAATTCGCCCGATGGCTGAATCCCACTAAATACAATAGGTTTGCTCATTTTTTATTCTCTTTAATATGAAGTTAAAAACGCTGTTATCTTAACTTTTCCCGCCATTTTTGTAAAACGCCAATCGAATTTTACCGCTTGTAGCGAAAATAAAGAATTTACCCCCAAAGTCGTTGATTTTTTGTTACAATTGTCCCCATTTATGGCCATAAATTTGAAATAGAGAAAAAGAATGAACACCAGCACGTTTAACCGTTCTTGGGCAAAAGTGATTTTAAATGCCGTGAACCGCTACGGCGTGAAACATTTTTGTATCGCTCCAGGTTCACGTTCCACCCCGCTTACATTGGAAGCATTGCAACTACAACAAGAAAAACTCGCACAATGCCACAGCCATTTTGACGAGCGCGGTTTGGGCTTTTTTGCGTTAGGCATTACCAAAGCAACCAAAGAACCTGTCGCCGTGATCGTGACCTCTGGCACAGCGATCGCAAACCTTTATCCTGCGATTATTGAAGCAAGCTTAACCCATCAAAAATTGATCGTGATTACCGCAGATCGCCCAACCGAATTTATCGGCTGTGGCGTAAACCAAGCGATTGAACAGCAAGGTATTTTTGCAAATTATCCGATTGCAAGCATCAATTTGCCAAAGGCAACTGAAAGTTATTCCGCCACTTGGCTGGTTTCAACGGTGGAAAACGCCTGCGTTAAACAGCAGCAAGAAGGTGGCGTTATTCATATCAATGCCCCATTTGCAGAGCCGTTGTATGAAGCAGATGAAACAGCGATCGCGAACAATGCGTGGCTTAATCCAATTCAAAGCTGGTTGAATAATCCACAAGTAAAATGGCTCGATCATCAACAGATCCAAGCGGAAGTATCAATGCACGCTAACTGGGATTACTGGCGAACCAAACGTGGAGTAATCGTGGTCGGGCAATTGCCTGTTGAGCAAGGCATCGGGATTAAAACTTGGGCGGAAACGCTCGGTTGGTGCTTGATTACCGATATTCAATCTTGCGTGGATGCTAGCCTACCTTACGCAGATATTTGGCTTTCCAACAAAACTGTGCACGAACTTTTATTGCAAGCGGACATTGTGATCCAGTTCGGTTCTCGTGTGATCAGTAAACGCGTGAATCAATTCCTTGAAGCCTTCAAAGGCGAGTTCTGGCAAGTGGATGAATATCAAAACAACATTAATCCATTCTCGCATCACCAAACACGTTTTGTCGCGAAAGCTCATCATTTCTTGCGTGTGCATCCGCCACTTCGTCAAAAACCGTGGCGATTAGAACCGCTGGCGTTGTCGCAATTTTGTACCGATTTCATTGAAAAACAGATCGGTGGCGGTTTAAACGAAGCTTCATTCGCCCATAATTTGCAAGATGTGCTTGTGCCAAAAGGTAATCTCTTCTTAGGCAACAGCTTGTTTGTACGTTTAGTTGATGCCCTCTGCAAATTACCTGAAGGCTACCCCGTTTACACCAACCGTGGAGCGAGTGGCATTGATGGCTTAATTGCTACTTTTGCGGGGATCGCCAAAGCAAGCGAACAAACAACCGTAGGCGTGATTGGTGATATTTCTGCCTTACACGATTTAAACTCGATTGCCTTACTTTCACAAATTAACCAACCGACCTTATTGTTTGTTATCAATAACAGTGGTGGAGCAATTTTCGATATGTTACCTGTAGATAGCAAAGCGAAACCGCAATTCTACCGCTTGTCGCACAACCTCGAATTTGGACAAATCGCCACGATGTTCGGTATTGAGTATATCCGCCCGTTCACTTGGGCAGACTTGAAAGCGAAGCTTAAATTAGCCTATAACCGCCGTGGTGTGACTTTAGTTGAAATCAAAGTGAATGACCAAGATGGAAGCAATTTGTACAAATCGCTCATCAAACAAATTTCACAAGCGGAAATTGCCTAATGTTAGCAAGCACTTGGCATTCAAACAGAAACGACGGGCAAGCAGTGCCCGTTGTTTTTTTACATGGCTTACTCGGTTCGCAAAGGGATTGGCAAGGTGTGCTTACTCTTTTGCAAAATTTCCCACAATTTCGACCACTTACTATTGATCTCCCTTTTCACGGTAAGAGTGAAAATATCGCCTGCCAAGATTTTGTCGATCTTAGAGCTCAACTCCACCAAACTTTGATGACATTATTAGGCAATACCCCCTTCTTTCTTGTCGGCTATTCACTGGGCGGACGCGTTGCCTTGGATTACACCTTTCACGTCAAAAATCCACATTTACTCGGCACGATTTTAGAAGGTACAAACATCGGCTTAAAAACCGAAGCGGAATGCAAAGCCCGCTGGCAAAACGATCAACATTGGGCAAATCGTTTCCGCACAGAGCTGATCACGCAAGTATTAAACGATTGGTATCAACAGCCTGTTTTCGCTCATCTGGACGCTTGCAAGCGGTCAATTTTAATTGAGCAACGCCAGCATAATTCAGGCAAGAACATTGCTCAAATGCTAGAAAGTACAAGTCTTGCCAAGCAGCAAGATTATTCAGATTTACTCAAAACGAGTGAAAAAAATATTACATTCTTTATTGGTGAAAAAGATCAAAAATTCCGTCAAATTGCGATAGAAAACCAGCTATCGTATATATTGATTGCTAATGCTGGGCATAATAGCCATGATGAAAATTCATTAGGGTTTGTTAAGGAATTAGTTGAACAATTTAAATATGTAAATAATCCTTAAAATTCTATAAAGTAATACGGCGTTTATACGTTATAAAACTTCTCTACGAAACCTCTCCATGCAACCGTTGCAACAACCTATCCATTGCTCGGTAACCCAGAGCTTCCGCTAAATGTACTTGTTTAATTTGTTCTTCGCTAGCTAAATCAGCAATAGTTCGGGAAACTTTTAAAATACGGTGGTAAGCCCTCACCGATAAGCCTAGCTTTGTTAAAGCACTTTCTAAAAACAACGCATCTTGTCGCGATAATGCACAATCTCGTTCGATCTCACGAGTATTGAGCTGAGAATTGATTTTCCCTGCACGCTTAAACTGAATTTCCCTTGCCTTTAACACACGTTCTCGCACTTGTGCCGTTGCCTCCCCTCGATTCTCATTGCCACTTTGCAACGCCCCTTGCGGTAAAAGAGGGACTTCAATTGAGAGGTCGAAGCGGTCTAAAAATGGGCCTGATAAACGATTCAAATAACGGATAACCTGCTGTGGTGAAGTACGGTTATGCGTACCTTGATAATGTCCTGTTGGGCTTGGATTCATCGCAGCAATTAGCTGAAAACGAGCGGGAAATTGCACCTTGGCATTAGCACGCGAAATAATAATTTCGCCTGATTCCAACGGCTGGCGTAGTGCATCTAACACTTTACGCTCAAACTCTGGAAGCTCATCCAAGAATAAAACGCCATTATGGGCGAGCGATATTTCGCCAGGTTTTGGGATCGTTCCCCTGTAAAACGTACAAATAAGTGGCATAATAGGCAAAACTTAGAACGGTAAAATAAGGTGTTAGCCTATTTTTTTACTATTTAAAAATACTATTTAAAGGCAAAAACCATGCAAATAGCTTTCAATTTATTCTAAAACATACCAATAGCAGTCAAATTATTTATGAAAACAGAACAAACTTTTAAACAAGTTCGTAAGATCAAACCCACACGCTTTAGCGTATCAGGATTTCTTCCTTTCAGAGAGGGAATAAGCATACCTTACGAATCTACTCTTGAACGAGATTTTTTGCTTTATTTCACTTACCTACCATCGGTAGAGGAAATTATTGCACAACCTGCACGCATACTGTTTGTAAAAAACGGTATGACTTATCCTTACACACCCGATTACCTGATTCGTTTCAAAGACGGACGACGCTCACTTTTAGTCGAAGTCAAACCGAAATCACAATGGCAAGCACATTGGAAAGAGTGGAAAGAAAAATGGAAAGCGGCAATAACATTCGCCAAACAAAATGATTGTGTCTTTCATATCTACGATGAAGATAAAATTTACCATAATGCTTTTCTCAACATTCATTTCCTACAACGCTACAAACGGCTGCAATGTGACCCCGAAGATATTCAAGCGGTACTTTCTCAAGTGGAGTTAATGGGGATAACGAACATTGATTACCTACTGGCGCGTTTCTTTGGCGACTCGCTTTATCGCGGACAAGGACTTCGTATCATCTATCATTTATTGGTGAATAAACAATTAACCTGCAACTGGTTTGAGCCAATCACCGAATTTACCGAAGTATGGGGGTTTTATGACTAATTCAGCTAACTTCATTCACCCACGCCATCACGCAAAATTAACGCGTGGACGCATTATTTTAAAGAAAGGTAGTGTCTATATAAACCGTGAGGACGGCGAGCAATGCGAGCTGGTGGAATATCTTAATGAAAATGCACAGGTCCTGATCCGAAACCTTCATACACGCCAATGCAAAATTACCAGCATTTATCAGCTTGAAAACGTGAAAATCAACGAGCGTGAAGATTTATCGGTCGATTTAAGCGAAATCAGTGATGAATACTGGGAAAAAGCACTTGAACGCTATGAAATGATTAAGCCGTTATTGGAAAGAAAGCAACCAATTAAGGATCGTGCAGCGGAATTAGGCGTAAGCGAACGCAGTTTATATCGTTGGTTAAACGCGTATAACTCACTAGGCTCTATCGCAGGATTAGTCGAACGTAAACGCGGTTGGGCGAAAGGTAATTCACGCTTAACTAAAGAGCAAGATGAGTTGGTAACGAACGTGATTAACGAGTTTTACTTACATAAACAGCGTCCGACAGTCGAGCAAACCATTCGTGAAGTGCAACGTGTGGCAAGTCAAAAAGGTATTAAAAGCCCTTGCCACCGTACAATTACTTTGCGTATTTCAAGTATTTCAGAAGAAGAAAAATTGCGTAAACGCGGGCAAAAGGAAAAAGCGAAGAATAAATTTACACCGAAGCCAAATAGTTTCCCGAATGCGGATCACCCTTTAAGGGTTATTCAAATTGACCATACACCTGTCGATCTGATTATTGTTGATAACCAATATCGCAAACCGATTGGCAGACCTTATTTAACATTGGCAATGGACGTGTATAGCCGAATGATTACAGGGTACTATCTCTCGCTTGATGCACCATCAGTAACATCGGTTGCAATGTGTATCGCTCGTAGTATTTTGCCGAAAGAACGTTTGCTCCTCGACCATAATGTAAAAGGTGAATGGTCGGTATTTGGTTATCCCAATAAGATCCACGTTGATAATGGTGCAGATTTCCGTTCATTGGATTTATCGAAGTCTTGTCAAATGCACGGTATTACACTTGAATTCCGCCCTGTTGGTCGCCCTGAATTTGGTGGACACATTGAGCGTGTAATCGGTACTTTTATGAAAGAAGTTCACGGTTTAAGTGGAACAACGTTCTCTAATATAAAAGAGAAAGATACTTATCAATCAGAAGCCGAAGCGGTGATGACTTTAGATGAATTTGAAAAGTGGTTAATCAATTACATCGTCAATGTGTATCACAAACGCACTCATTCTGCGTTAGGTATGTCGCCAGTTCAAAAATGGCGATTAGGCATTTTTGGTGATAACAACAATGCTGGTAGTGGTTATCATCAAATGCCAGCTGATGAACAAACGTTACTACTTGATTTCTTGCCAAGTGAGAAACGAACTATTCAGCATAATGGTGTAACCATTGATGGCTTACGTTACTATGATACTGCGTTGAATATGTATATCAACGATTCAGATGAAAAAGGCAAAAGTAAGGAATTTTTATTCCGTCGTGACCCACGAAATATCGGAAAAATTTGGTTCTACGATCCGAAATTGAAGCGTTATTTTCCTATTCCATTTGCAGACCAATCTTTACCTGATATGAGTATTTGGGAATATAAGCAAGTTCGCCAGTTTTTGAAAGATAAAGATGAAAAACTTATTCACTCACAGCAAATTCACGATGCTTTAACTGAAATGCGTGATTTGGTTGAACAATCGGCACAACGTACGAAAAAAGCACGGCGACAAGCTCAACGGCAGAAAGTCCATGCGAAAAGTAAAGTGGTTATTCCAACAGCATTACCCGAAAGCAAACCAAAAGAGCAAATTAAACAACCTACTTCTAACTTGCTTTTAGATGATGATTTCACGTTTGGAGAGATTGAATAATGGAAAAGCAATATGAGCATATTCACGAAAAATTTCGTCATTTAGTAACGGCAAGTAATCAAGAGCGAATTGAATTTTTAGATGAACCACGTTGGGTAGGTTATGCCGTTGCGAATAAGATTATTGATAATTTGGTTTCTTTGATGCATAAACCCAAACGCCCTCGTATGTTAAATTTATTAGTCGTTGGGGATTCGAATAATGGAAAAACCACGTTAATACGCCATTTTTATAATTTACATGGAACACCTTTTGTCGATTCAAAGGCTGATGGTAATTGTCCTATTATCTTAGCGGAAGCCCCACCTAGTGCGAATGAAAAGGAGCTTTATATTTCATTATTGGAGCGTTTTTACATTCCCTATCGGGCAACGGATAGTATCGCTAAATTGCGTTATCAAACAATTCATTTATTCCGCGAGTTCAAAGTAAAAATGCTGATTATTGACGAGTTCCATTCCTTATTGGTTGGTACACCACGACAGCAACGGCAGGTAATGAATGCGATTAAGATGTTGTGTAACGAGTTGCAAATCCCGATTGTGGGTGTAGGTACGCGTGATGCCATTCGGGTACTACATACCGACCCTCAACACGCGAGCCGTTTTGATGTTGCCGAGTTACCAACATGGAAGCTGGATAAGGAATTTCAAAAACTATTATTCCAGTTTCAAGGTATTTTGCCTTTGAAGAAGTGTTCTAACCTTCAATCGCCTGAATTAGCAACCCGAATCCATACGATTTCAGGTGGTAATTTAGGGAATGTACATCGCTTATTAACCGCTTGTGCTGTTGAAGCCATCAACACAGGTACAGAGCAAATCACTTTAGATATTATTGAGCATAACGCATGGGTACAACCAACACAGGGCTTCCGAAAAATTATCGGGTAAAATCAGGTGTTATCCGAACATCACTTTACCCAAACGAAAGTATTAGTTCATGGCTTATTCGTGCAGCATTAGATTGTGGCACGGAGCCTATCATTTTTACTGGCTTTTATTGGGATAAGTGGCGTTTATGGACGCTTGATTTAGACAGAGGATTCGAGCCGATAGCACCGCAGATTTATGCAGATATAACGGAATTATCCTTGAATAGACAGATTGATTTAACTTGTCATTCGCTTTATTCAGTCTTAAAACCGATTAATGGTGAACAGACGTTGTTAAAAGGTCAAGCCAAATGGGTACTTCCGCGAAGTTCTCGAAATCGCTCATATCGTAGCGGTCAACCGTATTGTGCTTATTGTTTAGAAGAAACCCCTTATTTGCGTAATGAATGGCGTTTAGCGTGGCATTTTGGCTGTTTGAAACATCGCGCATTGCTTGAAACAAAATGCCCTCATTGTGGCGAACCTTATCAACCGCATTTGCTTTCAGCGGATAAACGACAGCTTAACCATTGCCATCACTGCGGTAAGCGTTTATCCGTAGCAGGTGAAAAACTTACCAAAGTGGAAAAAGAAGCCTTGATGTTACTTGATGAAGTATTTAAAACTGATTCAGGATATTATTTTCAGCAACAAGTAAACGCCCAAGCTTACTTTGCGATATTACGCTACTTTATCAATCTTATTCGTCGTGCTGCTATGGTAAAAACCTCTCACGCAATAGCAAGATTTGTTGAGCAACTCGGTATTTCTCAAACGGCATTATGCCAAACGAAAACCGCACTTGCTTTTGAAGTGCTTCCAGTTGAAGAACGCAAGCATTTAATCGTTAATGCGGTTAAAATACTTCAAATGCCACGTGAAACGCTTATTCAGGCAATAAAACAAAGTGGTATCACACAAAAAGCCTTTGCTTTTGAAACATACCCAATCGAGCTTGAAACATTCTTTAAACACGCTTTAAAAGGCAAAACAGTAACACGCAAAGCCTCTCTGCGTAGTTCAAAAAATAGTTCTGTTTTAAGTCTAAACCGTCAATGGGAACGACTAAAACGACAGTTACAAATCGCAGTATGAACATTACTCACATTCGCTCTCAAAATAGCTGCTCTATTTGTGGCAAAAGTCCAGTAAAACGCAAATTCCAAGAGGAATACTATTGCGCGAATTGCTACGCCCAATGGTTTAAAAAGAAAGTATGCAAAGGGTGCGGACAACTTAAACGTATTCACCGCAGCAGCGAACTTTGCCTTGAGTGCGAAAGAACGACGGATTGCGTGCGTTGTGGCAAGACGGCAGGTACTTTTGAAGTCGGTATGATAAGCCCTTACGGAGCAGTATGTAATGCGTGCGTTCGCTACTTCCGTGAAGAAAAAGAATGTTCAGAATGTGGTAAAATGACACGCGATAGATACCGTTCACCTGTTACAAATGAATCGGTATGTTTGTCTTGCTACCGTAAATATACCTTTGGCACTTGCAAGAACTGTCGTCGTTATCGCAAAATTCACAATGAAGAAAAGCGGTTATGCAAGAAATGTAATGAAAAACTTCTCTCTACTTGCCCGAAATGCAAAGGCGAAATGCCATCAGGTTACGGCAAGGTTTGCTCTGATTGTGCAAGACGAACCCTATTATTCAATATGATTCGCTTAAATGTGCATATTTTTCGCAATAAGGCAGTAAAAACCGCCTACAAGAAATTCATTTTTTGGTATATGCGAAAATGCGGTATCAGCGTTGCTTTGCATAAAGGCTCGGATTTTATGCGTTTCTTCATTGATTGCGATGATATTTGGCAGAAAATCCCTGATTATGCAGAGTTAGTTACGCACTTTAAACCAAACGGCTTGCGTGCAAATTTAACGGTATTGCGTTGGTTGCTTGATACTCGCCAAATCGTTATAGATGAAGCCTTAAAAGACGATTTAGCTGAACTAGAACGCATACAAGCCCTCTTTAACAAACTTAAAGAGTCCGTGCCTTGTATTGCAAGCTATTATCAGAAATTGCAACGGCGATGTGATGAGGGGAAAACTTCACTTAAATCAGTGCGATTAGCCTTACAACCTGCGATAGACTTAATTAGCGCTAACAATATCACGGACTATCCAACACAAGAGCAACTAAACCAGTATCTTGTGGAAAAGTCAGGGCAAACGGCGGCAATAACAGGTTTTATCAACCACTTGAAATTGGAATATCACCGAGAGCTTGAAATTGACCGTAAACTGATTCAGCAAATTAAGACTAAACAACTTAAAAAGCATTGTTCTCAACGGCTAGTCGAACTCTACAAAAAGTCCAAACTTACCGACAACGAACAAATGGAGTTAGTTTATGTAGTGTTATACAGTTTACACAGTATAGAGGTGAAAAAACCAAAGCGAGACAGTATTTTACTGGTTAATGGTGTAGCTTACTACCGTAGCGAAGATAAGAATTACTTCTTACCCCAAGACATCTATCAGAGCATAAAACTGTAGTTTTCGTAAGAAAAAATTTTATTTTTGCGATCTCGCTCGAAAAATTGAAACGGAT
>NZ_CALIFA010000013.1:0-28195 GCF_938021905.1 Pseudohaemophilus parahaemolyticus
TTGAGCCCAGTGCAATACAGAGCTCAATATTTAAGTTAACTAACTGTCCAACTTTTGGGGGGCAGATCAACAAGCGGTTAAATTTCTTTTGTAATTTGCAAAAATCTGAAGGAATTTGACCGCTTTTTATTAGCGCTTTTGATATTTAAAACAGATTAATGCTCTAGCATATTTTTTCTTAAAATTGTGATCTAGATCACAATTTTACGATTGAATTTTATCTCTGATAAGCTCATACTCTTTAAGTAAATCACTCAAATTTTTTATTACCTTACATAAGGACTATATTATGAAATGTGAACTTTTAAAACGTACTGCGATAGCATTATTTGTAGGTGGTATTATTTCAACTTATGCATCTGCAGCAGATGGGCAACTTGATACTGCATTTGAGACTATTAAAACTGCGATTGAAACAAACAAAGCAGGATTAGAATCTAAAGCAGATAAAGCATTCGTAGACGAGCTTGACGAAGATGTAGGTAACCTAGAAGATAAGGTTAGTGGTATTGTCGCTACGGCTGCAAATAAAGAGGATTTAGGGAAATTAAATGATGCTGTAGAAACTCTTCGTGATGATGTGAATAGTAATACAGATATTCTTAGTCAAAATAGCGAAGATATAGCAGCGAACAAAGAGGCAATTGAAGCAAACCGCACAGACATTGATGCCAATAAAGCTGAAATTGAAAAAATTAAAAATCTTCAAGGTTACGGCTCTTTGACTGAGGTAGAAAATATTGTTAGTAATAAAGCAGATCAAGATTACGTGGAAGGTTTAGAGCAAGACGTAAAAGCTTTACAATCAGATATGGAAAAAGCCGCTACAGCGGTAAATACGTTAAATGACAATGTAAACGAGTTAAATAGTGCTCAAGAAGCTATTAATGAAAGTTTTAACGATCAATTATTAGCCGCTAATGAGACTCTAGATGAGCATAAAGCTGGCATTGATAAAAATGCATCACGTATTGTAGATACTCGCAATAAACTAGCACTTCAAAATGCTCGTTTAGATAATCACAATAGTAGAATTGATGCAAATAAAGCTGCGTTAGAAACTAAAGCAGATAAAACAGCATTAGAAACTAAAGCAGATAAAACAGCATTAGAAGCTAAAGCAGATAAAACAGCATTAGAAGCTAAAGCTGATAAAACTGCATTGGAAGCTAAAGCTGATAAAACTGCATTAGAAGCTAAAGCTGATAAAACTGCATTAGAAGCTAAAGCTGATAAAACAGTATTAGAAGCTAAAGCTGATAAAACAGCATTAGAAGCTAAAGTTGATAAAGTTTATGTAGACAGTTTAGAACAAAATATTAGAGATAATAGCAATAGAATTGATACAAATAAAGTTGCTGTGTCTACATTAAGAAACGATATTAACAGTCATGCAAAACGACTTGATCATTTAGATAATAGAGTTAATAAACTTGATAAAGATCTTAAACGTGGTCTTGCTACTCAAGCTGCTTTAACAGGTTTATTCCAACCATATACTGTAGGTAAAGCAAACTTTACGGCTGCTGTTGGTGGTTATAAATCTCAAACTGCGGTTGCTATTGGTACAGGTTACCGTTATAACAAGCATGTTGCAACTAAAGCGGGTGTCGCATTTACTCAAGGTGGTGCTGCTTATAATGTTGGTGTGAATTTTGAATGGTAATAGATAACGAAGTTTATCTAATAACTTAAAATCAATACCTGTTTTTGAATGATTTCAGAAACAGGTATTTTTTTATTTGTTAATTCATTAAAAGATCTGAATGAATATGTATATGCAGTACTGAATTAATATGTAGCTTTCAACTAAACACTATTATTTTATCCTTTCACAATTTTAACTAGCTCACGAATATCTTTTATCTCATAAGTTGGTTGGATTTTTGTGTCATTTACAAGATTAGCGTGATTAAACCAGCAAGTATCAATACCCGAATTGTAGCCACCCAAAATGTCTGAAGCGAGTGTATCGCCCACCATAAGGATTTTGGTTTTATCCAAATTATCCATTAGTGAGAAAGTGTAATCAAACACTTTGCGGTCAGGTTTTGCTACGCCGATCTGTTCAGATACAACCACAATGTCGAAGAATTTTTCCGTCTGGGTGTTTTGCAAACGTTGCTGTTGCAGCTCGGTAAAACCGTTGGTAATAATGCCCATTTTAACTTCAGGATAAAGCGCTTCGAGCATTTCCATCACACCATCAAGCGGCTTGCTGACCTTCGCCATCTCCGCCATCAGTTCTTGGTTAAGCTGAATTTGATTCACACCTGTTTGCTTGGATAATTTAGCAAAGCGTCGCATTTGAATATCTTCCGCTGTGATTTCGTTGTTCTGGTATGCAACCCAGAGCAATTTATTGACCGCTTGAAAAACGTCGTAATCTTCACGCGTAAAATCAATGCCATAGCGCTTGAGCATTGCGGTTAAGCCTAAGTAGGAATTGAATGAAAACAGCGTTTCATCCGCATCAAAAAGAACCCAGTTATATCTCATTATTTTCCTTATTTATAGCTATTTTTAATCTCTTCAGTAATCCAATTGACAAAGCATTTCACTTTGGTACTTTCCGCCATTTGTGGAGGATAAACCACGTAGAATGCTTTTTCATCGTAAACATTGGTCATTAACGGCTCAACCACCGAACCTTCTTCGATCTCATCTTGAGCAAGCATTCGGTTTGCTACCACGACGCCCTGTCCATGTTTTGCTGCTTGGATGCCCATTGAGGTTGTACCGAACATCGGGCCTGTTTCGATGTCCATCTCGAGCTTGAGATGCTCTACCATCTGTTTCCATTTGGTGGAAGAGCAAACGTGGATCAAGTTTTTACCCGCTAGATCTTCTGGTCTTTCAATTGGGTTATCTTTCAAATATTCGGGCGAAGCGAGCAACATAATGCGGGCTTTTACCAGCTCAATCGCCTCCAAGTTATTCCAGTTCCCGTTGCCGTAATAAATAGCTACATCAGTATCTTTTCCGAATAAACCTTCGTCTTGTGGCATTGTCGTTAAACGCACTTCAATATCTGGATAACGTTGGTGAAAATCATTTAAACGTGGCACGAGCCAGTGCATTCCAAATGAAGGGGTCGTGCTAATTGCTAAAATTTGGCGAGCAGTTTTGAGTTTTACTTTTTCTGTTGCACTCGCAATTTTCTCTAAAAGCGGTTGAATTTCAGCAAAATATTGCGAACCCACTTCGGTCAGTTCCAATAAGCGATTTTTACGGTGAAAGAGTTTTACACCTAAAAAATCTTCCAAGATTTTGATTTGATGGCTCACTGCAGCTTGAGTAACAAAAAGATCTTCCGCTGCTTTTGTAAAGTTAAGGTGGCGTGCTGCCGCTTCAAAGGCTTTTAACGCATTGAGTGGTGGGAGTTTTTTATTCATAAAATTTCCTTTTTTAGCTTGAAACTTTGCCTATAAAAGCACATAATCAAGCCTTGTTTTTGCTATTCTTAATGAAATAACATTTCTTTATTATCCTCTCTATTATTGCATTATTTTTTCTAATAGTCTAAATAAAAATTTCTAGCTTGTTTAACTATTCCGATATATCTATAATCCGTGTCGTACTTAGACGGATAGTGATAGTAATTTTACTATTTCTAATTTTAAGTATGATGTTGTGTTTGCATATTGGTCTAGGAAACTAGACTAGAGTGGAAATCTTTGATTTTTACTCGTTTCACTTCCTGTATATTCTTTAAACCCTTTTGGTTTTATGCCCCTCACTTTGAGGGGCTTTTTTTATGGTATCATCTATGCAACCCTTTATTCAACAAGCCAATTCCTTTAGTGCAGCCAGAAAACCATTTTTCTTCTTAATTGATTTTGAACAAAATCAACCCATTCTGCTCCCATTGGCAGAGTGCTCCTCACATCAGATCTTTTTTCAATTTCCTGACTACAATAACGTTTCATTCTTTGATTTTAACAAACCATTTGAATTTAGCAGAACCCCATTAAAATTTTCTCGCTATCAGACTGCCTTTGAATTGGTAAAAAATGAAATTCAAAAAGGAAATAGTTATTTATTAAATCTTGCATTTGCCACTAAGATTCAAACAAATTATTCGCTTAAAGAGATTTTTATTAAAAGCCACGCAAAATATAAATTATTCTATCAAGATAAATTTATCAGCTTTTCACCTGAAACTTTCATTCGCATTAAAGAAAATAAAATTTTCTCTTATCCAATGAAAGGTACAATTAACGCAAGTGAAGAAAATGCAAAACAAAAATTATTAAATTCAAAGAAAGAGTTTGAAGAGCACAATACCATTGTTGATTTAATTCGAAATGATTTAGCTATTGTTTCTCAAAATATTCGAGTAACAAAATATCGTTATGTTGAAAAGATTGAAACACATCATGGAGCAATTTATCAAACAAGCTCTGAAATTTGCGGCGAACTCACTGACAATTGGCGAGCGAATATTGGCTCAATTCTCGCAAAATTATTGCCTGCTGGGTCAATTAGCGGAGCACCTAAAGAAAAAACCATCCAAATTATTCAGCAAGCTGAAGGCGAAAAACGTGGCTACTACACAGGTATTTTTGGCTATTTTGATGGCGACAACTTGGAAAGTGCAGTCGCTATTCGCTACATTGAAAAGAATGAACAAGGTGAAATGCTATTTCGCAGCGGTGGTGGTATTACTTCACAAAGTAGCCTAGAAGAAGAGTATCAAGAAATTTTAGAGAAGGTGTATGTCCCAATTTCCCGTGTTTGAAACCATTGCGATTCTTGATGGCATTCCGCAACATTTAGCTTTTCATCAAGCAAGAATGGATAATGCAATAGAAAAATTATTTAAGCAAACCTCGGTATTTAATTTAGCAGAAATTATCCAAGTACCAGAAAAATATCAGAATGGATTAGTGAGATGTCGTATTGATTATAATCAACAAGATTATCATATCATTTTTTCAGTTTATCAAAAAAGAGAAATAAAAAGCTATCAAGCGGTCTATTTTGATACGTTGGAGTACATATTTAAATATAGCAACCGAAAAAATTTTGATTTAATAAAAATCGAAAAAGATGAGGCTATCATCATTCAAAATGGGAAAGTGACCGATTGCCGTATTGGCAATTTACTCTTTTTGAAAAATAATATTTGGTATAGTCCGAAAGATTATCTGCTTAAAGGCACTCAATTAAGCTATCTATTAAGCCAAAATAAAATTAAGCTGGTAAAAATTAAGGTTGAAGATCTACACCAATATGAAAAAATAATGATGATCAACGCAATGAATCCATTTGACGAGAGCCGAGCGATATCTACTCAACATATTACTTTATAGACTAATATGCGATTCCCTTATAAAATAGGGAAGTTTTTTATTACAACGAGGTTTTTATGAAAATTATTCTTTTAGGTGCACCAGGTGCAGGCAAAGGCACACAAGCACAGTTCATTATGAACAAATTTGGTATCCCACAAATCTCAACAGGCGATATGTTCCGTGCTGCAATCAAAGAAGGCACTGAGCTTGGTAAACAAGCAAAAGCGTTAATGGACGAAGGTAAATTAGTACCTGATGAATTAACGGTTGCATTAGTAAAAGACCGCATAGCTCAACCAGACTGTGCAAACGGCTTCTTGTTAGACGGCTTCCCTCGCACGATTCCACAAGCAGATGCATTAAAAGAGTCAGGCGTAAAAATCGACCTTGTGTTAGAATTTGACGTGGCTGATGAAGTGATCGTAGAACGTATGAGCGGTCGTCGCGTACACCAACCTTCTGGTCGTACTTACCACGTGGTTTACAACCCACCAAAAGTAGAAGGTAAAGACGATGTAACAGGCGAAGATTTAATCATCCGCCCAGACGACAAAGCAGAAACCGTGTTAGAGCGATTAGCAATCTATCACAAACAAACCAAACCACTTATCGCTTACTACACTGCCGAAGCCGAAGCAGGCAATACCCGCTACGAGCGTTTAGACGGCACAAAACCAGTAGAAGAAGTAAGTGCTGAATTAGCAAAAATTTTAGGCTAATTAAAAATCGTATATTAGCATAAATAAAAGCCTTGGAGTTCTTGATGACTTCAAGGCTTTTTCTTATTTAATTAGCTTCAACTGCGTTCTCAACGTTCGCTTGAATGCCTCGGCAAGCACTTCGCAACTGAATGCCTCTTCCAAATCTGCTTTAATCGCTTTATTTGGCTTTTGAGCAATGAGTTGATTTAAATGCATAATATTGAGTTTCGGATAAGGCTGTTGCAAGCGGTGAATTTTATCGCCTTTTTTGCAAATACCCGTTTGAAGTACACGAACATACCAGCCAGTTAAGCCTTTTTCTCGCACAATTTCTTGAGTTTCAGAATGCTCACTATTGAGCGACAAACGCTCACAAGGTTTACGCGGCTGAGAAACTTCTACAATAACCTCACCAATTTGATAATGATCACCCACGCAAACATTATATTCATCTAAACCAGAAACAATGAAATTTTCACCATAAATCGCTCTACCTTGCCAGTCAAAATCCTTGCCAATCAAGCTTGTAAGATGCTCAAACGTTTTATCTGACATAAAGAAAAGGGCTTTATCTACACCACCGTGATGAGCTTTTAATCCAACATCGTTGCCCTCAGCCCCCATTTCATTTACCACTATTTGCTCAACAGGTTGCTTGCGGATCGCACTTTCAAGCGTGGTACCATCAGAAAAAGTCATCTTTTCCACTAATCCAATTTTCATTGCTAACACTTCTGCATTCATTTTTTTCTCCATATTTTCACTGTTAATCATATTTTCTATCGCTGATTTTACCACCGAAGGAAGATTATCCGATGTGGTAATAATAACAATAGTTGCGAGGCATGTTCATTATAATTTTCCTATGATGTTATATTGTTCTTTTTTGTTGAATTACTTTTCAAAATACTCCTCAAAAATTTAGAATATGACTCTTTTGGGAATTTTCTCCCTTTTTTTCGATCATTTCTCACATCAATTAAAACTCATCGCAATCGTTTGCGTAAAGCGGTATAATTTGTTCAATTTTTTACATTCACTTTAAATAGGATCTCAAAATGCAAATCAGCTTAAAAAAAATCTACTCTGGCAAAGTGCGTGATTTATACGAAATTGACGATAAGCGTATGCTTATGGTGGCAACGGATCGCCTTTCTGCCTTTGATGTTATCTTAGATGAGCCGATTCCGCACAAAGGCGAAATCTTAACTCAAATTTCGAATTTCTGGTTTAGTAAATTAGCCAATATTATGCCAAACCATTTCACAGGCGATTCTGTATTTGATGTGTTACCAAAAGAAGAAGCCGAGGCAATTCAACATCGTGCAGTGGTATGCAAGCGTTTAACACCAGTGAAAATTGAGTCTATCGTACGTGGTTATTTAACGGGTTCTGGCTTAAAAGATTACAAAAAAACAGGCACAATTTGTGGTTTAGCTCTGCCAGAAGGGTTAGTGGAAGCAAGTAAACTACCTGAGCCGATTTTCACGCCATCAAGCAAAGCGGAAGTGGGCGATCACGACATCAATATTAGCTACGAGGAATGCGAACGCCAAATCGGGAAAACGTTAGCCAAACAAGTAAAAGAAGCAGCCCTTGCACTTTACACCAAAGCGGCTGAATATGCGTTAACAAAAGGCATTATTATCTGCGATACAAAATTTGAATTTGGTTTAGATGAGAATGGCATATTAACTTTGATGGACGAAGTACTCACACCTGATTCAAGTCGTTTCTGGGCGGTAGAAAACTACAAAGAAGGCACAAATCCACCATCATTCGATAAACAATTTGTGCGTGACTGGCTAGAAAATAGTGGATGGAATAAACAAGCTCCTGCACCGAAAATTCCACAAGAAGTGATTGAGAAAACGGTTGCGAAATATCAAGAAGCGTTGGATTTATTAACGAAATAATGACAATCGGATTATTTTAAACCGACTTAGATGAATAGGTGTTGTATTATCAACATCACTGTCCCCATCAAGGTAAAATGAGTTATTGAATAACCTCAATGAAAATCTTACTTGATGGGGTTTTTAGTCGTTATCTAGTACAGGCTCTAAATTATTTGTTAATATCAAACGTCAAGCTTGCATAATGCTTATGTTTTTGACATTGTTCAGGCTTCTCAAACGGCGTTTCATATACTACAGCTGCTTTCCAGAAACCATCACGAAGTGGGATAATATCGACTGTACCATCTGCACCTGTGGTGTCAGAGAAAGCTTGTGCTTCCACTTTGTGGGTATGCTGGTTATCTGAATTATCAAATCCTTTGAATGTTGCTGTTAATGTTGCATTCGGAAGCGGTTCGCCTTGGTAAAGCACTACTACTTTGAAACGCTCACCCACTTTAATGGTGGCAGGATTGACCATTGGTACGATTTCCAATTCATGTCCAACTACTTCTGCCACATCATTTTTTTCGGCTGCCTTGCCAATATTCACAATATTTTTGCCATACATTGCAGTACGTTCGCAATAAGTTGCGTTAGGCGTGTTTTGCATATCCGCTTGCTTCCAACCTTCCGCATTTTGCGACCAGAATGTCGGTTTATATTCTGCGGCTAACACATAGCTTCCTGCTTTTACAGGCTTCGCACTTTCATAGTGATAATTCTCGCCTTTTTGCATGAGCTTTTGTTTTCCTTCAGCATTAACTAAAACCATGCCTTTTTCAAAGAAATGCAAGCGTTTTTCTGCAATCGGTTCAAGCGTTGGAAATTCGCCATAGCCGATGTCTGCTTTCAAAATTTCGCCTGCTTTAGTAGGTTCACTTTGCACCCAAACACGGTGGGCTTGAGCTGAAAAAGAAACCGCGCAAATGGCGGTAGCAAGAAGTAGTTTTTTCATAGATTCTCCGTTCTATTTGCCTATTAACGTTGACGGGCTTTAAACCTTGGGTTGCTCTTACAAATAACGTAAAGTTTACCTTTACGACGTACAATTTTGCAATCTGGATGGCGACTTTTTGCACTTTTTAATGAGTTGAGAATTTGCATTTGATTTCCTTACTTTTTCGCCACTAAACTTGCCATACCTTTAAATTTATCGCTAAAGCGACTTGCACGTCCTTCACTATTTACCTCACGGCGTTTACCCGTATAAACAGGGTGAGAAGCGGAAGAAGTATCTAGTGTATAAAGCGGATATTCTTTGCCGTCTGTCCATTTCATGGTTTTTGTTGTTGCGGCACAAGAGCGAATAACCCAGCCTTGTTGTACAGAAGCATCATAGAAAAGCACTTCACGATAGTTTGTAGGATGAATCCCTTTTTTCATTTGAGTTGTCTCCTTTTGTATTTTGACCTGTTTAAAAATGGTTAATATCCATTTTTAAATTATGGAAATGTATCATACAGCAATTTTTATTTATTTCAATAAATTTTTTATGGTTTTGTGCAACTATTTTTTAACAATCAAAATTTTGCAAAGAAACCAAAAACTCGACCGCTTTTTGTGGTAGGCTATGCCTGAAATTTTCAGGCTACCTTGGAGAAAAATCTATGGCACAGCAACCTTTTTTAATTGCACCTTCTATTCTTTCTGCTGATCTCGCTCGCCTTGGCGATGATGTGAAAGCCGTGCTTGAAGCGGGTGCAGATATCATCCATTTTGATGTGATGGATAACCATTTTGTTCCAAACTTAACTTTCGGATCAGCTATTTGCCAAGCACTACGTGATTATGGCATTACCGCACCGATTGATGTGCATTTAATGGTAAAACCTGTTGAGCGTTTAATTCCTGATTTCGCCAAAGCAGGGGCAAATTACATTACCTTCCATCCTGAAGCGACCGACCATATCGACCGCAATTTACAGCTTATTCGTGATTTAGGTTGTAAATCTGGCTTGGTATTCAACCCCGCAACGCCACTGCATTATCTTGATTATGTGATGGATAAAGTGGATATGATTTTATTGATGGGCGTGAACCCTGGTTTTGGCGGGCAGAAATTTATCCCTTCAACATTGGAAAAACTGCGTGAAGTGCGTAAACGTATTGATGCAAGCCGTTTAAATATTCGCCTTGAAGTAGATGGCGGTGTGAAAGCGGATAACATTGCAGACATTGCCGAAGCAGGGGCAGATACTTTTGTGGCTGGCTCTGCGATTTTTGACCAGCCAGATTACCAAGCGGTTATTACTCAAATGCGAAAAGCCCTAGAAGGAAAATAGCAAAATAAATCGAAAAGAAATTTTTATGCGTGTGTGGATAATTTCTATTCATAATGGTAGAATACATCAATCCTCGCATACATAAAATGTAGGCAAACTTTTTTAATTCTTGTGTGTCTTAATGGCGTCTGGTTCGACCTATCTCTTTTAGGTTGCATTAAACAAAATTTCGATTACACTACTTAACTCTCGCATTCGCGATTTTATATAGGAAACCAAAAATGAGCATTGAAGAACGCGTAAAAAAAATTATCGTTGATCAATTAGGTGCAGACGCTGCACAAGTTAAACCTGAAGCTTCATTCATCGAAGATTTAGGTGCTGACTCTTTAGACACTGTTGAATTAGTAATGGCTTTAGAAGAAGAATTCGATATCGAAATTCCTGATGAAGAAGCTGAAAAAATCACAACAGTTCAATCAGCGATTGACTACGTGACAAAAGCTAACGCATAATTCTACAAATAAGGCGGTTTTAAACCGCCTTATTTTCAATAATTTCTCCTATTAGCATAAAGGCATATATCATTGATATATGCCTTCTTTTTTACTATTTCACCCAAAACTGCCCTTTGGATAATTTATAAATTGTTAAACTGATCAACCCTAAAATCATCACATTCGCAAATACAAAGGCGAAAATCGCAACGCCTGGGAGAACATTAGCATGGTAAAACGCAACCGCACTATTTGCCATTGATGCCAAACCGAATGAGAAACCCCAAAAGCCGATATTTAAGCCTTTTTCTGCAATCCACGGTAACAAGCGAATTAAGAAAAAGAATTGCAAGAAGCCATATCCCCAAAGAATTTTTACGAAAGTATCAATTTCACCATGATTCACGGCTAAGTAAGCTGATGCTCCAACAAAAGCAGGGGCAAGGATAATCCCCATCGTTGCTCGGAAAGGCGGTTCAACAGATGAAATTCTCAAGTGTTGCAACAACACTGGCTCGAAGATAATCCACGCAATTAAACCTGCCCCAAAGAACAAATAGCCCAAGTCATGATAACCAATCAAAGCAAGTGAGCTAGCACTGGTAAAGTTTGCCGCGACCGCAGGCAAATAGAAAGGTGGGCGGGTGGATTTCTGTTCAAAAATACCGCCTTTCCACAATTCACCAATGCGAATGGATGAAAAGAGCAATTGTCCAACTGTGCCAATCCAGATTATTACCTCAGCCAACAGCGGTTGCCAGCGATAGAGAATATCTGCAACCAGCATGGTGGTAATCGGAATTAATGCCAGAAACGAGAACCGCACAGGGCAACGATATTCTTCTAAAACTTCGTGTTTAAAATAGCGGAGTTTATACAGATAAAGCCCAATAAACAGAAGCCACACAAGAATAGCGCTAATACCTAAAATGTTGCTGATTGTTTCAGTCAGCGGAGAATGGGCAAGATGTGTCCAAGCAAGGGAAAGTGCTGCCAAGCCAAGCGGGATACCGAAATAGCCCGTTGGCAATGGGAAAGGTTTGTTTGTGTTCATATTTCCTCCTGAAAAGTTAAGAACAATTTGAGTATAGCACTTGTGTCAATAGAAAATAGATGAAATTTTTTAAATTTTCGCGAGATCAAACATAGTCAAATCAATTACATCTGGCGTGCCATAGAATTTTGCCAGTGCTTTGCGAAGTGTCTCTGCACGTTTTGGCAAATAACCTCGCTCTGCGTAAACTTTTACCTGATTATAGACCGCTTGTTTGAAAGCTGAATTATCGCCTGGGTTGCCTGAAAGGTTATCCGCACTCGCAAAATAGCGGAAGCCTGCTGCGGTTGCTAAGACCCATTCGATCGCCTGCGGTTTCACTTCCACCGATTCAAACTCACGTTGGCGTTCTGCCGAGCGACCATCTGGCTCATACCAATAACCAAAATCTTCTAATTGGCGGCGTGCTTCACCTGCCACAAGCCAATGCGAAATTTCGTGCAAGGCACTGCTGTAATAGCCGTGAGCAAATAAAATCACATGGTAAGGGCGTGCTGATTTCACGCCATCTTCCTCTAAAAAAGCAGGCAAATAGATAGGATAATCGCCACCTTTTTCTAATCGGGTGTTATATTCTGTGGCAAAGCATTCGTCAAAAATGCGGATTATATCTTCGATCTTGTGGTTATCTTGGTTCATTTTGTTTTCCTAATTTATTGATTTATCCAATCCAAAAACGCTTTTGCATCCAAAAATCCTGTCACTCGCATTGAGCTGATTTCTTGCCCTTGTTCATCGAAGAACAAAATGGTTGGTAAGCCTAAGATTTGGAAGCGTTGCATAATGGCATCGTTTTCAGCGGAGTTGCGGGTCATATCCACTTGGAGCACCACCATTTCGCCCAATTTTTGTTGCACCTTAGCGTCTGAGAAAGTGTATTTTTCGAACTCTTTACACGCAACACACCAGTCGGCATAGAGGTCAAACATCACTTTTTTACCTTTCGCTTCGGCAAGTTGAGTGTCTAATTCCGCTAATGAACTAATGCGAATAAATTTGGCGTGCGATGAGGTTTCTACTGAATGTGAACTATTGCCCCATACTAAATTTGCCCACGGATAAGCGGATAACGCAAACAATGCAAACAAACCAATGCGAATAGCATTTTTCAACACACCTGTAGCAGGAATAACGCTAATCAGCCAACCGAAGAATACTAATGCTAAAGTAGACCAAAGTAAGGGTTCAATTTGAGTTGGCAATAAGCGGGCAATTAAGAAAATCGGTAACGCTAACATTACAAAACCGAAAGCCGTTTTTACTTTTAGTAACCAATCGCCTGATTTAGGCAGAATTTTGTTACCAAAGAGAGTGATCAACACTAGTGGAATACCCATTCCAAGTGCGAGCAAATAAAGTGCTAAGCCACCCGTGAATAGATCTCCGCTTTGAGCCACGTAAAGCAATGCACCCGAAAGTGGGGCAGAGGTGCAAGGTGAGGCAACTAAGCCTGCGATTATCCCCATGATAAACACGCCACCGAATGCACCACCTGATTGTTTTTGGCTGAGTGCATTCAACTTTTGTTGCCACGCATTTGGCAAGCGAATTTCAAACAAGCCAAACATGGAAGCCGCCAGCAAAGTAAATAAAATCGCCAAGCCGATCAGCACAGGTGGGCTTTGCAAGGCAATTTGGAATGGCAAGCCAATTGCTGCCACCACTAAACCGAGCAAGGTGTAAGTGAGTGCCATACCTTGCACGTAAGTGAGGCTGAGTAGCAATGCTTTTAGGCTATTTGGGCGTTGTTGGTTGCCGATTACAATCGCGGAAAGCAGTGGCAACATTGGCAACACACACGGGGTAAATGCCAAACCTACCCCCAACACGAAAAACCAGAAAATCGACAAGCGATTTTGTGAAAGCTGGCTTGCAAGTTGGTCTTGTTGGCTGATGCCTGCCATATTAGAAGCAGTTGAATTTTTGCTAGAATTTGCAACAGCTGAATTTGCAATATTTTGAGCAGAATCGACCGCTTGTACTTCCACATTTTGCAGAGGCACGCTCACCGTTTCAGGCGGATAACAGAAGCCTTTGGTGCAACCTTGATAGCGAATTTCTACCGAACCATTTTGAGACGATTTTAGCGGAATCTGTAACGCCAATTCGTTGCGGAAAATTTCCACATCGCCGAAAAATTCATCTTGATGGCGTTCCGCTGGCGGAAATTGCCATTCGCCCAATTCGGCTTGTGTTGGGGTAATTTGCACCTCTTTTTGGTAGAGGTAGTAGCCATCTGCGATTTGCCAATTTAGTGCCAATTGGTTGCCCGTTTGCTTGGCGTCAAATTGGAACGCTTGCTGGCTTGTAAGGAAAGTTGGTTTTTTATCAAATAAGCCCGCCTGACCATTGAGCGAGAGGCAGAGACTTACGAGAAGTATCAGAATACGTAACATTTTAAATCACACTTTTAAGTAAATAGAGAGTATAGCCTACAAAACAGAGTATCAAAAGAAATCCCTCAAAGCGGGTAATTTTACCTTGTTTTTTGCGACTGAATGGGTAGCAGCAGAGAGCGAGTAACACGGTGAGTGCAGACATCACCAGCATATCGCGGCTGAAAATATCAGGCTCAACGCGCATTGGGCTAATTACTCCCGCAATGCCAACGACCACCAAGGTATTAAAGAGGTTCGAGCCGACAATATTGCCGAGAGCTAAATCAGATTCACCTTTGCGTGCTGCAATAATGGAAGATGCTAACTCAGGTAAAGAAGTACCCACCGCCACAATGGTTAAGCCAATAACTAAATCGCTCACGCCCAATTCTTTGGCAAGCGACACTGCACCGACTACCATCAATTTTGAGCTTGCCATTAACAGCAATAAGCCGACTACAAGCCAGAACACCGATTTTTTAAGCGAAACGGGTGCTTGATTTTCTTCTTCCTCAATCGCATCAGGCGATTTTCTCGCCTCCCAAATTCGCCACCCCATATAAATGGCAAAAACGACCAATAAAATGACCGCTTCTGTTTGAGTAACTGTCGCATCAGTTAAGAAATAAGCAGAGAGCGCAGTGATTGCCAGCAATGCAGGTAGCTCTTTTTTGAGCACATCTTTTGCCACTAAAATTGGCGAGATCACCGCAGTTGCCCCTAAGATCAGCGCAATATTGGCAATGTTCGAGCCATAAGCATTGCCCAATGCTAAGCCAGATGCGCCGTCTAATGCGGAGGAGGCAGAGACGAGCATTTCAGGTGTAGAGGTGCCAAAGCCTACGATCACAATGCCGATAAGTAGAGGCGAAAGCCCCAAGTAGCGTGCGGTGGTAGATGCGCCGTCCACAAATTTATCGGCACTCCAAACAAGGAGGATTAAGCCGATAGCGAGATAGAGAATGTCGAGTAGCATAGATATTCCTAGGTGTTGTGACTTAATTTCTTCGTTAATAGATACCGTCAAATCTCCCCTCCCCTTCTTTGCTAATGAGGGGGAAGTTCTTGATGAAGAATAGAGATCTCCATTATTTCGCAAAGATAAATCCCCTCTTTAGCAAAGAGGGGTAGGGGAGATTTGGCAGAAGTAAAGCCGAAGAAATTAACTAATAAATTTACGAAAATTTTATGTTTAAAAAATTCAAATCAGGGTACTTAAACCCAAACCCATCCGCCAACAAATGCGTTGGTATAAGCGGTTGATTATCCAACAAAATTGCCGAACGTTCGCCAAGTAGCCATTTCAATACAAAAGCAGGTACGTGGCAGAATGCAGGTTTACGACTCTGCTTTGCCAACCAGCAGTTGAATTCCGCATTGGTCACAGGAGAAGGCGAAACGAAATTATACCCCCCAATGCAGTTCGGATTTTCCAATAAGAAACATAGGGCGCGCAAATAATCGTCTAATGAGATCCACGCCCAATGCTGTTTACCATTGCCCAGTTTTCCGCCAAGCCCTAGGCGATAAAGCGGGAGCATCCTTTTTAATGCCCCTCCTTGTTCGGAAAGTACAATGCCCGTGCGGATAAGGCAAAGCCTTGTAGTGGCTGCTGTTTTTAATGCCTCTGCTTCCCACTGTTTGCATAATTCTGCAGTAAATCCACCGCTTGAAGGCGTTTTTTCATGACCAGATTGGTCTGTCGGCAAATCACCGTAAAAGCCAGTGGCAGAACTTGAAATAAACACAGCGGGCGGTTGTGTGCTTTTGGCAAAGAGATCCGCAAGCTGTGCGGTCAGTTGCACGCGGCTGCTGAGCAATTTTTGCTTCTGCTGTTTCGTCCAACGTTGATCAAAAATCGGTTCGCCTGCGAGATTAATCACCGCATCAAATTCATTTAAATCGCTGAAGTTTGCAAGAGTTTGTACAAATTTGACCGCTTGCTGAGGCTGTCTTGTTTTACGAGATAAGAGAGTGAGCTGATACCCTTTTTCAAGCAAAATAGGCACTAAATGTGAACCAATAAACCCTGTGCCACCTGTAAGTAAAATGTTCATTAAAACGAGCTTTCAAATAGGAGGCGGACAGTTTGCATTAAATCATCCATCTCTATTCCTCGAGTTGGAGTAATGAAAATAGTGTCATCACCTGCGATAGTACCTAAAATGCCTTCGCTTTTGCCGATGGAGTCAAGCAAGCGTGCAATCAACTGTGCCGCACCAGGGCTGGTTTTCACTACAATCAGTAGATCGTTGTGATCAATGTCCACCACCAAGTTTTTCAACGGGCTGGAAGTGGCTGGTACACTCAATTCATTCGGCAGTTGATAAACCATTTCCATTTTGGTATTACGGGTACGAACAGCACCGAATTTAGAGAGCATTCGAGAGACTTTAGATTGGTTAATATTTTCAAAGCCTTGCTCTTGTAAAGCTGTCACAATTTCGCTTTGTGAACCAAACTTTTCTTCTTTTAATAGAGCCTTGAATGCTTCAGAAAGTTTATCCATGAGTTTCCTTTTCAGTTAAAAATGCAATTTCTATGCAGAATTCTTGCGTATCTATGCATAAAAAGCAATTTGTTCTGTTAATTTTCTTAATGAATCAAATGATTATTTGGTAAAAACTTGATTCAGATTATATTTTCAACAGAACAAACTCCTCTTTTTAGGTAAAAATCTGTTAAAATTTCTCCAATTTTGAGATTAAATTCTTTCATTTTAATAGGAGTTTTTTTATGAAATTAACCCTTTTAGGTGCTGCTGGTGGTATCGGTCAAACTTTGGCATTATTGTTAAAATTACGTTTACCAATAGGCACAGAATTAGCCCTTTATGATATTTCGCCTGTTACGCCAGGTGTTGCGGTAGATATTAGCCATATTGCAACTTCTGTAAAAGCAATAGGTTATGCAGGCGAAGAGAACTTAGCTGCTGCGTTAAAAGATGCACATATGGTGTTAATTACCGCAGGTGTGGCACGTAAACCTGGTATGACCCGTGCCGATTTATTCAACATCAACGGTAACATCATCAAAAACTTGGTTGAAAAAGTAGCAGAAGTGTGCCCTGATGCGTGCGTGGGTATTGTAAGTAACCCTGTAAATACATTGGTACCATTAGCAGCTGAAGTATTACGCAAAAAAGGCGTGTATGACAAACGTAAATTATTCGGTGTTTCCACTTTAGACGTCGTGCGTGCGAAAAGCTTCGTATCTGAATTAAAAGAAAAACACGCTGAAACCGTGAAAGTGCCTGTCATCGGTGGTCACTCTGGCCCAACCATTTTACCGCTCCTTTCTCAAGCGTTATCTGAAGGTCGTAAAATTGACTTCACACAAGAAGAGATCGAATCATTAACCCACCGCATCCAAAATGCAGGAACGGAAGTAGTTGAAGCCAAAGCAGGGGGCGGATCTGCAACCCTTTCAATGGCAGAAGCGGGTGCACGTTTTGCCGTGGCGGTATTCAAAGCATTACTAGGTGAAGACTGCGTGCGTTATGCGTATGTAGAAAGCAAAAAAGACAGTGGTTACCCAGAATTCTTCGCTCACCCTGTGCGTTTCGGTTTAACAGGTGTGGAAGAAATTCTGCCAATTGGTCAGTTAAGCGAATATGAAAAAGAGAAATTAAAAGCACTTGAAGAAGTATTAGAAGCAGATATTAAGTTAGGCAAAGACTTTGTAAACGGTTAATTTTCAATGAAGTAAAAGGGTTGATTTTGTCAACCCTTTTTCCTATTATTTGGGAGTTAACGAAAGGAGTTATCTATGAATAAAACTTATTTAGTTGGTTTAATGGCTATGGTGGTTGCTTTGGCTGGTTGTAGTAATCCGCCTGTTTCTGTGAAAGGCGATGTATCTGTTGTGGCAGCGAAAGATACAGAAACAACGGATCAGAATATCCATATTAATGAGGCGAATACGCAGGGCATAATTTCAGCAGTACAACCGCAATCAATGTCCCAAAATGCAAAAATTCCTGAAAAAGCGACCGCTATTTGTAATGATGGCACTTTCTCTATGTCGCTTCTAAACGAGGCTTGCTTAAATAACGGTGGCGTAAAAGAGGTAATTTCGAGATATTATTCGGAATAGAGATTGTTAGGTTTACATAAAAATGTAGGACGAAGTGTTGAGCTTCGTCCTTTTTTATCGTACACATTCCACAATTTCAGAAATATCACAATCTAAAACTTCACAGATTTTTAAAAGCACATCTGTTGTCACATTTTCGTTATTTCGTAATTTATAAAATGTACTCTTGCTGATCCCCGATAAGAGTATTAGATCTTTGTGCTTCATTTCTCTATCGATAAGTAATTTCCATAACTTTTTGTAGCATAGTGTCATTATATATCCTTTTAAAACTAGAAAAAGTTTTCTATATCGAACTTTTTTCATATAATAAAAAACATCTTGATTTTCATAAAGATGTATTGTACTGTATATATAAACAATTTTTTAAGATTCTTATGATTGAAATAAAAGATAAACAGCTCACAGGATTACGCTTTATTGACCTTTTTGCAGGATTAGGAGGCTTTAGACTTGCTTTAGAATCTTGCGGTGCTGAGTGCGTTTATTCTAATGAATGGGATAAATATGCACAAGAAGTATATGAGATGAATTTTGGGGAAAAGCCTGAGGGCGACATTACCCAGGTAGATGAGAAAACCATTCCTGATCACGATATTTTATGTGCAGGTTTTCCGTGCCAAGCATTTTCTATTAGCGGAAAGCAGAAAGGCTTTGAGGATAGCAGAGGTACGCTCTTTTTTGATATTGCACGTATTGTCCGTGAAAAAAAACCTAAAGTGGTTTTTATGGAAAATGTGAAGAATTTTGCTTCGCACGATAATGGAAATACGCTAGAAGTTGTAAAAAATACAATGAATGAATTGGACTATTCTTTTCACGCTAAAGTGTTAAATGCTTTAGATTATGGAATTCCACAGAAAAGAGAACGTATCTATATGATTTGTTTTCGCAATGATCTCAATATTCAAAATTTCCAATTTCCAAAACCTTTTGAGCTTAATACTTTTGTGAAAGATTTGTTATTACCTGATAGCGAGGTGGAACACTTAGTTATTGATAGAAAAGATTTGGTAATGACAAACCAAGAAATTGAGCAAACAACCCCCAAAACAGTTCGACTTGGTATTGTAGGAAAAGGTGGGCAAGGAGAACGAATTTATAGCACAAGAGGCATTGCAATTACCTTATCTGCTTATGGTGGCGGCATTTTCGCTAAGACTGGGGGATATTTAGTAAACGGGAAGACACGGAAATTACACCCGAGAGAATGTGCTAGAATAATGGGATACCCAGATAGTTATAAAGTCCACCCCTCAACCAGCCAAGCATATAAACAATTTGGTAACTCAGTTGTTATCAATGTACTTCAATATATTGCTTATAACATTGGTTCATCATTAAATTTCAAACCATATTAAATTGAAAGGGGCATAGCCCCTTAGCAATTATAAAGAAATAGCTGCTTCAAAAGCTTTTCTATCTTCATTAAGAATAAATAGAGAAATATTATTTTTTAATGATATTGAAAAGATAACATTAGCATTAAAAGTATTAGATAAAATCTTAACGTGATAAGCTCCATTATTCTCTTTAATTAAAAAATCTTTATCATCTCCTGAAATTCTTTTATCGTGAATGTTCTCGTCAGAATGAAGTTCCAACCCCTTCATCGTATAAAAGATGCCTTCTTTATCTAACGCCTGTTTGAAGTCAGGAAGGCTTTTCGAATTGAGATGTCTTGAACCGCTTTTTTTTATTCTGTATGTACAAGATACGTTAAAGTAATGCTCGAAGTGTTCAATAGGAAATATAATAAAATCACCATTAGAAGTAATAAAGAATTTCACACTTTTACTTTTATAATATTCCTTAATCCAATTTACAAATACAGATTCAGGTAATGGAATAATTTTCCCTTTAGTAGATAAATTAGCATATTCAGAGAAATTTTCTGACATAAATTGTATTATTTCTTGAGTATAGGGATTTATTTTACTCTTATTTTTCGGTGAATAATCAAATTTATATTCAGCTCTATTAGGAATTAAAACAAATTGACCACATTGGGAATGTGGCATTTTTGCTTCTATATAGAATGGGTTATTTCCTGTAAAAAGAATATCACTTGCTGTAGAATCACTTTCGCCTTTTTTCACAAATTTGTTCCCATAAGTTTTATTTAAATAAGTAACACAAAAAACTTCAAATTCTTTCCAATTCATTTTCATTCCTTAATAAATTGCTGATTTTTAGTACAAGGGTAAATGACACATAGATTGCGTGGGATTATGCAATTTGTGGCAATGTAAACCCAACACAACTATTGCTAAAATCATTCTAGCAGATAACGCTCTGAAATTACGTATCTACAAATATGATCTATAACCCTTTCGGTACTATCTTTTCAAAATTTCCTAAAAAACACTTGCATAATTATGCAAAAATTCATAATATTCATTCAATTCATTTAGTTTACTTAACAGGATTTAACGAATGGCAATTCGTCTTCATCACGTCAATTTTTTCTATGGCAGCAACCAAGCACTTTTTGACATCAACCTTGATGTTGAAAAAGGCGATGTCGTGGTATTGCTTGGCCCATCTGGGGCAGGGAAAAGTACGCTTATTCGCACACTGAATTTATTGGAAGTACCGCAAGAAGGTACGCTGGAAGTGGCGAAACATAGCTTTAATTTATCCGCCAAAATGGATGCAAAACAGATAGCACTACTTCGTCGTGAAGTGGGAATGGTTTTCCAACAATACCATTTATGGAACCATTTAACCGTGCTACAAAACTTAATTGAAGCACCGATGAAAGTGTTGGGAATATCGAAAGAAGAAGCGATTACACAGGCAAAAGCCCATTTAGAACGTTTACGTTTAGGCGAATTTGCTGATCGTTTTCCGCTTCAACTTTCAGGTGGTCAGCAACAGCGTGTGGCAATTGCTCGTGCTTTGATGATGCAACCGCAGGTGTTGTTATTTGATGAACCAACCGCAGCGCTTGACCCAGAAATCACCGCTCAAGTGGTTGATATTATTAAGGAATTGAAAAATACAGGCATCACGCAGGTAATCGTAACGCACGAAGTGGGCGTAGCTCGCAAAGTGGCAACCAAAGTGGTGTATATGGAGAAAGGGCATATTATTGAGCAAGGCGATTCAAGTTGTTTTGAACAGCCAAAAACCGCAGAGTTTGCTCAATATCTTTCTCATTCTGAATAATTAAACACATATTTAATAAGGACTTTCTTATGAAAAAATTACTTATCGCATCCGCTATTGCATTCGCAACTTTCTCCGCACAAGCAAAAGATTTAACTTTCGCGATGGAGCCAAGCTACCCACCATTTGAAACAACCAACGAAAAAGGTGAAATCATCGGTTTTGACGTCGATATTGCCAATGCAATTTGTAAAGAAATCCAAGCAAACTGCTCATTCAAAAGTCTCTCTTTTGACGGCTTAGTGCAGGCGGTAAAACAAAAACGTATCGATGGTGTAATTTCCGCAATGGACATCACTGAAGCACGTAGCAAACAAGTGCTTTTCTCTGATGCCTACTATGATAGCTCAGCAAGTTTCATTGCCCTAAAAGGCAAAGCAGATTTAAATACGGCTAAAAACGTAGGCGTGCAAAACGGGACAACCTTCCAACAATATGTTGTAGCCGAAGCAAAACAATATGCACCAAAAGCCTATAACTCAATTCAAGATTCAATCTTAGACTTAAAAAATGGGCGTATTGATTTAATCTTCGGTGATACTGCCGTATTAGCCGATATACTTTCAAAAGAAACAGATTTAACCTTTGTGGGCGAAAAAGTGACTAACCCAAAATACTTTGGTAATGGTTTGGGGATTGCGATCAACAAAGGCAACAAAGATCTTGTTGATGAGTTAAACAAAGGTTTAGCAACCATCAAAGCGAACGGCGAATACCAAAAAATCTACGATAAATGGATGACAAACAAGTAAGCTATGTTTACCGAATATCTTCCTTTAATTTACAGTGCAACGCTCATGACGCTTGGACTTGCACTGGCGTCTCTTGTCGTCGGCTTATTACTTTCCATTCTTTTTGTAAGTTTGGAGATGAATAAGACCGCTTGCATTAGCAAACCAACCACGGTTTTCCTCACTTTAATGCGTGGTTTACCTGAAATCTTGGTCGTGTTGTTAATCTATTTCGGTTCAACTGAGCTGATCGAAAAAATCACAGGTGAATACATCGAATTTAGTGCTTTTAACAGCGGTGTGCTAGCGTTAAGCTTAATTTTTGCTGCTTATGCTTCACAATCACTGCGTGGGGCAATTCAAGCGATTCCGAACGGACAGTGGGAAAGTGGTGCGGTGTTAGGTTTAAGTCGCAGTTACACTTTCTTGCATATCATTATGCCTCAAGTATGGCGACACGCCTTGCCAGGGCTAAGCAACCAATGGCTAGTATTGCTGAAAGATACCGCCTTAGTTTCGCTTATCGGCGTTGATGACTTAATGCGTCAAGCAGACTTAATCAACACCAATGAACACCAACCCTTTACGTGGTATGGCTTTGCAGCATTGATTTATCTTGCGATTACTTTAATTAGTCAAGTGATTATTCGCCGTCTTGAACTGCGTTTCACCCGTTTTGAGCGAGGAGGCAAATAATGTGGGATTATTTCTTAGTGATCGCCCAAGGTATTCCAACGAGCCTCAGCCTAATGGCTGTTTCGCTCATCATTGCCTTTGTGTTGGCGATTATCTTCACCTTTGTGCTTTCAATGGAAAGCAAAATCTTGAAAGGATTTGTGAACGGCTATTTGATGTTATTCACAGGCACCCCGCTTTTGGTGCAATTCTTCCTGATTTATAGCGGGCCTGGGCAATTTGAATGGCTCACGCAAAGCCCACTTTGGGCATTGTTCTCAGATGCGTGGTTTTGTGCAGTATTGGCTTTAGCTCTTAATAGTGCGGCATACTCAACGCAACTTTTCCACGGAGCAGTAAAAGCGATTCCGAAAGGACAATGGGAAACTTGTGCCGCGCTTGGTTTAAGCCGTTTAGATACGCTCAAAATCTTGATTCCGTATGCGTTAAAACGAGCGTTACCTTCTTACAGCAACGAAATCATTTTGGTTTTCAAAGGCACATCACTTGCCTCAACCATCACGATTTTAGATATTATGGGCTACGCTAAACAGCTCTACGGCACGGAATATGATGCCATTACCATTTACGGTATCGCAGGGGCAATTTATCTTGTTATCACTGGCATTATGACTGTACTATTGCGTAAATTAGAACATAAAGTGCTGGCATTTGAGCGAGTGTAACTTTCTACAAGCGGTCAATTTCTGGCATAAATTTGCAATCTTGCTTGATCTTTCACACAAAGGGCGTATTATTCGCCCCTTGTTTTTTCTGGGTTCCCTAACCCCAACTTCAACTAAAAAAGGAAAATTATGCATTACCCCATTCCATTTTCTGATCCGCAAAAGCGATCTTCTCTGAAACTTTTAGCCTTTTTCCACATTTTTATCTTAACTATCAGCAATTTCTTGGTACAACGCACCTTTGAAATTCCTGTCCCCTTTACTGATTATACCATCCCAACCACGTGGGGCACATTCACATTCCCGTTTATCTTTTTAGCAACAGATTTAACGGTGCGGGTATTTGGTGCTGAATTAGCGCGCAAAATCATCTTCGTCGTTATGTTCCCAGCCTTGTTGATTAGCTATGTGATTTCCGTGCTGTTTTTTGAAACGCAGTTCCAAGGTTTCTCCGCACTGAGCGAGTTTAATTTCTTTGTGTTCCGCATCGCACTAGCCAGTTTTAGCGGTTATGTGGTAGGGCAAATTTTAGATATTTTGGTGTTTAACCGCCTACGCCAAAGCAAATCGTGGTGGCTTGCACCAACGTGCTCGACCATTTTCGGCACGATGATCGACACTTTCGTCTTCTTTACAGTGGCATTCTATCAAAGCGAAGATGCTTATATGGCAGAGCATTGGTTTACCATCGGGACGGTTGATTACGCGTTCAAGCTTTTTGTCAGCTTGTTGTTATTCTTACCGCTTTATGGCGTGGTGCTAAAAGTTATTATGCAAAAATTCCATTTGAAATAGATATTTCAACCGCTTGTAGGGCTTGCATTGCTTGCCCTACGCTCACTTTTCTACGCTTTTTTCAAGCTTATCATTCCGCCCAGCAAAATCAGTAACGCGCCGAGTACAAAAGCAGTTGATAATTGCCACGTGAAAGTGCGAACACCGAGTTGGCGTATAATGGTAGCCGCTGCCAAACCAATAAAACCGAGCATACCCACAGCACTTACCACGGAAGCAATTAAATATGCACTTACTACCACACCGATGAAGCGTAATTTTCCCACAGGTACACCAAGGCTTTTAGCATTGCTGTCGTTTAAAGCAAGAATAGTCAGTGGACGACGCAAGGCGAAAATTAAGGCAAAACTAACTGCACTTTGCACGAACAATAATTGGCTATCACGCCAGCTTTCCTGCACTAATGAGCCAGCGCCCCACTGCACTAAACCACACGATTCTTCGGGGTAGAACAACATCATAATGCCTGTGAATGAGCCGAAATAGAGGTTTACCACTAAGCCCGCTAGAATCAATAACAACGGCGACATCGTTTTGCGCATTGCTAATGTCATCACCAATAACAGACTTAAAGCTGCCCCCACCAAAGCAATTAAACTTGCACCATATGCTAACCACGTAGGGGCGAAAATTGCTACTAAAAACAGGCTGAATTGTGCACCGCTGTTGATCCCAAGTGTACTGTCAGACGCCAATGGGTTGCCCATTACCTGCTGTAATAATAGGCTGGCAAAGGCAAGGCTACCGCCTGCCAATAAGGCGATAGCAATGCGCGGTAAAGTGTAGCTTTGGAGTAACAATAGTTCAAGATTATCACTAGTGTGGAATAGCTACTCCGACAAAAGCACAGCCAAGTACAAGCACTAAAAAGAGCGTGCGATTTACCATTCTTCGCCTCCGTCTAATAATCCATTAGTGAAAATCATCACAAAGCGATCTGCTGATGGTAACGCTCCGAATGCCCACACCGCAGGCAGAATAAGGGGCTCTTTTGCCATCGGCAAATGTTACCACAATGTGTTATGGGTTAATGCCTCTGCGATATTATTGGGGTAAGGCTTAATCACTACAAAGCGGGTGTTTTTCGGCAATTTTGCTAGTTCGGTAATTTCAATGTTTTGGAAGCCCCAATAATTTACTTCCCGTCCATAAGCATTCTGAAAACCGAGTTGATGAATGACTGCTCCAAGTAAACTGTTTTCGCCATAAATACGCAGATGGCGGGTATCAATAAACTGCACTAAGGCAACAGGGCGATCGGTGAACGGTTGCAATAGCGGACGGAAATCAGCAATTTTTTGTTCATAACTTTTAAATAAGTTTTCTACCGACTCAGGTTTGCCAATAATCTTGCCGATTTTTTGTGTAGCAGTTACCACGTTTTCCCACGTATCGCCAGCTTTGTAAAATTCCACGTTATACACCTTGCCGTAAGGGGCTAATTTTTCGTTCAATGCTGCATAAAACGGGCTGTGAATAAAAACAAGCGGTCGATTTTCGGTAATCTTTTGCGAAGAGGTAATCCGCTCAAAATTGGGCTGTAAGCGAATACCTAAGTCCAATGTATTTTCAGGGTAATTTCGGTTCCATCACCCAAGTTTGATAACTCTGTACATCACCTACGGCAAGAGGGGGGGCACCTAAAGCTAATAACGTTTCTGCGACAGACCAATCCACGGTAGCAAATTTGGCTTGTGGCTCGCTTGCAATAGCGTGATGTGTGCAGAAAAGTGTAATGATAAAAACTAACGTTTTTTTGATGAAATTCGACATATTAATAAAAGCTCACAGGTCGATGGGTTTCTGGATGGTCGATCACATTGAGTTCAATGCCATAAATTTGTTGTAGAGAAGGGGAATTAACGATCTCGTGCGCATTGCCTTGGACTAATAATTTACTACTATGCAACGCCACTAAATGATCGCAAAAGCGAGATGCTAAATTGATGTCGTGGATCACCACGCTCACGCCTAAATTGAGTTCACGGCTGAGTTGATGCACCAATTGCATGACTTCCACCTGATGCGCAATATCAAGTGCAGCTAAGGGTTCATCTAGCAATAAAAATTGGCTTTGCTGTGCCAATAACATTGCCAACCAAATTCGTGAACGCTCACCGCCAGAAAGGGTATCTACCAGCTGATCAGAAAATTTCTCCGTATGGGTGAGCTGTATAGCACGAGTAATCGTTTCTTTATCAGCTTCTATTTCTCGTCCAAACAGCCCATTCCACGCATAACGCCCCATTGCAATCAGTTCCTTTGCAGTCACATTGGTTGCTTGCGGCAAATGTTGCGGCAAATAAGCCACACGCTTGGCAAAGTCACGACTATTCCAACTTTTAATCGAACGATTATCGAGTAGAATATCTCCCCCCGAAATTGGCTGCTGACGTGCCATCAATTTAATTAAGGTTGATTTACCCGAGCCATTATGCCCAATCAGCCCGTATACCTTTCCCGCTTCAAACGAAAGCGAAATCGGCTGTAATAATGTACGTTGCGGAATGGAAAAAGAAACTTGTTGAAGTTGAAACACAGAGAATCCAAAATAAAATAAAAAGAATTATTCTAGTTGATAATTATTATTTCAAATGTGAAGTTATTCCGAATAAATTAAATTTTTAGAAGAAAATTGGGGATTACACCGAAAAAAGGTATAATCTCCTTAATTTTTTTACGATAAAGAGAACATTATGAGCAATATTCCATTAAGAAACGAACAAGAAATCGAGAAACTTCGCGAAGTCTGCAAATTGGCTTCCGATGTGTTAGTGATGATCGAACCTTATGTAAAAGAGGGCGTGAGCACAGGCGAATTAGATCGTATTTGTCACAAATATATGGTTAATGAGCAGAAAGTGATTCCTGCTTGTTTAAACTATCACGGTTTCCCAAAAGCGACTTGCATTTCAGTCAATGAAGTGGTTTGTCACGGGATTCCAAGCGATGATAAAAAGCTGAAAAAAGGAGACATCGTGAACATTGATGTAACGGTGATCAAAGACGGCTATTTCGGCGATAACTCAAAAATGTATGTGGTGGGTGAGCCTTCTATTCGTGATAAACGCTTGTTAGAAGTAACACAAGAATCACTTTACATTGGCTTACGCCAAGTAAAACCAGGTATCCGCTTAAAAGAGATTGGCACAGCGATTCAAAAATATGTGGAAAAAGAAGGCTTCTCTGTGGTGCGTGAATACTGCGGTCATGGCGTAGGCACAGAGTTCCACTGCGATCCACAAGTGTTACACTACAACGGTGATGATGGTGGCGTGGTGCTAAAAGAAGGCATGGTGTTTACCATTGAACCGATGGTCAATGCAGGTAAAAAAGAGATCCGCACGATGAATGATGGTTGGACGGTAAAAACCAAAGACCGTAGTCACTCGGCTCAATATGAGCATCAAATTGTGGTAACCAAAGATGGTTGCGAAGTAATGACCATTCGTGATGAAGAAATTGCCGAAGGGCGAATTTCACACATTATGAAAAACGCATAAAACCAATATGAAAGCCTATAAACTTTGCAATTCTGGTCTGCCCTAAAAAGTTGGGCAAAGATGCTTACTCTATCAATTAGCCTGTTTAGGCTAGAACTAAGGTGGAAGCGGCTATTCAATGAAAATAATAAGCTGAAATGGTTTTATTTATATTGACAGGCGACTTTTCCTTATTTAGCTATCTTAACCTAAATAGAATTTTTAGTCGTTATCTAGGACAGCCCCGATTTTTTCAAATTTCAGGTAAAATTAAACCGCTTGTTAGCAAAAACATGATCTGCACCCCAAAACCTGGACACCTAATTTGAAGTGCAGATTATGCCCTACTCTTATCAATTTCGTTTGAAAATTATCAAACTTGATCGCCTTATACAAGCCTTCAAACCCCGAAAATAGTGAAGCCAAAGATGAAAAAGAAAGACATTAAAACTCCAGAAACTACAGACTTTTCACCTAAAGCGTTTAAAAAGTTACAACGAGAGCTCGCCT
>NZ_CALIFA010000014.1:0-15325 GCF_938021905.1 Pseudohaemophilus parahaemolyticus
CATACCAGCTGCAACTTGCAACTTAACGTATGCTTGGACTTTTTTTGCCATTTTTAAGTTTCCTCTAAGTGGGTGGTAACGCAAGCAAAGCTTGCTCCCCTATGATAAAAAGCACGATGTGCTACACAAAAATACGAGCCATATAAAATGGCTCGTAATTGGTAGCGAATTTTACCGAAATTGTGGCCGTTTTTCAAGCATTTCACAATAACAAAGCACAAAAAAGAAAACCAACCAAGCGGTCGGTTTTCTTTTTTGTTTTGCCAATTTTGAATTAACCGTGTTGTTTTTCCACTTGGTTGAACTCAAGCTCAACAGGGGTTGCTCGTCCGAAGATTGATACAGACACTTTAATACGTCCTTTTTCGTAATCCACTTCTTCCACTGTACCAGTAAAGTCTGCAAATGGACCCTCCGTAACACGTACGCTTTCGCCTGGGAAGTATTCGTTACGATGACGTGGTTTTTCTGCCGTTTCTTGTACACGGTTAAGAATACGGTCTGCTTCTTTTCTTGAAATTGGGGCTGGTTTATCTGCGGTACCGCCAATAAAACCCATCACACGTGGCACGCTACGAACTAACTGCCAAGTGTAATCGTTCATTTCCATTTCCACTAATACATAACCAGGGAAGAATTTACGTTCTGTTTTACGGCGTTTGCCGCCCACATTTTCAATGATTTCTTCAGTTGGCACTAACACTTCACCAAACTGATCTTCCATTTTATGTAATTTGATGTATTCACGTAAGGTTACCGCAACACGATTTTCAAATCCTGAAAATGCTTGGAGTACATACCAACGTTTTTTACTTGCTTCTGTTGTTGTTTCTACTTCACTCATTTTGCTTAGCCTTATAGATTAGTAATGAAATTAATTAATGCCACGATAATAGTATCAAAGCCCCATAATACCAGTGAAACTACGATACACATTGCAATCACGATGAACGTAGTTTGCGTTGCTTCTGGGCGAGTTGGCCAAATAATTTTGCGTAATTCGGTGCGAGATTCTTTCATAAAACCGATCGCTTTTTGACCTTGGTTAGTTATTGCTGCAACAGCAACTGCACCAACCACTAAAACCACTAATAATAACACGCGAACAACCAGTGCAAAGTGTGAGGCAAAATAAGTATTACCAATCGCCGCCACCGCTAAAAGCACAATCACCACAATCCATAATGTCGTATTTAAGCCCTTGCTTTTTACCCCTGCTTTTTCAATCTGTTCAGGAGCTTTTGTTTTTTTCTCAGTAGCCATATGAACCCTAAAATTTGTGTAGAAAATAGACGTCTAATTTTTTAAAGCGAGAGATTGTAGCATTTTTCTTAATTTTTAACACGATCTTTTGTAAAAAATATATACACTCTCTGAAAAAGGTTAAGCAAGAACATACCCACCATTTACCGATTTCACCACACCTAACAATTCCAAGTTTAGAAGTTCAACCAACAACATCGACACATCCATCTCCACCGCTTTGGCAATATCATCAATCGCTATCGGTTCAAGGCTAATCTGTTCGAAAATCTGCTGCTGGCAAGCGGTCATTTCTGGCAAAGTCTTTGCAACTGGCACGGCTGCCGATTTTGCAAAACGTGGCACAGAATCCACCGCTTGCGTTTCACCGTCAAACAGCTCTGCTTGCATAGGCTCTCTTTGCAACTGATATTGTACTGCTTGCAAAATGTCTTCAATGCTTTCCGTCAATAATGCCCCTTCTTTAATGAGCTTATGGCAACCCGCAGAATAAGGATTTTGCACTGCATTTGGTAGAGCAAACACCTCCCGACCTTGTTCCAAAGCATAACGAGCAGTAATGAGCGATCCGCTGTTAATCGTTGCTTCTACCACTAATGTGCCTAACGAAAGCCCACTGATAATGCGATTTCGGCGCGGGAAATTCTCGGCAATTGGAGGCTGATTAGGGAAAAATTCCGACACTAATGCCCCGCCAGTCTCAATTATCTGCTCTGCTAATTTTTTGTGTCGTGCTGGGTAAACCTGTGCCAAGCCAGAGCCAAGTACAGCAATTGTGGTGCCCTTTTCTGCTACCACCCGCTGATGACAAAAGCCGTCAATACCAATCGCCAACCCGCTTGTGACCGCAAAGCCATTTTTAACTAATTCCGAGGCAAAATAGCCTGCCCAGTATTCGCCATAATGGGAAAAATCACGGCTTCCCACCATCGCAATTTGCGGTAAGCTCAAACTTTCTACCGAACCTTTCACGAATAATACGGGCGGAGCGGTGCTGATTTGGCGTAGCAAAAAGGGATAATTATCATCAAACAAGGTCAGAATGCGGTTGTCCTCCTGCTCTGCCCACGAAAGTGCCACATTAATCCACGCCTGATCTGGCTGAAACCAACGCTGGATTTGCTTTTCGTTCCAACCCATTTGGCGAAGTTGCTGTTTGTCGAATTGGCAAAATTGGTCGAAGTCTATTTCCGCCAACAGGCGAGCGATTTTTTGAGCACCTATTTGTGGCACTTGCAATAATTTGAGCAGAGAAACTAGACGCATTCCGAAATAAAGCCTAGAAAAAAGGAAAATTTCCCTAATCATAAGAAAAAGGCTAAAATAGCCAACTAAATCTTTTAAAATTTTCGAGCGAGATCACAAAAATGGCAGTATTAGAGGTCGTTTTATACCCAGATGAGCGACTTGCAACGGTGTGCGAACCCGTAGCAAAAGTCGATGCAGAATTAAACCAATTTATCGACGATATGTTTGAGACGATGTACGAACACGAAGGCATCGGGCTTGCCGCACCGCAAGTAGGCGTATTAAATCGTGTAATTACCATCGACATTGAGGGCGATAAAACCAACCAAGTGGTGTTAATCAACCCAGAAATTTTGGAAAGTGAAGGCGAAACGGGCATTGAGGAAGGCTGTTTATCTATTCCAGGGCATCGTGCGTTAGTGCCACGCAAAGAAAAAGTGAAGGTCAAAGCATTAAACCGCCAAGGTGAAGAGGTGATTTACGAGGCAGATGGCTTATTTGCGATTTGCATTCAACATGAAATCGATCACCTCAACGGTGTGCTGTTCGTGGATCACATTTCCGCCCTCAAACGCCAACGTATTAAAGAAAAAATGCAAAAGCTGAAAAAGCAAATTGCGAGAGCGAAGTAAGTTTTTTTGAGACGATTCCTAAGCTTGTCGAAGGATAAGTCGAAAATGGAAAACAAATCAGCAACAGATTTTAACCATTTCTGCTGTTGAAATTTTAGGCGTAAATAAAAACCACCATTTAGGTGGTTTTTTTCGGTAATTAAAAGTTAAGATCTCTTTCCCTTCTAAAGATAATCCGCACTGCAAATATGCAAACGCTGATTGCTTGGCTCAGGCTGTTCGCCTAATAAAATAAGAGTAAAAATGAGGGTTCAATAAGTTTTCATTTTACCTTTCTTCCATTTCAAGCGGTCAATTTTCAGCAAAAATTTGCAAATCCGCCCTGTTCAACCGATAATATCCGCAATTTTAATCAGCATAAGGAAAATCTATGATTATCGTAACTGGCGGCTTTGGTATGATCGGCAGCAATATCGTCAAAGCCTTAAATGAAATGGGTCGCAAAGATATTTTAGTGGTGGACAATCTCAAAAATGGGGAAAAATTCATCAATTTAGTAGATTTAGACATCGCAGATTATTGCGATAAAGAAGATTTCATTGCTTCAATTATCGCAGGCGACGATTTTGGTGACATTGATGCGGTATTCCACGAAGGAGCTTGTTCAGCTACTACCGAATGGGACGGCAAATACTTAATGCACAACAACTACGAATACTCCAAAGAGTTGTTGCATTTCTGTTTAGATCGCCAAATTCCCTTCTTCTACGCTTCAAGTGCGGCAACCTACGGTGGTCGTTCAGATAACTTTATCGAAAAACGTGAATTTGAAGGCCCATTAAACGCGTATGGCTACTCAAAGTTCTTATTTGATGAATATGTTCGCAGAATCTTGCCTGAAGCAGATTCTCCTGTATGTGGTTTCAAATACTTCAACGTTTACGGTCCACGCGAACAGCACAAAGGCTCAATGGCAAGCGTGGCATTCCACCTCAACAATCAAATGTTGAAAGGCGAAAATCCAAAATTGTTTGAAGGTTCAGAAGAATTTTTACGCGATTTTGTGTATGTAGAAGATGTGGCGAAAGTGAATATCTGGGCGTGGCAAAATGGCATTTCAGGCATTTACAACCTTGGCACAGGCAAAGCGGAATCGTTCAAAGCGGTGGCGGAAGCGGTGATTAAATTCCACGGTAAAGGCGAAATTGAAACCATCCCGTTCCCAGACCACTTAAAATCACGCTACCAAACTTTCACTCAAGCGGATTTAACTACCTTACGTACAGCGGGCTACACAGGCGAATTTAAATCAGTTGCCGAAGGTACTGCGGCTTATATGGCGTGGTTGAATCGTTAATTATCATTAAAATACAAAACTCAAGCGATCAAATATGCCATTTCCTTTGCAAATTTGACCGCTTGCTGTTTGGTTACACTTTCTTTAAAAACTTAAACACTATTTCAAACTACCCACCATATCTTCTGGGCGAACCCAAGCATCGAATTGTTCAGCGGTTAATAAGCCTAAGTTAATCGCTTCTTCTTTCAATGTTGTGCCGTTTTTGTGAGCGGTTTTCGCAATTTTCGCTGCATTTTCGTAACCAATGTGGGTATTTAACGCCGTTACCAACATTAAAGATTGCTCTAATTGTTGTTTAATGCGTGGATAGTTCGGTTCGATACCTACCGCACAGTGCTCGTCGAATGATACGCACGCATCTGCTAATAATTGTGCAGATTGTAAGAAGTTTGCGATCATTACTGGGTTATACACGTTTAATTGGAAGTGACCTTGTGAACCAACGAATGAGATAGTGGTGTCGTTACCTAACACTTGCGCACAAACCATCGTCATCGCTTCGCATTGGGTTGGATTTACTTTACCCGGCATAATGGATGAGCCTGGTTCGTTTTCTGGAATTAAAATTTCACCGATACCAGAACGCGGACCTGACGCTAATAAGCGAATGTCGTTAGCGATTTTGAATAAACTCACCGCTAACTGTTTTAATGCTCCGTGAGTTTCCACGATTGCATCGTGTGCTGCTAATGCTTCGAATTTATTTTCTGCTGTTTCGAATGGTAAAGCGGTGAATTTTGCGATGTAATCTGCAACTAACACATCATAGCCTTTTGGTGTATTCAAACCTGTGCCTACCGCTGTGCCACCTAATGCCAATTGACGTAAGTGTGGAAGCGTGTTTTTCAATGCGATTAAACCGAAGTGTAATTGTGCGGCATAAGCCGAGAACTCTTGACCCAATGTTAATGGGGTTGCATCCATTAAGTGCGTACGACCAATTTTCACTACATCTTTGAATGCCTCAGATTTTGTTGCTAAGGTTTTTTGTAAGCGTTCTACCGCAGGAATAGTGGTTTCTACCACTTTTTTGTATGCGGCAATGTGCATTGCCGTTGGGAAGGTATCGTTTGAAGATTGTGATTTGTTCACATCGTCATTTGGGTGAATGATTGATTTTTCGCCCAATTTACCACCGTGTAAAACGTGTGCACGGTTTGCTACCACTTCGTTCACGTTCATATTCGATTGCGTACCTGAACCTGTTTGCCAGATAACGAGCGGGAATTGGTCGTCGAGTTTATTTGCTAGAATTTCATCACAGGCTTGTGCGATTAAATCGCGTTTTTCCGCAGACAACACGCCTAAATCGTGGTTAGCAAATGCTGCCGCTTTTTTCAAATAACCAAAGGCTTCAATGATTTCGTGCGGCATTGAGGCTTCCGGCCCGATTTTGAAGTTATTGCGTGAACGTTCGGTTTGCGCCGCCCAGTATTTTTCTGCTGGTACTTGCACTTCGCCCATAGTGTCTTTTTCAATACGAAATTCCATAAAATACTCCGTGAGTTGTGAAAAGGATTGAATAACAAATTTGAGTTATATAGTACCGATTTCGTGCGGATTGGACTATGGTTTTGTGTTGGTTTTATGATGTAGATCACATTTTTGATGAATGATAGAAGGCAACACCCTCGGCATAAGAAAAAACCGCCAGTAAAGGCGGTTCTATGTTAAATCTCGTGCTATCGGCGACCTGGGCAATGTTGTTGCTTGACAGTAGCACATTGCCTGATTGTCTTAATACAATCGGGAAGAGGTTAGTTGGTAGCTAACCCCGGCCTCCCAATATTGTATGCCTTACCTCATTCAATTTCAAACCTAACTTACTTCGCTCTCTTCGCACGCAACACGCGGCTAGCAAATAAGAATAAACCGAAGAGGAAGATCGCTAATCCAAGCACTTCTGCCACGCCTTCCCAGTTTTCAAGGTTTAAGGCAAGTGGTGCTTCAGAGCCACCTGAAGTAACGGAAGCAGCGATCACAAACGCTAACACCACACCCATCAAACTTTCGCCTACAATTAAGCCCGCAGAAAAGAGTGTGCCGAAACGTTCTGCTTTAGCAACTACTGCTTTATTACCTGTGCGTTTTGCATAGTTTGCAATATGACGGGTAATGAACCACGCTAAAAATGCCCCAATAATTACAGGCATATTGATTGATGGCGGTAAGTAGATACCGATACCCACAGCGATCACTGGTAAACCGATTTTCTTGTCGCTGATTTTTTTCAAGAAAGCATCAATCACAATCAACACTGCACCTAAACCCACACCGCTTAAAATGTAAGTCCATTCCAATTTATTTGAGAAAATCCCTTGTGAAATGGTGGTCATAATCGTTGCTTGTGGTGCAGATAACGCTTGTGCAGGATCCATATCAGGGCGAGGCAACGCACCGCTGAAGCCGTAAGCATGGTAGAGAATCTCTAACACTGGCGCTATTACCAACGCACCGACGAAACAGCCGATAATCAAGGCAACTTGTTGTCTCCATGGTGTCGCATGAACGAGCAAACCTGTTTTTAAATCTTGCAAGTTATCGTTTGAAATGGTCGCAGTGGTTAAAACGATAGATGCCGTGAAAAGCGTTAAAGCAGTCAAAAATTTCTGACCATCTACCGTTTCAAATAAACCTGCAGAGTTGCCGATAGTCACTAACACCAACGAAATCACGATCACCGAAATAATCCCGATACCTGAAATTGGGCTTGAAGATGATCCCACTAAGCCCGCCATATACCCCGAAGCTGCCGCGACGAAAAAGCCGATAAAGACTGCTAAGAAGGTACAAACCACCACCAATAACACCGCTAATTCTGGCGAAATTGGGGCAGCTGCGATAAAGTGATAAAGTGAAATCACAATCAAGGCAACCGTTGCGATTAAGATATAAATCATCGTTTTTGGCGAAAGGTCAATGTCAATGCGTTCCACCGATTCGCCCGCATTGCCTTTTAACATACGGAACGAATGCACCATCCCTTCAATCATCGGTTTCATCAAAATTAACAACGTCCAAATTGCTGCAATCCCAATGGTTCCCACGCCGATAAAACGCACTTTGGTTTTCCAAACCGTCATTGCTACATCCACCATATTCGCATCCGCTGCAATATCTGCGTGTGCGGTAAAATACGGCACGGCAACGCCCCAAGTAAGGGCTACACCAAGCAGCATCGCCAAACCGCCTACGATACCAATTAAGTAACCCGCACCGACTAACGCCAATGAGAAGCCCATTGGCAGTTGGAACATGGCTTTACCACTGCTTACCCACGCACTTGCACCATCTGCCACTATACGTAAGCCGTTAGTAAAAAAGGCGACCGTTGCTGCAAAAATCCCACCGTAAGCAATATCTTTCACGCCACTATCGCCCTCTCCGTGGTTGCCTGCTTTGAGAATTTCTGCCGCAGCCACGCCTTCAGGATAAGGTAAATCACTATTCACGACCATTGCACGACGAAGCGGAATGGTAAACAGCACGCCTAATGTACCACCAGCGGCACAAATCAACATTGTTTGCCAGAATGGAAAATCTTGCCAATAGCCCATCATCAACAAACCTGGTAACACAAAAATCACGGACGACAGCGTTCCCGCAGAAGACGCCTGTGTTTGCACCATATTGTTTTCAAGAATGCTGGAATCTTTAAAGAATTTCAGCACCGCCATAGAAATCACCGCAGCAGGAATGGAAGACGCAAAGGTCATCCCCACTTTCAGCCCTAAATAGACGTTTGATGCGGTAAACAGTACCGTTATCAACGCCCCCAACACCATCCCCCGTAGGGTTAGCTCTTTCAAATTATCATTATGCATAATACGTTCCTTTATCAAAAATAAACGGAGTTACCTTCTCAGAAAATGCTAGGTTTTTCAAGCCTTGTTTAAAGAAAATATCCCAAATTTTAGTAATGAACAAATTTTGTGCGAAAAAGCAGAGGAAAGTTTTTTCATTTGGAATATAACTATAAGCAATAAGAGTAACGCAGGCTTATGCTGAAATTGGTATTGCATTTCGAGCTTTCAGCATTGAGCAGTAGCCTGATTTCACACCTGGAGTAAAAGAGTAAAGAGAATAAAAGAAAAACCCCTTTGTGCTCAGTTCAAGATCACATTGGGGCTTTATACTGGAAATTTTATTTTAGAGAAATTAAATTAATTTTTCCAATCTCCACAAGTCTGCAAAATCAGCCCTAGCTTTAATCAAGTGGGCTTTTGCACCATCTACCAAAATTTCGACCGCTTGTAGGCGGGAATTATAGGTGGAAGACATAGTTGCCCCATACGCCCCTGCTGAACGCATTGCGATTAAATCGCCTTCGGCAATCGCTAATTCTCTGCCTTTGCCTAAGAAATCAGACGTTTCACAAATAGGGCCTACCACATCATAAACTGCCTTTTCGCGATCAAGCGATTGATTTACTTCGATAATTTGCATATAGGCTTCGTAAAGTGCTGGGCGGATCATATCATTCATACCCGTATCCACAATCGCAAAATTACGGTCTTCGTTTGATTTCAGATATTCCACTTTAGTCACTAAAATCCCCGCATTCGCACTGATCGCACGTCCTGGCTCTAAAATGATTTCCAAGTTTGGGTAATTTTCCAATTTTGCAAGCAACGCTTCCGTGTATTCGGTTGGATGTGGTGGCTCTTCACCGTTATAAGGCACGCCCAAGCCACCGCCTAAGTCTAGGTGATGTAGTTCGATGCCATCTTCTTTGAGCTGTTCCATCAACACGATTAAACGGTCGGTCGCATCTAAGAACGGCTGTAATTCGGTCAGTTGTGAGCCAATGTGGCAATCCATTCCCGTAATTTTCACGTTCGGCAAGGTTTTCGCTAAGCGGTAAACTTCACGTGCTTGTTGTACGCTCACGCCAAATTTATTCTCTTTCAAGCCTGTGGAAATATAAGGGTGAGTTTTGGCGTCCACGTCTGGATTAACACGCAGAGAAATTGGTGCGATTTTACCCATTTTGCCTGCCACTTCATTAATGCGGTGCAATTCAGGAATCGACTCCACATTGAAGCAACGAATACCCACGTCCAATGCACGCTCAATTTCACTGTGCGATTTTGCCACACCCGAAAAGACCACTTTTGAGGCTTCGCCGCCCGCAGCCAGTACACGCTCTAATTCACCCTGCGACACGATATCAAAGCCAGACCCGAGTTTTGCCATCACGTTTAACAGGGCAATGTTGGAATTTGATTTTACGGCAAAGCAGATTAAGTGCGGGTGCGAGCCAAAAGCGTTGTCAAAAGCGTACCAATGGCGTTCAAGCGTTGCACGAGAATAGATATAAGCAGGTGTGCCGTGTTCGCTAATAATGTCAGCAATTGCCACATCTTCGGCAAAAAGTTGTTGATTTTTATATTCAAAATGGTTCATATAGTTTCCGTTGTGTTTGTAAAAATAAATTGGGAATCGACCGCTTATTATTAGTTTTGGCTTTGTTGAACAGGTGCATTTTCTGGGAAATAAAGTGCACCTTTTACCCCACAAGCGGTTAAAAAACTTGCTAACATTGCAAGGAGAAGAAATTTTTTCATCATAAGTCCTAAGAAGATAATCCAAAAGATAAGGCGATTGTAAAGGAAAGCACCCGAACTAAAAAGCCTATTGCTATAAAGAATCGGTTTTTACGCACTCTCCACACTAAAGGCTATCACATCACGGATATGCTCTGCACCCAATGCAATCATCACTAAGCGATCCACGCCCAATGCCACCCCAGAACAGTCAGGCATTCCCGCTTCCAGTGAAGCGAGGAAACGAGTATCTAACGCTTGCAGTGGCAACCCCATTTTTTCGCGTTCAACATTATCCGCATTAAAACGCCGAATTTGCTCTTTGGTATCATCTAATTCGTGAAAACCGTTGGCAAGCTCTAAGCCTTTATAATAAAACTCAAAACGTTCAGCCACGCGATGATCTTCACTACTCACTTGGGCGAGTGCAGCTTGGGTCGACGGAAAATGATAAACCGCAGTGGGACGTTCTTTGCCGATATTGGCTTCTACAATTTCGCTAAATAAAAATTGTAATAAAGTATCGCGATTCTCATCGTCATCGCATTGGAAACCGTACTTGCGAGCTTTTTCGACTAATTGGGCTTTGGTTGCAGAAAGGGGATCTAACCCTACATAAGTTTGGAACACAAATTGATAGCTAAAAGACTCTGCAGGCTCACAGTCCAAAATTTCTTGCAATAAATCATCCACTTCGTTAATTAAACGGTACATATCGAAATAGGGGCGATACCATTCCAACATCGTAAATTCAGGATTGTGGCGTTTGCCTGCCTCTTCGTTACGAAAGACTTTACAGAGCTGATAAATCGCCCCAGAGCCTGCGACAAGCAAGCGTTTCATATGATATTCAGGGCTAGTCATTAAATAAAGGGGCCTTGTTTCTCGCTCAAAGGGCGGAAGAAATTGCGTTTGGAAGGTAGAAAGATGCACATCGGTTACCGAAAATTCACTCAGCACGGGCGTTTCAACTTCTAACACGCCGCGATCTGCAAAGAACTGACGGATATTTTTCATTATTTTCGCTCGCTTGAGCAAATTTTCAATCGGTGCGGTCGGTTGCCATTTTACTTGGCTTAAATCGGTTGGATTCATCGTTTCTCAGGTTATTTCTAAAATTGGTATTAGGGTAAAACAGCTCTTTTTATATTTCAAGCAGAAAGACAACCGCTTATAAAAATAAAACCACCCGAAGGTGGTGTGTCTTATTTTGTATTGTTTTGCTTTAATGCTTGCCAAATATAGTAAATATTCGCACCTGCAACCAACGTATTCAAAAATGCTACAGGATACGTAGGCAACAACAGCCCATAAATCACAAAACCAATAGCACCTAGCGTGTTAATTGTACGAAGTTTAACGACATCTTTCATAAAAAATGAACTTGCCACTAAGATAGACGCAACATAACCTAAAATTTCAATCGCATTCATTTTATATCCTTGATTCAAAAAAAGTATGTTGACATTTTACACGTTCTTTTTCATTTTGTCGGTAAGTATTTGAAAAGCAAAGGTTTGCGTGAGAGAAATTTACAAAAAAGCCCTGTAAATTTTCATTTGCAAGGCTCTTAGTATCTTTAACCGCTTGTGCAGTAGCATTATAGGCTTAATGTTAAGTACGCTACAACGACTGTGTAAACTGCTGATAATCCGTAGAAAATCACTCCACCTGCTGGGAGGTGTACTTTTAAGTCGTGTAAGCCGTGGTGAACACGATGCATACCTGCCCACATTGGGAAGATAGTTAATACTAAGATTACAAGTTTACCAATCCAAGTGTGTGCGAATGCGATAATGGTTTGTGCATCAACGATACCAAATGGTAACAATAATGCGAAGATTAAAATCACCACAGGGAAGAAGAACGCACTGACTGAGCCACCTGCACTAAAGAGTAACCATACTGGCGGTTCGTTTGATTTTACCGCTTTGTTAATAACGTCTTGTTTGCTCATATTTCACTCCTATAACGCAAGGGCTAATACGATGATGCTAATTACGGCGGTAATACCCCACATAATTTTTGCACCCGTTGCCACAGGTAATTTTTCACCTTTTACCATAATACCCAAGACTTGTGGGGTCATAATGAAGAGTGTTGCAGCGTGCAACAACATTGCCGCTAAACTTACAAGGTTTAAGATGATCACAATTGGATTTTTTAAGAAATCTACGAAGCTAGTATCAAATGTACCATTACCTAATGAAATGACACCATAAAGTAACACTAAACAGAACCAAACCGTTGGGATCGCCGTTGCTTCACGCACCATATAGAATTTATAAAAACCGACCTTCGTCCACCAAGTAGGTTTTACTTCACGCACATAGGCTTTACGTTTTGTTGTCATAACTTCCCCTTAACCTTTTGGTTTTAACATTGAAATAACATAGTCTTTCGCACTTTCTAATTTGCCTTGGTTAATCGCAGAAGCAGGACCTACGTGTTTTGGACACACTTCTGAGCAGTAACCAACGAAAGTACAGCTCCATACACCGTTTTGAGAACTTAATAACTTCATACGTTGTTCACGACCGTTATCACGGTTATCTAAGTTATAGCGGTGAGCTAAGGTTAAGGCAGCAGGACCGATAAACTCTGGGTTTAAACCAAATTGAGGGCAAGCGGCGTAGCATAAACCACAGTTGATACACATTGAGAATTGACGATATTTCTCAAGCTGTGCTGGAGTTTGTTTAGTACGTTGTCCCTCTGGCGTTTTATTATCAATAATGTAAGGTTGAATTGCTTCAAGGCTATCAATAAAGTGGCTTAAATCCACCACTAAGTCGCGTTCAATCGGGAAGTTTTGAAGTGGTTCAATACGCATATAACCGCTGTAGTCACGTAAGAATGTTTTACACGCTAATTTTGGTTTGCCATTTACCATCATACCGCAAGAACCGCAGATCGCCATACGGCAAGACCAACGGTAAGAAAGCTCTGGTTGTAACTCATCTTTGATGTAGTTTAATGCATCTAACAATGAAGTTTGACCATCAAATGGCACTTCATATTTTTCTAAATGTGGTTCGCTATCCACTTCTGGGTTGTAACGAAGCACTTCAATCGTCATTTTTTCCATAGCTATCCCCTATTTTTGTTGTGCCGCTTTTTTCGCTGCTTCTTGTGCTGCACCTTCTGCACCGTACACACGTTTTGCAGGTTGAGATTTGGTGATTTTCACATCGCTATATTTGATAGTTGGTTTGCCATCTGCATTGTAGAATGCTTGGGTGTGTTTTAAGTAGTTCACATCATCACGTTCTGTGAAGTCTAAACGTTGGTGTGCACCACGAGATTCTTTACGTTCAACCGCAGAGCAAGCGATAGATTGTGCTACGTCTAAGATAAAGCCAAGTTCGATTTTGTAGAGTAAATCGGTATTGAATACGCTTGATTTATCTTTCACGCTAATGCGTTTATAACGTTCTTTAAGCTCTTCGATTTTGTTAACCGCACCTTCCATACCTTCTTGTGTACGGTAGATACCACAACCTTCTTCCATTGCATCACCCATTTGGTTACGAATGTCTGAGTAAGATTCGTTACCTTCTTGGTTCGCTAATGCGGTTAAGCGTGCAACTACATCTTTCGCTTGTGCATCGATTTGTGCTTGGTTTGCAGGACCTGCTTCTAACGCACGGCGTGCCGCATTTTCACCCGCCACTTTACCGAATACCACAAGTTCAGCTAATGAGTTAGAACCTAAGCGGTTTGCACCGTGTAAGCCTGAAGAAGCACATTCACCCACTGCATATAAACCTTTGATTGAGGTTTCAGCATGCATATCCACTTCAATACCACCCATGGTGTAGTGAACCACTGGGCGCACTGGGATTGGTTGAGTTACTGGATCCACACCTTCATACGCACGAGCTAATTCGCAGATGAACGGTAAACGTTCAGTTAAATGTTTTTCACCTAAGTGACGTAAGTCTAAGTGAACCACATCCACGCCTTTTGCAGTTTTTAAAGTGTTACCTTTTTTCCACTCTTGCCAGAATGCTTGAGAAACTCGGTCACGAGGGCCTAATTCCATATATTTGTTTTCTGGTTTGCCGATTGGGGTTTCTGGTCCTAAGCCATAATCTTGTAAGTAACGGTAACCATCTTTATTGACTAAGATACCACCTTCACCACGACAACCTTCGGTCATTAAAATACCTGTATTTGGTAAGCCTGTTGGGTGATATTGTACGAATTCCATATCACGTAATGCCACACCGTGACGATATGCCATTGATAAGCCATCACCAGTTACGATACCACCATTAGTGTTGAAGCGATAAGTTCGGCAACCACCACCTGTTGCGATAACCACTGCAGATGCATTGATTTGCACTAATGTGCCTTCCATCATATTCATTGCCACACAACCGCGTGCTTCGCCATTGTCGGTTAAAATATCTAATACAAAGTGCTCGTCAAAACGCACGATGTTAGGGTATTTCATTGAAGTTTGGAAAAGTGTATGTAAGATATGGAAGCCTGTTTTATCGGCTGCAAACCAAGTACGTTCGATTTTCATCCCACCGAAACGACGCACATTTACTTCACCATCTTCACGACGGCTCCAAGGGCAACCCCAACGCTCTAATTGAGTCATCTCAATTGGAGAATGCTCGACGAAATATTCAACAATATCTTGCTCACATAACCAGTCGCCACCGCCTACAGTGTCGTTAAAGTGGTTATCGAATGAATCGTTATCTTTAATTACTGCTGCTGAACCACCTTCTGCTGCCACAGTATGGCTACGCATTGGATAAACTTTTGAGATTAAAGCGATTTTTAAGTTCGGATTTGCTTCTGCTGCTGCAATTGCGGCACGCAAACCACCGCCCCCTGCACCGACAATTGCGACATCAAAATTAACACTTTTCATATGCACTCCAAAAAATAATCATAGGTAAAAAGCGTGTTCATTCTGACACTTTAGAGGTATAAAAAAAAGGAATTTCACATTTTTTTAACAAAAAAATTTTGCTTTTGTGATCTACTTCAAAAAATAAACAATAGTGAGAATTATTATTAATAATTAAGAGGTTAAATTTATATTATTTCTTCAATTCAATGCCGAACAAATCCATTTTTAAACCATATATTCTCAAAACCAGATAGAAATAACATAAATACAGAGCCATACTCCTATATTAAGAAACATAACATTGACTTAGTTTAAAAAAGAGGTATGTTATAAAAAACTATCATTGACACAATTATTAAATAGCATAAGATTTGGATTACTTCGTTGTATTTTCTATCAGAAAATATCTTACTTAAAAATATAATATCAATTAATTTAACCATACATAATGGTACAAAAATAA
>NZ_CALIFA010000015.1:0-6099 GCF_938021905.1 Pseudohaemophilus parahaemolyticus
GCCAAAAATTGTTTTCTAAATTACGACGCCAAGATCCTAAATGCACTTCATAAATGGAAATCGGTTGGTTGCCTTGGTTCGCTTTTTTGCGTGCTTCAGTCATTTCCACCACATTCGGTAAGGCACTGACTTGCGATGCTGTATCAGGGCGAAGTTGTGAGCTGAACGCATAAGGATCCGCTTTCAAACGCAAGTTCCCAAAGCAATCAATCAATTCAAATTTATAAAGCTGACCAAGACAAACTTTTGGTAGGAACAATTCCCAAACACCACTTTTTAGATGAAAACGCATAGGATGACGGCGACCATCCCAATAGTTGAAATCGCCAACAATAGAAACGCGTCTTGCATTAGGTGCCCATAAGCGGAAATTCACCCCGCTCACACCATCGAATTCCATAAAATGTGCACCCAGCACTTCATAGGGGCGAAGCATAGAACCTTCAGCAAGTAGCCATTGTTCCAAATCATCAATCATAGGATGAAAACGATAAGGATCTTCGATAATTTGTGCCTCATTACCCCAAAAAACCTGTAATTGATAAGCAAAAAATTGACGACAATTGGGGATCACCGCAGCAAAGAAACCACGCTCGTCCAAGCGGTCTAATTCCGCTATCGTTTTACCACTTTCACGCTCTATTACCGTTACTCGATTGGCATCTGGCAATAAGGTGCGAATTTCTATGCCGAGATCGGTTTCGTGCATACCGAGAACAGAAAAGGGATCAGAATTAACCCCATCAAAAAAAGCATCAATGACAGATTGGGTAACGAGTTGAGTCATAAGAAAACCTCACAATTGACAAACAGCATAAGCAAATGGGCACGATAGGGATGGTTGTGTAGAAAGAAATGAAGGCAAGCGGTCAAGTTTTGCCAAAATATTGCAAAAGGTTGAGAAACATTGCCTTCATTGGATGGCGGTTTTTGAGCAAACAAGCATGACGAAAACGTTTGCTTAAAAGAACCAGAAAAAGAGAATCCGCCTTCCTCATTAAGTGGCTTTGTGGAAACTTCCCTATCAAAAAATATGCTTTCCAGTGTCATGCGTTTAAAAATTTACCAATTTTTAGTTAATTTGAATTCTAGACTTAAACAAAATAAATACAATGACTTTTGTTAAAAAGCGTGATCTCTGTCAAGAAATTTTTGGAATATCGTATAAATTTTCGGCATAGATTGCTATTCGTGCTAATCACAATATAATGAAACCATTTTTAACTTTAGAAAACGACAGAAAACTTAGAGAAAATGGAACAAAAATCTCCTTTAATCGCACTCGTTGCAGGTGAGGTCTCAGGCGATATTCTAGGTGCTGGCTTAATCAATGCATTAAAATTACACTACCCAAATGCACGCTTTATTGGTGTAGCGGGCGAGCAGATGAGAAAAGCAGGTTGTGAAACTTTATTTGAGATGGAAGAGCTTTCCGTGATGGGCTTGGCAGAAGTGTTGAAGCATCTGCCTCGCTTACTCAAACGCCGTAAGCAAGTGATTGAAACGATGCTTGAAATGAAACCCAATGTGTTTATCGGCATTGATGCCCCTGATTTTAACCTCACTGTGGAGGAAAAACTCAAGGCAAACGGCATCAAAACGATTCACTATGTCAGCCCTTCTGTTTGGGCGTGGCGACAAAATCGGGTGCATAAAATCAAACGTGCGACTGATTTAGTGTTAGCATTTTTACCGTTCGAAAAAGCTTTTTACGATAAATTCGACACGCCTTGTCGTTTTATCGGTCATACGATGGCAGATGCGATAGCCTTAAAACCTAACCGAACAGAGGCTTGTGAAAAGCTCGGTTTAGATGAAAGCAAACGCTATGTGGCTATTTTGATAGGTAGTCGTGGTAGCGAAATCCAATTCTTGGCAGAGCCTTTTTTGAAAACCGCTCAACTGTTAAAAGAGAAGCATCCAGATTTGGAATTTCTTGTGCCGATGGTGAATGAAAAACGCCAAGCACAGTTAGAAGAGATTAAAGCAAATATTGCCCCAGAATTGGATCTGCATATTTTGCAAGGGCAAGCTCGCCAAGCGATGATCGCTGCAGAGTGTACGTTACTGGCTTCTGGCACGGCAGCATTAGAAGCAATGCTCTGTAAATCGCCGATGGTGGTGGGGTATAAAATGAAACCTCTCACCTATTGGCTTGCGAAAAAATTGGTTAAAACCGAGTATATCTCTTTGCCAAATTTACTTGCAAATGCACCGCTTGTCCCAGAGATGATTCAAGAAGAGTGTAATCCTGATAACCTTGCGTGGTCGCTCAATCACTATTTGAGCAATGATGTAGAGAGTTTAAAACAAAAAAATGAACTCAAGCATCGTTTTACCGACTTACATAAACTGATCCAATGCGATGCCGATGCACAGGCAGCACAAGCTGTGGTGGATGTGTTGGAACAAAAATAACAAGCGGTCAAATTTATTCATTATTTTACAAATTAACAAAGGAACCCATTCAATGTGGAAAGACATTTTACTTAACTACGGCATTTTCTTATTAGAACTTCTCACTATCTTCGGCGTAGTTGCTGTGATTGTGATGATTATTTTAGAAAGCAAAAAGCATCCAGAAAACGGCACAATCATGCTAACTGATTTTTCTGAAAAATATAAAGAAGAGAAAGAATCGCTTGAAGCGTTTTTTCTCAGCGAAGAAGAGCTAAAACAAAAAGAGAAAGCCGAGAAAAAAGAGGCAAAAGCAAAAGCGAAGGCAGAGAAAAAACGCATTAAAGAGGGCGAAGAAAAGTCAGATGAAGAGAAAAAATCTCGTTTATTCGTATTAGATTTTAATGGAGATGTGCACGCCCACGCTGTAAGTGCTTTACGCCGTGAAATTACTGCTGTGCTTTCGATTGTGAAACCAGAAGATGAAGTGTTGCTTAAACTCGAAAGCCCTGGCGGTGTTGTGCATGGCTATGGATTAGCGGCTTCTCAATTACAACGCTTGCGTGAGCGTAATATTCCTCTGACCGTAGCCGTTGATAAAGTTGCTGCAAGTGGAGGCTATATGATGGCGTGTGTGGCGAATAAAATTGTTTCTGCACCTTTTGCGATTATCGGTTCTGTGGGCGTAGTGGCTGAAGTGCCAAACATTCACCGCTTGCTCAAAAAACACGATGTCGATGTAGATGTAATGATGGCGGGCGAATTTAAACGTACCGTGACTTTTATGGGGGAAAACACCGAAAAAGGTAAACAAAAATTCCAACAAGAGTTAGAGGAAACCCACCAGTTATTCAAGCAATTTGTGCGTGAGAACCGCCCACAATTAGATATTGAAAAAATTGCAACGGGTGAGCACTGGTTCGGCAAACAAGCGCTTGAGCTGAATTTAATTGATGAGATTTCAACGAGTGATGATTTGCTTGTAAAAGCGGTCGAAAACAAAGAAATTATTGAAATTAAATACAAAGAGAAGAAAAATCTGACCAAACGCATTGGCTTGCAGATGGAAGAATCGATTGGTAATGTGATTACTAAACTTGTGAATAAACGAGTGGATGTGATGTAATATTTTTACTTTTCTTAGGGGCTGTTGATAACTCAAATGTAAATGAATTATCAACAGCCCCTAGATATAACGTTTCAACATGCTAACATAGTTGAAACGTCCCATTAAATTTAAAACCCTCTTTCAACAATCACACCGACACTGCTTGCTTGTGCTACGGCTTTAGGCTTGTGCAATTTGATTCGTAATTTTTGAATGCCGTAAGTTTCTTGCAATAAATTTGCCACTTGATGAGCAACTGTTTCAACCAGTTTGAAAGGTCTTCCTTCCACGAAATGTAAAATTCGCTCTGAGACTTCGGCATAATTTAAGCAATATTGCACATCATCGGTTTCCACCGCTTTGCTGAAATCCCAATAGAGTTCAATATCAAATACAAGGCGTTGTTTGATGGTGTGCTCCCAATCATAAGCACCGATGGATGCAAAAGCGGTAAGTTCGTGAATAAAAACTTTATCAAGCATTGGGTTTTCCTTATTTTATTCTACTTTTATTATGTAGATAATGCGGTAAAATAGCGACAATATAACACAAAGATAAGGAAAAATATGACACTTACTGCGTATTTAATGATTTTCGGAACTTATCTGTTCTGTTCAATATCAAGTGCGATTATTTTTTGCCGATTAGCAGGCTTACCTGATCCGCGTGAAAATGGTTCGAAAAACCCTGGTGCAACAAATGTACTACGCATAGGCGGGCGTCTTTCTGCTCTTGGGGTGTTGCTATTTGATGTGTTAAAAGGAATGTTGCCTGTTGCGATTGCTTTCCGTTTGGGATTAGAACCAAGCGAAATAGGTTTTATTGCATTAGCCGCCTGCTTAGGACACGTTTTTCCTATTTTTTTCCGTTTCCGTGGTGGAAAAGGTGTTGCAACTGCATTAGGAACACTGATTCCTTTTGGAATGGAAATTTCAGGGTTATCACTTGCAACTTGGCTGATAACTTTCCTCGTTTTTCGCTACTCTTCATTAAGTGCAGTTATTACTGCTCTTATTTTGCCTGCTTTCGTGTGGTGGTATAAACCTGAATTTACGTTCCCTGTTGCACTGGTTTGTTGCTTATTGGTTTATCGTCATCATGATAATATTCAACGTTTATGGAGAGGTCAGGAAGATAGGATTAGATTTAAATCTACTTAATAATAAAAAGACGGGATTTTTCCCGTCTAACAAGATTTTAGTTAGTGTGTTTTATGACTTGTACTATAAAGTACTTTATCTGTGTAAGCCAATGCAATTGCAGAAACTAAGAAACCTAAGTGTAGGAGTAATTGCCACATCATTGTTTTTTCAGGCATATTGTTGGCATTTACAAATGTTTGTAAAAGATGAATAGAAGAAATACTGATAATCGACATTGAAAGTTTTACTTTTAATACCGTTGCATTTACGTGACTTAACCATTCTGGTTGATCAGGGTGATTTCTTGTTCTCAATTTTGAAACAAAGATTTCATAACCACCGATTGTTACCATCACTAATAAATTCGCAATCATGACTACATCAATTAAATTTAAGACTGCTAACATAATGGTGTTAGAATCCATTTCGTTAATATTTGTAATCAATTGCCATAGCGATTTCATAAATTTATAGGCATAGATGCCTTGCACTACAATTAATCCTAAATAAATAGGTAATTGTAACCAGCGACTCATAAAAATAAGTTTACTAATTGAATTAGCTTGAGCATTATATTTTACATAAGGATCATTGTTTTTCTGTTCTTCCATAGATTCCTACTTACATCATTAATTAGAATATACTTTTCTTGAAAAGCTTATTTTTTTCGCTTGACAGTGGTTTTCTATTACATCTTGGTCAGACATATAAGCATAGCGACAAAGACTTTTATAGTATTGGATTTCATCTTTCGTTAAGGGTCTTTGAGCCCCTAAACGTAATTCTTCTTCAGTAAAATTACTGACGAGTTGACCATTCTCATAAATACCAGTGTGATTATTTTTAGATATTTTCTCAACAGAATAATTTTCTTTATTTTCTGTATTATTTTCTTCTTTGTTGTTTTCTGCTGGCTTTTCAGTAGGAGCCACAGTTACATCGTTAACATTAATATTATCTAATAATGTTGTTTTACCGTCATATGAAAGAGCATCTCCTTGTGCTGTAGATACATATTTAATTGTATTTTTATCGATGTTGTTTTTGCTTGATAAGTAATTTATTTTTTCAGTTACTTTATCTTCTAATTCTTTATACTCTTTTTTAGCTTGTTCTAAATATTTTTCAGGAATTAATTTTTCAAATTTAGAATTTACTAATTGTTTATAGTACACAAAGTGTTGGTGTCCATTATGATCAATCACTAATCCTAATGAAGTCGGAGTACCAACAGTATTTTCATTTAAAATAAATCCATCGCTAGTCTCAAATTGAACACCAGCAAATGATAAAACGCTAGGTCTTACAACTGGTTCTTCTACTTTTGGTTTCTCTTCGTTTTTCACTTCAGGTAAAGAAGGAGTAGGGATAACTGGAGCTGGTTTGACAGCTTCAACAGGTTTTTCTACTTTATTCACATCAGGTAAAGAAGGAGTAGGGATAACTGGAGCT
>NZ_CALIFA010000016.1:0-9765 GCF_938021905.1 Pseudohaemophilus parahaemolyticus
TTTAAAAACTAGTTTTTAAAATAAAGTTCTATATTTTGTTAGATTTTTAAATTACAACCGCCAAAAAACAAATCTACATACATAGGACTTTTTTGTCTACAATGCCTTTATTTTTATCTATGGCACATCTTTCAATGCATTCGGATTTTTCTCAATAAACATTGCATCGCCATAGCTAAAGAAACGATATTTCTCTGTTACTGCGTGAGCATAGGCGTTCATTGTAGTGCGATAGCCAGCAAATGCCGAAACTAACATAATGAGCGTAGATTCTGGCAAGTGGAAGTTTGTTACTAACGCATCAACCACTTTAAAGGTTTTGCCTGGATAGATAAAAATCGAAGTGTCTGAAAAGAATGGTTCGATTAAATGTTCAGGACTTTTGACCGCTTGTGCTGCACTTTCAATGGAGCGGACAGAAGTTGTGCCCACGGCAATCACTCGCTTGCCATTCGCTTTCGTTTGCAAAATTTGCTCTACCACTTCTTGTGAAACTTCGGCATATTCAGCGTGCATTTTGTGATCTAAAATATTTTCTACTCGTACAGGTTGGAATGTCCCCGCTCCAACGTGAAGCGTGACAAAAGCGGTATTTACGCCTTTCTCTTTTAATTTCGCTAATAAATTTTGGTCGAAATGTAAGCCCGCAGTTGGTGCAGCTACTGCCCCTAATACTTTACTGTAAACTGTTTGATAACGCTCTTGGTCAGCATCTTCATCGGGACGGTCGATATATGGCGGTAAAGGCATATGCCCTGCTTGTTGTAGCAGGTCAAAAAGCGGTGCTTCGCCTTCAAATTGCAATTCAAAGAGAGCACCGTGACGAGCCGTCATCGTTGCGGTTAGGCCATTGCCTTCTCCTAATTTATCTTCACCAAACACTAATACTGTGCCTTCTTTTGGGGCTTTTGATGCTCGCACGTGAGCCAAACAGCGATGTTCATCTAATACGCGCTCAACTAAAGCCTCAACCTTGCCACCACTTAATTTTCGACCGTAAAGACGAGCAGGGATTACACGGGTATTGTTAAAAACAAGCAAATCGCCTTCGTTTAAATGTTCGAGCAAATCGGTGAAGTGTTGATCAGCAAATTCGCCCGTATTGCCGTTTAAATAGAGTAGGCGACTGGCGGTACGCTCTTTGGTTGGATAGCGAGCGATGAGCTCATCGGGTAAATCAAAATGGAAATCGGAAACTAACATATTGTCCTTCTTTGGTAAAAAATAAGGGAAATTAGACCGCTTAATAATTGATTTGTAGGGAGGGGGTACCCCCCGTCCTTGCTCAAATAAAATAAGACAGGGATAAACCCTGTCCCTACGTCATAAATATCGGTCTAAAAATTAACTTTGTTCGCTAGAAGAAAACGCATTAAATACGGCTTTGACTAAGGTTGCCAATGGAATGGCGAAAAATACGCCCCAGAAGCCCCATAATCCGCCAAAAATAAGGACGGCAATAATGATGGTTAAGGGGTGCAAATTCACTGCCTCAGAGAATAAAAACGGTACGACTAAATTCCCGTCTAATAATTGGCTAATCACAAATGCCAAAATTAAGTAGTAGAATTCAGGCGATAAACCGAACTGCATCAGGGCAATCAAGGCAATTGGAATGGTTGCAAGTACCGCACCAATGTAAGGCACTAGAACAGAAAGCCCAACGATGACTGAAAGCAAGAGCGGGTAGCGTAAATCGAAGAAGATCAAAATGATATAAGTAATTACGCCAACAATCGCGATTTCTAAACATTTTCCACGAATATAATTTGCGATTTGATCTTGCATTTCCACCCATACGCGGGTCGCCAAGCGACGGTTTCTTGGCAATAAATTAGCAAGCGAATTTAAAAAGAGGGATTTATCTTTCAACAAGAAAAATACCATCAACGGCACAAGAAACGCATAAATACCTAAGCCGACCAAGTTAATCAGCGAGTTCACTGAAATGGATAGCAGCGATTCTCCATAGCCTAAAATTTTCGCCCTTACCGAACTGACGACGCTATCCAACATCGAATAATCAATCAGCTCAGGGTAGTGCTCTGGCAAGGTTTGCACCCATTCGCTCAAGAGGTTGAGCATATTGGGTAAATCGCGAATAAAATTGACTGCTTGATTCCATAAACTTGGCAGCATAACCACCAATAAGAATGAAACAAGCGAGAGCGCCGAGCCAAGTACAATAACGACACTCAATGTTCTTGGCATAAAGCGTTCAAGCAAGCGGATTGGCACTTCTAGCAAATAAGCCAGAACAATCGCAATCAGCAATGGCATAATTAGGTTGCTGAAAAAATAAATGATCCCAAAGCCAATCAGCAAAATCCCTGCAAGGGCGGCAATTTGAGGATCATTAAATTTTTGGCGATACCACGTTTGGATTTGTTCTAACATAGACTATTTTTGGCTGCACACAGCAATGAAACCCATTTTTTTCTCTGGGTCATTAAAAGTTTTGAACATTTTAGTAAAAGTCTCGCGATTCTCTGGCTTGAGTGCATTACTAATGATTTTCATCGCACCAAGCACGCCTTCATCGGTAATCAACCCTTTTGGTGAAAGCAGGGACATTTCACCCGAGTAAGTATCTACATTACGGAAACCACAACGGTGGAAAAGCTCTTTCCAGCCCTCTTTTTTCAGTGGCGTAACGGTAATGTGAATTGCATCACGCAGATCAGCGATTACGCCTTCTGCATCATCAGTATTTAGCATCACGTCGTGGGTGAGTAATAAACCATTCGGTTTAAGCACACGGAGATATTCGCGAATTGCTTTTTCTTTTGCTTCAATTGGCAACATAGTCAGCATTGCTTCGTTGATTACAATATCAAAGCTGTTATCTTCAAAGGGAAGTTTGGTGGCATTCGCACGTTGTACTTGCACCAATTCTTCCACATTATTTTCTTTGATGTTTGCACGTGCTTTTTCTAAGGCTTCTTCGTCTAAGTCAATGCCCGTAATATGGCAACCATACTCTTTGGCAAGCTGAATCGCGGTTGTGCCCATATTACACGCCACTTCGAGCACTTTTTTCTCTTTGTTGAAATCGCCATTTGCGATAAGCCAATCGGTTGCGACTTTACCGCCTGGACGTAAACGGGTTTTGCCTAAACGAGCAAGGAAATTGTGTCCAACTTCTTCTTTTTTCATAAATACCTCGAGCTTTGCCAATGTGTAAAATTTGATAGAAAAACGACCGCTTAAAACGATGTAATTCAGTCGGGATTATACAAAAAAATTTAGGGTTCTTATAGGGTAAAGATGGGGAAAGTGTGAAAAATAACCCCACATTTGGAGATGTGGGGTTTAGAGACTTACAAACAATTATTCTCACCGCGAGAGAGACTAATAATCCCTGAACGCACGATTTCGATAATGGTTGTTTCTGCTTTTACCGCTTCAATAAAGGCGTTGAGTTTTTCGCTCGTGCCTGTTAATTGGATGGTGTAAAGTTTTGGCGCGATGTCTACGATTTGACCGCGGAAAATATCAGTCATTCGTTTTAATTCATCGCGGGCAGAGCCTGTCGCACGTACTTTTAATAGCAACACTTCACGTTCTACGTGTTCGCACGCACTGAGGTTAATCACTTTAAACACATCGATAAGTTTGTGCAGTTGTTTTTCAATCTGCTCTAGAATTTTCTCGTCACCGTTTGCTACGATAGTCATACGTGAAAGGCTTTCATCATCGGTTGGGGCAACAGTTAAACTTTCGATATTAAATCCACGTTGTGAGAAAAGGGCAACCACGCGAGATAAAGCACCCGATTCATTTTCAAGTAAGACTGATAATGTTCTACGCATCTGTACGCTCCGTTTTGCTTAAAATCATTTCATTCATTGCACCGCCACGAATTTGCATCGGGTAAACGTGCTCGGTTTCATCTACACGCACATCGACAAAGACCAATTTATCTTTAATCGCAAAGGCTTGTGTGAGTTTTTCTTCCAATTCGCTAGTGTGGTCAATCGTAATGCCGACGTGTCCATAAGCTTCCGCCAATTTTGCGAAATCTGGCAAGGAATTCATATACACTTGCGAGTGGCGACCTTGGTAGATAATATCTTGCCACTGTTTTACCATTCCCAAGAAACGGTTGTTAAGGCTTACGATAACTACTGGCGTGCCATACTGTTTCGCAGTAGAAAGCTCTTGGATATTCATTTGGATTGAACCATCGCCTGTAACACAAACTACCGTTGCTTCAGGATGTGCAAATTTCACCCCAATTGCCGCAGGTAAGCCAAAGCCCATGGTGCCCGCACCACCTGAGTTGATCCAACGACGTGGTTTATCAAAGCCGTAATGAAGTGCTGCAAACATTTGGTGTTGCCCTACATCAGATGCCACATACGCCTCCCCATTGGTTAATTTATGAATTAAACGAATTACTTGTTGTGGTTTGATGACCTCTGAACTCTCTTTAAATTTCAAGCAATCTTTTGCTTTCCATTCGTCGATTTTTTTCCACCAAGCGGTCAAATCTGCCTGATTTTTTACCAAGTTCTCATCTTCAAGCAAGCTTAAGAATTCATCCAGCACATTTTTAGCAGAGCCAACGATTGGAATGTAAGCTTGAACGGTTTTTGAGATAGAAGCTGGATCAATGTCTACGTGAATAACTTTTGCATTCGGGCAATATTTTGTTAAGTTTGCGGTAGTGCGGTCATCAAAACGTACGCCGATACCTAAAATCAAATCGCTTTCGTGCATTGCATTATTGGCTTCATAAGTACCGTGCATCCCAAGCATACCAAGGAATTGGCGGTCTGAGCTAGGATAAGCCCCTAACCCCATTAACGAACTGGTTACAGGTAAGTTTAATTTCTTCGCAAAATCAACAAGCTCGTTGCTACATTCTGCTGAAATCACCCCTCCTCCTACGTAAAGTACAGGTTTTTTTGCCACCATCAAGGTTTTTAATGCACGTTTGATTTGTCCTTTATGTCCTTGAATAGTTGGGTTGTAAGAACGCAATGCCATTTCTTTCGGATATTCATAAGCGAATTTATTGGCAGGATTCACCATATCTTTTGGAATATCGATCACCACAGGACCAGGGCGACCTGTTGAAGCAATATAGAATGCTTTTTTGATCGTTTCAGGAATTTCTTGTGGATCTTTAATCATAAAGCTGTGTTTTACCACAGGGCGAGAAATGCCGATCATATCGCACTCTTGGAACGCATCCGAACCGATTAACGAAGAAGGTACTTGACCTGTAATAATCACAAGCGGCACAGAATCGGTATAAGCGGTTAAAATCCCTGTAATTGCATTGGTTGCACCAGGACCTGAAGTCACCAACACGCAACCCACTTTGCCCGTTGAGCGAGCATACCCATCTGCCATATGCACCGCACCTTGTTCGTGACGAACTAACACGTGGTTAAGGCTTGATTGATGAATTGCATCATAAATATCTAACACTGAGCCTCCTGGATAGCCGAAAACGTATTCTACGCCTTCATCTAACAAGGATTGCACCACCATTTCTGCACCAGAAAGTTTTTTCATTAAATCCTCCAACTTCTTATAACGTTGTGAAAGTTATTCACGACTCAAATATACAATGAAATTGGCAACATTGTGCAAGAGTTTCTAGCATTTGTCTAGCGGTAGAATTTTACTTAAATTTAGCAGAAAATTTTTTAAACTTGATTAATTTAGATATAAATAAGAAAAATGTTGTGCATTCCTATAGAATCAGCACAACATTCTTTATTTTATAAAATTAACAGCGTTAAATTTTTATCTAAAATAATCGCTCATCAACAGAAACATTATCTGTTCGCTTTTGCGGTAGCCTTAGTGTTAATATCACAGTTTTTAACAATGATTGTATCGTTTTGTTTACCTTTTTGGATTAAGTTTACTGGAATCACAGTATCAAAATTATCTAAAGTTAATCCACTATCTACATTCCAAACATAATCGTCAGCAACAAATTGAGTAAAATCTGCCGTTTCTTTATTACGCATAAAGTTTTTCGAGATAATTTTATTCCCCACACTTAACATCGCAGCACTAGGTTCTTGATCTTCAAATTGATATACCGCAGTGACAGTTTTTTTGTTACAGGTATACACAACGGTTTTATCCATAATAGCAGGAAGAGTTGCCATAGTGTCTGACGCTTTTTCCATTTTAGGCATTTCTTTTGCATAAGCAGAAACAGCAAGAGTCATCGCTAATGCAGGTAAGATTTTTATCAATTTCATGTTTAGTCCTCTGATTGTTGACCCTATTATTAGGGTACTTACTTAGATATTTGCAATGAAAAAAAGTTCCTATAAAAAAGCAGCCTGATGTAGGCTGCTTTTTTACGATATTGCAAAGGGCAATTAACATTATTTCAATATAAGAAAAAGGATTGGTATCCCCCTGATCTGCACCCTATATTAATAACTTTTATTTATTCTGACACAGTTTGCTCTGCAAGTGCTTCCCGCAGTTTTTGAATTTCTTGCTCTACTTCTTTTTCATGCGTAGTTTTCTCAGAGAGTTCATTGGCTTCGGAGATCAATTTTGCGATGGCATTACGATAAGTGATTTCCAACGTTTCACGACTGGTCGCCATTACGCCTTGGTCGATTAAAAAGCCATCGTTCACATCATATACCCAGCCATGAATAGAGAGTGCTTTACCTTTATCCCAAGCGGTTCGAATAATAGAACTACAACCTAAATTATAAACCTGTTCAGCAACATTTAAGCGGGTCAACATATTAGCTCGATGTTCAGGCGATAACTTGCCAAGCATATGCCCATGCTTAAACCAAAGATCGCGAATGTGAAGCAACCAGTTGCTGATTAAGCCTAAATCCTGCACCGTACCCATTGCAGCTTTAATGCCTCCGCAGTTAGTATGTCCGCAAATAATGATGTGCTTGATGTTTAAGACATCAACGGCATATTGCACGACAGAAAGACAGTTAAGATCAGTATGAATCACCATATTTGCCACATTACGATGGACAAATAACTCACCAGGCCCAAGCCCTGTTAATTTTTCAGCTGGCACACGACTATCTGAACAGCCAATCCAGAGATAAGTTGGATTTTGGTGTTCGGCAAGTTCTTTAAAATAGTCTGATTGCTCATCTTTCATCTGCGTTGCCCATGCGTGATTGTTGGCAAACAACTGTTCAATGGTTTTCATTATGTCTCCTTTTGATTAGAAAAGGCTGGTTTCTAAACGCAACATGCCTTTTTCTACAATAATTGCCTTGCCAAATTTCTTCACGAGAGCTTCTTTGGTTTTGTTTTCATCTAGCGTATAAACAGGGCTATTGTTTAATACATTGGTTAATCCATCAGCAAGCATCGGCAAGAAGAATTGCACGGTTTCTTGGTATTTTTGAGGCTCAACCTCCCAGCTTAATAAGCGAACATCTTTCAAATATACCGCCCCTTTTTCAGGATCAAAGTAAGGCATGGTATCTAAATTAAGCTTGATTTTCGCTTCGTGTTTTTTGCCGCGAGAGGTTAATACCCCCTCTACAATACCTTGAATTTCGACTTTTTTCTCGCTGGTTTGACCAATTTTGGTAGCAAGATCGTGCAATTGATAATCTAGCTGCATTAAACCTGGAATGCCTACACTATCTTCAAGTGGCACTTTTTCGGCTAATCTGGTGTGCAAATAGTCGTTGATCTCTTTTTCTGAAATGCTGAGTAAATTGGCTGAAGCAAAGCTTACAATCCCAATCACGACAACAAAAAACGCAACGATTTTCGAAATAAATTTCATACTTTTTCCTTTATATTGGCTGTTCAATTCAAAAACAGGTAGAATACGTTTTTTTAGACGTGCAGGAATATAGCAAGTTCTGCTCAATTAAGGAAATTTTAAATGAAAAAATTTGCAATAAGCTTGCTTTTAATTTGTTTATTAGCAGGCTGTAGCTTTTCTGGCGGTGCAAATGTCGGCGGTGGTTCAAACGGCGTAGGCTTTGGATTAGGGCTTGGCACCGGCATTCGTTTTTAAATTTGCATTTAGCAAAAGTGTGGCGGTTTTCAACCGCTTGAGTAAAAATAATAGACTGTTTCTCTATTAAGGATTTTTATGCAGTATGAATTAAAAAAGACCAACGGTAATGCTCGTCGTGGTCGCTTAACCTTCTCTCGCCCAAAGGGTGAATTCCACGTTGAAACCCCTGCGTTCATGCCTGTAGGGACTTATGGCACAGTAAAAGGGATGACTCCTGAAGAAGTCGCAGCAACAGGTGCACAGATTTTGTTGGGTAACACTTTCCACTTATGGTTACGTCCTGGGCAAGAGATTATGAAAATGCACGGTGATCTACACGATTTCATGCAGTGGCACGGTCCAATTTTAACGGATTCGGGTGGTTTCCAAGTGTTCAGCTTGGGCAAATTACGCAAGATTAAAGAAGAAGGCGTTACCTTCCAAAACCCAATTAACGGGGAAAAAATTTTCCTTTCGCCTGAAAAATCAATGGAAATTCAGTACGATTTAGGTTCTGATATTGTGATGATTTTTGATGAATGTACACCATATCCAGCTACTTTTGATTATGCAAAAAAATCAATGGAAATGTCACTTCGTTGGGCAAAACGTAGTCGTGATCGCTTCGATGAATTAGAAAACCCGCGTGCATTATTTGGTATCGTGCAAGGCGGCACTTATGAAGAGTTACGCAAAATTTCTGCAGAAGGCTTGGTCAATATCGGCTTTGATGGTTATGCAGTAGGCGGTTTAGCGGTGGGCGAACCGAAAGAAGAGATGCACCGCATTTTAGAATTTACTACGCCATTATTGCCAGCAGATAAACCTCGCTACTTAATGGGCGTTGGCAAACCTGAAGATTTGGTAGAAGGCGTTCGCCGTGGGATCGATATGTTTGACTGCGTAATGCCAACCCGCAACGCACGCAACGGGCATTTATTTGTGAGTGATGGTGTGGTAAAAATCCGTAATGCAAAATATAAAAGCGATACCAGTCCACTTGATCCAGAATGCGATTGTTACACCTGTAAAAACTATACAAAAGCTTACCTTTATCACTTAGATAAATGCGGCGAAATTTTGGGCGCACGTTTAAACACTATTCACAATTTGCGTTACTATCAACGTTTAATGGCACAAATTCGCCAAGCGATTGATGAAGATCGTTTTGATAATTTTGTAGTGGAATTTTATGCCAAAATCGGTAAAGAAGTGCCACCAATGCAGAAAGAACAAGCAGAATAGTGTATAACTAAAATAAAGAAAGGCTGAAATTGTTAAGGTTTCAGTCTTTTTGCTACAAAACATATTTTACAAGCGGGTAAATTGTGATTAAAAGTAGCAAATATCGAATGAGTTTACCCATAAAAATATAAAAGGCACTTTTTACTAAAGGAAGTCTGAGCCAACCTGCTAATCCACAAAGTAGATCTCCTAGCAGAGGTAACCAACTCAGCAGAAGCATTATTGTTCCATAACGATTTAATTTATGTATTACCCACTCAGCATATTTATGATTTAAAGATTTTGGCTCGGGAATAAGTCTCCCAAAGTACAACGTGAGTAAGCTACCTAATGTGTTACCTATTGTTGCAACACAAACAAGCCAAATAAGTGGAGAGGTAATCAAAGAGTGTTCAACTAAAATGGTTTGTGTAGCAATGGTGCTAAAAACAATTTCAGAATTACCTGGTAGCAGAGAAGCACTCACAAGAGCACTTACAAACATAATAATGAGCTGATTTTCATTGGAAAAAAATAAATTAAAAAAATAAGTAAGGTAA
>NZ_CALIFA010000017.1:0-34349 GCF_938021905.1 Pseudohaemophilus parahaemolyticus
GGAGGGAATTTATATGAGATTATTATTGGCGGTGCTGCTCTTAATGGGGAAATTGTTTTGCTGAGCTAACAATTGAGCCTGACGTTGTTCTTCTAAAGCCTTTTCTCGCTCCTGTTTTTTAGCAAGTTCGGCTTTAGCTTGTTTAACTTCTTCAGCAACCTCTTCTTTTACATCTTCGACAGGTTTTGTATCTTCCACAGGTTTAGGTTGAGCATTCCCTTTTCTATCTAATTGTAATCGACCATATTCTGCAGCCACTTGCCCTGTATCGACCATTACCGCTTCAAACTCTTCACCATCTCCACCATTACCGCCTGCAGCAGGAGGTAATGTGATATTTGTAAACAAAGAGCCTAATAGAAGCAACCCAATTAAAAGGGTATGCAATAGTAGGGAGAGAATTATTGCAAATTCAAGTCTATCGTTTTGAGATCTCACACGTTATCCTTGATGATTATTGACCTTGAGTCATTAAGCCTGCTTTTTCAATACCTGCTTCTTTTAATAATACAATACCTTTAATCACTTCTTCATAAGGCACGGTTGCATCACCTGCAACTAAAAAAAGCGTATTTTCATCTTTTTTAAATTCTTCACCAGCAAACGAAATCACTTCTTGATCGCTGAGTTCTTCGCCATTACTACCAGGAACAAAGTTGCCACCAACTTTTAATTTATATAAACCGACACCTGCCACTTGTAAAATCACAGGGGTTTTATCTTCATTGGACACAGATTGGCTATGTTTATCTTCTGGTAAATTAACTTCTACACTTTGGCTAATCACTGGTGCTGTAGCCATAAAAATAAGCAAAAGCACAAGTAAAACATCCAAGAACGGTACAATGTTAATTTCAGATTTAATGTCCTTACGTTTACGACGGTAAGACATATTTCCTCTTTTTTAAATTCTGGTTATCACTAACATTTTGCGATAAGTGGTCATATTTTTATCACACTTTGCAAAATATTTAACAAAAATGACTACTTATTTTCATTTATTTTTTAGAGAATGCTTGACGATGTAAAATCGTTGTAAACTCATCAATAAAGTTTGCGTAGTTTTGTTCTAATTTATTCGCACGTAAGCTTAAACGGTTATAAGCCATTACTGCAGGAATTGCCGCAAACAAACCAATTGCTGTTGCAATTAACGCTTCGGCAATACCTGGTGCAACTGATTGAAGGCTAGCTTGTTTTACCGCACTTAATCCCATAAATGAGTGCATAATCCCCCATACAGTACCAAATAAACCAATGTATGGGCTAATAGAACCAACTGTACCTAAGAATGGGATATAGCTTTCGAGCGTTTCCACTTCACGGTTTAGCGCGAGGTTCATTGCACGGCTTGTTCCTTGAATATTTGCAGCTGGCACATCTGGGCTTACTTGTTGTAAACGGGTAAATTCTTTAAATCCAACATAAAAAATTTGTTCTGAGCCGCTTAATTTATCACGACGATTTTCTAATCCTTCGTGTAAACGGTTTAAATCTTCGCCAGACCAAAATTTATTTTCAAAAGCGAGTGAGCCTTTTGCAGCATTCGTTAAATAACGACTACGTTGAATAATCACCGCCCAAGATAATACTGAGAAAGTGATAAGAATAAGCATAACGATCTTAACGACGATACTTGCTTGTGCAAATAACGAAATTAAGTCAAAGCTAGTTTCTTGCATTGAAAACTCCAATAATGATAATGAATTAGTGAGATGAATCCATTGCGTCACGAATATTTTTCGGTATTGCTATCGGTTTCATTTTAAGTAAATCGACACTTGCTACACTTACAATAGCATGACTTAGACAATCTTGATCACGCCAAAGTTTCTGTTCAAAAATAATGCTTGCTTTCTTTATTTCTTTAATTTCTGTTTCAACTGAAAGCAAATCATCTAGACGTCCAGGCATTTTGTAGTCTATTTCTAATTTCTTCACAACAAAAGCAATATTTTTCGATAACAATGATTGTTGAGAAAAGCCTTTATTGCGTAAAAATTCAGTTCTTGCTCGTTCAAAAAAACAGACATAGCTTGCGTGATAAACCACGCCACCTGCGTCTGTATCTTCATAATAAACTCGAATAGGAAAATGCATATACCATCCTATTTTGTTTTCTTTCGTAAACGCCCACTTTTTAGACGATTGTGATTGTCTATTTTATTCAGTTAAAAATGCTAGTGCAATAGTTTTTGCAATTTATTTTTATATAAAAATAAAAGCCCACTTCTTTTTATGATTTAACTCAAAAAAAGGATGCAAAGCGAAGGAATAACAATCGCATAACCCATTAAAGGCAGAAAAACCAATTGCCAAATTTTATTACGGATTTCAAAGCCAATGCCATGAATCCATAAAATTCCCATGCCATAAAAAGCTAATAATGCAAAGTAAGGAATTTTTCCGCCAAAATAGATCCCGAAAGCGGTCGATTTTAATAAAATCATTGCAAATAGGCCGCTCGCGAGAAGAAAAGAAAGGGCTTTTAGCAAGCCCTTTGAAGTTAAGTGATATAACAAATGAATCATAGATTATTCGTCAAATTTACCTGTTTTCTCAATCTTTGTTGTAATAAATACCGCAAAGTAAATTGCGAGAAACATACCAAAAAACCAAGTTAAATAAAACATAATTGCTCCTTAGTATGCTGTAGCGTGATTGTCTTCAATAAATTTTGCATCAAGACGACCAAACATTTTGATGTAAGACCAAATAGTATAGAACAATACAATTGGTACAAAGAAGCACGCTGCATAGAACATAATGGTTAAGGTGTTAAGGCTTGCAGTTGAATCCCAAACGGTTAAGCTCATCTCAGGGTGAGACATTGAAGGCATAATGAATGGGAACATTGATACTGCCGCAGTTAAAATTACACCGATTTGCATTAAAGATGATGCAAAGAATGCAGTACCTGAACGGTTTGCTTTAGAAGCTACAATGGTTAATAACGCACCGATTACTGCGATTGCGGGTACAATCCAAAGCACTGGCATTTCAGCATAGTTTTTAAACCAAGCAGATGTTTCAACCGCTACAGTTTTGTTGCTTAATGCAGAAACTGCATTGTGATCTAATTGGCTTGTGATCACGAAACCTTCTTTGAAGTATAACCAAACACCGGCTAATACAAATGCGACTAATGTTACGGTTGCTGCAAATTGTGATACGCCACGTACACGGTTGCGTAATTCAGCCGTGGTTTTCATTTGTAACCAAGTTGCACCTTGGGTGGTTAGCATAAATAAGCTCACTACACCACATAATAATGCGAATGGATTTAATAAGCCTAAGAATGTACCTGTGTAAGTCACTTGATTGATGTTGTTAAACTCAAATGGTAAGCCTTGCAATAAGTTACCGAACGCTACACCGAAAATTAGTGAAGGTACGAAACCACCGATGAATAATGCCCAATCCCAAGCATTACGCCATTTTGGTGAATCAATTTTCGCACGGTATTCAAAACCAACAGGGCGGAAGAATAATGCTGATAGTACCAAAATCATCGCTAAGAAGAAACTGGAAAATGAGGTTGCATAAACAGTTGGCCACGCAGCGAAGATTGCACCACCACCTGTTAATAACCAAACTTGGTTACCATCCCAGTGTGGGGCAATTGAATTGATCATCACACGGCGTTCTGTGTTGCTTTTACCCACAACAGGTAAAAGGGTTAATACGCCCATATCGAAACCATCTGTAATCGCAAAACCGATTAACAATACAGCAATTAAGATCCACCAAATAAAGCGGAGAACTTCATAATCTAACATTGCCTACTCCTTATTTCGCAGATTGCTCAAAGTAGTATTTACCTGTTTTTAATGCACTTGGACCTAAACGACCATATTTGAACATTAAATACATTTCTACTACTAAGAAGATTGTATATAAACCACATAGCAAGCCAATTGCAGTCCATAATTCAGCCACAGTTAAGTGAGAAGCTGAAATACCTGTTGGTAACACTTCATAAACTGCCCAAGGCTGACGTGCGAACTCAGCTAAGAACCAACCAGCTTCAATGGCAATCCATGGTAATGGCATAGACCATAATACCACTTTAAGTAATAATTTGTTTTTGCCTACTGTACCACGGAAGTTAAAGAAGAATGCTAAGCCAATGATTAAAGACATTAGCATACCAGAGCCAACCATCATACGGAACGCCCAGAAGTTAGGACCTACATTTGGAATAGTAGCATCTGCTGCTTTAATAATTTGTTCTTCTGTTGCCGCTGCAATATTATCGCCTACGTATTGTTTTAACAATAAACCAAAGCCAAGATCTTTTTGAACTGCTTGGAATGCTACTTTTTCTTCTTCTGTATAGTTACCAGAACGAAGTTTTTCTAATAAAACAACTGCTATAGCACCGTTACGTACACGCTCAATGTTTTCTTTACGAATATCATTTAAGCCTTTGATTTCAGTATCTAAAGAACGAGTTGCCACTAAACCGCCAAGGTATGGGATTTGAATTGCAAAGTCGTTTTGACGAGCTTTAGAGTTTGGAATTGCAATTGCATTAAATGCCGCAGGTGCTGGGTGAGTTTCCCATTCAGCTTCCATGGCTGCTAATTTAACAGGTTGTGCTTTACCGATTTCATAACCAGATTCATCACCCATAATTAATACAGCTAAAATAGCGAATAAACCAAAGCTTGCGCCCACCGAGAATGAACGTTTTGCAAAGCCTAAATCACGACCTTTTAAGATATAGTAAGCACTGATGCTTAATACGAAAATCGAACCGCAAGTGTAACCTGCAGTTACTGTGTGTAAGAATTTACTTTGAGTCACTGGGTTTAGAACAAGAGCAGCAAAGCTGGTCATTTCCATACGCATTGTTTCAAAGTTAAATTCTGAACCTACTGGGTTTTGCATCCAACCATTCGCTACTAAGATCCACATTGCAGAGAAGTTAGAACCAAATGCCACACAATATGTTGCTAATAAGTGTTTTTTCTTAGAAAGGCGATCCCAACCAAAGAAGAATAGACCTACAAAAGTAGATTCTAAAAAGAACGCCATTAAACCTTCTAATGCTAAAGGTGCACCGAAGATATCGCCTACATAGTGAGAGTAGTATGACCAGTTTGTACCAAACTGGAATTCCATGGTAATACCAGTCGTTACCCCAAGAGCAAAGTTAATACCGAATAACTTACCCCAGAATTTAGTCATATCTTTATAAACTTCTTTTCCTGTCGTTACATAAAGTGTTTCCATCACTACAAGCACAAAAGAAAGACCTAATGTAAGCGGCACAAATAAGAAGTGATAGAGAGCAGTTAAAGCAAACTGCAAACGCGAGAGTTCAACAAAGTCTAACATCTCAAACCTCTTCATCTTGATAATATGAAATACGATTAATTATTCGATACCGAATAATGCCCCACAAAACTTTGACCCAAATACCCAACAAGGTAATCAGAGTTTCAAGAGCCTATTCTACCTGTTATTGATAAAATAAAAAACAACCCCAATTAACAAAGGATTAACCTTTTTTGAAATCATTAAACTTTTAGCTATATTTTTTTATGAATTAAGAAAATATATTAAAAACTTTACCTCTTAAGAGGTAAAGTTGAGTTTTTTTCTTTGAGAAAGATCAAAGAAAATCTGCTTTTTACCTGTGAAATCTTGCTGACTTTTGCAGTAAAGCGTGCTAATCTCTTGAATATTTAATTATTCCCTATTTAACTTGAAAGATTTTAGCTATAACAGAAAAAGGTAGAATTATGCTAAAAAAATGTTTCTTACTCTGTTTTTCTCTTTGCTTAGGCACAACATTTACTATTTCAGCTCAAGCAGAAGTAAAAACCTCCACTTTGATAATTGAAAAACCAGAAAGCATCAAACTTACGCCAGAATGTCAAAATATGTTTAATGTTGCAAATACGCTGATTAAAGATGCAGAAAAACAACCTGGTACACACACACAAGTAAAACGTTTGAAAAACCAGCTCTCTACAAGCAAAAAACAGCTGCTTGCAATGGAAACGACCTTACAACAAAAAAGTTGCGTGAAAGGTTTAAGTGCGTTAAATACATTAAAAGAAAAGCATTAATCTAGTAACACAAAACGGCTAAGTATATATTTTATTTAGCCGTTTTCTTTAGCAAACTAATGTAGCTAAAAAAATCATAATTGTTAAAAACTCAAACATCCCCACTTTTTTTACATTCCAGCCTAATGTTGGCACAATAATTGCTCGTGCTAATGCAAACAAATAAGCGGTAAAAATTGCATTTTCATTTGTAAATAAGTAAATCAAACTAAGTCCTAAATGTATGCCAATGCTCAGTTCAGCATAAAGTGGGTTTTTTCGTTCACGAGCAAGGCTTTTGACATAGAAAGTAGTTGCAATAAAAAACAGTGTTGGGTGAATAAGAAAGACAAAATTGACCGCTTGCATGCTTAAATAATAGGTCGCCATTCCAACCACACCAAAGGTAAGAATTCCTGCAATATCATTGAGTAAATGGCGTTCATTGTGCTGTTTAGCAAAATAGAATTGAACTAAACCAAGCGGTAGTAAAGGCAAGGCAAAAAGCAAAACTGAAGGTTGAGAGAGTAAGATGGGTGAGGTAAAACAAAGGCTTAAAATGAAATAAATAACCGCCCAACGTTTATTTTTAGCCGTCGGTTTCTTGCTAAATAGCATAAAGAACGGGTAAGAGAAAAGGTAAAGAAAAAGCCACGCAATACCGAAGAAAAGCAGGGAAATATGCCATTTTGGAGATTGGAAAACCGCATAAAAATAGGGCACAAATGCCATTGCTAACGCACCGTGCTGATTAGAAATAACAGGCTTTTCGTTTAACATTCTCTAATCCCTAGAGATTTACTCAACTATTAAAAATATGGGGGGATTATCACTCAAATAATCCCTCAATACAACAAGCATAGATTTATTTTAAACGAAAAACTTTTACGTTATTAAACCCATTCTCTTTGAGATACAACGCTTGTAATTTACTCATTACCCCACGTTGGCAGTAAAGCAGATAGTTTTTCGACTGATCTAGTTCTGCGAATTGGCTTGAAAGTTTATAGAACGGTAATTCTTTCACTTCCACATTATCCAGTTTTAACGGTGCTTCATCAGTTTCTTCAGGGCTACGAATATCTAAAATTACATCGTTTTCGCCGAGTTCAGTCGTTGTTTCAACAGAAACCACTTCTTTTTCAGTTTGTTGTGCAATTTCACGAATATCAAGGAATTGGGCATTTTGTACTGCTTGTTCTAACACTTCAAAATTGAAATGCCCTTCTTCTTCAACGATTTTGCTTTCAATCGCTTTCACTGTTGGATTTTTGGAAATTACGCCACAGAATTCTGGCATTGATTTGGCGATGTCATCCGTGCCGATCTCTTTTGCCATTGCGATAATTTGTTCTTTATCGTGGGTAATCAGCGGACGTAATACCAGCGTATCTGAAGCCTTATCAATCAAGCGTAAATTGGTGAGCGTTTGGCTGGAAACCTGCCCTAACGCCTCACCTGTAACAATCGCTTGAATATCAAAACGCCCGGCAATTTTACTTGCCACACGCACCATCATGCGTTTTAACACCACGCCCATTTGCCCGTTATCAACTTTTTCTAAAATTTCGCTGACTACGTTTTCAAAGTTAATCGCCACAAAACGCACTTTGTGAGAGGTACTATAACGGCTCCAAATGTGATATGCCATCTGTTTCACGCCGATTTCGTGTGCTGTACCGCCCAAGTTGAAGAAGCAATAATGCACGCGTGAACCGCGACGAATCAACATATAGCTAGACACACCTGAATCGAAGCCGCCCGAGATTAAAGAAAGCACATCTTCTTGCGTGCCGATCGGGTAGCCACCAAGCCCTTCGTAGCGTGCTTTAACCAGTAACATTTTGTCGTTATCAATATCAATGCGAACCGTTACATCTGGCTTGGTGAGCTTCACTCTGGCGGTTTCAATATGTTGATTTAAACCACCACCCACATAACGTTCTACATCAAGCGAACGGAATTCGTGCTTACCTTTACGGCGTACACGTACGCAGAAAGTTTTGCCTTCTAGCTTTTCTCGCACTTGGGCTAATGTTTGCTCAAAAATATCGTGCATAGTTTCAAACGGATATTCTTCCACTTCTAAAATATGGTGAATACCTGGTATGCGTTTAAGCAGCTCCAATACCATTGGGGCTTCTTCTGCCACTTTGGCTCGTACTTCAATGAAATCCCAGTTGCGAATCACTGCCACATTTTCAGTTTCACGCAACAACACATTACGAATGTTTGAGGTAAGAATTTTGATAAAGCGTTTACGCACGGAATCGCTTTTAATCATAATTTCAGGGAAAAGTTTGATGATAAATTTCATAGGTCTATTCAAGTTAATGTTATATTAAAGATTTTCGAGATAATCAAAAATTAGATTTTGTAGATTATAACATAATTTTTCTCTACGTTTTTTTACATAACTTTTAAAAGATAAGTCTCCAATGCACTATATGATGTGCTAAGATCCATCCATTAAAAAACAAGTGGTTAATTTTATGACAAATATTGCAATTATCCCTGCAAGAGCAGGTTCAAAAGGTATCTTACACAAAAATCTACAACCTGTTGGAGGTTATTCATTGGTTGCTAGAACTATTATTGCGGCTCAACAAGCCAATGTATTTGATAGAATTGTAGTTTCTTCAGATGGAGAAGAAATTTTAGAAGAAGCTAGAAAATATAGTGCCGAAGCCATAAAACGCCCAGCTGAACTTGCCTTAGATAACTCTCGTACTATTGATTCAATTTTACATTCTTTAGAAACACTTAATATTAGTGAAGGCACTTGTACTCTCTTACAACCAACAAGCCCTCTTCGTAGCCATTTAGATATTAAAAACGCAATGGATATGTTTAAAAATGGGCAAGTAAAATCAGTTATTTCAGCTTGTGAATGTGAACATCATCCGTATAAATCATTTAGTTTGGCTCCTAACGGAGAAATCTTATCTGTCCGTGAAATTAGCGATTTTGAAGCTCCGCGCCAGAGTTTGCCAATTATGTATAGAGCTAATGGAGCAATTTATATCAATGACACAGCCTCATTATTAAAAGAAAAATGTTTTTTCATTCAGCCAGCAAAATTTTATCTTATGCCAAGTTACCGTTCCTTAGATATTGATGCTAAGCAAGATCTAGAATTAGCAGAAATTATTGTTACTCAAGAAAATTATCTATAAGAAAACCCCGATCATCATAAAAATAATGATTGGGGTTTAATTTTATAAATTAAAATTATTTCGTATAAACAGGTAAACGTTTACAAATTGCTAATACTTTTTCTTTCGTTTCAGAAATCACTTGCTCTTCGTTTTCTTTGCCTAATACGTCTAACACATCACACATCCAATTGGCTAATTCTCGCACATCGTTTTCATTAAAACCACGACGGGTAACAGATGGTGTACCCACACGGATACCTGAAGTTACAAATGGTTTTTGTGGATCGTTTGGTACTGCATTTTTGTTTACTGTGATATTCGCTTTACCTAATGCCGCATCCGCTGCTTTACCTGTTAAACCTTGTTTGATGAAACTTACAAGGAATAAGTGGTTTTCTGTGCCGTTTGATACCACATCATAACCACGTTGTTTGAATACTTCCACCATTGCTTTCGCATTTTTGATTACGTTAGCTTGATATTCTTTGTATTCTGGCTCTAATGCTTCTTTAAAGCATACTGCTTTTGCTGCAATGATGTGAACTAATGGCCCACCTTGGTTTGCTGGGAATACTGATGATTGTAATTTTTTGTAGATCTCTTCATCGCCACAAGAAGAAAGAATTAAACCACCACGCGGGCCCCCTAATGTTTTGTGGGTTGTAGTTGTAACAACGTGTGCGTGCGGTAATGGGTTTGGATATAAACCTGCTGCGATTAAACCTGCAACGTGTGCCATATCAACGAATAAATATGCACCGACTTCATCTGCAATTTCACGCATTTTCGCCCAATCTACGACTTGTGAGTAAGCAGAGAAACCAGCCACGATCATTTTGGGTTTGCACTCTAATGCTTTTTGGCGAACATCTTCGTAATTGATCACGCCATCTGCAGTAATACCGTAAAGCACAGAGTTGTAGATTTTGCCGGAGAAGCTTACTTTTGCACCATGCGTTAAGTGACCGCCGTGGGCCAGATCCATACCTAAAATGGTATCACCTGCGTTGATCAATGCACCGTAAACGGCAGCGTTCGCTTGTGAACCAGAGTGCGGTTGTACATTCGCATAATCTGCACCGAATAACTCTTTCGCACGGTCAATTGCTAATTGCTCCACAATGTCTGCATATTCGCAACCACCGTAGTAACGTTTGCCTGGGTAGCCTTCTGCGTATTTGTTAGTGAATTGAGAGCCTTGAGCTTCCATTACACGTGGGCTTGCATAGTTTTCTGATGCGATCAATTCAATGTGTTCTTCTTGACGACGATTTTCATCTTGGATTGCTTGCCACAAAACGGGATCGTAATCTTTAATATTCATATTAGCTGTAAACATTCAAGCCTCCTGTAACTCGATAAACTCAACTTAAAAATTCGATTTTAGTAAAAATACTTTTACGCAAACGTTTTCGTTTTAAAAAGATAACGCATTTTACTCATTTTTCACAACAAGCGGTAGCTTTTTTCGAATAATTTGCGTGTTAAATCTTCATAATCACTATGAAGAATAATCATCTTTATGTAAAACTACATTAGAATAATTTACTCGCCCAACCTAGTTTTGAGCCAAGCACGGTAAAATAATTATAATCATTGAGATGTAATAAGTGCAATTTATCTTTACTTTTTCGCACTATTACGCGATCTTCTGCGGTAAATGGTAATACTGTTTGCCCATCGCAACTCACTTCTAAATGTGGTTGATTATGTTGAGAAAAACGCAAAGAGATATGGCTATCGCCATCCACAACCAATGGGCGTGAAGAAAGCGTATGTGGATGCATTGGCACAAGGGCAATGGCATTCATATTTGGGGTAAGGATAGGACCACCAGCTGAGAGAGAGTAAGCGGTTGAGCCTGTTGGAGTAGCAATAATCAATCCATCAGAACGTTGAGAAAAAGCGAATTTGCCATCAATATACACTTCAAATTCAATAATGCGTGCCACTTGGCTTGGATGAGCAACCACTTCATTAAGTGCGTTGCTTGAGGCAATAATCTTGCCATTACGTTCAATATGAGCTTCTAATAAAAAACGTTCTTCAATCAGGAACTCACCTTTTTCAAGGCAACTATAAAGCTGTTCAAAAGCCGTTTGTGGTGCAATGTCGGTCAGAAAACCAAGATTACCGCGATTGATACCGATCAACGGCACTTTATATTTAGCGAGTGCTCGAGCCATACCAAGCATATTACCATCGCCGCCAATGACGATCACAAGGTGAGTATTTTCTCCAATCGCTTTCAATGAATGTCCTTCAGTAAGATGTAATTGCTCGGCAATTTTTTCTTCGACTAATACATTATAATGGCGATCTTTCAGCCAATTATAGACCGCCAAATGGGTTTCTAAAGCACTATCATGACGAGGATTACCTACAATGCCTATAGTTTGGAATGATCTTTCTAATTTACTCATTTTGCTAATCCCGTTTTTTTGCCAATAACCACCAGACAATAGTTAAGCAAATCAAGCTCGGAATAAGTGCACCGATAAAGGTTGGAATCCACGTAAATACTAAGGTCATATTACCGAAAGTAATGTTTGAGACATAGAATACGAAACCTGCGATAATACCGATAAAGAGTTTGGTTCCCATTGCACTGCTGCGAAGTGGGCCAAAAACGAAAGAGATTGCCAATAACATCATTACTGCCATTGAAATCGGTTGATAAACTTTACGCCAGAAGGCAATTTCAAAGCGTTTGGAATCTTGCCCTGTTTCTTTCAAGAAACCCACATAATCAGACAATCCTGAAATAGAAAGAGATTCTGGTTTGAGCGACACGATACCCAGTTTACTTGGGGTAATCGTGGTTTGCCACACTTGATCGGCTTCTTTATTTTGCTGGATTTGGTTCTCGTTAATCAGTGATTTTTCTACTTTTTGTAACTGCCATTGATTATCCCCATAAACCGCACGATCCGCTTGTGTGATAGCCTTCAACGCTTTGTTATCAAAGTGATAAATCGATACTCTGTTAAGTTCGTGCTCATTGTTGATATGGCGAATATAGATAAAATCTTGCCCATCTTTTGCCCAGAAACCACCTGTAGTTGCCAGCATTGAGCCGCCGCTTTGGGCAATTGAACGCATATTTCGTGCATATTGCTCCGTTTGTGGGATGCCCCATTCGCTTAAAAACATGGTGAGAAAAATCAGTGGTAGTGCGGTTTTCATCACCGCTAAACCAATGCGGAAACGAGAGAACCCCGATGCCTGCATCACTACCAACTCACTACGGCTAGCAAGATTGCCTAAGCCTAATAATCCACCAATTAACACGACTACGGGGATAATTTCTTTAATGTCGCTTGGTAACATCAAGAAGGCATAATAAGTAGCGATTATCGCATCGTAGCTGCCTTTACCGACATCTTTGAACTCTTCTACCAATTTCACGATAAAAATTAGTCCACTAATGGCAAGCAGGACGGCAAAAATCATCGCTAAAATGCTTTTGCCAATATAGCGTTCTAAAATATTCATTCCAAAAATTTTCATTATGCCCCCACTTTTTTGAAAGAGAAGCGATAGCGAATAGCAGACATCCATCGCGTTTCCCAGCTATTCATTACAATGCCAAGTATTAAGAATACTATCGAAACCGCAGGCATAAAAATAGATGCATCTATCTTGCCTGAAGCCCCAGAGGATTTTAATGAACTTTGCAATAAAAAGTAGATTAAATAGAGTAACACCGCAGGAATAATTTTCGCAAATCGCCCTTGACGCGGGTTTACGCTACTCATTGGCACGGCTAACAGAGCCATCAACGGCACGGCAAGTACTAAGGCAAAACGCCATTGTAATTCAGCTTTTGCTTCAGGTGATTTGTCTGCCATTAGGCTGGAAAAATCGGCACGCTGCATCAATTTGTCACTGGAGTTTACATCTTGATAGCCCAAATAAGCGGTGTAATTATCAAAATGAGAAATACGGAAATCGGCTGTTTTTGCCGTGCCTTCATAGCGGGTGCTCTCTTTTAGAGTGAGCAACTGATCGCCATTCGGCAAACCTTGTAATACGCCTGTATCAGCTACCACCACAGAGGGGCGATTTTTCTTTTGTTGATCAGGCTGGAACACATAAATATCATTCAAAGCATTCGCTTCATTATTGATATTCTCAATAAATAATACATAACCACCTGCGGTCATAAATTGGCCTGCTGAAAGAGCTGAAAAACGCGGGTTAGATTTTGCTTCTGCCAAAATTTTGCTTTGCATATCAATTGCCCAAGGGGTGAGCGAAAAGACGTTGTAAGCCGCCAAAGCAGTGGTAAAAATCGAAAGAAATAATGCCACACGAGTCAATAGACCTTGCCCCACACCGCAAGCACGCATCACCGTGATTTCACTTTCCGAATATAAACGTCCAAGGGTAAGCAACAACGCCACAAAGAGCGAAAGCGGCAACATAAATTGCGACAGAGCTGGCATTCCTAAGCCTAATAAACTGAGCACTAAATCGGTTGGCACTTTCCCACTTACGGCAGAATTAAGCACACTAATCAGTTGCTGGCTAAAAAACATCAGTAACAAGATAAATAGAATCGCTATTTGGCTTTTAAAAATCTCTTTCGTTAAATATCGGCTTAAAATCACAATCGGGTTCTCTATAAATTATGCTTGCAATTTCTTTGCAAATCGGTAGTTTATGACCTGTACTTTCTGGCTTGGTTCAAGTGGTTGATTTTTTCACTTATTTTGCTAATTTTCGAGTAAAATTGACCACTTGAAAAAGGTGCTATGATACCTCTTTCTTAGAAAAAAATCACGGGAGCATTTATGGAATTTAATGTAAAAAATGGCAGTATTGAAAAACAACGCAGGGGCTGTGTGATTGTTGGTGTGTATGAAACCCGCCGATTTAGCGAATCTGCCGAAGAATTAGACCGCTTGAGCGAAGGCTATTTAAGCAACATTTTACGCAAAGGTGATTTAGACGGCAAAGTGGGGCAAACGCTTCTATTACATCACGTACCGAATGTACCCGCAGATCGCGTGTTATTAGTCGGCTGTGGTAAAGAGCGTGAGCTTACCGAACGCCAATACAAACAACTCACACAAAAAGCGGTGCAGGTGTTAAACGAAACCGGAGCAACTGAAGCCGTTTCGTTCTTAAGCGAATTGCATGTGAAAGGTCGCTCAACTTATTGGAACATCCGTTTTGCGATTGAAGCCATCCAAGAGCTACTTTACAGCTATAACGAATTTAAAAGCGTTAAACCTGAAACCAAGCGTGAGTTACGTCGAGTGATTTTTAATGTTGCTAATCGCAAAGAGTTAGCTGAAGCAGAGCGAGCTTTAGCTCATGGGCAAGCGGTTACTTTAGGAATAAGTTTTGCAAAAAATGTGGCGAATTGTCCGCCAAATGTATGCAACCCTGCCTATTTAGCAAAATTAGCGACCCAATTAGCCGAAGATTACAACAACATTACCACCACGATTATAGATGAAAAAGTGATGGAAGAATTAGGTATGAATGCCTATTTGGCGGTTTCTCGTGGTTCTGAAAATCCCGCTTATCTTTCGGTAATTGAATACAAAAATGCACCAAATCCTGATGCTAAACCTATTGTATTAGTGGGTAAAGGCTTAACTTTTGACTCGGGTGGTATTTCCATCAAACCGTCTGAAGCAATGGATGAAATGAAATACGATATGGGCGGTGCGGCTTCGGTTTATGGCACAATGAAAGCCTTGGCAGAAATGAATTTGCCACTGAATGTGATTGGTGTGTTGGCAGGTTGCGAAAATATGCCTGATGGCAATGCTTACCGCCCAGGGGATATTCTTACCACAATGAATGGCTTAACGGTCGAAGTGTTAAATACCGATGCAGAAGGTCGCTTGGTTCTATGTGATACGCTTACTTATGTCGAACGTTTTGAGCCTGAGTTGGTCATTGATGTCGCTACCTTAACAGGGGCGTGTATGATTGCATTAGGTGCTCACAACAGTGGATTGATGTCTACTCACAATAATCTTGCTCACGATCTGCTTAATGCTGCCGAAGAAGCAGACGACAAAGCATGGCGTTTACCACTAGGCGAAGAATATCAAGAACAGCTTAAGTCTAACTTTGCTGACCTTGCTAATATTGGCGGGCGTTTAGGTGGGGCAATTACTGCAGGGCAATTCTTGTCAAACTTCACTAAAAAATATGCTTGGGCACATTTAGATATTGCGGGCACAGCGTGGAAATCAGGGGCAAGCAAAGGTGCAACAGGTCGCCCAGTGCCGTTGTTGAGTCAGTTTTTGATTAACAAAGCTAAATAGTTAATCATTGTAGGAGCAAATTACATTTGCCCTAATGATCTTAATCTTTTGGGGTAAATGTAATTTGCCCCTACTTCATTACTTTTATTCTTATGCAAAAATTCCCCTTAACTCGATTTTTAATCGCCTTCGCCTCGCTAGTTATTATTCTGGCAGGCATAAAACTTGCTGGTGAAATTGTGATCCCTTTTTTACTTTCCCTATTTATTGCGATCATTTGCTCGCCCGCTATTCGCTTTATGACCAAGCGAAAAATTCCATTAGGGCTAGCAATTACCTTAATGCTGATTTTTATCGTGGTACTATTCCTCTTTTTAGCTGGAATGATCAACAGCACTATTCGCGAATTTACCGCATCAATTCCACAATATAAAGAAATCTTACAGATTCGATTAGAAACGCTCAAAACGTTCATTACTGAGTGGAATATTCCTCTAACTATTCCAGATGTTTCCGCATTAGAAAGCTTTGATCCGAGTATGGTGATGCAACTGGTCAGCCGTGTTTTACTCAGTTTTTCTAACGTAGTATCCAACGTATTTATGTTACTTTTGGTTGTTGTTTTTATGCTGTTAGAATCACCAGTCATCAAGTATAAAATCACGCTAGCATTCAACGGAGGTAAATCTAATTTCAACCAAGAAGTGGAACACCTGAGCCGTGTTGTGGAAAGTATTATTCGCTATCTTGGCGTAAAAACTTTGATGAGTGCTTTAACAGGGATTACGATTTACGTTGTTTTAGATATTTTCAGTGTGCAATATGGCGTACTTTGGGCGGTATTAGCTTTCTTACTAAACTATATTCCCAATATCGGCTCGGTATTGGCTGGCATCCCAATTGTCCTTCAAGCTTTGCTGCTCAACGGTTTTTCAGATGGTATTGCAGTAATGATTGGTGTCATCGCAATCAATATGTTGGTGGGGAATATTTTAGAACCAAGAATGATGGGGAAAACACTCGGACTTTCTACATTAGTCGTCACGCTTTCATTGCTTTTCTGGGGCTGGTTGCTTGGCACCGTGGGAATGCTACTTTCTGTTCCTCTTACTATGGCATTAAAAATTGCATTAGAATCTAGCCAGAATACTATTCAATATGCCGTACTGTTGGGAGATGTGCCAGAGCTGGAGAAAGGTAAATATTTAATGAATAAATAACCCTATTTGTTATTACCTTCTATGATAGAGGGAAATAAACTAAGTAAATAAGGCGAGCAATTCCGCCACCTTTCCTCGAGATTCTCTTTTTTGCCCTATTGAGCGATTAACCTGTAAGGTTTTAAATTTTGCTCCTTGGTAAATTTTGCGTGTAAATTCGGTGTCGTGGTTTGAAATCAGTACAGGAGAATCTATTTCTCGGGCTAAATCAGCCAATCGCTTTTGCTGGTCAAGGCTAAAGCCGCCGCCTGCGTATTGGGTGAAATTAGTATCTTGTTGCAATGGTGCATAAGGCGGATCGCAATAGACTACATAATGATCGGGTTGCTTTTGCAAGCGGTCAAAAACTTGCTCGAAATCGGCACAGATAAATTCCGCTTTTTGGGCTTTTTCGGCAAAAAAACGAAGCTCTTTTTCAGGGAAATAGTGCGTTTTATAACGACCGAAAGGCACGTTATAACCTCGTTTTTGATTGTAACGGCATAAACCGTTGAAGCCAAAACGATTTAGATAGAGGAAAAGTACAGAGCGTTGAAATTTATCTTTTGAGGAATTAAATTCTGCTCGGTGAGCCAAATAGAACGCTTTGCTATTCGCTTTTTCGTGCAAAAAAAGTGCTTGGGCGTGCTGAATATAACGGTCAACATCGTTTTTGACGACATTGAATAGATTAATTAAATCAGGGTTAATATCTGCCAATAAATAGCGATCAAAATCCATATTTAAAAACACGGAGCCTGCACCAACAAAGGGTTCAACAAAACAAGCCCCCTGCGGAATGCTTGGGGGCAAGTGGTCTGAAATGGCTTGTGCAAGGCGATATTTTCCACCTGCCCATTTTAAAAAGGCTCGTTGTTTTTCCAGCATAGGATTTATTCAGTAAGCGGTCTATTTTTGAGTGAATTTTTCAATTGCTGCAAGCACTTGGTCTTCTGTTGCTTCAGCCGTAACATAGGCTTGACCAAGTGCTTTCAATAAGATTAAACGAAGTTTACCGGCTAGCACTTTTTTATCTCGCCACATATAAGGTAAGTATTCTTGCGACTGCATTCCATCTGGCGATGTCGTCGGCAATACCGCACGAGCGATCAGTTTTTCAAGGCGAGAGACATCGGATTCAGAAATGTTACCCAACATACGGGAAAGTTCAGCTGCTTCTAGCATTCCTACTGCCACACCTTCGCCGTGTAACCAGTTGCCATAGCCCATATGAGCTTCAATTGCGTGCCCAAATGTATGTCCTAAATTAAGTAAAGCACGATCACCTTTCTCTGTTTCATCACGAGCGACAACATCCGCTTTCAGCTGGCAGCAACGTTGAATGCAATATTCAAGTGTTTGTTGATCTAATGTTACAAGTTTATCGATATTTTCTTCTAACCACGTAAAGAATTGCTCATCGAAAATCACTCCATACTTAATCACTTCTGCCAAGCCAGCACTCACTTCACGTTTAGCAAGCGTATGCAAAGTATTGGTATCAATAATAACAGAAGCTGGCTGATAAAATGCACCAATCATATTTTTGCCAAGCGGATGGTTTACCGCTGTTTTTCCACCTACAGAAGAATCAACTTGAGCTAATAAGGTTGTTGGAATTTGGATAAAGCGAATACCGCGTTGATAAGAAGCTGCTGCATAGCCTGCAATATCGCCAATCACGCCGCCCCCTAAAGCGATAAGGGTGGTATCACGATTGTGATTTTTTTCAAGTAAAGCGGTAAAAATTAAGTTAAGTGATTCCAAATTTTTGTATTTTTCGCCATCAGGAATCAATACGGAATCTACGCTACAGCCAAGCTTAGTTAGGGCTTTTTCCACCGTTGCAAGATAATGTGGTGCAATGGTTGGGTTTGAAACAATCATTACCTTATCACCCGCTTTTAATGGAGCATAACTATTCGGTTCGTTTAATAAACCTGCCGCAATCCGAATTGGATAACGGCGTTCTTTAAGTTCTACATTAACTTGCAACATTGTGTTTACCTTATTTTTTTATTGCAGATTATCGATCATTTCGATGATATTTGTCGCAACTAATTTTGCCGCTTGATCATCAGTTTGAAGAGTAATATCTGCAATTTCTTCATAAAGCGGATTACGGATTTTAGCTAACTCTTCGAGCGTTTTACGTGGATCATCATTTTGTAAAAGAGGTCGTTTTTTATCACGTTGAGTACGCTCGAACTGCTTGTCTATGGTTGTTTCAAGATAGATGACAATCCCGCGAGCAGAAAGCACATTGCGGTTATCTTTAGAGAGAATAGAACCACCTCCCGTTGAAAGCACTATGCCTTGCCCTTGAGTTAATTCGTTGATAATACGCTCCTCACGCTTACGAAAACCCGCTTCACCTTCTACATCAAAAATCCAATCTATATCTGCCCCTGCTCGCTCTTCAATCACTGAGTCTGAATCCATAAATTCCATACCGAGCATTTGTGCTAGTTGGCGACCGATTGTGCTTTTGCCTGCGCCCATAGGACCAATTAAGAAAATATTACGTTTTTCTGCCATTTTATTCTCATTGAAAAATTAGTTTAACATTATGATTTGGGTTGAAAAAATGACCGCTTGTAAAAACAAGCGGTCTGTTTTTTTGAAAAAGATAACAAAATCTTTTATTCAATTTTAAGAAAATACCACAAATCGCCTAAAAATAATTAGGGGCGATTATCTCAAGAAATCACACCTAATTTCAACCTTTAGCAATCTAATCGCTGAATTTATTTATAGACTAGAATAATTCAGCACCTGATGGCGAAGAGAGAATTCCTTTAGGTGGCAAGCCTAAACGAACCCCGCCACCTGCATCACGAGGGTTACCAGAATTCTCGCTAGAAATTGTTTTTTCTACTACAAATTTTTTGGTTGGTTCTGTACCCTTAATAAAGTACTCGGTTAATTGGCTACCTAAGAAACCACTGGTAGCATCAATTTTAGCTTCCACAATATTGGTTGGTGTTGTCAGTATGCGATCCTTTTTATCTGCAAGAGCGACTTTCATATAGTCACGCCACGCAGGCATTGCAGTTCGAGCACCTGACTCTCCTTTACCTAAAACTCGTTTATTGTCATCAAAACCCACGTAAACCGTTGTCACAATGTTTGAACCAAACCCAGCATACCAAGTCACTTTAGATTGGTTGGTCGTCCCCGTTTTTCCGCCAATATCTTTACGTTTAAAATCATTAGCAAGCGAACGACTTGTGCCTCGCCAGTCTTGTCCTTGTTCTCCATAAATTGCACTATTTAACGCACTACGTATCAAAAATGCAATTTCGGGTTTCATTACACGTGGTGCATAAATCATTTCACCTGTTTGATTTTGCACATTGCTCATTAAATCAGGTGCATTTTCTCGGATAATCGTATCAAGAACAGGCTCTTCACTATTTGATGTACCCTCTTCTGTAGAATTACTTGCCGTTTCTGTGGTATTCACTGTCTCATTCGCTTTCAATGAGCGGAAGAATTGCTCTTCATCGTGAATTTTCACGCCGTCAAATTGCTCTGGTTCAGCATAAGTAAGTGGAAGGTTTGTACATTCTATACAAGCAATTGGCGGATTGGCCTTAAATAATTCATTACCTTGGCTATCTTCAATACGTTCAATGATATAAGGATCGATTAAGAAACCTCCATTATCGAATACAGCATAAGCACGTGCCATTTCAAGTGGTGTGAATGAAGCAGCCCCCAGTGCTAATGCTTCCGTTGCTACAAATTGATCGCGCTTAAAGCCAAAACGCTCCAAATAGCCTGCTACATAATCAATCCCCGCCATTTGTAAAATACGGATAGACACCATATTTTTTGACTTACCTAATGCGACACGCATACGAAGTTGCCCTTCGTAACGTCCATCTGCATTTTTCGGTGTCCAAGGTTTTTGCCCACGTTTAGTAATTGTAATTGGATCATCGCTAATTGTACTAGATAAGCTTAAGCCTTTATTCATTGCTGCTGCATAAATAAATGGTTTAATTGAAGAACCTATTTGTACTAATGATTGTGTTGCACGGTTAAAACGGCTCTGTTCAAAGCTAAAACCGCCAACAATCGCTTCAATTGCACCGTTATCACTATTGAGCGACACTAAAGCGGAATTGGCTTCAGGAATTTGCCCTAACATCCATTCGCCATTTTTGCCTTTACTTACCCAAATGAGATCGCCAGCATTCAACTTAATCTGCTTACCAAACGTCGCATTTGATTTCTTCATCTCTGTTTTATCACCGCTTGGTAACATCAGAGTATAGCTATTTTTATTTACGGCTGTTACTACCACGCCGGTGAAAGGTTCTGAATTTGGCAACTTACTTAAATAATCAATAATTGCCTCATCATCCCAAGCGGTCTTTCCTGTCCAAAGTTTTGCGGCACCACGCCAGCCGTGGCGACGGTCGTATTGGATCAAGTTATTCCGCACAGCATCTTGTGCGGCTTTTTGGTCATCAGACACTACGGTAGCATAGACTTTAAAGCCTTTATTGTAAGCAATATCTTCGCCATAACGTTTAACCATCTCTTGGCGAACCATCTCAGTGACATAATCGGCTCTAAACTCCAATGTCGCTCCATAGTAGGTGGATTTCACCTCTTCTTTTTTCGCAGTTTCATACTGTGCTTTGGTAATTTTTCCTACTTCAAGCATACGCCCAAGCACAACATTACGACGGTCTGTCGCCCGTTTGACTGAATAAATCGGGTTCATTGTTGAAGGTGCTTTTGGCAAGCCTGCAATAATCGCGACTTCTCCTAAAGTGAGCTGATCCAGCGTTTTACCAAAATAGGTTTTTGCAGCTGCTGCCACTCCGTAAGAGCGATAACCAAGATAAATTTTGTTCAAATAAAGCTCTAAAATCTCATCTTTGGTCAGTACTTTTTCAATCTCAAGGGCAAGAATAGCTTCTTTGATTTTTCGCTCAATATTACGCTCAGGTGTTAAGAAAAAGTTACGTGCAAGCTGCTGAGTAATAGTACTCGCCCCTTGTGTATCGCCTTGGCTAGAGCGATAAAGTGCACGCATAATCCCTTTTGGATCGACCCCTTTATGCTCATAAAAACGGCTATCTTCCGTGGCTAAGATTGCATCAATTAACGACTGTGGAATCCCTTCTAATTTTACTGGAATACGGCGCTCTTCGCCTACCTCGCCAATCAATTTCCCGTCAGAGGTGAAAATTTGCATCGGCTGTTGTAACTCAACGGTTTTAAGCGTTGAAACATCTGGCAAACTTTCACGAATATGAATGTAGGCAGCAACGCCCGCAAGCCCCGCCACAATTAGCAGAGTAAGTAAAGCACTAAATATTATTTTTGCGATCTTCATCGAAAAAATCTCTTTTCCTAAATGACAAATAAATTAAATCGCCAATAATGTTGGCGTAAAGCTGACTAAGTATAAACGAAAAAATGGCTAAAAGTGTCAAGCAAATGTAATTTTTTGGTCAGTAAATGAAGGATTTTTTATGTCATTGCTTACAAAATTTCTCCCTAAAAAACAACAAGAAGAGTTGTCATTTGGCATTGCAGAAGATGAAAGCCACTACTGCATAGTCTATTTAAAGCAAGCACAACCTATTGTAAATTTTTATCCTAAATCGACCTCTTTAATCGATATTTTAGCAACAATTTCTGATTTTTTAGGCAAAAAGAAGCGGATTATTCGCCCTGTGCCATATCACTATATTTGGAGGAAATATCTGATTCAACCGTTGAATGTGGATAAAGAAACGATTTTTCGTCAGGTGATTCAAACTATCAAACAAGAGCTGCCCATTGCAATCGACGAAGTCTATTTTGATTATCAAGTTTTACCACACAAAGCTCAAAAAATTACTCAGATTATTATTTATGCATTGAGAAAACGTTTTGCTGACCCTTTATTGCTAGATATAGACACTGTTTTAGATTGCGAGTTGCAATGCTGGCAAAGAGGATTTCATTTTTTAATGCAATCTCCACCTCAAGATGGACAAAATTATGCGTATAAAGAGAAATTTTTTACATTTAAATTAAATGAGTTAAGTATTCAAAACGAATGTGACGAAAATTATTTAAGTCTGAATAATTTGATTTTTCCAGAAAACGTTTTTTCTAAAGAACTATATATTCTTGCGTTAGGTGCTTGTTTGTGGAAATGAAAAGAAGTATTAATTTAAGTCCATTATTACAGAAAAACTGGGTGGATAAAACTACAAAAAATATATTTAAGCTACTAATTATATTTCTTTGTCTTATCGGATTATTATTATGTTTAAATTTTTACCAAGAAAACCGTAAGAGTGAATTTTCAGTGATTACACAACAGTTCATCGAACAACAAGAACAGCTATCACAAATTGAGCAAAGTTTAACAAACCTTACACCACTACCGATTAACTACACAAAAGTATTAAGAAAAGAGGAGCTAAACAATTTGGTTAATTTATTAGAAGAATTACCTGTAAAAAGTGCGGGAATTAGCGTTATTCGGTTTTATGTTGATCAAGGTTTAAAGCTAAAGATTGCTGGCACTTATCAACATCAACAAGATTTTGAAGAGCTAGAAGATTTCTTTAAAGAGAGTGGTTTTAGCGTTAATATTGAATATTTACAAAGCAATAATAAAGCAAAAGCTGATTTTAGCATTATTGTATATAAAGAAAATAAATAAGATGAAAAAGCGTATTTCTCACTATTACTTTAATCCAACCAAAGCAGGATATCAGTTATTGAGTAAAATCAATCAATACTTTTTTCAGATTGCCATTTCTTTAGCTATTATTTTGCTTGTTTATCCTCTTATTCAGTTGGTCAAGATTTCACAGCAGATTACAGATAACGAAAATCAGCTAAATATCATTAAGATGGAGATTGAAAATAAAGCACTATCTTTAACAGAAAAATTAGCAGGAAAAGGGAATGCCAATAATACAAAACTCACTCCCACAAAAGTTAATCAGCAACTAGAAACGCTTTTTCATCAATATGATGTAGAAATCAACGGGCTGCAATGGGAGTTAGATCAAGATAAGCTATTACATATTACAATTACACAAAAGGCAAAATTTTTGTTTAATATTATATCGGAATTAAATCAGCTTGATTTTCTCTTTTACAAAGAAGTAACGCTAACCCGTTTAGATTATAAAAATTTAGTACAATTAAATGCGACTTTACAACTAATGGAAAAATAAAATGAAAAAGTATATACTGCTAATCTTTTGCTCTATATTTTATACCTCACATAGTATTGCTGATCCTTTTTATGGAGAAGAACAAGAAAAAGAAAGCACATCAAAAACAAAATCAACGATTACAAAGAAGGGCGTAAAAACAACCTCTTGTGAGCTACCTGAAAATGCCAATATTGTCAATATTCCTATTGAATTTGAAGAACTTAAATTAGTTGGGGTACTGAAATATAACAATATAACAAAGGCATTATTTATCGATAAAAACAGCCAACTTTTTGATTTTTCTCAGAATGATTTTATTAAGGATAAGAGTATTCAAATCAATGAAATTAATACCAAAGCAGTAAAATATACTAATTGGGATCTAACTGATGATTGCAACAGACCTTATCAAATTACATTAAAACTCTAATTTTCAGTAGGATATTTATGAAAAAGTGGCTATTATTATTTTCAGTTTTTCCACTCTCGCTATTAGCAAACCAAGTTTCGCTCGTGTTAAAGGATGCCCCGACAGCTGAAGTGGTTTCTTATTTAGCCAGTGAAATGGGTAAAAATATTGTATTGCATCAAGATATTGAAAGTAAAAGTAATATTCGTATTGAAAATAGCCAGTTTGATGCAATTTTAAAAAGTATCGCTAAAATCAATAAACTCAATATTCAACAAGAAAATGGTATCTATTATATTAGTGAAAAAACAAAAGAGGATTTAAACGAAAAAATAAAGCCTCTTGATGAAGAACAAAAGCTACAATCAGTTACTCGTACGGTGAAATTAAAATATGCTAAAGCCTCAGAAGTCATTGATTCGCTTACTAAAGGCAGTGGCTCATTTTTAAATGATGGCGGTTATATTCACTTTGATGAGCGAAGCAATAGTTTAATTATTAAGGAAAATGCTACATCCATTAAAAATACGTTAGCTTTAATTCAAGAGTTAGATAAACCAACTGAACAAATTGCCATTGAGGCCCGTATTGTGACTATCAGCAGCAAAAACTTGCAAGAACTTGGTGTACGTTGGGGGATGTTCTCCGCAGATCGTAGCATCGAAGGAGTAGCAAGAAATAGTGGGAGAATGCAAGATTTAAACGTGAATTTTCCCGTGGTTGCAGGTGCTTCAGCCACCTTACAAGTCGCTTCTATCAATTCCAAATTGTTGGATTTAGAACTCTCTGCCCTTGAGCAAGAAAACAGTGTAGAAATTATTGCAAGCCCCCGTTTGCTGACGACTAACAAAAAATTGGCAAGCATTAAACAAGGAACGGAAATCCCTTATACAATTTATGATCGCAAATCGGAAACCTACGATATTTCTTTTAAAGAAGCGGTTTTAGGCTTAGAGGTGACTCCACATATTTCGGAAAATAATCAAATTTTGATGGATTTAGTGGTTACCCAAAATTCGCAAGGGCAATCGGTTGGTAATGCCAACTCAGGCAACACCGCAATTGCGATTGATAAACAAGAACTGAATACGCAAGTATTTGCTAAACACGGTGAAACTATAGTTCTTGGTGGAGTGTTCCAACATTTGAAATCAAAAGATAGCGATAAAATTCCTGTGCTTGGTTCAATTCCATTTCTCAAACGGCTATTTAGCTATCAAAAAGATCAAATTAATAAACGTGAATTGGTGATTTTTGTGACGCCTTACATTGTGCAATCAAAAGATGTTGCGGTGGATTTCTCGAAAACGAAAGAAAAAAGCCCAAAACGATAAAGAAAGTATCACAAAATTATGCTAAAATTCGGCAATATTTTTGATTATCGAATTAACTAGAGGTTATATGAAACTTTCCCCTCGTCGCCGTGCTAGAGAGTGTGCGGTTCAAGCATTGTATTCTTGGGTAATTTCGCAAAATAGCGTAGAACAAATCGAATTAGTTTTCCAAACCGATAATTTTGCGTCTGAAGATCCAGAAAGCACAGGTCAAGTGGATCGTGCATTATTTACTCGTTTATTACGTGGCACAATGGCAAATATTGAAGAGATTGATGCTTCACTTCGTCCGTTTTTAGATCGTAATGAAGAAAACGTTGATTTAATCGAACGCAGCATTTTACGTATGGCGGCTTATGAATTACATTTTGAACAAGATACCCCATACAAAGTGGTGATTAACGAGGCGATTGAGGTAGCAAAAGCATTCGGCTCAGATGACAGTCACAAATACATCAACGGAATCCTAGATAAATTAGCACCAGCACTTGGACGGAAATAATTTATCTACTTATTTTAAAGCGAGCAAAGTCTCGCTTTTTTCATTTTGAGAATAATTATTTGAGAGAACAAAATGGGTGAATTTGATCTGATCAAGCGGTATTTTTTACGAAAAAGTTTGCAAAATGACGTGATCTTATCGGTAGGAGATGATTGTGCGATTACTAGTATCCCAACAGGCTACCAACTTGCGATAACCACAGATACTTTGGTGGAAGGTACGCATTTCTTGCCTTCGATTTCTCCTGCCGATTTAGCGTATAAAAGCGTTGCGGTAAACTTAAGCGACTTAGCCGCAATGGGAGCGACACCTGCTTGGGTTTCACTTGCTCTTACGCTGCCTGAAATCAAAGAGGAATGGCTAGCTGAATTTAGTCAAAGCCTGTTTGCAATTTTAGAGCGTTATGGCGTGAGTTTAATTGGGGGCGATACTACTAAAGGCCCGCTTTCGATTACCCTTACTGCTCAAGGTTTTTTGCCTGAAAATCAAGGTTTATTCCGCCACCAAGCCAAAGCGGGCGATTGGATCTTTATTTCTGGCTTTTTAGGTGATAGTGCGGCAGGGCTCGATTTACTTTTACAAAATCGCAAAATAGAGAACGAATCTGACCGCTATTTCATTCAACGTCATCTGCACCCAACGCCTCGTGTCGAACTCGGTTTAGCCCTTCGCTCATTTTCTTGCTGTGCATTGGATATTTCTGATGGATTACTTGCTGATCTTGAACATATCTTAGAATGTAGCCAAGTTGGTGCGGAAATTTATCTTGAAAATCTACCGCTTTCACGTCATTTATGCATCCAATACGAACAAACACAAGCGGAAAAATTTGCTTTAACGGGGGGAGAAGATTATGAGCTTTGTTTTACGGTAAGCGAAGAAAAACGCGAAGAGATGGAGCAAGTTTTACGTTTGCAAGGGATAAAAGTGACTTGTATCGGCAAAATCCTTCCCCAAACAAGCGGTCTAAATTTACTCAAAAATGGCGAAAAAGTCACATTGCCAGAACATTGCGGTTTCGACCATTTTGGCTAATCAATCATAGATTTATTATAGAAAGAGAGAAAAGTGGAAAAGAAAATCAATTTAAAAAATCCCGTACATTTTCTAGCAATAGGATTTGGCTCAGGCTTATTAAAGCCCGCACCAGGCACTTGGGGCACGCTTGCTGGCTTAATGCTTTCTATTTTGCTTTGGAATATAACCCAATCAAACCTATTTTTTATTTTTCTCGCTGTTATTTCTTTTATTTTTGGCTGCTATCTTTGCCAAAAAACAAGCAATGATTTAGGCGTACACGATGACGGAAGAATAGTTTGGGATGAAATTGTCGCCATATTTTTAATGTTCGCTTTTTTACCTGAATATAATTTGTTTACTTATATTCTTACTTTTATAAGCTTTCGCATTTTTGATATTTTAAAACCTTATCCAATTCGTTATTTTGATGAAAAATTAGAAAGTGGACTGGGAATTATGGTTGATGATATTCTTGCAGCTATTTTTGCTTTAATTTCGTTATATATCATTTATTGGATAATCTAATATGCTAACAATTTTATTGATTCATTTAGTTGGCTTGGCAAGCCCAGGACCTGATTTCTTTTATGTGGTTCGCCAATCAGTAAGCCATTCCATCAGAGCGGGTATTTTAGCTTCGGTTGGAATTGCAATGGGGATTATCTTTTGGGCAGCTTTTGCAATTTTCGGCTTAGCGTGGTTAAAACATAGCGTAGGGAATGTGTTGCAATATGCAATTATGTTATTAGGTGGCAGTTATTTAGCTTATTTAGGCTCGAAAATGGTTCGGGTGAAAGATAATGCAAAATTTAGTGAAGAAAAGACTGATTTATTAGAGTTAAACTCCATCACAGAAATTCGCAAAGGTTTAATGATCAATATAATGAATGCCAAAGCGGGCGTTTATTTTACTAGCGTTATTTCCGCATTTTTAGACCAATTTACTGAAACTTATCAGCTTTTTGAATTGCTGTTTTTATTTGTTTTTTCAACCTTTATCTATTTCTATTTAGTCTCACTATTATTTTCGCGTAAACCAATTCGCAAAATTTATGCAAAAAACAGTCGTTATATTGATAATGTTGCTGGAGTAATTTTTATCGGATTTGGGTTAAAACTGATTTATGAGGGGATAACGTATTTAGCAGTAGTTTTATAGAATAATGGGCGTAATGTACGCCCATTTTATTATCTACGCTTTTTTTCTGGAAAAATAAGAGAAGCAATCACACCAATAAATAACACACCTAAAACAATAAATAAGCTGGTGTTTGGCGAAATATGGACCCCCGTATCGAATACAGCGTGGTTCCAAGATTGAATACCCATTTTAATACCGATAAAGAATAATAATGCAATAACTGCTTTTTCTAAATGCACTAGATATTTTGTAAGTGCAGCTAAAATAAAATAGAGGCTACGTAAACCAAGAATAGCAAAAATCATTGCTGCATAAACTAAGAAAGGTTCTTGTGTTACGGCAATCACGGCTGGCACTGAATCAAACGCAAAAGCAACATCGGAGGTTTCAATTGCGATTAAACATAAAAATGCAGGCGTTGCATAACGTAAACCCTTGCGGGTTACATTTGCCAGCTCTTCCGCTTTTAATTCTGCATGTTTAACGAAGAAGTTATAGCCGTGTAGTTTTGGTAAAACAGGCATTATTTTTCCAACCCAACGTATGCTCCAGTGGTTGGTGTAATCTTCAATTTCTTCTTCCGCCTCTTCTTTTGCGGTAAGCATTTTCCAGCCGCTCCACAAGACAAACAAGGCAAAGATAAAGCCAACCCAAGGGCTTGCTGCAAATAAGCCTGTGCCGAGCACCACGAAAATTGCTCGGAACACTAATGCCCCTAAAATGCCCCAATATAAGATGCGATGTTGCAATTTACCTGTAATGCCGAATGAAGCAAAAATAGCTACAAAGACCATTAAGTTATCAATTGATAAACTTTTTTCTAAAACATAGCCTGCTAAATATAAATCCGCCCAAGATGCGTCAAAACGAATATATAAATAAACGTAAAATGCAACGGCCAATGAAATCCAAAATAACGACCACATTGCCGCATTTTTTACTGTAATTTCTTCGCTATTTTTATGGGCAACTAAATCCATATAAATGGAAAAAAGAATCACCGCAAAAAAGACAATAATTGTTTCTAAAGGAAATCCAAAGTGTGCCATATAACCTACAAAAATTTAAACTAAATGATCAATATTATTAAATTCAACTAATTCCACCTTGCCATTTTCAACTTTAGCAATATTGATGGCGGTATTCATCACAAATTTGTGTTTCTCTTCATCACGACATTCCGACCAATGCAAGCCTTTTAACACTGCAGTTAAAACAGTTAAGGTCATTCCATGTGCGACAATCAACACATTTTCGTTATCTTTGTGCAATTCAGAAATTTGGTTGAATACCTTAAATACACGCTGATAAAGCTGTTCATAGGTTTCACCGCCATTTTCCAGTGCCTTATATTCAGCTGGTGTTTTTTTCATCACCCAATATTCATCATTCTCGTATAAATCGACCGATTTCATTCCTTCCCAAATGCCGAAATCAAATTCATTCAAGCCCCAATGATGAAAGTGCGGAACATTTTGCGTTTCATTTTCCGCCAGAATATAATTTGCCGTATCTTGAGCTCGTTTTTGCATACTGGAATATACCGCAGAAAATTGAACCGCTTTTAACGCTTGCCCTGCTTTTTTCGCCCCCTCAATGCCCTCTTCAACCAAAGGTGAATCTCCCGAGCCTTGCAAGCGCCCTTCAATATTCCACACGGTTTTACCATGTCGAATTAAATAAATATTTAGTGCCATCTCTATTTCCTTTAAAATAGCCAAAAAAGAGTCGGAATTATAACATGAATTTGTATTTTACTCTCTGCCTGCAACATCGGGATTTTGTGATTATTAACAAGCCTGCGGGCATCAGTGTACATAAAGATCAACAAGCGGTTGGATTTACCGAATTAGTTGCAAAACAGCTAGGTGTAGAGCAAGTTTGGCTCGTACATCGATTAGATAAAATTACCTCAGGCTTGCTCATTCTAGCCTTAAATAAAGAGGCGGCAGCGAATTTCTATACGCTGTTTGAACAACATAAAATTCAAAAAAACTATTGGGCGATTAGCGACAAAAAACCGAAAAAGAAACAGGGCAAAATTGTGGGTGATATGCAAAAATCAAGAAATGGGGCGTGGAAACTCTGCCATAGCAAGGAAAATCCTGCGATTACGCAATTTAGCTCGCATTCTATTGAACCACCACTTCGCTATTTTATTTTGCAACCCAAAACAGGCAAAACGCATCAGTTACGTGTAGCAATGAAAAGTTTAGGCAGTCCGATTCTAGGCGATAGTTTGTATTCTGGTTCAGAATCGGATCGTGTTTACCTACACGCCTATCAGCTTGAATTTGATTATCAAAATGAGCATTTTTGCGTGCAAGCCTTTCCTGAAAGCGGTCAAATTTGGCAGAAAGTTTGTAAACTTGAAGCGGAGAAATAGAGTATAATTCATGCGGTTTTATAACAAATAAAGCAACAATAGAGGCAATTATGAGCTTATTTGAAGCTATTTTAATTATTATTTTATTAATTTTAACCAGTACGGTAATTTCATTATCGGAAATTTCACTTGCTGGTGCTAGACGCTTAAAACTTCAAGCGATGGCAAATTCGGGCGACTTACGTGCTGAAAGAGTGATGAAATTGCAGGAACAACCTGGACGATTTATTACAGTAGTGCAAATTGGGTTGAATATGGTTGCTATTCTTGGTGGGGTTGTTGGGGAAAGTGCAATCAATCCTTATTTTAGCCAGCTTTTTAGAGAGTATTCTGATGCTGCTTGGGTTGATTCTGCGGCTTCTTGGACCGCCTTTTTACTCGTGACATCTGCATTCGTATTATTTGCAGATTTAATGCCAAAACGTATTGCGATGACTTATCCTGAGCAAGTTGCTGTTCGAACAATTAGAATAATGAGCTTTGCTATCGTAATTTTTAAACCGATTGTGATGTTCTTCGATTGGATTGCCAACTCGCTCTTCCGTCTTTTTGGTGTATCAACTGTTCGTCAAGAGAATATGACGACTGAAGATATTGTGGCAGTCGTTGATGCGGGTGCTAAAGCGGGTGTGTTGAATACGCACGAACATTATTTGATTGAAAACGTATTTGAAATGCAAGAACGCCGTGTCACTTCAACAATGACCACGCGTGAAAATATCATTTTTTTAGATCGCACTGATAACAAAGAGCAAGTGCTCCAAACACTTGGCGAAGATCCGCACTCTAAATTGCTGATTTGCGATAATGGCTTAGATAAAATTTTAGGCTATGTTGAATCGCACAATTTGCTCACGCAATATCTTAAAAATGAGAATGTCTCGCTTACTGATCAACGCTTATTGCGTAAAACCATTTTTATTCCAGATACGCTTTCACTTTATGAAGTATTGGAGTTGTTTAAATCTGCGGGTGAAGATTTTGCTGTGATTGTGAATGAATACGCTCTCGTGGTCGGCATTATCACTCTTAATGATGTAATGAGCATTGTGATGGGTGAGTTAGTTTCCACCGAAGAAGAACAGATCGTTCGCCGTGATGAGGATTCGTGGTTAATCGATGGAGCGACTCCGCTTGAAGATGTAATGCGTGCGTTAGAAATTGATGAATTTCCACATGCAGAAAATTACGAGACCATCGGCGGATTTATGATGTATATGCTCCGCAAAATCCCGAAAAAAACCGATTTTGTGCTGTATGATCAATATAAATTTGAAATTATTGATACTGAGAATTTCAAAATTGACCAGTTGATGGTATCGTTTAGAAAGGATATAAAAACGGAATAGTCTTAGCCTAGGGCAGTTAGCTCTAGGTTACGCATAAATCAGCCCCTTTGGGGTTGGAAGTAACAAAATGATTGGAGTCCTGTAAGGACACATTTATTACTAACCTAGAGCGTGTAGCCCTAGGATATCACATAGGAAAACTATGATCGGTCGATTACACGGTAAAATTATTGAAAAACAGCCCCCTGAAATGGTGCTAGATGTACAAGGCGTAGGCTATGAAATCCTACTACCGATGACCAGTTTCTACAATTTACCACAATTGGGTGAAGAAACAACGATTTTTACACATCTTGTCATTCGTGAAGATGCACATTTACTCTTTGGTTTTGCCCAAAAACAAGACAGAACCTTATTCCGAGAACTCATCAAGACCAATGGCGTTGGTCCAAAACTTGCCCTTGCGATTTTGTCTGCAATGTCTGTTTCTCAATTTGCAAATGCAGTTGAGAATGAAGAATTAGCAAAACTAACCAAAATCCCTGGCATAGGTCGCAAAACAGCAGAGCGTTTACTTGTTGAGCTTAAAGGCAAGTTTAAAGGGATGACGCAAGGCGATTTCTTTGTTGAGCAATCTCACGATACAATTGTAGTCAGCTCACAAACTGCTCCTGCTGATGAAGCACGAGATGCTCTAATCGCATTAGGCTATAAGCCAGCAGATGCAGAAAAAATGATCAAGAAAGTGAATAAAGTTGGAGCAACAAGTGAGCAACTAATTCGTGAAGCCTTGAAAAACTCTCTTTAATAAATGATAAATAAAAATGATTGAAGCTGATAGAATAATTAGTGCCTCGCCGAAAAAAGAAGAGGAAGTGATAGACCGTGCTATTCGTCCGAAATTGCTAGCAGATTATGTTGGACAGCCTTCGGTGCGGGAGCAAATGAATATTTTTATTCAAGCTGCTAAATTGCGAAATGAAGCCTTAGACCACCTTTTGATTTTTGGACCACCAGGTTTAGGGAAAACCACTCTTGCCAATATTGTGGCGAACGAAATGGGCGTGAATATTCGCTCAACTTCTGGGCCTGTGCTCGAAAAAGCAGGTGATTTAGCCGCAATGCTCACTAACCTTGAGCCTTATGATGTGCTTTTTATCGACGAAATCCACCGTTTGTCGCCTGCGATTGAAGAGGTGCTTTACCCCGCGATGGAAGATTATCAGCTTGATATTATGATCGGTGAAGGTCCAGCCGCTCGCTCAATTAAGCTTGATTTACCGCCATTTACCTTAGTCGGTGCAACCACAAGAGCGGGTTCTTTAACTTCACCATTACGTGACCGTTTTGGGATTGTGCAACGCCTTGAGTTTTATTCGGTAGAAGATTTAACCTCTATCGTACAACGTAGTGCTGAGTGCTTAAATTTAGACCTATCAGAAAATGGAGCTCACGAAATTGCCCGACGTTCACGTGGCACGCCACGTATTGCGAACCGCTTACTTCGCCGAGTAAGAGATTATGCGGACGTTCGCAATAACGGTATTATCAGCTCAGGAATTGCTAAACAAGCTCTTTCAATGCTTGATGTGGACTCCGAAGGGTTTGATTTTATGGATATCAAACTCTTACAAGCCATTGTTGAACGCTTCGATGGCGGTCCTGTAGGCTTAGATAACCTTGCTGCTGCCATTGGCGAAGAGCGTGATACCATTGAAGATGTGTTAGAACCTTACTTAATCCAGCAAGGCTTCTTGCAACGTACCCCACGTGGACGAATTGCGACACAAAGAACTTATGAGCATTTGAAGAGATTTTCTCCGTCCTACTAGATTACAAGCGGTCAAATTTACCGCTTATTTTGCAAAAGATATTATGAAAAAAGTGATTCACTATGTGCTATATTCTGAGCAACAAGCACCCCTGCTTAAAGATAAGCCTTATTTTACTCCAATTCTTACAATTAATGCTACTCAAATAGAAGCAATTGATACTGCTCTTATTTTTAATACGCAAAAAGCCTTTGAAAAACTTAATCGCCTGATTACCAATAGAGAAATTGCCCACACGCTTTCACACATCAAATGTTGGAAAGCGATTGCAGAAAACAGCGAACTAGACGATGAAGATTTTGCGTTAATTGCGGAGTGTAGCGTGAATTTGGTTGGAAACTTCCAACAGCTTGCTCAAGATTATGCTAATCGATACCCTTCTTATGGCATTATTAAATTACAAAGCAATGCTGGCGGAAGATTATTTCAAGATGGTAATAATGTTGATGCTTTTATCTATGGAGATATTAGCCAATATAATAAAGGCTGTGCTTTATATCTTATTCGTAAGGATATTGCTAAAAAATTAACTACGCAGATAGCTGAAACTAAACCTCATTGGTTAGCAGAGCAATTTACTGAATTTCATGAACCATCAAATAT
>NZ_CALIFA010000018.1:0-1997 GCF_938021905.1 Pseudohaemophilus parahaemolyticus
CACTGACTGATCAAAGCTTGAGACCAATGCATTTTTAGTTTCTTGTACTCTTCCTTCAATTTCATCGGCAAATTGGGCTTGTAACTGATCAAAGGCTGTCTGAATTTCGTTTTCAGTACGGCACGTGGCATAAATATTCGCAATTTGATTTTCAATATCCACCCCGGATTCAATTCGCCCTAACACTTCATCAGAAGCACCCAATACGCCTTGAAACAATTTAAATTTTTCTGTGAGTAACTCTAAAACACGCTGATCAGCAAGATTTCGTTTGTTTAAGAAATTGATTACTACCACATCAAATTTTTGCCCATAACGATGGCAACGCCCGATGCGTTGTTCCACTCTCTGCGGATTCCACGGTAAATCATAGTTAATCAGCAATGAACAAAATTGCAGGTTTACCCCTTCACTGGCAGCTTCTGTTGCAATCATAATTTGAGCCTTTTCTTTAAAATGCTCAATCAATGCCGAACGCTTATCCACTTCTGCCGAGCCTGTAATCTTTTCTGTGCCTTGATGGCGAATAAGCCAATCTTGATAAATCGTCACAGAATTTGGATCGTTATTCGTGCCGCTAAACAGCACCACATTATCCGCATAACCATTTTGCGTTAAAAAATCAAAAAGGTATTTTTGTGTGCGTACCGATTCGGTGAAAATAATCGCTTTTTGATTCGCCCCCAGTTTAGCCATTTCCGCAAAACCAGTTTGAAGTGCGGTCAATAATGCGAGAATTTTGCTATCTTGTTGTAAACCCTCTGCCAAACGAATAAAGCCTTCAATTTCGGTAATTTCCGCCTGTAACGAAGCTTGATTTAATTCATCGCTAACAGAAACCTCTATCTCTTCCGCCTCTAGTTCATCGGCTTCTACATCTTCTGTTGCTAATTCCTCACCATCAAATAATGCCTCAATTTCACTTAATGGTTCATCTTGATTCTGCTCTAGCTGCTGTAAATGTTGAAGTCTGAGTAAAATGGCTCTCAAGGTTCCCAAAACCGCTTGCGGACTTGAAGCTAATAATTTTCGCAGAATTAAAGCCGTTAAGTGTTTATGTCGCTTTGGCAACGCGTAGCTACTTTCTTTACGTAAAAATTCTGAGATTTGCTCATAAAGGGCAAATTCTGCTGCTGTTGGCATAAATTCTTGAGTGATCGTCTTACGTTCGGTATAACGCACATATTCCAACACATTCTTGCGTAGCGTACGTTTAACAAAACTTGCCATTCGCTCTTTGAGCTCAGCTACATTGCCACGGCGAACAAATTCTTTTTGGAAAAATTTACGATCGCCAAAAATATGATCATCAAGTAAAGTCGATAAGCCATACAGTTCCATCAACGAATTTTGCAAAGGTGTTGCCGTGAGCAATAGTTTTTTCTTTCCCCCAAAGGCATTGCGCATTGCTTGCCCCATTTTGTTATCGGCTTTGTGGGCATTACGCATCTTGTGGGCTTCATCAATAACTACCAAATCCCAATCAAACTGCTTAAATGTTGCTTGTTCTTTGCTGGCAAATTGATGGGAAACAATCAGCACATTGTTGCCGATTTGATTTTTGCAAAAATTAAACAGTTTTCCACTGCTTGTCTTTTTCATTGCTTGATTGACAACCGTTTTATCCACCACCATTGTTGGCAAACCAAACTTTTCAGCCAGCTCATTTGCCCATTGTTTACGCAAAATAGCTGGGCAAACAATCAACAAATTCCGCTTACGCTCCGCCCATTTTTGACAGAGCACTAAACCCGCTTCAATAGTTTTTCCTAAACCGACTTCATCGGCAAGCATGACACCTTCTTGTAGCGGATTTTTAAGCGCAAACAATGCAGCATCAATTTGATGGGGATTTAAATCTACCTTTGCATCAAATAATGATTGCGATAAACGGTTATCATCTGTTCGGCGACACGTGATTTCATTAGCAAAATAACGTGCGTGATAAGGTGTGATATTCATCATTGCATCTTCTCAAACATTTGCTGTAAATAATT
>NZ_CALIFA010000019.1:0-17553 GCF_938021905.1 Pseudohaemophilus parahaemolyticus
AGTAGGACATAATCTGCACCTCAAATTAGGTGTCCAGGTTTTGGGGTGCAGATCATGTTATCAAATTATTAAGGTCTATTATTCTCCATAATACGCTTTACGCATTAACTCTTCCATATCTTCAATCATCGCTAAGCGTGGATTCGCTGGCGTACATTGGTCTTCAAATGCGTTTAAGGCTAATTCACGGAGTGATCCGAGGAATTCTTTTTCATCTACACCTTGATCGCGTAAAGACATTTTCACGCCACAACGAATAGCTAGGTCGTGTACCGCTTTTGCATAAGATTCCACGGCTTCTTCTGGAGTTGAAGCGGGTAAGCCAAGCATACGTGCAATATCTTGGAAGCGAATATCTGCTACATAGTTGGTATATTTCGGCCAGGTTGCCACTTTGGTTGGGCGTGTGCCGTTGTAGCGGATTACGTGCGGGAGTAAAATCGCGTTGGTACGACCGTGAATGGTGTGGAATTTACCGCCGATTTTGTGTGCCATTGAGTGACAAATACCCAAGAACGCATTTGCAAACGCCATACCTGCCATCGTTGAAGCATTGTGCATTTTTTCACGTGCAGTTTCGTCAAACTCTTTCACCGATTTCTCTAAGTTTTCAAACACCAATTTAATCGCTTGTAAGGCTAAGCCATCGGTATAGTCGTTTGCTAAAATCGACGTGTAAGCCTCTGTTGCGTGAGTTAATACGTCTAAACCTGTATCAGCCGCAACATGTGAAGGCACAGACATCACTAACGCTGGGTCAACAATCGCGATTGTTGGGGTTAATGAGTAGTCCGCTAATGGATATTTAATGTCTCCATCAGTAATTACCGCAAATGGAGTCACTTCAGAACCTGTACCTGATGTGGTTGGAATACCCACGAATTTCGCTTTGCGACCTAATTGTGGGAATTTGAACGCACGTTTGCGAATATCCATAAATTTTTGCACTAAATCTCGGAAATCGACTTCAGGTTGTTCATAGAATAACCACATAATTTTTGCTGCATCCATTGGTGAGCCGCCACCTAATGCGATGATGGTGTCAGGTTGGAAGCTACGCATTAATTCAGTACCGCGTTGTACAGTTTGCAAGCTTGGGTTTGGTTCTACATCAGTGAAAAGCTGGATCATCACTTTGTTACGGCGTAGGCGTAATTGTTCGGTAATACGATCCACAAAGCCTAAATCTACCATTGAACGGTCAGTTACGATCATCACTTTGTGAACGTCGTTCATGGATTTGAGGTATTGAATTGAGTCACGCTCAAAGTAGATTTTTGATGGCACTTTAAACCATTGCATATTATTTCTCCGTCTGCCCACACGTTTGATGTTAATTAAGTTCACTGCACTCACATTGTTGCCCACGGAGTTTTTACCGTATGAGCCGCAACCAAGCGTTAATGAAGGCAAGAAGGAGTTATACACATCACCGATACCACCAAATGTTGATGGTGAGTTCCAAATTACACGAATTGCTTTAACGCGTTCGCCGAAAGTTTTTGCTAATTCCGCATTTTGCGTGTGAATTGCCGCAGAGTGACCTAAACCGTGGAAGTTCACCATCGCTTTCGCTAATTCCAAGCCTTGTTCTGTGCTATTAGATTTTAATAATGCAAGCACTGGAGAAAGTTTTTCACGAGTAAGCGGTTCGCCCTCTCCCACGAAAGCACATTCTGCTAAAAGAATATTGGTTTTTGGTGGAACGGTAAAGCCAGCTTGTTCTGCAATCCACGCTGCTGGTTTACCCACCACAGCCGCATTTAATTTCGCACCTGCACAGTTTTCATCATTGGCTTTATCCACACCGAAGATGTATTTTTCAAGTAAGGCTTTCTCTTTTTTATTCACCAAATACACGCCGTAAGATTGCATCTCTTTGATGAAATCCACATAGATTTCCTTATCGACAATTGCAGCCTGTTCAGAAGCACAAATCATGCCGTTGTCGAATGATTTTGACATCACAATATCATATACCGCTTGTTTTAATTTTGCGGTTTTTTCCACATAAGCTGGCACGTTACCTGCCCCCACGCCTAATGCTGGTTTGCCGCAAGAGTAAGCCGCTTCTACCATTGCATTACCGCCAGTTGCAAGAATGGTTGCAATGCCAGGGTGTTTCATTAACGCAGAAGTAGCTTCCATAGATGGAATGGTAATCCATTGCACGCAATTTTCTGGTGCACCCGCAGCGACAGCCGCATCACGTACAACTTGTGCTGCATGAGCTGAAGATTGTTGAGCAGAAGGGTGGAAAGCAAAAATGATTGGGTTACGTGTTTTAAGGGCGATTAACGCTTTGAAGATAGTGGTTGAAGTTGGATTAGTGGTTGGAGTGATACCGCAGATAACGCCGACTGGGTCAGCAATTTCAGTGATACCTGTTACATCGTCTTCACTGATCACTCCCGCTGTTTTTAAGTGACGCATATTGTTCACGACATATTCACAGGCAAATAAGTTTTTGGTAGCTTTATCTTCGAATACGCCGCGACCCGTCTCTTCATATGCATGCATTGCCAACACACCGTGTTTATCTAATGCCGCTACAGATGCTTTTGCGACAATGTAATCCACTTGCTCCTGGTTTAAATGACGGAACTCATCAAGGGCTTTCAAGCCTTTTTCCACAAGTGTATTCACTTCCGCTTGAGCATCATAAGGTTGAGCAGTTTGAGTTGCTTTAGCCATAGTTTGGTTTCCTCTAAAAATTAAAAATCTAAAATTCTTTAACTGTTGAAATTATTATTCAACTGCAAACGATTTGCACCAAAATTTACTTACTCATAAGAGGTATTTTTGATCTAAGTCAATAGGAAGTCAAACAGTAAAATTTGAGTAACTCAATATTTACAAATGATTAACTTTTTATCAAAAATAGTTTATTAATTTATCGGTTTGTTGATGTTTTTGCATAACCAAATTTTAGTAAAGAAAATGTAAAAAAAGACCGCTTGTTTCCCTTATTTCCTTTGATTTAACCTAGAAAAAATAGCCCTTTTGAGCTAAAATCCTTCAGATTTTTACTTAAATAAGAAAGAGAATAACAATGTTAAACCAAAAACGAAAAATGTTGGTCACTTGTGCCCTGCCTTATGCAAATGGGGCAATTCACTTAGGTCATATGCTTGAGCATATTCAAGCGGATATTTGGGTGCGTTTCCAACGTATGTGTGGCAACGAGGTGCATTTTGTTTGTGCAGACGATGCACACGGCACGCCGATTATGCTTAATGCAGCAAAACAGGGGATTACGCCAGAACAACTCATTGAAAAAGCGAAAACCGATCACGTTGCTGATTTCAAAGGTTTTAATATCAGTTTTGATAACTACCACTCGACTCACAGCGAAGAGAACCGTGAAATTACGACTGCAATGTATTTAAAGTTGAAAGAAAATGGTTTTATTAAAAGTCGTGTAATTTCACAGCTTTTTGATCCTGAAAAAGCGATGTTCTTGCCAGATCGATTTGTAAAAGGAACTTGCCCAAAATGTAAAGCAGAAGATCAATATGGCGATAATTGTGAAGTTTGTGCCTCTACTTATAGCCCAATGGATTTAATCAATCCACGTTCAGCTGTTTCAGGTGCCACTCCTATTGTGAAAGAATCTGAACACTTTTTCTTTGACTTACCAAGTTTTGAAGGAATGTTAAAAGAGTGGACACGCTCTGGTTCACTTCAACCTGAAATTGCAAACAAAATGCAAGAGTGGTTTGAAAGTGGGTTACAACAATGGGACATCAGCCGTGATGCACCTTACTTTGGATTCCCAATTCCAGATACAGAGAACAAATTCTTCTATGTGTGGTTAGATGCACCAATCGGCTATATGGCATCATTCAAAAATCTTTGCGACCGCACAGGTATTGATTACAACGAATTCTGGAAAAAAGATTCAACAACAGAGCTTTATCATTTTATCGGTAAAGATATTGTTTACTTCCATAGCTTATTTTGGCCAGCGATGTTAGATGGCTGCGAACAACGTAAACCAACCAATGTGTTTGCTCACGGCTATGTGACGGTGGATGGCGTGAAAATGTCGAAATCGCGCGGTACCTTTATTCAAGCTAGCACCTATTTAAAACATATCGATCCTGAATGTTTACGCTATTACTACGCAGCAAAACTGAACGAGCGCATTGAAGATTTAGACTTAAGCCTTGAAGATTTCGTGCAACGTGTAAACAGCGACATCGTGAACAAATTAGTGAACTTGGCTTCTCGCAATGCAAGTTTTATTGCAAAACGTTTTGAAGGAAAATTGGCCGAAAAATTAGAAGATGAAGCACTTTTCGCTGAATTTGTTGCACAATCAGAGCAAGTTGCAGCACATTTTGAAGCACGTGAATATAATAAAGCAATTCGTTTAATTATGGATTTAGCTGACCGCGCAAACAAATATGTTGATGACAAAGCACCTTGGGTCATTGCTAAAGAAGAAGGGCGTGAAGCGGAATTACAAGCGGTTTGTTCAATGGGTATTGAATTATTCCGTGTGTTAATGAGTTATTTAAAACCCGTTTTACCACAGCTTGCAGAACGTGCTGAAGCGTTCCTACAAACAGAATTACGCTGGGAAACCATTACCCAACCATTATTAGGTAAAACAGTTGCACCATTTAAATCATTGTTCTCTCGTCTTGAGAAAAAACAGATTGATGCAGTGATTGAAGAAACGAAACAGCTTTTTGCCGAACAAACCAAAAACGAACCGAAAAAAGGAAAACAAGCGGTGGAAAATCAAGAAAATCTTGCAATTGAGCCAATTGCCCCAGAAATCACGATTGATGATTTTGCAAAATTAGATTTGCGCGTGGCTAAAGTGATTAGCTGTGAGGCGGTGCCAGAGTCGAATAAATTGTTAAAATTCCAATTAGATTTAGGCGATCACCAACGCCAAGTATTCTCTGGAATTAAAGCGGCTTATAATCATCCAGAAGAATTAAATGGTCGTTTTGTGATTATGGTGGCAAATCTAGCTCCTCGCAAAATGAAATTTGGTGTATCAGAAGGGATGATTTTATCGGCTGGTACAGGTGGTTCGGATCTCTTCTTGCTTTCAGGCGATGAAGGTATTCGCCCTGGTATGCAGGTGAAATAACATTTTCACAGATAATAAAAATGGTTGCTAAGGCAACCATTTTTTATGTCTAAGGTTTCAAATAAACCCGATAATTTTCACTCTCTTCTGTTGGCTTTTCCAACTCAACTTTCATCGTTTCTTTCGCACGTAAAGTAACGGGCTGCCAAGTTTGTGGCGAGTGTTCTGCGAGTTGAGTTACCCCTTTTCCGTCATACCAAAACAATTTATAAGCAAAATTCACCGCTTGTTCGCTTAGGTTTTTAACCGTTAAATGGTCTGATTTTGCCTTCACATCCAAAGTTGCATTTAAGCTTGCATCAATATTCACAATTGGGCTAGATTTAGGCGTGATATAGCTTTGCGGATTGCTGCCGCAAGCGGTCAAAAAGAGAGAAAAAATGGCTAAAGATAAAAATTTACGCATTTTATTTGCTCAACATTTTGCCTAATGGCTCGCCGCCAACCAAGTGCATATGGATGTGGAAGACTTCTTGTCCGCCATGAACATTGCAGTTCATAATTAAGCGGTAGCCATTTTCGGCAATACCTTCTTCTTTAGCAAGCTTTGAAGCAGCGGTGATTAAGCGGCCAAGCAAAAGCTCATCTTCGGCGGTTACGTGGTTAAGCGTTGGGATGAATTTGTTTGGGATGATTAAGATATGTGTTGCTGCTTGCGGTGAGATGTCGCGGAAAGCGGTCACTAATTCATCTTGGTAAACGATGTTCGCAGGGATTTCTTTGCGAATAATTTTGCTGAAGATAGTTTCTTCGTAGTTTTTTTCTGTAGTCATAGTTTGTTCCTCTTATTTTAAATTTAATGCTTTTGCCACTGGTGCAAAACTTTTGCGATGATATTGGGTTGCACCAAGTTCGGCAAGTTTTTCAAAATGCAGTTTGGTTGGGTAGCCTTTGTGTTTGGCGAAACCATATTCGGGGAATTGTTGGTCTAGTTCGTCCATCTCTTGATCGCGAGCGACTTTCGCCAAAATCGAGGCTGCACTAATCTCTTTAACCAAACTATCGCCTTTTACGACCGCTTGTGCGGGAATAGCAAGACTGGCTGGCACGCGGTTGCCATCGACAAGCACAAAATCAGGTTGAATGCTTAAGCCATCTACAGCACGTTGCATTGCAAGCATCGTGGCGTGAAGAATATTGAGCTCATCAATCTCTTCAGGTTCAGCTCGTCCGAGTGACCAACATAGTGCTTTCGCTTTAATCTCTTCAGCAAGGGCGAGGCGTTTTTTCTCACTCAATTTTTTCGAGTCTGCCAAGCCTTCAATCGGGTTATTTGGGTCTAAAATTACCGCAGCGGTCACAACTGCCCCGACTAACGGGCCTCTGCCGACTTCGTCCACGCCTGCAATGAGTTTGGCGTCGGGATATACAAATTCTGTCATTTTCTATAAATCTTCTGTTCTAAAATGGCGTTGGCTTTTGCTTTCGTTTCTGCTTTCGATCAAGCGGTGATAATTTTCAAAACGGATAGGATCGATCTCGCCTTTTTCGACCGCCTCTCGAATGGCACAACCTGGATCGCTGCTGTGTTTGCAATCGCGGAATTTACAGGTGCCGAGTACGCTTTGAAACTCACGGTAGCCGTCGGTAATTTGGTTCGGTTCTAAATGCCAAAGTCCAAATTCGCGGATTCCAGGGGAATCAATCAAATTCCCGCCAAGAGGCAGATGATATAAGCGTGAAGCGGTGGTGGTATGTTGCCCTAAGCCTGATACATCGCTCACCGCCCCTATCAAAGCATTAACCTCTGGTAAAAGTTGGTTGATAAGGCTTGATTTGCCCACGCCTGACTGTCCTACGAAAATGGAAGTACCCTTACGTAAATAGGCGTGCAGAGCTTCCATATTTTCGCCTGTGTTGGCTGAAAGCATCAAGGTTTCATAGCCAATTTTTTCGTAAATGGCTAACTGTTTTTTGACAGTTTGTCGCTCTTCTTCAGAGAGCAGATCAACCTTATTGAGCACGATTAACGCAGGAATATTTGCCGCTTCACAAATGACCAAATAGCGATCGATAATGTTGAGCGAAAGCGTTGGCAAAACGGCAGAGACGATAATAATCTGGTCGATATTCGATGCCATTACTTTGATACCATCGTAGTAATCAGGGCGGCTAAGTTCGTTTTTGCGCGGGTAAATGGCTTCAATCACCCCGATAATGCCTTGTAGTTGTTCATTACCAAGTCTCCAAGAAACCTGATCGCCAACCACCACATTTTTCAGCGTACGACGCAAATTACAGCGATAAATCTCACCTTGTTCGGTTTCTACATCAGCATGTTTTGCATGGCGAGTTACCACCACACCTTGTTGCACTTCGCCTAACATGTCATCTTGCCATTCTACTTCTTTTTTCGAGATTTTTTTATGGTGGTTGGATTGAATACGGCGTTGCTGGTTTTGGGTTAATCTTCTTTTGCTCAAAAGGATTTCTCATCAAAAATAAAATTGGGGCTAGCATACTAAAAATTAGCCTAAATAGCCAATTGAAACCGCCAATCTTTTCTTATAACATTAAAGCATAAAAATCAGCTAGCAAGGAAGAATATGAAACTACAACAACTTCGTTATATTGTCGAAATCGTCAATCAAAACCTCAACATTACCGAAGCAGCGGATGCCCTTTATACTTCTCAGCCAGGCATCAGTAAACAAGTGCGACTGCTAGAAAGTGAGCTCGGTATCAACATTTTTGAGCGAAACGGCAAACATATCAAAGGGCTCACGCCCGCAGGTGAGAAAATTGTGGCGATTTCACGTGAGCTTTTAGTGAAAGCACAAAGTATTCGAGCGGTGGCAGAAGAGCAAACTCGTCCGAATAGCGGTGTGCTTCGTATTGCTAGCCCGAATACACAAGCACGTTACGTGCTACCTAGTGTAATTGAACTTTTTAAGGCGAGGTATCCGAACGTCAGTTTGCATCTACATCAAGGCTCTCCAACCCAGATTTATGATGCATTGATGGCGGGAGAAGTGGATTTAGCCATTACGACCGAAGCACAATACCTGTTTGAAGATGCAATTTTGCTCCCTTGCTATATGTGGAACCGTTCGGTGATTGTAAAACCCGATCATCCGCTCGCAAAATATGTGAACCAACCTGAGAAATTAACTGTCGAAGAGCTCGGAAAATATGATTTAATCACCTATACTTTCGGCTTTACAGGGCAATCGGATTTGGACAAAGCCTTTAACAAAGAGGGTATTTTACCGAATATCGTTTTTACTGCGACCGATGCGGATGTGATTAAAACCTATGTACGCATTGGCTTAGGTGTCGGGATTATGGCGTCAATGGCACACACTGAAAACGACAACGATTTGCTTGCGATTAATGCTAGCCATCTGTTCCAGCCAAGTATGACGCAAATCGCTTTTAAACGTGGCACTTTCTTGCGTAATTATATGTATGATTTTATTAACTATTTCTCCCCGCATTTAACTCGAATGCAGGTAGAGCAAGCTGAACAACTGCGGGATAACAACGCTATTATGCGAATGTTTGATCACACACAGTTGGAAGAAAAATAAGGAAAACCCAATGACATTTTTCAAAAAAATCGCCTTTACTGGTGTTGTAATTTTTTCGATGATTTCGGCCGCTTACGCAGAGAATTTCAATATCAAATATAGTTCAAACTACTTAATGCCTGCTTATGTGAACTTCAAACACGATAGTGGAAGATATGAAATTCAATCAAAGATCAACGTGCCACTTTATAACATTGTATTTACCGCAAAAGGTACGGAGAAAAACGGTATTTTTAATATGTTAAGCTACCGGGATACTCGCAATGGAAAAACCTATGCTTTAGCGGAAATTGATAGCCAAAGCATTCAATACGGCAAAGCGAAAGATCCACTTACAACTGAGCCTTTAACAATGCCAACTTTTGACCTATTTACCACGGCATTCCAGTTGAGCTACTACGATAAATTGCCAACCAGCTTCCAAACCACAAACGGTAAAAAACTCTATCCAACACCGAATGTGAAGTTGAAAAAATCGCAAAAAGCGGTAATGGAAGATGGCAAAACTTATCAAGAAATAACCTATAGTTTCACAACTACTGACCATAAAGCAATTACGGTAAAAAAATTTGAGGGCGAAAAATTTCCACGCTTTATTTCTTACAATCGTGATGGCGATAATTATGAGTTGAAGTTTGATAGTTTTGTAAAATAAGTCATTCTGATAAAAATAACCCGCTTGTATTGCTACAAGCGGGTTATTTGCTTTAGTGTTTTACCAATTAGTTAGCGATGCGAGGGGCTGAATGCACGTGGCTGTCTGCCGCTGCGTGTCCTGCTGCCCCTTTGCCGTGGAAGTAATATTTTGAATGATTCCACACACGAATTTGGAATGCTGGTGCTGTTGGCTCTTTGTTCTCTGCTTTAGTCATCTCTGCTTTGGTATGTTCCACACGAGAGAATGTACCTAAATGCCCTTCAAACACATATTTGCTTTGGTAAGTGGAAACAGGCACGACAATCGCTTTTGGCTCAGTCGCTTCAATTGCAGGTGCAACCGTTGCTTGAACCATCGCAGTTTGAGTGTTGAGATTACCACGGCGTTCGTGGTTTTCTTTTACTAAATCACGATCAGAGGGTTGGCTCACCACTCCGCCAAATGGTGCAATATGTTCTGCTACGGTAGTGACTTCGGATTTTTGTTCATAAGCTACTGGATGCATTTCACGTTTGTGATGCTCTTTCACTAAATCACGATTAGTAGGCTGGCTAACAAAACCACCAAATGGCACAGTGCTTTCCACTTTGCGTTCTACTTTTTCCGCCACTTGTTCCGTTTTCATTTCGGCTGAAGTCGCTTGCTGTTCGAGTATTTCATCCACTGACAAGAAATTTTGTTTTTCTTTCACTGGTTTTTGAGGGCGAACGTTAATTGCCAGTAAAATTTTACCGCTTGCGGCTTCTGGTGAAGCAACAGCAGAAGTTAATGGCATCGCACGTACACGAACATTGGATTGGCGATTATCACGACGGCGTTGGTTGCCTACGCGTAAGTGGCGAGGCAGGCGACGTTGGCGGCCGTTTTCGCGGTTGTTCTCGTTGCTTTCTACATGCTCTTCGTTTGTGGTTTCAGCTTCAAAAAGCGGTTGAATTTTCGGTGCTTTTTGCACTTCTAGTTTAACCTGAGCTTGCTCTTGCACAACTGTTGCGTTTGCTTTTTCGCCGTTTTCAATGGCTTCAACGTTATTTTCTATGCGAACTTTTTTGCGTAAATCGCGGCGTTGGCGACGCTCTGCAACTGGAGGTGATTTTTCTACCGCTTCTGATACGCCAGCCGTTTCTTCTACAATTTGACGACGTGGCTGACGCTCTTTGCGTTCTGCTTTTTCGGCTTTCGCTTTTTCGTCTTGCTGTGCTTTACGTTGTTCTTGGCGTTCTTGACGATCAGCACGGTTATTGCGCTGACGACTATTGCGGCGTTCGCGAGGGTTGCGAGATTTCGCTTTCGGTTTCTCTTCTTCCTTCGGTTCTTCGCTGAAAATCGCTTTAATTTTCGCAATAATGCGGCTTAATAGAGACGGTTTTGCAGGCTCAGCAGGCGTTGGTGCTGGTTGAAGATTAAGCTCTGTGCTGTTGAGTACAGATTCCACGGTAATCACTGGCTCATTACGGCTCACTAAAGCTTCGTCTGAATGTGAGTGATGATATGGATTTTGCTCATCATCTTGGCGTGCTAAATAGCGTTTTGCCAAGTCGTAGCTTAACATCGGCTCGATTTCATTCTCGCGCAAGCGGTAAACGCTAAAGTGTGGCGTTTCCATACTTTCGCTTGGCACAACCACCACGCTCACATCTTGGCGAGACTCAATGCCTGAAATCGCTTTACGTTTTTCGTTCAATAAGTAAGAAGCGACTTCTACAGGCACAATCGCGTGAATTTGTGAAGAGTTCTCTTTGATAGCCTCTTCTTCCACTAAGCGTAAGATAGAGAGTGCGATCGATTCGTTATCGCGCACTTTGCCTGTACCTTGACATCGCGGACAGATATGGCTTGATGCTTCGCTTAATGATGGGCTTAAGCGCTGGCGGCTCATTTCAAGCAAGCCAAAGCGTGAAATACGGCTGAATTGGATGCGAGCACGGTCTTGGCGAGTTGCTTCACGAATGCGGTTTTCCACCTCGCGTTGGTGGCGAACAGGGGTCATGTCGATGAAGTCGATCACAATTAAACCACCCAAGTCACGTAAACGTAATTGGCGTGCGATCTCATCTGCCGCTTCTAAGTTGGTGTTGAGTGCAGTTTCTTCGATGTCGCCACCACGAGTTGAGCGTGATGAGTTGATATCGATTGCCGTTAATGCTTCGGTTACATCAATGACAATGGAACCGCCAGATGGCAAGCGAACTTCACGTTGGAATGCGGACTCAATTTGCGATTCGATTTGATAATGGCTGAAAAGTGGTACTTCACCTTCGTATAAACGCACGCGATTGATGAAATCTGGACGCACTAAACGAATATGATTTTTCGCTTTTTCGAAGATTTTTTTGTTATCGATTAAGATTTCACCAATGTCGCGACGGAGGTAATCGCGAATAGCGCGCACGATTACATCGCTTTCTTGGTGAATTAAGAATGGTGCAGAGCGAGATTGTGCCGCATTTTTAATTGCTTCCCAGTGATGCAATAACACTTTTAAGTCCCATTGCAACTCTTCTGGTGATTTGCCTACGCCTGCGGTACGCACGATTAAGCCCACATCTTCAGGCACATCTAAGCAATCTAACGCTTCTTTGAGTTCTAAACGCTCATCGCCTTCAATACGGCGAGAAATTCCGCCTGCACGTGGGTTGTTTGGCATCAATACTAAGTAACTACCTGCAAGTGAAATAAACGTGGTTAAGGCTGCACCTTTGTTACCACGTTCTTCTTTGTTCACTTGAACGATCACTTCTTGCCCTTCTTGAATAATATCTTTAATATTCGGGCGGCCACTGAATTCATAACCTTCAGGAAAATATTCGCGTGAGATCTCTTTTAAAGGCAAAAAGCCATGACGCTCAGCACCGTAATCAACAAATGCGGCTTCAAGGCTTGGTTCAACGCGGGTAATTTTCCCTTTGTAAATATTTGATTTTTTTTGTTCGTGCCCTGGCGACTCAATATCCAGATCGAATAAACGCTGCCCATCAACAAGGGCAACGCGCAACTCTTCTTTTTGAGTTGCATTGATTAACATACGTTTCATTGTGTTTCTCTTATCTTTTTTGTTGTTGCTTGAGTTATTGCGTATTTTCAAATGACTCAACAGATTGTAGTCATTCCCGCCAATCTCGCGACTGTCTTCGCTTTAACTATGAATTAACGATAAACTTTTGTCTTACGCCCATTTTGTTTGTCTAAAATGGCTGCAAAATCAAAGGGTTATACTCTAAAGGAGTATTTTACTTACAAGAGCAAAAAGGTTTCTTTTTACCAGAATTTACAGACAAAAAGAGGGTTATATTATCGCATTTTGAAGGCTAAAAAGGCAAGGTAAATCTGCCCAGTAAAGTCGTTTAGATATGTGCGAGTTTCAGACAGTTTGAACAAAAAACAATGAAAATAACCTAGGCTAGTGCTATGATACTAGAGTACTTTTTATTCTCTCTTTTAAGGATAATCCCATGAAAAAATCTCTCCTCGCATTGCTGATTTCTTCCGCTTTTCTTCTGTCAGCTTGTAACGAAAAAGATACTCAAGCCCTTAACGAAAAATTACAACAAGCCGAACAAACCATCACCCAACTTAATCAAGATCTTGCAAAATCCCAGCAAGATTTAACCGCTTTACAAGCAGAACAAAGCAAGTTACAAGCACAATTGCCCGCACTTGATGTGACAATTGAACCATTATTTTCAAAATCAGAACAGGTAAAATTACCCGCAGGGAATGATTTTGGACGAACAGAAAGTGAGCTTTATTATTTTACAAGTATGGCAAAAACAGGCTTAGATTGGCTGGATAATTTACTGATTCGCCATACCTTGCTTAACCATGATGGAAAAATCAATCATCAAGTGACAGGGACAGAAAGAGAAGAAGCTTTAAAATTAATCGAAAAAAATTATCAAGATTCAAAAGCAGCATTACAAGAATATGGCGATATTGCGATTCGTGATAGTTCACAAATGGCATATGTTGGGCAGCGTGGCAATATTGCCACCTTCATTCAATATTGGGATAACTACACGGGCGGTGTACACGGACTTTATGGCACGAATTACTTCAACGTAGATTTAAACAAAAAAACTGTGATTTCGTTGGATAGCTTGATGTCGAAAGCACACCAAGAACAAGCTAAAGAGATTTTATGGAATAGCTATTTAGAAAAAACAAGAATGGAAGCTCAAGACGAAAAAGCTGAGCCATTTACCCCCAAAGCGGACTTTGATTTAGTGGATAACTTCTATTTCACTCACGAAGGGATTAATTTTGTTTATCCTGTTTATGCTTTAGCTCCTTTTGCTGAAGGCGAAGTGACTTTGACTTTATATTGGAATGATGCGAATAAATTGGTATCAAGTGATTATCAGAGAACTAAAAAAGATGGGATGGGACAGGCGCCCGAAGAGGAGTAATTTATGATAAAACCCCAAACAGATGTTTGGGGTTTCAATTATTTCTTAGATAATTAAGCAGGATGACGAGTTGCTACTTCTTTTAATAACGTTTGTAATTCGCCTTTTTGTGCCATTTCTAACACAATGTCGCAACCGCCGATTAACTCACCTTCTACCCATAATTGTGGGAAAGTTGGCCAGTTTGCGAATTTTGGTAATTCTGCACGAATATCTGGGTTGGTTAAAATATCTACATAGCCAAAAGGCACTTGGCAGTTAATAACTGCTTCTACTGCACGAGCAGAGAAACCGCATGATGGGAATTTTGGCGAACCTTTCATATAAAGTAGAATTGGGTTTTCGCTGATTTGTTTTTTGATTTTGTCGATAGTTTCCATTGTATCCTCAAAGAATTGTCGGTAAAAAGTTGACTGATTATATCAGCTTTTATGTGAATAAAAAATAACTAAAGGGTGATATCCCGACGCCCAATAATGGAATGCGAAAGTGTACTGCCATCGACCATTTCAAGTGATCCACCCATTGGTACACCATAGGCAATGCGAGTAGCTTTTATGTTGTATATTCTGCACATATCAGCGATGTAATGTGTGGTTGCTTCGCTTTCGACATTTGGATTCGTTGCTAAAATCACTTCGTGGAACGATTCATTTTCTAAACGTTGTTGTAATAAATCCAAGCCAATCTCACGTGGACCAATACCATCAATAGGGGAAAGATGCCCCATCAGCACAAAATATCTGCCTGAAAATTGCCCTGTTTGCTCAATCGCTTGAATATCTTCTGGCATTTCCACAATGCAAAGCTGCCCGCTCATTTGGCGACGCGGATTACTACAAATGGTACATTGCTCTTCTTCGGTAAAAGTACGGCACGATTGACAATGCCCGATATGTGTCATCGCTTCGTTTAACGCTTTGGAAAGATGAAGTCCGCCCACACGGTTGCGTTGCAGAAGATGAAATGCCATACGCTGTGCCGATTTAGGTCCTACACCAGGGAGGGCTCTAAGTGCTTCCATTAAATTTTCAAGTAAAGGGCTTGTTTGCATAGGTTTGAATTAGATTTTAGAAGTGAAAATTCCCTCCCTCCGTTTACGGAGGGAGGTGCCGGAGGCGGAGGGAGGGAATGCAATGATTAAAACGGCAACTTCATTCCCGCAGGTAAATTCAACCCTGCTGTTACACTTGCCATTTTCTCTTTTTGTAACTCTTCCGCACGGCGAACCGCATCGTTAAATGCCGCAGCGATTAAATCTTCTACCATCTCTTTATCATCTTCCATCAATGACGGATCGATTTCGATGCGATGGCAGTTGTGCGCACCGTTAATGGTGACTTTTACCAAGCCCGCACCAGATTCGCCTGTGACCTCAAGTTGAGCAATCTCTTCTTGCATCTTTTGCATTTTTTCTTGCATTTGTTGAGCTTGCTTCATTAAGCCGCCTAAACCGCCTTTTCCAAACATAGTCGTTCCTTATATAAATAGAGATAAAAAATAAACGGTTCATTTTACTGAACCGTCTAACTTTAGGCAAGCGGTGAAATTTGTTTTCGCTTTTGCAAAATAAGGGAAGAATTACACCGCTTGTTCGCGAGCCACTGCACGGTAGCCAATATCACGACGATAGAAACGCCCTTGCCATTGGATTTGTTCTGCCAATGTCAACGCAGATTGTTGTGCTTTATACACCGAGTTGCCTAATGCAGTTGCACAAAGCACGCGTCCGCCATTCGTGAGTAATTTATCACCTTGTTTTTCTACGCCTGCAAGAAAAACTTTTTGCGTTGCAGTTTCTGATGGAATGTCTGAGATTTCATCACCTTTGCGGTAATTATTTGGGTAACCTTCCGCTGCAAGTACAATGCCAAGTGCAGCTTGTTCACGCCATTCTGATTGAATTTGATCTAATTCGCCATCGCACGCTTTTAAGCAAAGTTCAACTAAATCAGACTTTAAACGCATCATAATTGGCTGGGTTTCAGGATCGCCAAATCGGCAGTTAAATTCAATCACTTTTGGCTGACCATTTGGCATAATCATCAAGCCCGCATAAAGGAAACCTGTGTAAACATTATTTTCAGCTGCCATTCCACGAACGGTTGGATAGATAATTTGCTCCATCACACGTTGGTGGATTTCTGGCGTTACTACTGGCGCTGGAGAGTACGCCCCCATTCCGCCTGTATTCAAGCTTTTATCTCCCTCGCCAACACGTTTATGGTCTTGACTAGTTGCCATTGGTTCGACATTTTTACCATCTACCATCACGATAAAGCTTGCTTCTTCGCCATCTAAAAATTCTTCGATAACCACACGACTCCCCGCATCGCCAAAAGCGTTTCCAGAAAGCATATCTTTAACTGCGTCTTTGGCTTCTTGCATCGTCATCGCAACAATCACGCCTTTGCCTGCCGCCAAGCCATCAGCTTTAATCACAATCGGTACGCCTTTTTCGTGTAAGTATGCAAGTGCAGGTTCAACCTCAGTGAAGTTTTGATATTCTGCGGTTGGAATTTTGTGACGAGCTAAGAAATCTTTCGCAAAGGATTTTGAACCCTCTAATTGTGCAGCGGTTTGCGTTGGTCCGAAGATTTTTAAACCATTAGCACGGAAAGCATCGACCACGCCTGCCACGAGCGGCGCCTCAGGGCCTACAATGGTTAAGCCGATTTGGTTCTCTTTGGCAAATTGCACCAAAGCGGTTAAATTTGTACCAGAAATGGCGACATTTTCAATGCCTTCTTCTAATGCCGTGCCTGCATTACCTGGTGCAACAAAGACTTTGTCCGCCAAAGGCGATTGACGTACTTTCCAAGCTAAAGCGTGTTCACGACCACCGTTACCAATAATGAGAATATTCATTTTAAATCCTTAAAATTAAACAAAGCAAACGATTGCGTAAGTTTACGCTATTTTCCAAAAAACACCTAGCAATAAAATTTGCAAATCTTTTTTAAAATTTTACCGTTTGAATTTTATGCTTTTGCTTGATCAAGCGGTTGAAATCTGTATAATTGCCCCATTCAGTCACATTTGTTTTTTAATCCTTGCTTCCACAAGTTGGTGACTGGCTAAAGTTGGAGGCTGCTAACCCGTAAGGATAGTCAATGCGTCACTACGAAATCGTTTTTATGGTTCACCCGGACCAAAGCGAACAAGTACCAGCAATGATTGAGCGTTACACAGCATCTATCAAAGAAGCTGGCGGTCAAATTCATCGCTTAGAAGATTGGGGTCGTCGTCAATTAGCATACCCAATCAACAAACTTCACAAAGCACACTACGTGTTAATGAATGTAGAAGCACCACAAAGTGTAATCGATGAGTTAGAAACTAACTTCCGTTACAACGATGCAGTTCTTCGCAACTTAATCGTTCACACTAAAGCTGCAGTAACTGAAGCTTCACCAATGGCTAAAGCAAAAGAAAGCAAAGCTGTTGAAGCAGCAGCTGAAGTAGAAGCAGGCGAATAATTTTGCCGATTGAAAATCGTTTAAGTTTAACGGGTGAAGTCGTCAGTTTAGTCAAACAAAAGCAAAGCCCTTTAGGCATTCCAAATTACCGATTTTGGTTAGAACATCGTTCAACACAAACAGAAGTGAATTTAGAACGCCAAGCTTGGTGTAAAATCCAAGTAGTTTTAAACGGTAGTCAATTTAGTTTAATAACCCAACAAATTAAGCTCGGTAGCAAAGTTTGTGTTCAAGGATTTCTTAATACACACAAAGACTACAACGGCAACAGCCAATTAGTTTTACATACCGAACATATTGAATTTATAGATCAGGAGAAGCCAAATGGCACGTTATTTCCGTCGTCGTAAGTTCTGCCGTTTCACAGCGGAAA
>NZ_CALIFA010000020.1:0-44999 GCF_938021905.1 Pseudohaemophilus parahaemolyticus
TTTAGCAAACGAAGTGGCTGATTTCGCAGCAGCAAACAAAGGTACAACTATCGAAGCATTACAAGCGCAATTTGAAGAAAAACGTGCTGCATTAGTTGCTAAAATCGGTGAGAACATGAATATTCGTCGTGTTGCTTACTTAGATGGTCAAGTAATTGCTCAATACTTACACGGTGCAAAAATTGGCGTATTAGTTGCGGGCGAAGGTTCTGCTGATGAACTGAAAAAAGTAGCAATGCACGTAGCTGCATCTAAACCTGAATTCGTGAACCCAGAAGATGTATCTGCTGAAGTGGTTGAACACGAACGCCAAATCCAAATCGATATTGCGATCAACTCTGGTAAACCAAAAGAAATCGCAGAGAAAATGGTTGAAGGTCGTATGAAGAAATTCACTGGTGAAGTTTCATTAACAGGTCAAGCATTTGTAATGGATCCTTCTGTATCTGTAGGGGATTTCTTAAAATCAGTAAATACTTCAGTTTCTAACTTCATTCGTTTAGAAGTAGGCGAAGGTATTGAGAAAAAAGAAGAAGATTTTGCTGCTGAAGTTGCAAAAATCACTGGCGGTAACGCATAATTCTTTAACGATAAAAAATGTATGCTTGTAAGCCCAATTTAAAGTTGGGCTTATTTATTTTTAAAAGAATTTCAACTTATTTCGTTAAGTAAATTTTATACACATAAAAATCTGCATTTTAATCAGTTATTAAACTTGTAAAATGCAGATTAAATGATGGGGTATCAATTAAGAAATTTTCTTTTCTAATGCTTTTAGGCGTTTATGTATGCCATCAATGCCTAATGTTAGAGCTGCTGTTTTACGCCATTCTTTATTCGTTTGCAATGGAATACCAGAGGAATATACGCCAGGCTCTGTAATTGGACGCATAACCATTCCCATTCCAGTAATGGTTACTTTATCACAAATTTCCATATGACCATTAATCACACTCGCACCGCCAATTAAGCAATAGCGACCAACAGTTAAGCTACCTGCCATAATAACGCCACCCGCAACCGCTGTACCTGTGCCAATATGAACATTATGTGCAATTTGACAAAGGTTATCGATAATAACGTTATCTTCAATAATCGTGGCATCTAATGCGCCTCTGTCAATACAGGTATTCGCACCAATCTCAACGTTATTACCAATTATTACTTGCCCTACTTGTGGAATTTTAATCCAACGACCACGATCATTTGCATAACCAAAACCATCACTACCGATAACTGTTCCTGATTGAATTAAGCAATTAGCTCCAATCTCAACGTTATGGTAAACAGTGACATTAGCCCAGAGCTGAGTGCCTGAACCTATCTTGGTATTTTTACCAACAAAGCAATTTGCACCAATGATCACGTTATCACCTAGTACAACACCTTCTTCAATCACTGCGTTCGCACCAATAGATACATTTTCGCCCAATAAAACACCATCAAAAATGACCGCACTTTTTGCGATTCCTTGTGCCGCTTTTGGCGTGCTATCCATATATTGCGCTAAAATTGCGTAAGCCACATAAGGATCTTTAACAATAAGTAAATTGCTTTCTGGAGAACAGTGTTCAACATCCTCTTCAGAAACAACCAAAATCCCTGCTTTAGAATCTTTCAATAATGCACGAAATTTTACGTTAGAAATAAAAGTGAGTTGATTTGATTGGGCTTTATCGAGAGGAGCGATATTCTCAACAACAACATCGGCGTTACCGCGAACGGTAGCGCCGATTTGAGTTGCCAATTCTTGTAAAGAATAGGATTTTTGCATTATGAGAACCTATTATTTTTTCTCTTGTGCTTTTTCAGAAGCAGGAATAGATTTTAATACTTCTTCAGTAATATCTTTACCCTCTACCGCAAATACAACTGAATTTGCATCAAGCACATAAGTATAACCTTTTGCTTTTGCTAAATTATTTGTCGCAGTTTGAATGCTATTTAATAATTTACCACGTTCTTCAGCTTGACGTTTTTCATTTTGAGCTTGGAATTCTTGAACTTTTTTATCTTGTTCTTGCATTAATTTTTGTAATTCAGCATCTTCAGCCGCACCTAATTTATTAATTTCCTCTTGGCGTTTTTGAATATCAGCTTGACGTAAGCGAGGTGCATCTTTTTCTAAAGCCGCAACTTTTGCTTCTACTTTTTTACGAGCAGCAGCAATTTTATCATCAACTTCTTTTTTGCTTGCTGCTAATTTCTCAGCTACAGGTTTAAATTCAGCATCAAGTTTATCTGCTACCGCTTGGCGATCTGGGTGATGTTGAAAAATATAACCTGCATTAATGAAAGCAATTTTTTCTTCAGCGGAAGCATAGCCTGAAGCAAGTGCAATACCTAAAGCAAGTGCGGTTACTTTTGCGATGTTTTTCATTTGATAAATATCCTTAATTAAATGATGGGTTTAATATTTTCTCTGCCCAATTCAATTAGGCAGAGAACGTTGTTTTTGAGTTCTGATGACGAAAAAAGTTCAATTTATTAGAAAGAACCCCCAATACTAAATTGGAACTGTTCGACATCATCATTTTCATATTTTTTAATTGGTTTAGCATAAGAAAATACCAATGGTCCAATAGGAGATTGCCATTGGAATCCGACACCTGTAGAGGCGCGAATACGGCTTGATTTGCCATAATCAGGTAAGTCTTTCAAGACCTTGCTCTCTAATCCATTTTTATCTGATTTCCATTTAGTATTCCAAACACTTGCCGCATCAACAAATAGGGAGGTTCGGACTGTATTTTGGCTTTTATCACTCACAAATGGAGTTGGTACAATAAGTTCTGCACTCGCAGTTGTGATTGCATTACCACCAATCACATCAGAACTTATCTTATTAAAAGTACCATTACCATGTTCGGCATAAATTGCATTAGGCCCAATACTACCATAAGCAAAACCGCGTAATGAACCAATGCCACCCGCTGTATAAGTTTGATAGAACGGTAAACGCTTGTTTCCAAAACCATTTGCATATCCTGCAGATGCTTTTGCAGATACAACCCAGCGGTGATCTCTGTCTAATGGGTAGAAACCCTGTACATCTGCACTTAGTTTGTAGTATTTGTTATCAGAACCTGGAATAGTAACTCGTCCACCAAGACTTGCTTTAACCCCTTTAGTTGGGAAATAGCCTCTATTAAGGCTGTTATAGTTCCAACCAAAAGAAAAATCAAAGTCATTTGTTTTAATGCCATTACCTTTAAATTTCATTGATTGAATATATAAATTACGGTTATATTCTAGAGCAAAGTTACTAATTTTATTATAGGTATGGCCTAATCCTACATAATAGGAGTTATTTTCATTTACAGGGAAACCTAAAGTAACATTACTTCCATAAGTCGTACGCTTATAGTTAGAGGATGTATCACTTTTAGAGTTATCGTAGTTTTCAAAGAAAATATTTCCACCAAGACTTACACCATCTTTAGTAAAATAGGGTTCGGTATAACCCAAATTGACACTCGTACCATAATCATTTTTCGTACCAGCTATACTTACTGCCGCCCCTGTTCCCAAGAAATTATCTTGTTTAATACTTGCTTGATAACTGATACCACTCTCTGTACCGTAACCAATACCAAAGTTGATACTACCCGTGTTACGTTCTTTGACTTTATATACGACATCCACTTCATCATTGCTACCATTGATAGGATCAATTCGGTTTTCAACTGTTTCGAAGAAACCTGTACGATCTAAGCGAATTTTTCCTAACTCAACTAATTGTGAATTATACCAAGTTCCTTCTTGTTGTCGCATTTCCTGACGTAAAGTACTATCAGCAGAAACGGTATTTCCTTCAAAGCGAAGTTGGCGAACAGTTAAACGTCGTCCAGCATCAACAACAAAGGTTATCGCTAATGTTTTATTTGCATCGTCAAAATCAGGTACAGAATTTACTGTTGTGTTACCGTAACCTCGTTCCCCAAGTTTTGCTTTAATTGCATTTTCTACATCTGCAATATCACTACGGCGGAAAGTATCATTTAAATGTAATGCTGAAAGTAAAGGTTCAAGCTCGGCAGACATACCTCCCAGATTACCTATAATGCGTGCACTACGAAGGTCATACTGTAAACCTTCATTTACATCAATGGTTACATTAACTTTTGTTTTTTCATCATTTAGCTGAACATCCGTTTTAGTGATTTGTGCTTTGGCATAGCCATTATTTAAATAATAATCACGAATTGCCTGCAGATCTTTCTCGAATTGCGCACCTTCAAATTTATTTCCCCATAATTTCCACCAAGAATCAGGTTGTAATTCCATTTGTTCTTGTAATGTACTGCTACTAACAGATTCGTTCCCCTTGAAAGTTAATGATGCCAATTTTGCTTTATCATCTTCATTGATTTGAATTAAAATTTCAGCACGATTATTTGGCAGCGTATTGACAATAGGTTCAACGGTTGCGTTATAGCGACCTACACTTGCATAGTGCTCTTTTACACTTTTGGCAAATTCATTTAATTTTTCTCGAATTAAAACATCGCCAACTTTAAACCCGTTAGCATCTAAGTTTTGTTTAAGTGCTTCAGTGGGAATAACAGAGTTACCTTTGATTTTAACATCTGAAATGATCGATTTAGCCACAACGCTAACAACAAGCACATCGCCTTCTTGATGCGCTTTCACATCATCGAATCGACCACTTACGAATAAAGAGCGGACAATATTAGCCACATCATTGTCAGTCACACGCTGACCAGCACGAACAGGTAAACTTGCTCGGATTTGTTGTTCTAAGTCACCTTGAACACCATCCACACGAATATCTTTTGCCACAAAAGGTGCGGCAAACACAGTCGTTGTCGTACCGAATAATAAACTTGCGATTAGAAGTTTTTTCATCGATTGTATCCTATATAAATTATAGACGTAAAAAATCATTAAATAATGCAAACACCGTTAAGCTTAATAACAGTGCTGCGCCAATTCGATAACAGATGCTTTGCACCCGCTCAGAAACAGGTTTTCCTTTAACAGCTTCCATTGTTAAAAAAACTAAATGACCGCCATCTAATACTGGTAATGGAAATAAATTCATAATCCCTAAATTTACACTAATCAATGCCATAAAACTTAAAAAATACACCAATCCAATATTTGCTGATGCACCAGCACCTTTTGCAATAGAAATTGGCCCACTTAAATTATTTAATGACAAATCGCCAGTAAGTAATTTCCCTAATATTTTCAAGGTTAAAAGGGAAAGTTGTCCTGTTTTTTCAATGCCTTTTTGTAAAGATTCAAGAATACCATATTTTAATTCAGTACGGTATTCATCCGCTAATTTTGTCAAGGTTGGGCTAACCCCAACAAACCATTTGCCATTTTGATTACGCACTGGAGTTAGGATTTTGTCAAATGTTTCTCCATTACGTTCAATTTTTATAGTAAAAGTTTCGCCTTGTTCGACCTGTTTTATAAAATCTTGCCAAGGAAGTGCGGTTAAATTTTCTTTTAAAATTTTATCACCGATTTGTAAACCAGCTTTCTCAGCGGGAGAATTTTGAACAACTTTAGAAAGCACCATTTCAACTTGAGGACGCATAGGCATAATCCCTAATGCCTCAAAAGCACTTTCTTTTGCGGGATCGAATATCCAATTTGTAAGATTTAAAGTCCGTTGTTGTTCAATATTAGAATTGAAAGGAGAAAGGGTAATCTTAACATTAAGCTCCCCCATTTTTGTTGCAAGTAGCATATTGATGGTTTCCCAATCTTGAGTTTCTTCGCCATCAATTGTAAGAATTTGCGTATTGGGTTCAATGTGGGCTTGTGCTGCGATTGAGTTTGGTGTTATTGATTCAATCACTGGTTTAACCGTTGGCATTCCATAAAGGTAAATGACCCAATAAGCAAAAATTGCAAAAATAAAATTAGCTAAAGGGCCTGCAATAATTACAAATGACCGTTGTAATACGCTTTTACTGTCAAATGCTTGTGATTTTTGCTCAGCAGGAACTACTTCATTACGTCCATCAAGCATTTTTACATAGCCGCCTAAAGGAATCATTGAAACCGCAAATTCTGTACCATATTTGTCAATGCGTTTCCAAATTACTTTTCCAAAACCAATGGAAAAACGATGGACTTTTATACCGCACTTTCTCGCTGCCCAAAAGTGACCATATTCGTGAACGGATACTAATACAGCAATAGCAATGATAAAAGAACCTAGTGACCACAAAAATGACATTCAAAATCCTTATAACACAAAGAAATAGAAGTAGCTGAAAAAAGGTACCGCGGCAGTCAAGCTATCAATGCGATCTAATACACCGCCATGACCAGGAATCAATTGGCTACTGTCTTTAACTCTTGACTCACGTTTAAACATACTTTCAGTTAAATCGCCCAATACTGAAATTGCAACTGTCGCTACAGAAAGAATGATAAATCCAGTAATATTTCGATTGCCTACTAAAGTATTGTTAGAGAAATGAATAAAGATAAAAGCAAGCACTAATGCTGTAATTAATCCACCAATAACCCCTTCCCAACTTTTACCTGGCGATACTTTAGGGGCAAGTTTACGTTTGCCAAAGGCGCGTCCGCTAAAATAAGCACCAGAATCAGCCGCCCAAACAAGTACAAATACGTAAAGTAATAAAAATAAGCCGTGATAAGGATCATGGGTATAGTGTTCTAAACGTAAACGTAATACACCTGCGATAAATGGAATCAACGTAGAAAAGGCAAATAAAAGTTGTAAAAGTGGATTTTTAGACCAAAATTTAGCTGATTTAGGGTAACTGATCACAAGTAACAAAGCTAAACCCCACCAGCTAACAGCATTTATCAATAAAAGCTGAAGATGTTGTTCAAACACACGCCCTGCATCTAAATAGTTGCCCTCAGTATAGAGCCATAAGAAGATAAATACGCCTAAAAAGGTAGTCACAAAAAAACGTATCAAAGGTTGTTTTAGGCGAGCAAATTGAGTCCATTCCCAAATGCCTAAAATCGCTACCGCCCCTAAAGCGAGGGCAAAATAAAAAGGTGTGAATAAAAATAGTGCACATAAAACTGCAGCAATTAACACAATAGCAGATAAAACTCGTTGTTTAAGCATAATTTTAATCCGTTTAACTATTCAGTCCCGCCAAAACGGCGATGACGTTGTTGATAACTTGCAATCGCGCGATTAAATTCTAATTGATTAAAATCAGGCCAAAGCACATCGGAAAAATATAATTCCGCATAGGCAATTTGCCATAATAAAAAGTTGCTTATGCGCTGTTCTCCACTGGTGCGAATTAATAAATCCACAGGTGGTGCATTTTGGGTTGCAAGATGATGTTGAAAAGTCGAGTTATTAATATCTGAAACTGACATTTCTTCTTTTTTAACTTTTTCTGCAATTTGTTTAGCGGCTTGAATAATATCCCAACAACCGCCGTAATTTGCCGCAATATTGAGTGTAAGCGCGGTATTTTTTTCTGTTAAATTTTCCGCTTTTTTGATTTTTTCTTGTAAAGTTTCACTAAAACGAGATACATCGCCAATAATTTTCAGACAAATATTATTTTTATGTAATTTTTTCACTTCGCGATCCAAGGCTTGCATAAAAAGCGACATTAACGCGCTGATTTCTTGTTCTGGGCGACTCCAATTTTCGCTACTAAAGGCATAAAGTGTGAGTACTTCCACACCGATTTGTCGTGCATAAGCCACTGCTTTGCGTACCGCAGTAACGCCATTGGTGTGTCCGAAAATTCGCATTTTATTTTTCTGTTTTGCCCAACGACCATTACCATCCATAATAATGGCAACGTGTTTTGGTATATTTGTTTGATCCAACTCTATCATTATTTTTATTATTGAGAGACCTCTATAAATTTGGTGGTAAACTATATCATAAGTTATATTGGCTTGCTATGAATTCCTTTGTTCTAATCTGTTCTGTAAAAATTGAAAATTTATTGTAAAAAACAACTAAAAAAACCACCGCACTTTTTATTTCTCTCCCTATTAATTTTTGCCATTTTACGGTATTCTATGGCACATTTTCTATTGTCAAAATGCTGCAAAAGTGCGGTTAAAATTTAAGGTGATTTTATGCAAGAACAATATCGCCCCGATATGATCGAACCAAAGGTTCAACAATATTGGGCAGAAAATAAAGTTTTCAAAGCAATCAAAGACGAATCTAAAGAAAAATATTACTGTCTTTCTATGTTCCCATATCCTTCTGGCCGCCTGCATATGGGGCATGTGCGCAACTACACTATTGGTGATGTCATTTCTCGTTATCAACGCATGCTAGGCAAAAACGTATTGCAACCATTTGGTTGGGATGCTTTCGGCTTACCAGCAGAAGGTGCGGCGATCAAAAATAAAACTGCGCCTGCTAAATGGACATACGAAAACATTGCCTACATGAAAAAACAACTTCAACTTTTAGGCTTTGGTTTCGACTGGGATCGTGAAATCGCAACCTGTAAACCCGACTACTACAAATGGGAGCAATGGTTCTTCACTGAGCTTTACAAAAAAGGCTTGGTGTACAAAAAAACCTCAACCGTAAACTGGTGCCCGAATGATGAAACAGTGCTCGCAAACGAGCAAGTACACGAAGGTTGTTGCTGGCGTTGTGATACACCTGTGGAACAAAAAGAAATCCCACAATGGTTTATCAAAATTACTGACTATGCAGAGCAATTATTAGGTGGTTTAGATACCCTTCCACAATGGCCTGACATGGTAAAAACCATGCAACGTAACTGGATTGGTCGTTCTGAAGGGGTAGAAATTACCTTTGATGTTGCAAATACCAACGAAAAAGTAGCAGTTTACACCACGCGTCCAGATACCTTTTATGGCGTAAGTTATTTAGGCATTGCGGCAGCACATCCATTAGCAAGTTTAGCAGCTCAAAACAATTCCGAATTAGCCGCCTTTATCCAAGAAGCGAAAAACGCAAAAGTGGCAGAAGCTGATCTTGCGACAATGGAGAAAAAAGGAATGGCAACGGGATTATTTGCTATTCATCCATTGACGGGTGAAAAATTACCAATTTGGGTTGCGAATTTCGTATTAATGCACTATGGCACTGGCGCAGTAATGGCGGTTCCAGCTCACGACCAACGTGACTTTGAATTTGCTCAAAAATACGGTTTACAAATCAAGCAAGTTATTGAACCCATTGCTGATGAGGAAATTGATTTAACTAAACAAGCCTTTACTGAACACGGCAAACTCGTTAATTCAGCTGAATTTGATGGTAAAGACTTTGATGGTGCATTCAACGGTATCGCGGATAAATTAGAAAAATTAGGTGTTGGAAAACGTCAAGTTAATTACCGTTTACGTGACTGGGGCGTTTCTCGCCAACGTTATTGGGGTGCACCAATTCCAATGCTAACCCTTGAAAATGGCGATGTAGTACCTGCACCAATGGAAGATTTACCTATTATTCTGCCTGAAGATGTGGTAATGGATGGCGTAAAAAGTCCAATTAAAGCAGATCTTAACTGGGCCAAAACAACCCTTAACGGCGCACCAGCGTTAAAAGAAACGGATACCTTTGATACCTTTATGGAATCCTCTTGGTATTACGCGCGCTACACTTGTCCACAATATCAAAATGGCATGCTTGATGCGGAAGAAGCAAACTATTGGTTACCAGTGGATCAATATATCGGCGGTATCGAACACGCAACAATGCACTTGCTCTACTTCCGTTTCTTCCACAAATTATTGCGTGATGCAGGATTTGTAACCAGTGACGAACCAGCCGATAAATTATTATGTCAAGGTATGGTGCTTGCAGACGCCTTCTACTACACAAGTCCAACCAATGAGCGTATTTGGGTGAGTCCAACACAGGTAACTCTTGAACGTGATGAAAAAGGTAGAATTATTAAAGCGACTGATCCTGAAGGGCGTGAATTAGTCCACAGTGGCATGACAAAAATGTCGAAATCCAAAAATAACGGTATTGACCCACAAGAAATGGTAGAAAAATATGGTGCCGATACTGTTCGCCTCTTTATGATGTTTGCCTCTCCAGCAGAAATGACCTTGGAATGGCAAGAATCTGGCGTAGAAGGTGCGAAACGTTTCTTAGGGCGTGTTTGGAATTTGGTATATCAATATCAACAAAATCCAGCAAAAACTAGCCTAGATTTGACCGCACTTTCCGCAGAACAAAAAGTGCTTCGCCGTGAAGTTCATAAAACCATTGCGAAAGTGAGCGATGATATTGGTCGTCGTCAAACATTTAATACTGCGATTGCTGCAGTGATGGAATTGATGAATAAACTGACTAAGGCATCGCTTGATAGCGAGCAAGATCGTGCAGTTATGGCGGAGGCATTAAGTGCAGTTGTTCGTATGCTTTATCCAATTACGCCACATATCTGTTTTGAATTATGGCAAGCTCTTGGCAATGAAAGTGCTATTGATACTGCAGAATGGGTAAAAGCCGATGAAGCCGCAATGGTAGAAGATGAAAAACTGATTGTTGTGCAAGTAAATGGCAAGGTTCGTGGCAAAGTTACTGTTGCGGCAGATGCAGATGAAGACACAGTCAAAACGATTGCTTTTGCGGATGAAAATGTGAAGAAATTTATTGATAATCAACACATTGTCAAAGTGATTTATGTCGTAGGTAAATTATTAAACGTGGTAGTGAAACCATAATACATAGGGTGTGTGGATTTAAAATTCACGCACCATTTTTTATAGGTATGTGAAATATTTACATTTTACACGTCCTACAATAAAGGTAATTTTTATGATCAACTCAATCAAGACTTTACTGCTTATCGCAACATTAGCAATTCTTTCTGCTTGCGGTTGGCATTTTCAACAGTCGGTTACTATGCCAAGTGAATGGCGAACATTAGCCCTTGAAAGTGATGACTCTTATAATGATTTTACTGTTATTATGCGTCGCAAATTGCAGGAAAATCAGGTTAATGTCGTCAATTTAGAACAAAATATTCCCATTTTACGTATTAATAAACAGATTACTTCAGATCAAGTCGCGTCTATTTTTAAGCACGGACGTGAGGCAGAAAAACTTTTAATGTTGGAAGTAGAAGCCACTTTCCGCCTTGCTAATGGCGAAAGCTATCCAATCAATGCGAAAGTAAACCGTACTTTCTTTGATAATGCACGTGCAGCATTAGCCAAATCAGAAGAACGAGAGGTAATTTGGAATGATATGCGCGAGCAAGTAGCACGTCAATTAATCGTAAAAATAATTGCGTTACAAAATCAAATAAAAAGGAAATAATGAACCGCATTTTTCCAGAGCAACTAAATCATCATCTTGCGCAAGGCTTGGCTAGAGTTTATCTCTTGCAAGGGCAAGATCCTTTATTACTTAGTGAAACTGAGGATACTATTTGTCAAGTGGCAAACCAGCAAGGTTTTGATGAAAAAAATACTATTCAAGTTGATAGCCAAACTGATTGGGCGCAACTTATAGAATCTTGTCAATCTATAGGGTTGTTTTTTAGTAAACAAATACTAAGCTTGAATTTACCTGAAAATTTCACCGCACTTTTGCAGAAAAATCTGCAAGAACTTATATCCGTATTGCATAAAGATGTCTTGCTTATTTTACAGGTAGCAAAATTGACTAAAGCGATTGAAAAGCAAACGTGGTTTATTATACTTAATCAATATGAACCAAATACAATACTGATAAATTGTCAAACACCGACGGTAGAAAACTTACCACGTTGGGTAAAAAATCGTACCAAAGTAATGGGATTAGACGCTGACAATGAAGCAATTCAACAACTTTGTTATAGTTACGAAAATAACCTGCTCGCACTCAAACAAGCTCTGCAGCTTTTAGATTTGCTCTATCCTGACCATAAACTTAACTACAATCGTGTTATTAGCGTAGTAGAACAATCTTCAATTTTTACACCATTTCAATGGATTGATGCTTTGCTAATGGGAAAAGCAAATCGTGCTAAACGTATTTTAAAAGGTTTACAAGCTGAAGATGTGCAACCTGTTATTTTATTACGCACACTACAGCGAGAATTATTTACGTTGCTTGAACTCACAAAACCACAGCAACGTATTGTGACAACGGAAAAACTTCCAACTCAACAAATTAAGACTGAATTTGACCGTCTAAAAATCTGGCAAAATCGCCGACCGCTCTTTTTAAGTGCGATTCAACGTTTAACTTACCAGACTCTCTACGAAATTATCCAAGAGCTTGCCAATATTGAACGCCTTGCTAAACAAGAATTTAGTGATGAAGTGTGGATTAAACTCGCTGATTTATCTGTAAAAATTTGTTTGTAGTCACAAGGCAAATAAAATAGACAATATTGAAATAAGATTTTGATAAAAAAGAAATTTTTTGCTGGAAAAATGGTCTCTACCTACTTCCATTTTTTGAACTTATCCCTTGTCATACCTAAAATAAATAAGAGTGTTAGTATCTAAAAAGGGAACAAAACAGGGAACATCACTATAAAAAATGGTCTTTTTTGATGTCATTATTTGGGAATTATTTGGGAATTATTTGGGAATTATTTGGCAAGTTAGAAAATTTATTAATCTTTAATTCTCGTTTAATTTCGTTTTATCTGTCAAGCGTGAAATAAACAAAAAGCGAATATTTTTGTTCGTTTTGTGATAAGTGTTTGTTTTTCGGTATAATATGCCCGTTTAGTTTTTGGCTAAATTTCATAATAAATCTTTCGTTGTATGGTTTTTTTTCCTAAGTCCCCGCGCCAACCAAGTCCAAGCCTCGCGGGGCTTTTTTGCCCCCAAGTCAGTGCACGGCTTAAAACAACTTGCCTTGCACTTTATCTTGCCCTTTTAACTGTGCTAATCGTTCTTCATTCGTCATCGGCTTAATGCCTTTTTCCTGCAAAGTTTCTTTTTCGGTTTTATCCCAGTTGTTCGCTTCGGGGCAATCCACATAAACCGCCCTTTTAATGTTACTAATCTGCCCGACAAAATTGGCGTTTAATTGCCCACATGATGAAGGCTTTTTTTAAATTTATAGCTATCTAAAATTAAACTTTCCGTTTCTTTTTTCGGGAATTCTATATATAGAATTTTTCCTATAATTAATTCCTCTAATTTGTTTAATATGTCGAATTTAAGTATGCTAATCGGCATGGAATTTTCCGACTTTTGGGGGCACTAAATACAAGATCATTAATACATGTTCTTTCTACATTGTGGTTTATATAAATTGAAAAAGGCAATAAATCAATTTGATAATAATGCAATAAATCATCTACTGTTACTGGCTCGCCAAATTCTCTTGTCAATTTATCCGCTACCTGTTGCAAGCTATACCATTTTCTAGGGGGTAATGTTGCTTTATTTTTTGCCATAATTTTTCTTATCCTAAGTAAAAATAAAGCCCAGTTTAGTGGGCTGTTCTTTGTTCTGCGGTTTTATAGACTTCTAATCGTTCCCTTTTTCCAACAGATACAACAATAATAGTGATTTCCTGATCTCTTACTTGATAAACTAATCGATAACCAGCGCTTCTTAATTTGATTTTATATAAATCATTTTCGCCCTTTAATTTGTCGGCTTGAATGCGTGGATTTATCATTCTTTCGGCTAATTTATTTTTAAATTGTTGGCGTAAGGTTTCCCCCAATTTATTCCATTCTTTTAATGCGCGTTTATCAAAAATGAGTTTATAAGTCATTTAGATCAACCTCTACTGGTTCTAGGGTGGCTAGCCGTTCATTTGCCATTCTGCCGAGCTCTAAATCTTCGATTAATTCTTGCATATGAGAGAATAATTCGGGGGTGATGCAATAAAATGCGGGTTGGTTTCGGTTCAATATTGCGACTATTCCGCTTTCGCTTTCTTGAATTACGCCCATTGGGTTTCGTTTTAAGTCTGTAATGCTTGCCGCTTGTTCTGCCAGTATTTGATGTAATGCCATATAATGCCCCTTTTAGTGTTTAATTTAACGATATGATAACACCACTAAAAACCTTTTAAAAGATACAAAAAAGCCCTTTTCGGGGCTTGATTAGTGGTGATTGCGTTCGAGTTTTTTGCATCGTTTGATATATTCAGTTGTGAGGTCTATGGCTTCGCGTTCAGTAAGTGCTGCAAAGGTGCGCTATAAATTCCGCCTTCATAATATCGCCCCCTCGGTCTGAAAATGAATCCAGCTGCTTGAATATATCTTCTTTTCTCATTTTGTTATTTACGTGAGTTTGTCGCATTGCTCCCCCTATTCAAACGTAAAACAAGCGGACGCGGTGGCTTTATTGTTGAAAGTGCGGTTGTTTTCTAACGCACTTTGTTCAAGCTGCCCCCATAATTCACGCATAAATCGAGGCTTTTCATTCGCCTGTATGATTCCACGTGAAATATAATCCTGCACGCTGTAATTGATAAATAAATGCACGGCTTCAAGCAATTTACTAGCACATTCTTCAGGAGTTATCTGTTCCATTATTGCACCTCATCAATGCCTTCAATTAGTACCGCATGGCGGTGATTTTCTAGCAAGTAATCAAGCATCACAGAGAAATAAATTTGCACGTTATTTTGTCTCGGTTCTTGTTTGAAGAACAAGCGAGCGGTGTTTTGCTTGAAGTAAATCGCAAGGTTAGAAAACGTTGTAATTAAAATGTAGTCTGCCGGAAAGAAAGGTGCGGAAATTGCACGGAGTCCGCCAATCAGGTTTTGTGCGGTGATTGGCGCGCCGTTTTGGCTGTTGAGCTGTTTCGCATCAAGATTGACTAATGCACTGCTCAACATAATTTCCCCACGTCTGCATAATCTCTTGTCTAGAACGCCATTAATTCCTTAGGCGGTATTGATGGAAAATTCTTAGTAATTGGCTTTTTAAATCTTTTGGATAATCTTGTAAAAGGATTATTTTCTAACACGCCTTCATCAATCGCATTATCAAATATTTGTTTTATTGCAATGCATAACTTATCGCATATACCTGTTCCCTCTATGGGAAGTAGAGCATTATCAAAAGATCTCAAATTAATATTTTTAGCTAACAATCTAGAAAAATTAAATCTATCAAACAAATAAAGCTCTACTCTTCTATAAACTTTCTCAATACTATTTTCTTTTAACTCACCCTTCTTTAATCGTTTATCACGCCATAGCATAGCAAGCTCTTTAAAGGTCACAGATTTCTTCTCTTTCTCCTCTTGCTGCATACATTCTTCTTCAGCAGGATCTATACCTTGTGCCAATAGCCCGCACCATATACGAGCCTTATCCCTATCAGAAAATAGTTGCTCTTTATCGGTTGGTTTAATTCCATGAATATAAGAATCAGTGAATTTTTTTGAAAAGTCTCTAGCCATTGTTCAAACCCTAATAAATAAAAATTTACCGTTCTTCTGTTCCCTCGTTTTTGTTCCTTCATAAAGAGGGAACATTTAAGGGAACAATAAAAACGAACAATGACAAACAATAAAAGACGAAAACAACAATAAGGTTGATTCTAAAATGCTGTTTTTATGATGTTTTTTGACAGAAAAGACGTTATTTGACAAGTCGAATGGTCCCCCCTACCGGACTTGAACCAGTGACCAAGCGATTATGAGTCGCCTGCTCTAACCGACTGAGCTAAGGGGGGATAAAATAGAGCTAAATTATAGAATAAAGTGCTGATTTCGTCTATCTTTCCCAGATTGTTTGTGTAAAAAACAAACAATTATTCTATCCAAATAAGAGAGGCCATTCTGCCTGTCTGTTTATCTCGACGGTAAGAGAAAAACTTATCTTGCTCGGTATAAGTGCAATGCTTTCCGCCTGAGATTTCTGTAATGCCAAGCTTGTTTAAGCGTTGAGTCGCGAGTAAGTAAAGATTGCCGAGGAATTTACCGTTTGTAGTGAGATCAGGCGTAAAAGCGAGTTTTGCATTGGGATCGAAGGCACAAAATTGCTCGACGACCTCTTCACCTATTTGAAAAGCGGTTGGGCCAATGGCTGGGCCTAGCCAAGCAATAATATCGGAAGTCGGGCATTTAAATTTTGCAACAGTTTCTTCCAAAATGCCATCACATAAGCCCCGCCATCCCCCATGGGCTGCAGCAACTTCTGTGCCCTCTCTATTACAAAATAGTACAGGTAAGCAATCTGCAGTCATCACTAAGCAGACTTGGCAAGAATGTTGCGTATAAACCGCATCAGCCTCAATATTGCTTCCCGTAAAAGGTAGCTCAATAACTTTCGTGCTGTGGATTTGCGTGAGAAAAAGGGGAGAATGGGGCAAGTCAAATTTATCCACGAGTAAAGTACGATTTTGCTGCACTGCTTTTGGATCATCGCAAACGTGATCACCTAAATTAAAGCTATCAAAGGGTGGAAGACTCACGCCTCCCATTCTTACTGTCGTAAGGGCTTTAATATTTTTCGGTGCTTGCCAATTTGGATAAATTGCGTTCATTCCCATTCCCTTTTTAGTTTTATGAGCGAACGGCAATCGCTTCAATTTCTAAGCCAACATCTTTTGGTAAGCGAGCGACTTCTACGCAAGAGCGAGCAGGGAATGCAGGATGATTATTTTCACGGAAGAATTTTTCATATTCAGCATTTACCGTTGCGAAGTCATTTAAATCTTTTACAAAAACCGTTGTTTTGATGATGTTAGCAACACTCAAACCAGCTTGTTCTAAAATCGCTTTAACATTTTCGAGTGCTTGGCGAGCTTGTTCGGTAATGTCTGCAGATACTTCACCTGTTTTAGGATTAACTGGAATTTGACCTGATGTGAAAACAAGGTTGCCTAAATCAACCGCTTGTACGTAAGGACCGATTGCTGCAGGTGCGTTTTCTGTGTGAATTACTGTTGTCATATGTTTTCCTTGTATCAATAAAATAAAAGTCGTGCATATTCTAATCTATGCACTGACATCTAAAAATAAAAAAACAAACAATTTGATGAAATTTTATTGATTAAGTGCTTAATAACAAAACAATCATTTGTAATTACTTCTAAATGACAGTTTGTTAAATTTTAATCTTCAAAAAATTCTTCTAATACTTCTTCACGATTTACTTCTACAGGCGGATTATCGCACAACCAGTTTGCCAAGCGAGCATAATCTGAGATGCTAAGATTTTCGGCTCGAGCAATTAAATCTACGCCTAATGCTTCTAATTGTTCTGCAGTGAAGAGTGTTGATAATGCGTTACGTAAGGTTTTGCGACGCTGGTTAAATGCTTGAGTTGTTACGCGATTAAGCCAGTAAATATCTTTTACTGGGTACGGTAAAGTTTTGTATGGCACTAAGCGAACTACTGCAGAATCTACTTTGGGTGCGGGTTTGAATGCTGTTGGTGGCACTTCAAGCACAGGCATGACTTGACAATAATATTGTGCCATAATGGTTAAGCGTCCGTAAGCCTTGCTATTTGGGGCTGCACATAAACGTTTTACTACCTCTTTTTGCAACATAAAATGCATATCTTGGATTAAGTCGTGGAACTTAAACAGATGGAACATTAATGGCGTAGAGATGTTATAAGGTAAGTTACCGAACACGCGTACGCCTTCGCTATCTTGTAAGTTTAGGCTTTCAAAATATTCACGGAAATTAAAACGTAACGCATCCTGTTCTATGATAGTGAGTTTTTGGTTGATAAAAGGATGATGGCGTAAACGCTCAGCTAAATCACGGTCAAGTTCTACGACGGTGAGTTTATCTACTAATTCGGCAACAGGCTCTGTTAATGCACCTAAACCAGGGCCAATTTCTAATAAAAATTGACCGCTTTTCGGGTTAATTGCTGATACGATATTATGAATTACATTCATATCGTGTAAGAAATTTTGCCCGAAACGTTTACGAGCAGTATGACCTAAATGTTTTTTTGAATTTGTACTCATTATATTTAAATATGTGAAGAATGTTTTTGAAATTAAAGAACCCCGCTTAAGCGAGGTTCTCTGAAATAGCTCGAATTATTTAGCGTCTACATATTGGATATTTGCCCCTTTACGTAAGGTTTTTACCCAATCTTTTGAGGCTTCCTCGGCTTGTTTATTCACTAAATTTTCATAGGCCTTTTGAGCATAGGCATCTTGAGTTCTATCGCCTTGACGTGTATCAGTCACTTTCAAAACGTGCCAACCGAACTGTGATTTAAATGGTGCAGTGATTTGATCTTTTTTCGCACGGCTTGCCACGTTAGCAAAAGCGGGATCAAAGGTATCTAAGAATTGAAAACCTAAATCCCCGCCATCCGCTGCGGAAACATAATCAACCGAATTTGCTTTTGCCGCTTCTTCAAAGGTGGTTTTTCCTGCTTTGATATCTGCAACCAGTTGGTTTAATTTTGCTTTAGCTTGAGCATCATTTAATACAGGGTTGGTTTTAATAAGGATATGGCTGATACGATATTCTTGACCTGTTACCGCTTTTACCTTGCCTGCCGCTTTATCTTTTTCAAGCATTGCTTTTGCTTGTGCTTGTACTTGCTCTGGTTGTACTTGAATGGCTTGACCAATACTTTGATGGCGTACAGCTTCCATCATCATTTGTTGAGCAATTTGTTGGCGATATTGATTAAGGGTAATACCTTGATAATCCAACGCATCCAATAATTGACCATAGGTTAAGCCATTACGTGCAGCAATGTCTTCGATTGCACGATCAACCTGGCGGTAATCGATTTTAATGCCTGCTTTTTTCACCGCTTGCTGCACTAACATTTCATCAATCACGCTTTCAAGCGCTGCTTTACGGTTTGCGGCATTGTTGGCTTTTTTACCTAATGCACGTACCACTTGGCTTTCCATAATCATATTGCCATCAACGGTTGCCACAACACGCTCTTCAGCCATTGCAGATTGAGCCACAAATAACGCACCAAGCAATGCCACTAAAATAGATTTTGCGGAAGTCATTTTCATTTTATGTTCCCTATAATAATCATTAAATAACGGGATCTTAGAGCAAGCTAAACACAAAAGGTTCAACTATGCCAAAGATTGAATTTTCTTAATCACATTGGTGGTAGAGCAACCATTCTCAAAGTTCAATACTTGCACTTCACCGCCATTTGCCCAGACTTCTTGGCTACCTGCGATCTCTTCAGGTTTATAATCGCCACCTTTCACTAACAAATCTGGCAAAATTTCGCTGATTAAGCGTTGAGGCGTATCTTCATCAAACGGCACTACCCAATCTACTGAAGCTAAGCCAGCAAGTACAGCCATTCGAGCAGCTAAATGATTAATTGGTCGGGCTTCACCTTTTAAACGTTTTACTGATTCATCCGTATTAACAGCCACAATTAAACGATCGCCCAGTTTTCGTGCATTTTCTAAGTAAGAAACGTGTCCTGGGTGAAGAATATCAAAGCAACCGTTGGTCATCACAATTTTCTCACTACGTTTTTTGGCATCATGCACGATCTCTTTTAACTCCGTTTCAGAGACCACACCAAAACCTGTCGTTGCACGTTGGTGAATTGCATTTTCTAATTCTACAGGCGTAATGGTTGAAGTGCCTAGTTTACCCACAACCACGCCTGCAGCGGCATTGGCTAAATAGCACGCCTCTTCGTAAGGGCGACCATCAGCAATCGCCGTTGCCAACACGCTAATTACCGTGTCGCCTGCACCCGTTACATCATATACCTCTTTAGCTTGAGTCGGTAAGTGATAAGGAGCCTGATTTGGACGAAGCAAGGTCATTCCTTTTTCAGAACGGGTCACCAATAACGCAGAAAGATCGAAATCAGCGATCATTTTTAAGCCTTTTGCCACGATGTCCTCATCGTCTTTGCAATGCCCAACCACAGCTTCAAATTCAGACATATTTGGCGTGAGCAAAGTTGCTCCACGGTAGCGTTCAAAATCTGTGCCTTTCGGGTCGATTAACACAGGTACGTTCGCTTGGCGTGCGATTTGGATCATCTGTTGTACGCTTTCCAACGTGCCTTTGCCGTAATCTGATAAAATCAACGCCCCGTAAGCGGTGATTTCTTGAGATAGTTTTGCAAGAAGTGGTTGGCTATCCACGTTATGAAAGCCCTCTTCAAAATCTAAGCGTAATAATTGTTGATGGCGAGAAAGAATACGCAATTTAGTAATGGTTGGGTGAGTATCAACTGCCACACAATGGTTTTCGATATTGTATGCGTTCAATAATTTATCCAACGCATTGCCTGCATCATCTTGCCCAATTAAACCGTGCAAAGCCACAGGCACATTCAGGCTGGCAATGTTCATTGCCACGTTTGCCGCACCGCCTGCACGCTCTTCAATATCTTGCACTTTTACCACTGGCACAGGTGCTTCTGGTGAAATACGGTTAGTTGCCCCAAACCAGTAGCGGTCAAGCATCACATCGCCCAACACCAACACTTTGGCTTGGTTAAATTTTGGAGAGTATTGCATCATCATAATTTTTATTCTTCATTTGGGATTTAAAACTAGCTAGTCCCCCTCTTTAGAAAAGAGGGGGTAGGGGAGATTTGATCGCGATATAAAATTCAACAATGAACTCCGTTTTAGCTTCTGCCAAATCTCCCCCATCTCCTCTTTGCTAAAGAGGGGAGTCCACAAGCTATCTCTTCGATTTCTTAATAAACTTCATCAAACGTTTACGTTTACGCAATTGGCTTGGCGTAAGTTTATTACGTTTGCCCGCAAATGGGTTATTCCCTTCTTGGAACTGAATGCGAATTGGGCTACCAATAATTTTCAAGCTCTTACGGAAATAGTTCGATAAATAACGCTTATACGAATCCGCTAATTTTTCCACTTGGTTACCGTGAATCACGATAATTGGCGGGTTGTAACCACCTGGGTGGGCATATTTCAATTTCACACGACGACCATTTACGAGTGGCGGTTGATGTTCGTCTGCTGCCATACGCAAAATACGAGTCAGCATTGAAGTCGATGTTTTTTGTGTTGCACAAGCGTAAGCCTCTTTCACTGAATCGAACAAGTTACCCACGCCAGAGCCGTGTAATGCCGAAATAAAATGCACACGAGCGAAGTCGATAAAATCTAAACGGCGATCAAGCTCTGATTTCACTTGATCTTTAATATCCTGTGATAAGCCGTCCCATTTATTCACCACGATCACTAATGAGCGACCAGCGTTGAGAATAAAGCCCAAGAGTGATAAATCTTGGTCGGAAATCCCTTCACGGGCATCAATGGTCAATAGCACCACATTCGCATCTTGAATCGCTTGCAAGGTTTTGATTACCGAGAATTTCTCGACAGCTAAATTTACCTTACCACGCTTACGCACACCTGCGGTGTCGATAATGGTATATTGCTGACCATCGCGTTCCATCGGGATATAAATAGAATCGCGGGTTGTGCCTGGCATATCGTAAACCACCACACGCTCTTCGCCGAGAATACGGTTGGTTAGCGTTGATTTGCCGACATTCGGACGTCCAACGATCGCAATTTTAATATTTTTATCTTCAATACGTTCTTCGATTTCTTCTTCCAATGCTTGGTCTAATAATGCCGCATCTTCTTCATTATCTACATCGAAATCGTGATCCCATTCGTCTTGCGAGGTTTCCTCTTCTTCTGCAAATTCTTCACCATTTTCGAGCGCTTTATCTGCATTTAATTGCTCACCTAATGGAGCTAATACTTGCTCAATCAACTGCGTAACGCCACGACCTTGTGCTGCAGCAATTTGTTCTACTTCGCCTAAGCCTAATTGATAGAATTCTGCACAGTGTGAATCAGCATCAATACCATCTGTTTTGTTTGCTACCAAAACAGTCGTTTTTTCACGTTGTCGTAGGTATTGTGCAATGCCTACATCAGCGGGAACAAGTCCTGCACGTGCATCTACCAAGAAAAGGACTACATCAGCTTCCTCAATGGCTAAAAGGGATTGTTCCGCCATTTTTTCTTCAACACCTTCCTCGGTGCCGTCAATACCGCCCGTGTCAATCACGATAAAATCATAGCCTGCGATATTAGCGTGACCATATTTACGGTCACGGGTTAAACCTGGAAAATCTGCCACTAACGCATCACGCGTACGAGTTAAGCGGTTAAAGAGCGTGGATTTACCCACATTCGGTCTGCCCACAAGGGCAACAACTGGAGTCATTTCGTTATCCTTTAAAATTAAACTATTTTAATCCACGTATACGTAAATCATTTAGATTAAAAATTTCTGCATTATATCTTAAAGTCGTATATTTTAAAAATAAGTCTAAAATAAGAACAAAAAAAGTGTATGCGGTTAAACCACATACACTTCAGTTTTGGATGTTTAATCAGATGAATTACTATTCAATCGACTTCACTGCACTACGAATCGTCATTTTGATCTCTGCTGAAATCAGGCTTGAGATTGAATCTTCAATCACTTTTACTTTTGTTTGATCGCCTTTTCCTTCATCATCGAAATAACCTTCGGTTCTTAGGGTTGAAGTGAAGGTAGAGAATAATGCTTTATCAAAAAATTCTGGTGCATTAATGCCGTGCAAAACAGATAAGCGTTGAGCAATTGAACGGCTCTCTTTTTCAAGTTCTCCACGTGAAATATCAGGGCGATCGAGTAAGATATTTAAACCGATAAAATAGCGTTGCAACAATTCACGCACGCCATTACTGTGTAGCTGTAATGAACGCAGATGAGCATTGTTCAGTTTGAATACATCGCTTTCACTTTTTACTAATTGCTGGCGAATAAATTCGTTTAAAATTAGCTCTATTTGGTTACGAAGTTCCGTATCATTAAAATGTAGAAATAACTCTGCTTTCAAGAACGGATAAATCTGTTGCACGATTTTGATAATTAAATCTTTTGAAACCGCTTCTAAGTGTAAAATTACGCTTGCTACGAGTGAAGGCAATACAAACAGATGTTGAATGTTATTGCGATAATAGGTCATCAACACGGCAGATTCGCGATCTAAACGGATGAGTTCGCCAAAACTATCTTTTTCAGCGGTTACGCCTGAACGAGGTAATTTCAATACGTGTTCAAGCATCGCCTCTGCTGAGACGGTTGGGAGAGTCATCTCTTGAGAATAAGGAACGTTTTGGAAAAGTTGCAAATAACTTTCTACTTGTTCAATCAACTGCTCACGTGTTAATGCACGTTGGCGAGAAGCAAGCAATGCCGAGCCAATCAGGTTTTTCGCATTGACCGCTGCTGCTTTGTTGATATTAACCATCACTTTTTTAGCAAGGTTATCCACCGCTTCATTGAGCCATTTTGCACGCCCATCTTCGCTTGGTTCACGCCATGCTGGGAAGTGTTGGTTTAGGTAGTGATTGATTTGGATTGGCTCGCCAAAGTTTACATAGCCTTGCCCTAGGTTTTTCAATTTTTTGATCACGCGAAGCACTAAGCCTGCGTTTTCTTTCTCTTTTGTCGCTCCACGTAATTCTTTTGCGTAGGTATCCACTTCTAGCACGTGTTCATAACCGATATAAACAGGCACAATACTGATTGGGCGAGCTAAGCCACGTTGTAGGGCTTGAATAGTCATCGACATCATGCCCGTTTTAGGTTCAAGTAAACGACCTGTACGAGAACGCCCACCTTCAATAAAATACTCAACTGAATAGCCACGATAGAAAAGTTCGGCTAAATACTCACGAAAAATAGTGGAATATAAGCGATTGCCTTTGAATGTACGACGAATGAAAAATGCTCCCCAGCTACGGAAAAGTGAACCAACTGGAAAGAAATTTAGATTAATTCCTGCTGCAATATGAGGCGGAACTAAACCTTGATGGTAAAGTAAATAGGAAAGTAACAAATAGTCCATATGGCTACGGTGACAAGGCACATAGACAATCTCGTGTCCTTCCAAGGCGAGTTTACGCACTCGCTCACTATTTTCAACATTGATACCTTGATAGAGCTTATTCCAAAGCCAGCTTAACAGACGATCTGCCATACGCAAGCTATCGTGTTTTACATCGGCTGCAATTTCATCAAGTATTTTGGCGGCTTCAGCACGTGCTTTTTCAAGCGGCATTTTTTTATTTTCTGCTTCATCTGCAATCGCTTTTTTCAATACGTCAGAATCTAACAATTTATTGAACATTGCTTGGCGATCAGGCAATTGTGGACCCATCGCTGAATAGCGTTGTTTTGCAAAGTGCATACGAGCAATACGAGCCAACTTATGTGCGAGTTTTTCATCGACATCGTGATTTGCAACCATTTCATTTAAAGAGACCGCTTGTGAGAAACGGACGAAGTTATCACGACCATACCAAATGATCGAGAAAATACGCGAAAATGTACCTAACGCACGTAAATTGGGGGCTTTCTCTTTACCTGGTGCTCTTCCCCAAAGAACAGAAACTGGGATGAGTTGCACATCTAAATTGGGATCTTGTTTGTGTAAATCTAAATAGCGATGAATGGAAGCAACGGTTTCGCTTTTTGCCTCTTTTGATTTAAAAATGCGGCGATCTTCGTTTAAAAAGACAAAACGAGGCAATGAAACACCGTTAATCACATTTTGTTCTAACGGGTCAGGTAAGTTCAAACTACGGCAGTTTCGTTGCAAAATCAGGAGGTCTGATTGTGACGTATAAGGTAAAACGTAAATTAATGGCTGTTCGCGACTAAGTGCTAATTCGGTAATGGGATCTGTCGGGATAGATCGTGATTTTACTAGCAAAGAAAGTGGTAAATTCAGCAATTTACGATATAAATTAAGCAAAATTGACATTGGATTATCCTTTATTTATTTTGTCAAACGGGCATATGGTATCACAAAATTTCGAAAAAATTAGTTACAAATCATAACTTACTGTATATAATACCAAAGATTATGTATAAAAGACCAGAGAGGATAAAATGGCACGTAAACAATTAACTGAGCGCCAGCAAGAAATCTTTGATTTTGTTAAAAATCATATCTCAACGACTGGTATGCCCCCAACCCGTGTGGAAATTGCTCGTGAAATCGGTTTTAAATCGCCTAATGCGGCAGAAGAGCATTTAAAAGCCTTAGCTCGTAAAGGCTATATTGAGATGCTTTCAGGTACATCTCGCGGTATTCGTATCTTAGTGAATGATGAAGAAGCGGCAAATGAAGACAGCTTGCCGTTGGTTGGTCGCGTAGCAGCAGGCACGCCAATTGAGGCAATCGAACACATTGAAGATCACTATCCTGTCAGTGGGACTATGTTTAACCCAACCGCGGATTATCTGCTTCGCGTAAACGGCAATTCAATGGAAAATATCGGCATTTTAGATGGTGATTTATTAGCGGTGCACAAAACGAAAGTTGCCAAAAATGGGCAGGTAGTTGTTGCTCGTGTGGATGATGAAGTAACCGTTAAACGCTTGGAGAAAAAAGGTAATTTAATCTATCTTCATCCTGAAAATGATGAGTTAGAATCGATTGTCGTTGATCCGCGTTTTGAATATATTGAGATTGAAGGCATTGCCGTAGGGGTAATTCGTAGCAACGCTTGGATGTAATTTCCCCCTAATTATTTCTGATAAAATGAATTTAGCTAAATTTCCTGTTTCTGAAGCTGAACTATTAGCCAATGCCCATTGGTTAGCTGGTTTTCGATTAGGTGAAATTGCTGAAATGCTAAACATACCTGTGCCGAAAGATTTAAAGCACGATAAAGGGTGGGTTGGGCAGCTGATTGAAACGGCTCTCGGGGCAAAAGCGGGTTCGAAAGCCGAACAAGATTTTGCTCATTTAGGCATAGAACTCAAAACCCTCCCGATTAACGAGCAAGGTGAACCGTTAGAAACAACGTTTGTAAGCCTTGCCCCGCTAGTGCAAAATAATGGTATTACCTGGCAAAGCTCGCACGTTCGACATAAGTTGCAAAAAGTATTATGGATGCCCATTGAAGGAAGTCGTCAGATTCCGCTTGCAGAACGGCATATTGGGCAACCGATTCTGTGGCAACCCTCTTTAGAGCAAGAGAGACAACTCCAACGAGATTGGGAAGAGTTGATGGAGTTGATCGTATTAGGGCAGTTACATCAAATTAATGCTACATTGGGAGAAGTGCTACAGCTTCGTCCTAAAGGCAGAAATAGCAAGGCACTTGCCAATGCGGTAAATGAACAAGGGCAGCCAATCCAATCCTTGCCTCTAGGCTTTTATTTAAGAAAGCAATTTACTCGACAGATCTTGCAGAAATTTCTGCTGACAAGTTAATGGTGTTTGCATATTAAGAAGGGGAATTCCTCGCATCATGTAGCCATTGTACAAAGCCATATTTATATAAATAGTCGTATCTCTTGAATGTAGGGGCGGGGTTTATCCCCGCCCAAAATCATATAAATATATATAAAGGGTGAGTATCCCCCACGCAAAAGCAATACAGACTAGGTTGGAAAAATATAACGACGATCTAAAATTCATTTAAAGATAAATTATGTTACTGATTGATTTAAAAGACAAAGTGCTCTCTCAAGAAGAAGTCGAATTACTCGAACATCCTCTCGTCTCGGGTGTAATTTTGTTTAGCCGAAATTTTTACGATAAACCGCAAATTCAGGCATTCATTAAAGAAATTCGCCAACGTGTAAAAAAGCCACTGCTGATTACTGTTGATCAAGAAGGCGGGCGAGTACAGCGTTTCCGTGAGGCGTTTACATCGCTACCCGCAATGCAATCTTTTGCTCAGCTTGCTCAAAATGAACAAGAGGCAAAACAGCTTGCTTATGAAACAGGTTGGGTAATGGCGAGTGAAATGTTTGCTTTAGATATTGATTTAAGTTTTGCCCCAGTGTTGGATTTAGGACATCAAAGTCAGGCAATTGGTGATCGTGCTTTTTCGCAACATCTCCATGAATTACTACCGCTTGCTGAATGCTTTATTGATGGAATGAGAGCCGTTGGAATGGCAACGACAGGTAAACATTTTCCAGGACACGGACATGTTTTAGCCGACTCTCATTTAGAAACTCCCTTTGATGATCGCCCGAAAGCGGTGATTTTTGAGCAAGATATTCAGCCATTTAAACAGCTGATTGCGAAAAATAAACTCTCTGCGATTATGCCCGCTCACGTGATTTATACTCAATGTGATAGCCAACCTGCTAGCGGTTCAAGTTATTGGTTAAAAGAGATTTTACGCCAGCAATTGAGTTTTAATGGCGTGATTTTCTCTGACGATTTAGGCATGAAAGGGGCGGGATTTATGGGTAATGTTGTTGAGCGTGCAGAAAAAGCGATTCGTGCTGGTTGTGATTTGTTACTGCTTTGTAATGAACCTGAAGGTGTGGTGCAAGTGTTAGATAATTTAAACTATCAGCCTACTCAAGCACAAAAAGAACGCCATCTAAGTTTGATGAAACGCAAATATATCAACTGGTCTGATTTAGAGAAAAATCGGGACTATTTACAAGCCTCTGCACGTTTGAGCAAATGGCAACAAAAATGGCTAGAATGGAAAGCACTCAATCATTGATGATGAAATTAAATTGCCAACACTTTAATCAACAGCAATGCCATTCTTGCCAATCGCTGGAAAAGGATTTATCTGAGCAAATTTTCCTAAAAGAAGAAGCACTCAAGCGGTTGATTTCACCTTTTATTTTGCAAAATCAGACGGAAATTCTACCGCCTGTAATGTCAGAGATTTCACACTTTCGTAATAAAGCCAAAATGGTCGTCAGTGGCAGCGTAGAACGTCCGATTTTAGGCTTACTGAAAGATCAGAACGATCCACAAAGTGGAGTAGATTTAACCGACTGCCCTTTGTATGCCAAAGGAATTGAAACACTGTTCCCAATGTTAAAAGATTTTATCGGGCGGGCGGGATTAGTGCCTTATAACATTGCAAAGAAAAAAGGCGAGTTGAAATATATCCTCATTACGCAAAGCCAGGCTAATCAATCGGTTATGTTGCGTTTTGTGCTTCGCTCAACGCAAAAACAACCGCTTGTAGAGCGGGAATTACCTGCATTGTTAGCGAAACTACCTGCAAATTCAGTGGTGAGTTTAAATATCCAACCGCAACACGCTGCGATTTTAGAAGGTGAAACGGAAATTTTTCTGACGGAACAAACGACAATTGAAGAAAATTTTAACGGCATTCCGCTCTTTATTCGTCCGCAAGGTTTCTTTCAAACCAACCCGCTTGTTGCAAGCCAATTATATAAAACGGCTCAAGAGTGGGTAAAAGAGTTGCCGATTCAGCACTGTTGGGATCTGTTTTGTGGTGTGGGAGGGTTTGGATTGCATTGTGCCAACGCATTGCAAGCAAAAAATCCAAGCGTTTCACTCACGGGGATTGAAATTTCTGCATCTGCCATTGCGAGTGCTACCAAATCGGCTGAAAAATTAGGGCTGAACAACATCACGTTTGCCTCACTTGACTCGGCTCAATTTGCGATTCATTCGAGTGAAGAACAAAACCGCCCCGATTTAGTCATTGTTAATCCGCCAAGACGAGGAATTGGACAAGTATTAAGTGAATATTTAAATGAACTTGCTCCGCCCTATGTTATCTATTCCAGCTGTAACGCTCAAACCATGGCAAAAGATTTTGAGGCATTCACGAACTATTCATTATGCAAGGTACAACTCTTTGATATGTTCCCACACACAGCCCATTATGAGGTGCTAACGTTATTAGTTAAAAAGTAGAATTTTATCTTACTCTTTTTTGGTAGGCTTACTGAAAAAGCAGAAAAGTTGCTATAATATTGCTGATTTATAGTATTAGATCAAATTAGTGGCAAATAAAATGAACTAAATCATCTTTTTGCAAGACAAATTCAGCAGATCTCTTTACTATATCTTTAATTCTTTTTCGGTATTATGTAGCAATTGCATAATTAACTTGATGTAGGGGGTATCCCCTCCCGAAATCGGTAAAATGTATTGGGTGGGGATAAACCCCGCCCCTATACAAGCACGCAAGCAGTACACAAGTACACAAGCACAAGACGGTTGCTACGATATTTATATAGAAATCTATTTGTACAACTGCTACATAATACCGCTTTTTTCAATCTCAATTTTTTCAATCTCAATTAGAGGAATATCAACAATGGCTAAAATTGTAAAAGTAATTGGTCGTGAAATCATCGACTCTCGTGGTAACCCAACAGTTGAAGCTGAAGTTCACTTAGAAGGTGGCTTCGTCGGTCTTGCAGCAGCTCCATCTGGTGCATCAACAGGTTCTCGCGAAGCATTAGAATTACGTGATGGCGATAAATCACGTTTCTTAGGTAAAGGCGTATTAAAAGCGGTTTCTGCGGTAAACAATGAAATTGCAAACGCTATCGTTGGTAAAGAGGGTTCTGCACAAGCTGAAATCGACCAAATTATGATCGATTTAGATGGTACAGAAAACAAATCTAAATTTGGTGCAAACGCAATCTTAGCCGTTTCATTAGCAACAGCGAAAGCAGCCGCAGCATCTAAAGGTTTACCACTTTACGCTTACATTGCGGAATTAAATGGCACACCAGGCGTATATTCAATGCCATTACCAATGATGAACATCATCAACGGCGGTGAACACGCAGATAACAACGTGGACATCCAAGAATTTATGATCCAGCCAGTAGGTGCAAAAACATTACGTGAAGCATTACGCATCGGTGCTGAAGTGTTCCATAATCTTGCCAAAGTATTAAAATCTAAAGGTTTAAATACCGCAGTGGGTGATGAAGGTGGTTTCGCTCCAAACTTAGCTTCTAACGCAGACGCTTTAGCATGTATTAAAGAAGCAGTAGAAAAAGCAGGTTATGTGTTAGGTAAAGATGTTACTTTAGCGATGGACTGTGCATCTTCTGAGTTCTACAACAAAGAAACGGGTAATTATGAGTTAAAAGGCGAAGGCAAAACCTTTACTTCTCAAGAGTTCACTCACTACCTTGAAGGCTTAACCAAAGAGTATCCAATCGTCTCTATTGAAGACGGTCAAGATGAATCAGACTGGGAAGGTTTCGCATACCAAACTCAAGTATTAGGCGATAAAATCCAATTAGTGGGTGATGACTTATTCGTAACTAATACGAAGATCTTAAAAGAAGGTATCGAAAAAGGTATCGCAAACTCAATCTTAATCAAATTCAACCAAATCGGTTCATTAACTGAAACGTTAGCCGCAATCAAAATGGCGAAAGATGCAGGTTACACAGCAGTAATTTCACACCGTTCTGGTGAAACTGAAGATGCAACTATTGCTGACTTAGCGGTGGGTACAGCAGCAGGTCAAATCAAAACAGGTTCGATGAGTCGTTCAGACCGTATTGCGAAATACAACCAATTAATCCGTATTGAAGAAGCATTAGAACGTGCAGGTACGCCAGCACCATTCTTAGGTTTAAAAGCGGTGAAAGGTCAAGCATAATTTTTGCGATGATTGAAGCTGATTAGCTTTATAAGAATGCCACAGATTTCTGTGGCATTTTTTCTATCTTTTTTTGCTATGGTAAGGAAAACCGAATGTTATATTCCGTATTAACTGATCAAATATTATTAGGCGAAGGCTATCGTAATGGAGCTCACTCCACTCAACACGAACATTTAGTCGTTATGTTTGAAGATGATGGCGAAACAGGCTATTTCTATGCAATGGATTTACACCAAGCCGAGCAACCGATTGTTGATAGTTTGTTCGTTTACAACGTGAGTGATATTGAGCAAAATAGCCTAAAAGAACCACGCCGATTAGAAATTTGTTGGTCTGAAGATGGCTGTCAAGCCTTTTTATTGCTTAATGGCTACCCACACGCAGTATTTGATTTTCAGCAATTGGTTGGCTACAACCATACAAAATTCCCGCAACCAGAGTTAAGCAGTATGTGGGTGCATAAAGAAACAACCCATGAACTTGTTGAGTCGTGGCTAGGATAAGTCTTTATAGTCGTTCTTGTGAGGGGGCAAAAATCATCTTGTACAGCGACGACATAATACCGAGAATTAATTAGTGTTTTTTCATCACTTATCTTATTTTTATGATATTATGATGAAGGTTTATCTAGAAATAGATTAACTTACGTACTTTATTGTAATGTTATGTAAATATAGTTTTTTTGTTTATCGAAAAAATGTATTATAACCAATATGGTTATCTTGTTTATTAGGTAATCAATATGTATAACGAAGGAGAATATAAACCTATCTCTATATTGAATATGAGGAGAGGCGTTGTATTCCCCTTTTTCATTATATAGCATATCTAAAAGGAAAAAATGAATGAATAAAGTCTTTAAGGTAATTTGGAACCACGCTACGCAATCTTGGGTGGCAGTATCTGAATTAACGTCTGCAAAAGGCAAAACGAAATCAAAAACAAACAAAGTTGCTGCGGTATCCCTTGCAGTATCAAGTGCACTCTGGGCAACAAGTTCAGATGCTGCTGTTTTAGTCAGTGGAACTGGAACGTCAGTCGTTCTTGTTGCTGATAATGTACAGTCAGCGGTTAATACGAGATCGAATAAATCTATTACCATTGGCTCTAAAAGCAGTGATGATACGGTGAATGTGGGCGGTACTGGAACGGGTAACTTTGGTATTTCAATTGGTGCGGGTGCTCAAGGTACTGGTGAGCGTTCGATTTCAATTGGTGAGAAAGCTGAAGCTACAGGTTCTCGTACGATTTCAATTGGTTCGGGTGCAGCAGCTGTAGGTAATAATTCGATTGCTCAAGGTGATGGTGCTAGAGCTGGTCATCGTGCTATTGCCATTGGTAATGGTGCTAAAGCCTTTACTTCATCTTCGAACGGCTCACGTGGTGCAACAGATGGTACACCAAATACTCGGGCAATTGGTCAGATCGCTATTGGTGATAATGCAACTGCAACAAGCCGTAGTGGTGTAACATGGACAAGTGCACAAGATGCGATTGCTATCGGTCGAAACTCATATGTTGAACAAACATCAGATATTGCCATTGGTTCTGGTGCTATCATTAAACAGAGCAATTATAACGGCTTAAATAAAAACGATAGCAAATGGGGGGTTTTATCTTCCGTAGCAGTTGGTTCAAAAGCGGAATCTGCAGGTACTTCCGGTGATACTATTCTAGGTTCATATGCAACCAATAACTTGGGGCAAAAATTCCAAATTGGTCAATCTACCGCAGTGGGTTCTCGTGCTTTCGTATGGGGCGACCAAGCGAGTGCACTAAGTGCAGACTCTACAGCAATGGGTAACTCGTCTGTATCATTGGGTGGTGACGACATTGATAAAGCGAAAGCAAAACTTACCCAGTATATCCCTGAGATTCGCAAAAATGGTATTAATTTGGCAAAATTGCCTAACTTGTTAGATCAAGCATATAAGCAAGCAGGGATTACAGATGCTGAAGTCGCGGAATATAAAACTTGGGTGGCTGGTGGTCGTACAGCAAGTGCACGTAATGATGTGATTAATAAAACGCATAACGTGACGGCATTGATTTTATCTAACGATGGCAAGTCTGACAATAACATTCGTACCGCAGCAATTGGTGATGTTTCTATGGCATTGGGTACCTCATCACAAGCAGGTGGTACAGGTTCACAAGCTCTCGGTGTTAACGCTTTAGCGAGAGGGGAATCCTCTATTGCACAAGGGGTTATTTCACGTGCTAACGGAACAAACTCTATTGCTATGGGTACCGTGGCAGAAGCTCACGCAGATAATTCAAACGCGATTGGTTATTATGCGTTAGCAACAGGACGTGCTGCAACGGCACTTGGTACGCGTGCGCATGCAAAATCGGTTAATGCAATTACCATCGGTTCAGAATCTTGTGTAACGGGTAGAGCTTCTGTGGTGTTAGGGGCACACTCTAACGTAACAGGTATTACCTCTATGGCATTGGGCTCGAACATTACGACAGTACGTACCAATAACTCTGTGGTGTTAGGCTTTAACTCATCAGATGTGGTAGGGGGCGTAACAACCAATGTAGATGGTTCAACACAAGCTACAGATAGTTTAGCCTTTAGTGGTGCTTCTGACCCGGTTCAAAAAGTAAATAATGCCTCAGTGCGTGCAACAAATGGCTTCTTCTCATATGAAGGTTTTGCCGGTCAACCAATTAACAGCGGACAATATGTAAGTATTGGTGCTGTAGGTCACGAGCGTCAAATTAAAAACTTGGCAGCTGGGGCTATTAACCAAAGTTCAACAGATGCGATCAATGGTTCACAACTTTATGCGGTAATGCATCGTGTTGAAACCGGTTTCCGTGTAAAAAATAATGATAAGGATGTACCGGGAAATATTATTGTCGATAAAGATGGTAATACCCAACCAGCGAATAATATCAGTATTGTACCAAGTGACGTAGTGAACTTTAATAATGGTAACTTTACTACAGCCGTAGTGACTGCAAATGCTTCAGGTAAAGGTACGGGTGCTAATGTTACTTTTAATGTAAATAACCAAACCATTGATACGACAACCGTAAATACGACATCACCAGGTGCATTAAATGTAACTTCAACAACAGATGGCGTAGCTACCACGAAAAATGTTGCAGAAGCAATTAACGCAGCGTACTGGAAAGTAGGCGACAACGCGAAAGCGGTGAAACACAATGTATCAGCGGGTCACCAAGTAAACTTTGTTAACGGTACAGGTGTAAATGCGACGGTAACAGCAGAAGCGAATGGTCAAAATGATGTTTCATTTAGCATTAATACGGATGACACGACAATTCAGGTAAATGCGAAGACAAATAAAGTTGAAGCGAAAACAGCTGGTTTAACGACTCAAGTAAACAACAATGGCACTATTTCTGTGCCGACAGGTGAAGCTGGTACAAGTTTAGTCAATGCATCAACTGTGGCGAAAGCGATTAACGATGCATCGTTTAACGTATCAACCAAAGCGGAAGATAAGTTTGCAACGCAAACGACGAAGACAGCTAAAGTGAAAGCGGGCGGAAATGTTACGTACATTGCAGGTAAAAACATTGCGATTGAGCAAGACAACCAAAACTTTACGTTCTCAACAACAGAAAACGTAGTGTTTAATAATGCACAAGTTAACAGTACATTAACGATCGGTAATGGTACGACGACGAGTCCGAAAGTGAATATTACTTCAACGACAGCAGGCTTAAACTTGACGAATGGTACGGCACCAGTTGCAATTAACAATGTAGAAAGTTTCTTACCAGGTACAGCGAATTACAAAGGTAATGCCGTGACTGCAACTGAAGTAGCGGCTCCAACATTTACAGCGGCAGATAAAGCACGTGCATCAACGATTGATGATGTGTTAAATGCGGGTTGGAACTTACGTGGTCAAAAAGCAGCAGGTGCAGAAGTAAGTGCGGTTGATTTTGTGAAACCGTATGACACAGTGGTATTCAAATCAGGTAATAACGCAACAACAGATGTGGTTACGACAACTGATGCAGATAACAAAGTGTCTACGATTACCATTACCGCGAAAGCAGAGCCAGTAAAAACATCAAATTTAACAACGACTGTAAATAACAACGGTACAGTTTCTGTAGCGACAGGTGAGGATGGAGCTAACTTAGTTAATGCATCAACTGTAGCGAAAGCGATTAACGATGCGTCGTTTAACGTAACGACAGGTCAAGCAGTAGATAAGTTTGCAACGCAAACGACGAAGACAGCTAAAGTGAAAGCGGGCGGAAATGTTACGTACATTGCAGGTAAAAACATTGCGATTGAGCAAGATAACCAAAACTTTACGTTCTCAACAACAGAAAACGTAACGTTTACGAATGCGAATGTAACGAACACATTAGCACTGGGTAACGGTACAACAGGTTCATCATCTCCGGTAGTGAACTTGAAGACTGAAAATGCGACAGAAGCGAATGTAAACAATGAAGCACCGACTTCAGCATTAAATATTACGTCAGCAGATGGTAAACCGACACAAATTAAAGGTGTGGGTTCAAGCTTGAATACAACGACGGTAAATGTAACCCCAATTACAGATACAACGAGAACAACAGAGACATTATTAGATTTAGGTAATACAACTAAGCCATTATCTGAAAATGTGTTGAACTCAGTGGCGACGGTACGTGATTTAACGAACTTAGGTTGGGTAGTATCAGCGAACGGCAATAGTTACAAAGATACTGTAACTAACGCAAAAGAAGTGAAATTCAACGGCGTGAATGGTGTTTCAGTAACGGGTAACACAACGGATGGCGTTCGTAATATCAATATCTCATTGAATACAACGACTCTAACAAGTAACGCAAACGGTACAACAGCTGTAACGAATGGTAATAACTATGTAAATGGCACAACAGTTGCAAATGCGATTAACAACGCGGGTTGGAACACAACATTAAGTGACGGTACAACATTAAATGTTAACCCAGGTGACCAAGTTAACTATGTAAATGGTAACGGCACGAAAGCGAATGTAACAACAGTGAAAGATGCAAACGGCAAAGATGTTGTATCAGTTTCTTACGATGTAAATAGCACGACAGGTTCGGTAAATCCAAACGGTACAGTATCAGTAACGGATGGTAAATCATTCTTAAATGCAAGCAGTGTAGCGAACTTAGTGAACAATGCTTCATTTAGCGTATCAACCAAAGCGGAAGATAAGTTTGCAACGCAAACGACGAAGACAGCTAAAGTGAAAGCGGGCGGAAATGTTACGTACATTGCAGGTAAAAACATTGCGATTGAGCAAGATAACCAAAACTTTACGTTCTCAACAACAGAAAACGTAACGTTTACGAATGCGAATGTGAATAGCACGCTAACCGTAGGCAACGGTACTAATGCGACAACGATTACATCAGATGATAAAGGTTTAAATATTGCAAATGCGAAAGGTGAACCAACTAACATCAATGGTGTAGCAAATGGTACGTTAGCAAATGGTAGCACACAAGCTGCAAACTCAGGTCAGGTGTTTAATGCAGGTAACTCAACGGCGAATATTATCGGCGGTGGGGCAACCTTTAACACGACAACAGGTAAAGTTGAAAACTTCAATGTATCAGTAGATACGAAACCAACTACCTTGAAACCAACTGAGAACTATCAGGCACCAAGTGCAGCAACGAATGTGGCAGATGCAATTAAGAACTTGAACTCTTATGTGAATGCGGGTTGGAAAATTGGTAATACAACTTCTGTTGTTGAACGTATTGCTCCAGATGAACAAGTCAACTTTGTGAATAGCTCGACAGTGAATGCATTTGTTGTAGCAAATAACAAAGGTGGTGCAAATGTAAGTTTCCAAGTGAATACTACTTCAGTTACAAATACGGTACTGACAAATGCGAAAGGTAACGTAGGTGCAAGTAATATTACTTATAAAGCACAATATGGCGCAATTAATGATAAAGGTGAGCTTGTTATTGGTGCAGAGGGTAACCGTTTTGCAACGGTATCAGAAGTAGCTGGTGCTATTAACAACTCTGGTTGGACTACAAAACTTTCTAACGGTACAGTTGCTCCGGTGAAACCAGGTCAAGCCGTGAACTATGTAAACGGTACAGGTACAGTTGCAAATGTGACTAAGGATGCTAATGGTGCAATCAATGTAACTTATGATGCGAAAGTAGATGGCACAACGATTAAGGTGGATAGCCAAGGTAACATTGCAGCAAATACCACTGAGTTAAGCCGTCATCCGAATAATAATGGTACTATTACCTTTAATTCGGCAAACGGAAATAACTTAGTGAATGCATCAACAGTGGCTAATGCAATCAATAGTGCGTCATTTAATGCAACTATTGCAAACTCAGGTGCATGGATTGTCAACCAAGCAGGTAAAGCAAATGCGACAGTGAAAGCAGGTTCTACCGTGACTTATACAGCAGGTAAGAACATTGCAATTAAACAGGATGGTGCAAACTTTACTTTTGCAACGACTAAAGATGTAACATTTGAAAATGCACAAGTGAATCAAACATTGTCTATCGGTAACGGTACGGCAGGTAATCCACAAGTGAATATTACGACATCAGGTACTGGTGCAAATCCACAGTTAGATATGGGTAAAGCACAGTTAACGAATGTAAGCAAAGCGACAGACGGTAACTTTAACTCAGATCCAAATAAATATAACGTGGATGTTAATGGTGATCCATTAGTGAAAGCGGCAGATGGTAAGTACTATCGCCCAGGTGATGTGACGGCAAGGGTGAATCCACAAACAGGTGCGATTGAAATTAACCCAATTTCAACAGCAACAGCGGTAACTCCGGCAACGTCAACACAAGCAAATGCTCCATTGGCAACAAATGTGACTAAAGCTGCGGGTAACATTGCAGACTTAAGCTCATCAAATCCATCTAATGCGATTACAGTGGAAGATGCGAAGAACTTAGGTTGGGTTGTTTCTGCAAGTGATAATAACTACGCAGATAGCGTGAAAAATGCTAACCGTGTAGACTTCAAAGCAGAAGCAGGCACAGGTGTAACTGTGAAAGGTGCAACAGATGCTGCAGGTGTTCGTACAATTACTGTAGGTAATGACTACCTCAAGGCAAATGCAACAGCTGGTAGCACAGCAGCTAAGGCTGCAGGTTCAAATTCTGTTGCAGTAGGACCTAACTCTGTAGCAAATACAGAAGGTTCAGTAGCAATCGGTAATAATGCTAAAGTTGAAACAAATGCTGCGAAAGGTTCTGTGGCAATTGGTGCAGGTTCAACAGCAGGTAAAGTGAACACTGGTGCATACCGCATTGATGGTTCAACAGATGTAGCAGGTAACCCTGAAGATGCGAATACACGTGTGGTGTCTGTAGGTAATGCAACAAGCAAAGCTCAGATCCAAAACGTAGCGGCAGGTGTTGTATCTGCAACGTCTACAGATGCAGTGAATGGTAGCCAATTAAATGCAACGAATGTTCGTGTGAATCAAAATGCTCAAAACATCGCTCACTTAGATCACAAAGTGAACCGTATGGGTAAAGATTTACGTGCAGGTATTGCAGGTGCGAATGCCGCAGCAGGCTTACCACAAGTTTACATTCCAGGTAAATCAATGGTAGCAGCAGCAGCAGGTACCTTCAAAGGTCAAAGTGCTGTAGCAGTAGGTTACTCTCGTGCTTCAGACAACGGTAAAGTTATCTTGAAACTTCAAGGTAATGCGAATACTCGTGGTGAAGTAGGTGGCTCTGTAGGTGTAGGTTACCAATGGTAATTTCACTATTAACTTTATAGTTAATAATTAGATGATAAAAAGCGGTCAAAATTGACCGCTTTTTTTATTAGCCATTGATAAGTTCTATTCAAGCTAGCTGATTTTCAGTATAATTTACTCTCAGTTGTCGAAAGATAACCAACTTGTTTTTATTATCACAACTGAGAAACTTCCATGAACAATCAAACCATTAGCAGACCGAAACAAGCCTTTGTTGGCTTACAAATGCTCTTTGTCGCTTTCGGTGCTTTAGTGCTAGTTCCGTTAATCACGGGGCTTGATCCAAACACCGCTCTGCTTACTGCAGGTGTCGGTACTCTCCTTTTCCAACTTTGTACCAAACGTCAAGTACCTATTTTTCTTGCTTCTTCTTTCGCTTTTATCGCTCCAATTCAATACGGTGTGCAAGCGTGGGGGATTGCTGTTACTATGGGCGGATTAGCTTGTACGGGCTTGGTTTACCTTTGTTTAAGTAGCCTGGTGAAATGGAAAGGAGCTCAAATAATGGACAGAATTTTTCCGCCTGTTGTTGTTGGTCCGGTTATCATCATCATTGGTTTAGGATTAGCCCCTGTTGCAGTGGATATGGCATTAGGTAAAAATACAAATGGTGCTATTTCACAAGATACTGCAATGCTTGTCTCAATGGTTACTTTAATCACTACTGTCATTGTTGCCGTCTTTGCTAAAGGTTTGATGAAACTTGTGCCAATTATGTTCGGTATTGTTGTGGGCTATTTGTTATCTCTTTTTCTAGGTATTGTAGACTTTACTCCCGTGCAAAATGCGTCATGGTTTGACGTGCCGACCATTACTTTCCCTGAGTTCCGCTTAGATGCGATTTTATATTTACTTCCCATTGCGATTGCTCCAGCAGTGGAACATGTGGGGGGCATTATGGCAATCAGCTCTGTAACGGGTAACGACTTTTTGAAAAAACCAGGTTTACATCGCACATTATTGGGGGATGGTATCGCCACTTCTGCAGCCTCATTTCTTGGTGGGCCACCAAATACAACCTATGCTGAAGTAACAGGTGCAGTAATGCTGACTAAAAACTTCAACCCAACGATTATGACTTGGGCAGCTTGTTGGGCAATTGCCATTTCATTCTGTGGTAAAGTGGGGGCATTCTTACAAACGATTCCAGGTGTGGTGATGGGAGGCATTATGATGCTTGTATTTGGCTCTATCGCTGCGGTAGGAATGAGTACCTTAATCAAAGCCAAAGTCGATATGGGAGAAGCTCGTAACCTTGTCATCGTTTCAGTCGTGATGACTTTTGGCATTGGTGGTATGCTTATCAATGTAGGCGAATTTTCACTTAAAGGTATCAGTCTTTGTGCAATTGCTGCGATTCTAATGAATTTAGTACTGCCTAGAGTTAAAAACACCGAAGCATAATTTTCTTTAACCGATAAAAACCTGATTAAGCAATGCTTGATCAGGTTTTCTTGTTTTTAAGATGCGATTTTGCTTCATATCACGTAAAATAACTGCATTACTCAATATGAATAGGAATAAAAAAATGCCAACATTAAGTGTTGCAATGATTGTTAAAAATGAGGCCCAAGATTTAGCTGCTTGTCTTGAAACAGTAAAAGATTGGGTAAATGAAATTGTAATTTTAGATAGCGGCAGCACCGATGAAACCTTACAAATTGCTGAGCGATTTGATGCGAAAGTTTACATTAACACAGATTGGCAAGGCTTTGGCAAGCAACGCCAGTTAGCACAACAATATGTGACCAGTGATTATGTATTATGGCTTGATGCTGATGAGCGAGTAACACCAGAGCTGAAGCAAAGTATTTTACAAGCGGTCGAAAATAATGAACAAAATACCGTTTATCAAGTAAGCCGTTTAAGTGAAGTTTTTGGTCGTCAAATCACACATTCAGGCTGGTATCCTGATTATGTTGTGCGTTTATATCGTCAAGATTTTGCACAATATGGTGATGAATTAGTGCATGAGAAGGTGCATTATCCTAAAAATGCACAAGTTAAGAAACTTAAAGGGGACTTATTACATTTTACCTATAAGGATATTCACCATTACTTAGTAAAATCAGCGAGTTATGCTAAAGCCTGGGCAATTCAACGAGCTAATGTAGGGAAAAAGGCATCTTTAATGGATGGTGTTACTCACGCATTAGGCTGTTTTGTAAAAATGTATTTATTAAAAGCAGGATTCCTAGATGGTAAACAAGGATTTTTGCTCGCTATATTATCTGCACATTCCACATTTGTGAAATATGCAGATTTGTGGAATAGAACGAGAAATAATGATTAAGAGTACAAAATTATTTTACATTGTTGTGTGAACTGTAAGGTTCACACACCTATTTCGCATAGAATAAATTGGTGAAGTCATTTTAATATCCTTATCTGTGCAAAAATCATCTTGGGCAACCGCTATATAATACTAGCATTATTTGCTTAATGTGACGGGCAATATCAATGTATCAAAAACAAAACTCAGTGGTAAATCAATCACCGCTAAAACGCCTAACACTCCACCCTCTTGAATGACGTTAAAATCATTTCTGACTCCACCATAGGCAGTATAATCTCCTTTGCCTAAATTAATTATTGTGCCACAAGCGGTTAAATTTACTAAAAGGATCACTAAACCGCTATATTTGATTAAGTTATTTTTCATAAAATTAAGAAATAAAAAAGACTGACATTTGCATTATATCAAAGTCAGTCTTATCTTTTGTTAAATTTAAAGCTAGTTATTCAATGCTCTTAAAATATCGTCTACACGTTCTTTTGCATCGCCGAATAACATTTGCGTGTTTTCTTTGAAGAAGAGTGGGTTTTGTACGCCTGCGTAGCCTACTGCCATTGAGCGTTTGAATACTACCACATTTTGTGCTTTCCAAACTTCTAGCACTGGCATACCTGCGATTGGGCTTGATGGATCGTCTAATGCCGCTGGGTTTACGGTGTCGTTTGCACCGATAACTAATACAACATCAGTATCTTCGAAATCATCGTTGATTTCGTCCATTTCTAATACCACATCGTAAGGTACTTTCGCTTCCGCTAATAATACGTTCATATGACCAGGTAAACGACCCGCAACAGGGTGAATACCAAAGCGAACGTTTACGCCTTTTTCGCGTAATTTTGCCGTGATTTCAGCTACAGGGTATTGTGCTTGTGCAACCGCCATACCGTATCCAGGTGTGATGATCACAGAGCTTGCATTTTTAAGCATTTCTGCCACTTCTTCTGCTGAAGTTTCGCGGTATTCGCCTTGTTCTTCTTCGCCTGAGCTTGTTTTTACCTCTGTGCCGAAACCGCCAGCGATTACGCTGATAAATGAGCGGTTCATTGCTTTACACATAATGTAAGAGAGGATTGCACCTGAAGAACCTACTAACGCACCTGTTACGATAAGCAAGTCGTTGCTTAACATAAAGCCTGCCGCTGCTGCTGCCCAACCTGAGTATGAGTTAAGCATTGACACTACCACTGGCATATCTGCACCACCGATTGATGAGACTAAGTGCCAGCCGAATGCAAGAGCGATTGCTGTCATAATTAACACAGGGAAGATATTATCTGGGCTGTTTAAGAATGAGATCATTAATAGGGCTGAAATCACTAATGCCGCAAGGTTTAATTTATGTTTGTGCGGAAGGTTTAATGCCGCAGAGTTTACTTTGCGACCAAATAATTTACCGCTTAATTTGCCAAATGCAACTAATGAGCCAGAGAAGGTTACTGCACCGATGAAGATCCCTAAGAACACTTCCACGTTGTGAATGTTCGCAAGAGTTGCTTGTTCTGCGTGGAATGCAGCAAGTGCTACTTCATCTAAGTGAGTCGGTACAACGGCTTCTGCATGTAAGCCCCAGCTATTGAAGCCCACTAATACCGCAGCTAAACCTACAAAGCTGTGAAGAATTGCCACAAGCTCTGGCATTTCAGTCATTTCTACTTTAAGGGCTTTTTTCACACCGATGAAACCACCAATTGCCATTGCAATTAAGATCCAAAGTGTGCCTTGTGATTGTGGGCCAAAGATGGTTGCAACTAATGCAATTGCCATACCCACGATCCCATACCAACAACCTGCTTTTGCGGTTTCGTGTTTAGAAAGACCAGCTAAGCTCATAATAAACAGGATGGCAGCAATAATGTACGCTGCCGTAACAAATCCAAATGACATCTTGCTTCTCCTTAACCTTTTCTAAACATTGCAAGCATACGTTGCGTCACTTTAAAACCACCAAAGATATTGATGCTTGCGACTAAAATCGCAATAAAGGCAAGAATATCAATGAAGAAATTACCCGTTGGCTGGCGAATTTGTAACACTGCCCCCACGATAATAATGCCTGAAACCGCATTGGTTACCGCCATTAACGGGGTGTGTAATGCGTGGCTAACGTTCCAAACCACGTAGTAACCTACCACACAAGCCAGAACGAATACAGTAAAGTGAGATAAGAATGCCGCTGGTGCAACAGAAGCTAACCAAAGGAATAACGCACCAACGCCTGCCATCACACCATATTTCACGCGTGGATCGGTTGGTTTCTCTTCTTTTTTCTCAACTGGTGCTGCTGCCGCTTGTTTTTGCGGTTGTGCAGAAACTTGAATCGGTGGAGCAGGCCAGGTTACTTCGCCTTCGCGAATAACGGTTACGCCACGTAATACCACATCTTCAAAGTTAATATTGATTTGTCCATCTTTGTTCGGTGCTAATAGTTTTAATAAATTCACTAAGTTAGTACCGTAAAGTTGTGATGATTGGGTTGGTAAACGTGCTGGGAAATCGGTGTAGCCAATCACTTTCACTTGATTGTCTGTTACCACCACTTCACCTGCTTTGGTGTAGTCACAGTTACCGCCTGTTGCTGCTGCTAAGTCCACAATCACTGAGCCTGGTTTCATTGAATCTACCATCTCTTTTGTGATTAAGCGTGGTGCTGCTTTACCTGGAATTGCCGCTGTCGTGATAATAATATCCACTTCTTTCGCTTGCTCTGCGTAAAGTTCCATCGCACGACGGTTGAACTCTTCCGACATCACTTTCGCATAACCATCACCTGAGCCGCCTTCTTCTTCAAAATCAATTTCTAAGAAGTCTGCCCCCATTGATTTTACTTGCTCTTTTACTTCAGGGCGTGAGTCAAACGCACGCACAATCGCCCCTAAGCTATTCGCCGCACCGATTGCCGCTAAACCTGCTACACCTGCACCAATTACAAGCACTTTCGCAGGCGGAACTTTACCCGCTGCCGTAATTTGACCCGTAAAGAAGCTACCAAACGCATTTGCCGCTTCAATTACCGCACGGTAACCTGAAATATTTGCCATAGAAGAAAGGGCATCTAATGCTTGTGCACGAGAGATACGAGGCACAGCATCCATTGCTAACACATTGATTTTCTTCGCACTTAATTTTTCCATCAATTGTGGATTTTGTGCTGGCCAAATAAAGCTCACAAGGGTTGCACCTTCTTTAATAAGGGCAATTTCCTGTTCAGTGGGTGCATTCACTTTAAAAATAATGTCTGCATTCCAAATTTCTTGTGTTGTGCCAACAGACGCACCTGCTTTCACAAAGGCATCATCTTCAAAACTTGCTTTAAAGCCAGCATCGTGTTCAACGATCACCTCAAAGCCCAGTTTTTTAATCTGCTCAACGGTTTTTGGTGTTGCAGCAACACGCGTTTCACCATCTAACAGTTCTCTTGGTACACCAATAAGCATAAAGACTCCTGTATTGGATTGGGGTTATAATTTCAGCTACTTTAAAGTAGCCCCTATGGTTTTAAAAAAATGCCATAACTCTATCACTAAATTTGTCAAATTTGTAAAAAAATTATGCCTATCAATTTAATTATTTGACGAAATCTGTAATTTTATAATGAAAGTGAAATTTGATAGAATAAGCCACTATAAAAAATGCTTCAAATAAAATCAAAATGAATATTTTAGATCACATTCAAATTGTTCTTGTCGAAACTTCTCTGCCCGCTAATATTGGCTCTGCAGCTCGTGCAATGAAAACCATGGGGCTTAGCCATTTGCGATTAGTTGAGCCAAAACACCCACTTGATGAAAATGCCTTTGCCCTTTCAGCAGGTGCAAAAGATCTGCTTGAAAATGCACAAACCTTTGCTACTTTTGATGAAGCGGTTGCAGATTGCCAATTAGTTATTGGCACCAGTGCCCGTTTGCGACACTTACAAAGTAGTTTGATCGAGCCACGTATTTGTGGTGAATTAGTCGTAAAACGTGCTGAACAAGGCAAGGTCGCCCTTGTTTTCGGACGCGAACGCGTTGGGCTAACTAACGAAGAATTGCTCAAATGTCATTATCACTTAAACTTTCCTACCAATCCTGAATATGGCTCGCTCAATTTAGCTATGGCGGTGCAATTAGCGGCTTATGAGGTGAGAATGGCTTATCTTAGCAATCAACAAGCGGTCGAAAATACGCAAAACTTTGCAAAACACCGACCGCTTGCAGAAGCCGAAAAAGATTACCCAAATGCCGAAGCATTGGAACATTTTTACCAACACACGGAAAGGCTTTATAAAGCACTTGGTTTTATCCGTAATGATGCAGTGATGCTCAAACTCCGTCGCCTTTATCAACGTGCAGAATTAGAAACCAATGAATTGAATTTGTTAAGAGGAATGCTAACGGCTGTGGAATGTAGTCAGAAAGAGAGTAGTAATACTCCCTAAAAAATTAGCCCTAGATAGGGCTAATTTTTAGAATGAAAAAAGCGTTATTTCGCTTGGATAGATGATATTTTCCAAATTCTCTCTGCGTACTCTTTAATCGTGCGGTCAGATGAGAAGAAGCCCATATTCACGATATTTTGGATGGTACTTTCAATCCATTGGTCGCGTTGTTTGTATTTTTCATCTACGGTTTTTTGAGTTTCTACATAACTGCGGAAATCAGCAAAAGCTTGATAATAATCGTGGTATTGCAA
>NZ_CALIFA010000021.1:0-11246 GCF_938021905.1 Pseudohaemophilus parahaemolyticus
ACCCCGCCCCTACGGGCATTATTTGGTTTACGAGATATATTGGATGCTTCAATTTCGTAGGGGCGGGGGTTATCCCCGCCCAATGATTTTCATATAATCTACATATATTTTTGAATCATATTTATCAATTTATTTTGCCCAATACATTGACAATGTTCCTACAAATAATGCCTAATGACTGCCACCTCTGCTAACGTATGTGGCAGTTCTCATTTCTACCCCAACAACTTCGCCATTGCCCAGAATGCCTCTTCCGCCTCTTTACGCTGGGTTTGAATTTCGGCAAGCGTTTCTTTATAACGCTCATCTAACGCTTTAAGCTGATTTGCAACTGTTTTGGAATGGCTGTGGGTAATGTTTTCCAACTCTGTCACTAACGACACCAACCACTTTTGTGCCAATAATTGACGAATATCGGTTAAAGATAATTCCGCATACTTCGCCTCCACTTGTGCATCAAAAATTGGCTCAGCTTTTTTAAGCTGATCTTTCGCTTGTTTAATTGCTTGGTTGGCGGTTTGAATGGTGTGCAAGCGGTCGATTTTTTCTTGCAATTCGCTTTGTTCCCACTCTGCACCTGTTTGTGCTGCCCAATCGGCTAATGCTGAGGTGGCTTTTTTCGCATTGGTTTTAGCGGTTTTGATGATGGCTTCAAGTGCGGTTAAATCCTCTTCATTTTCCACGCCATTGGTGAGTTCGCTTTGATGCTCATTAATTGTTTCTTCGTTCTCACTTGCAGTTTGTTTGAATTGTTCAAGTTGTGCTTTTTCATCGGTAAAGAAACGTTCAGCAATTAAATCTTTCGGTAAAATTGCCCCTTTCAAGCCATCTTGCACTTCTTCGTCTTTGCCTTTTGCCACCATATTCGGCACAAGTGTGCGAGCATAATCAAAGCCACTGTTTTCGGCAAGTTGTTCTAAATCGCTCGCGATGGTCTCATTCCACGTATCCACAAAAATCTGATAGGCTTCATAAGGATCAGTAAACTCAGAAATAGCAAACTGTTGGAATAACTTGGTTTCCAATTCGTCAAATGTCGGCAAAATTTGACCGCTCTTTATTGTCTCATCCCCTAATATTGCCGAACTTGCCTCCGCTTTCCATTGCTCAATATTGGCGTGCATTTTTGCAATAAAGGCTTGGTAATCAGCATCTTGTTCAATGGTGCTAAAAATGTCATTTGCAGGTACATTTAAACGTGAGAAACCTGTACGCAATGGGCTAAAAAGCTTGTTTTTCAAAGCAGGGAAGGCGTGCCAAAATTCAGTAAATTGATCAATATCCTCATTCGGAATACCACCGTTTAGGTGTGCATCAATATTTTGGCTCTCGTTTTTCGATGCTGGTGTGATGTAACGCGGAATATTTAAGTTGAACTGATTTGCTTCAATTTCCGCTAAATCTGCTAAGTGGCTAAAACCGGCAATTTCTTCACGCTTGCGGTAAGTATCAAGAATTTTCTTAATGTCTCGTTCACGCAATACATTGCTGTTTTTCTCTTTACGGAAACCTTGCGAGGCATCAATAAATAGCACATTGTTATGCTTCGGCTGCTTACGCAGAATCATCACAATGGTTGGAATGCCTGTGTTGGTGAAAATACCTGCTGGCAAGCCGATAATGGCATCAATTTGGCGACGTTGGAGTAATTTGGTACGGATTTTTTCTTCTTCATTACCACGGAACAATACGCCATGTGGCAATACGATTGCCATAATGCCGTCTTGTTTGAGATGGTAAAGCGAGTGGAGCAAAAAGGCGTAGTCTGCTTTGGTGGCAGGTGCAATGCCGTAATCTTTAAAACGTGTGTCTTTATCGGCACGTTCGCTGTTCCATTTGGCGGAATAAGGCGGGTTTGCCACCACGCAATCCACAAATAACGGATTATCTTCGCCATTAACTTCACCATAAGGCCAGTCGGTTTTGAGCGTGTCGGCATTACGTAAAATCATATTGGCAGGTTTTACGCCGCGCATCAGTAAGTTCATTCGGGCAATGTTGTAAGTGGTGGAATTGTTTTCTTGCCCGAAGAATTGAATGTTATCTTTGTGTTCGTAGTGGTTTACCGCATCGCTTACGGTAAGCAATAACGAGCCCGAACCACAGGTTGGGTCGTATACAGCAGATTGTTCTTTTGGACGTAATTCATCGGCAACAATCGCCGCCATAATGCGAGAAACTTGATGTGGTGTGTAGAATTCACCCGCTTTTTTGCCTGAAGCCATAGCAAATTGTGCGATTAAATATTCGTAAATATAGCCAAACACATCATATTCACGATTGCCAGTGATGTTGATTTTATTCAGTAGTTCTATCAGTTTTCGGATAGCAATTTCTTTATCACTTAGATCTTTACCGAGTTTTTCTGATGTTAAAATCACATCTGCGAATACGCCTTCAAAATCTTCACGTTGAGTTTCGTAAAGATTCTCATTGAAGTGGTTAATGGCATCGGTAACATGCGACAGTTTCCACTTACGTTCTGCAATATTTGCTATCCAAGTGCGATATAAATCACTTTCCGCAATAAAATAACCTAAATCTTCTTTGATGGTTTCAATGGAATCGTCATCAAGATCAGCAAACGTTACCTCATTTTTAATGAGATAATTTTCAAGATGTTCTGACAGGAATTTATAGAAAAGAAAACCAAGAATGTAGTTTTTATATTCAGAAGCGTCCATTTTCCCGCGTAAGTCATTTGCGGAAGCCCAAAGGGTTGCGGCAAGTTGTTGTTTGTTCATTGTCTTACTATCGTTTGTGTAAAGAAATAGCATTAATGATACCGAAAAATATTTGAAATAGAAGTAATTTTAATAGGATATTCAACTCTCGTTTGTAAACAGCGAGAGTTTATCTGGTTTGATGTCTTTGGATAATGCATCTCTCTCTTTTAAAAAATCGCATTTTGTGCTTTAATAAATCAATTTTTATTTTAAACATAGTAACAGAAGGTTTAAAAATGAGTTGGTTAGATAGAATTTTGGGGCGTGACTCTTCTTCAAATGCAGGGAAGTCGAAAGTGCCTGAAGGCGTTTGGACAAAATGTACAAGCTGTGATCAGGTGCTTTATAGCGAAGAATTAAAACGCAATATGCAAGTTTGCCCGAAATGCGATCATCATATGCGTATTAACGCTCGTACACGTTTACTGAATTTATTGGATGAAGGTTCTGCACAAGAAATCGCAGCAGAGCTTGAACCGCAAGATGTGTTGAAGTTTAAAGATCTAAAAAAATATAAAGATCGTTTATCTGCCGCACAAAAAGAGACAGGCGAAAAAGACTCGTTTATCGTGTTAGCAGGTACGTTACATGGAATGCCAGTGATAACAGCTTCTTTTAACTTTGAGTTTATGGGCGGTTCTATGGGTTCTGTAGTGGGTGCAAAATTTGTGCAAGCTGCAGAAAAAGCATTGGCAGAACGTATCCCATTTATCTGTTTCTCCGCATCGGGCGGTGCTCGTATGCAAGAAGCATTGTTCTCACTTATGCAAATGGCGAAAACCAGTGCAATTCTTGCCAAAATGAAAGAGCAAGGTGTGCCGTTTATTTCTGTATTAACCGACCCAACTTTGGGCGGTGTTTCAGCTAGTTTAGCGATGCTAGGCGATTTAAACATTGCTGAACCGAAAGCGTTAATTGGCTTTGCTGGCCCTCGAGTTATTGAGCAAACTGTGCGTGAAAAATTGCCTGAAGGTTTCCAACGTGCAGAATTTCTACTGAAACATGGTGCGATTGATATGATCGTACACAGAAAAGAGATGCGTGATACGCTGGCACGAATTTGTGCTAAATTGACACATCAACCTACTCCGTTTAAAACAGCGGAATTGATTGTAGAAGAAGCATAATTAAGTTTTACATAAAATCCCTGTTTTTTTACAGGGATTTTTATTTTGAACAAAAATATCGTAGGGGCGGGGTTTATCCCTGCCCAATCAAACAATTTGTTACATAATGTTTTTAGGGTGGGGATAAACCCCGCCCCTACGAGATATTTTTGATGATTTAATAGAGTATGAATTATGAAACAAAACATATCTCCAACTATTACCGATAATCTGGAAACTTGGCTTACTTACTTAGAACATGGTCATTTCAAAACCATTGATATGGGTCTAGAACGGGTAAAATCTGTTGCAGAGAACCTCAATTTACTTAATCCCGCCCCTTATGTGATTACCGTAGCTGGCACGAACGGTAAAGGTTCGACTTGCCGTTTCTTGGAAGTGGCACTAATGAAACTTGGCTTAAAAGTGGGCGTATATTCCTCTCCGCATCTTCTTCGTTACAATGAACGCGTGCGAATTAACGGGCAATTATTAGACGACCAAGCTCATATTGATAGTTTTACAGAAATCGACCAGAACAAGACCGCTTCTTTAACCTATTTTGAGTTCAGCACACTCTCGGCGTTGAAACTTTTTAAAGATGCCAAGTTGGATGTCGTAATTTTAGAAGTAGGGCTAGGGGGGCGATTAGATGCAACTAATATCGTAGATCCTCGTCTTGCTGTGATTACTTCGATTGATATTGATCACGTAGCATTTTTAGGTAATAACCGCGAAGATATTGGTAGAGAAAAAGCGGGCATTTTCCGTGCGAATATTCCTGTGATCATTGGTGAGCCTGATTGTCCACAATCAATCTTAGCGATCGCACAAGATCTGAATGCTCAAAAATTCCAACGTAATGTCGATTGGCAATATGAAGTGAAAGATGGAACGTTTTATTGGCAATCACAAACAACGCAGTTTAATACATTGCCAATGCCATTAATTCCTATTCCAAATGCGGGCACGGCAATTGCTACATTACTAAAAACACCATTTAATGTGAGTGAACAAGTGATTCGTGAGACTTTGCAAGAAGCTCAAATAACAGGGCGTTTCCAACAATTGCAAGCCGCAGATTTTGCTCATTTCTCAGGACAAAAACCAAAAGCACAAGTGATTATTGATGTGGGGCATAATCCTCACGCCGCACGCTATCTTGCAGAACGCTTGCAAGCGGTTAAAAAAGCAAAAATCTTTGCGATTTTCAGCTGTTTGGAAGATAAGGAACTTTCGGGCATTGTTCAGCCATTAAGAGAGGTTATTGACGAATGGCATTGTGTTGGCTTAAATTGTTGGCGGGGACAGAGTGGTCAAGCCGTGTTTGATAAATTGGTAAATGTATTATCAAATGCAACCGCTTGTGTGTATGAGAATGTAGATGCGATTGCTCCAATATTATTTAAACAAGCCGAAGAACAAGATATTATTTTAGTCTTTGGCTCATTCCATACCGTAGCGGATTTTGTGTTATTTTTAGAAAAATAAACTTAGAGCGGGGATAAACCCCGCTTCAACATATTAAGGAAAAAGAAACGGATTTAATCCGCTTTTAGCAAACTCTTTTTGCTCCATTTCAGCATCAAGCAAAATGGTGGCAAGATCATCTGCTACAGGTTCAACATAGGCATCTTTTTCTTGGTACATTACTTTTAAGTAACTTCCACAATCACCACAGCTTTCAGCTTTCACGCCTGCATCGACATTATCAAAACTCCAGTAATCTAATTTGCCACTTTGATCGCAGGTTGAGCATTGTGAACGGGTCATATTCCATTCACTTTCACAAAGCGAACAGTGCATATAGCGTAAACCTTGTTCACTACCAAAATGAATCACGCTTGCCACAGGTGCTGCATCGCATACAGGGCAGGTATGGCGTTCGCCTACTTCGGTCATGGTATTGCGTGGTAGTTGTTGAGTGAGTTGCACCCAATAAAGTGAAAGTGCCGCCCATAAAAAGACCGCTTTATCTGCTCCTACTTGCTCATAATGCTCATTAAGCAAGTCTGTTGCTAATTTTTCTAGATCAGAAGATGCTGCCTTTTCTAACCATTCCAATGTTGGTAAGGTTGTTTCGTTAGCGTAAGGTTTGAATTTTTCAATGAGTGCGAGCAAAAGTTTCTGCCATTCATTTGAGCGTGGAAAATTTTTGGCACTCAGTGGTTTATTACCTTGTGTTTGGGTAATACAAGCAGTCAATTTTTCTTGTTCATTTGCAATTGGCTGGCTTTCAAGAAGATCTAATTGCACTTCAACCAAGTTTGCTGCGAATTCAAGATAATCTTTGAATGGGTTATATTCTGCCAATTGGCGTAAGCGTTTCGCACGACGAGCATATAAGTTTTTCGGGTTAGCAAATAAAAGCGGTGGATGTTCAAAAGAACTTGCCGCTTGTTTGATTTCAGTATCAGGTAAAATTCGGATACTCATTTTGTGTCCTTAAATGAGAAGAGAATAAACAAAAAGTGCGGTAATTATACCGCACTTTGGTTTGGAAATTAGCCTTTACTTGCTTGTTCAGCCAGCTCTTTTTCGAGCTCAGGTTTCACTTCCTCGTTATACCATTTCGGGTGGTGTTTTTTCGCCCAGCGGACAGTTACCCAACCTTCAACCATACCTCGGATTGAGCCTTTAATCCAGAACGCCATATACATATGAACGAGAATCCCTGTAAATAACGCAAAGGCACTTGCTGAGTGAAGCAAAATGGCAATTCGTAAGGTTTGGATTGAGAAATTATGTGAGAAATATTTTCGCCACATAATAATTCCAGTGATTAACAAGGTAAACATTGCCAAATTTAATGTCCAGAATAACATTTTCTGACCAAAGTTATATTTACCATTGTAAGCCACTGCATGCTCATTCCCTTTTAACACTTCGTGTACGTTCATTGCCCATTTCAGGTCATTTTTTTCTGGAATGTTATGATCCCAGTAAATCAACGCCATAATAATAAAGGCAATAAACATCACAATCCCTGTGAATGGGTGAATTGCACGAGCTAGTTGCGGCGTACCAAGAATTTCGGTTAGCCATGCAAAATCTGGGAAGAAGAACGCAACCCCTGTGAACATTGTCATAAAGAATGAAATAACCAAGAACCAGTGGCTCACTCGAGCAACGGGTTTGTGGCGAATAATACGGGTATCATTCGTGATTTCCACTTTTTTACTCATCTTTGCCTCCTTTTTCTTGATGTTCACCTTCAGCGTGTTCGTGGTGATCTTCCACATCTTCTTCAACGTTTGGTCCAACGGTTACATAGTGAGCCACTTCTGCAAGTGCTAAGCCACCCATTGCAATCGCTGCAACTGGTTTAAGCACATCTTTCCAAAGCTCAACCGTCACATCAACTTTCGGATCTTTCGGCAAGCCAGAATAAAGCTCAGGTTTATCTGCGTGGTGCAACACGTACATTACGTGTGTTCCGCCCACACCTTCAGGGTTATAAATCCCTGCATTTGGATAACCACGAGATTTGAGATCTTTCACACGTGTTTCAGCATAGTGAAGCATCTCATCTTTCGAACCAAAGCGGATTGCACCTGTTGGGCAAGTTTTCACGCAAGCGGGTTCTTGACCTACATTCACGCGATCCACACAAAGGGTACATTTGTACACACGGTTATCTTCATCATTCATACGTGGAATATTGAATGGACAACCTGCAATACAGTAACCGCAACCGATACATTTATCCGACTGGAAATCTACGATACCGTTTGCATATTGAATGATTGCACCTGGTGATGGACACGCTTTCAAACAGCCCGGTTCAGCACAATGCATACAACCATCTTTACGAATTAACCATTCCAAGCGGTCATTTTCTTCCACTTCGTTGAACTTCATGACTGTCCACTGTTTTGCGTTCAAATCACGTGGGTTATCATAAACCCCCACGCAATCTTCTTGCGGTGCACGGATGTCGTTCCATTCCGAACAACCTACCTGACAAGCTTTACAGCCGATACAGGTTGAAACATCAATAAGTTTTGCGACCTCCACCACGTGATCACGAGTTTGAGGTGGTGGGGTAACAAAGGACGTAGCAGAAATTTTAATAATGTTTTGATCTTGTACACCTGACATTATACTGCCTCCGTTACTTTTTCAATGTTTACAAGGAACGTTTTATATTCTGGTGTTTGCGTATTTGCATCACCTACACGTCCAGTGAGCGTATTGGCTAAGAATGATTTTTTGCCTACTGTTGCAAAGCCGCCATGGAGTGGAATACCTACAGTGTGAATACGTTTACCGTCAGCATCAATTGAACGAACACGTTTTGTTACAACGGCTTTGGTTTTAATATAACCACGTTTTGAAGTTACTTTTACCACGTCACCATTTTCAATGCCTTTCTCTTTTGCCAACTCTTCACTAATTTCTACAAACGGTTCTGGCTGAGCAATCATATTGAGGTTAGATTGTTTGGTCCAGAAGTGGAAGTGCTCAGTTAAGCGGTAAGTTGTACCTACATAAGGGAACTGACTTGCATCACCGAAACGATCTTTGTCACTCTCTAAAATACGAGCTGTTGGGTTTGAAACCACATTCGGGTGAAGTGGGTTCGTACCAATTGGCGTTTCAATCGGTTCATAGTGTTCAGGGAACGGACCTTCCGCCATTTTATCCAAGCCAAATAAGCGACTAACGCCTTCAGGTTGCATAATGAATGGCGTTACATTGCTGTTTGGTGGTGCAGTGCCGAAGTCTGCGACATCAATGTAGTTCCAGTTTTTACCATTCCATTTAACAATCTGACGTTTAGAGTTCCAAGGTTTACCTGAAATATCAGCAGAAGCACGGTTATACAGAATACGACGGTTAAGTGGCCACGCAAATGCCCAACCTAATGTATTACCTAAACCAGATGGGTCGCTGTTATCGCGGTTCGCCATTTGGTTACCTTTTTCTGTCCATTGACCTGTGTAGATCCAAATCGCCGATGAAGTTGAACCATCATCGCGAAGTTGAGCAAAACTTGAAAGCAATTCGCCTTTTTTCGCAATTAGTTTACCGCTTGCATCATAAAGATCTTCTAACGCATAACCGTTATTTTCTTTTGCAAGCTCTTCTGGTTTTGGTTCTAGCGGATTGTCATAATCCCAAGTCATTGCTTCAATGGTTTCAAGCGAAACAGGGGTTTTACCTTGTGCTTTCTCTTCGTGATACATTTCAAGCATCACCTCACGGATTTCTGCAAGAATATCCACATCTGGTTTTGCTTCTTTTGGTGGTTCAGCCGCTTTCCAGTGCCATTGTAACCAACGACCAGAGTTCGCAATTGAGCCATCTTCTTCAGCAAAACAGATGGTTGGTAAACGGATAACCTCAGTTTGAATATCAGCAGGATTTACATCGTTATATTCACCATGATGTTGCCAGAATTCTGAAGTATCAGTCGCTAATGGGTCACAAACAATTAAGAATTTTAATTTACGTAATGCACTTGAGATTTTATTCTTATCTGGATAAGAGGCTAATGGGTTATAACCTTGGCAGATATAACCATTGATTTTGCCTTGATCCATCAATTCGATAAATCTCATATGATCCATTTTTTTCTTATATTGTTTCGGTAAATTGTGGTAGCCGAACTCGTTTTCTTTAGTTGCATTCTCGCCATAGAAGGCTTTAAGCATACTCACCATAAATTTCGGGGTGTTTTGCCAGTAGTTTGTCTGACCATCCACCGTTGTTTTTGGTGTAATACGTTTTAGGAAAGCATCTAAAGTAGTATCTGTTTCAATTGGTAATGGAATATAGCCTGGTAACATAGATGGGAATAAGCCCATATCTGTTGTACCTTGTACGTTTGAGTGACCACGCAATGCGTTTACACCACCGCCAGACATCCCGATATTACCTAAAAGTAACTGGATCATTGCCATTGAACGAATATTTTGCGTACCAACTGTGTGCTGTGTCCAACCTAATGCGTACAAGAATGTCGTTGTACGTTTTGGATCAGCCGTTGAAGCAATGGTTTCTGCAAATTCTTGGAACGCTTTTTGTTTTGTGCCACAAATACGTTCCACCATTTCTGGGGTATAACGTTCAACGTGTTTTTTCAGAAGATTAATAACACAACGCGGATCTTGAAGTGTCATATCACGTTTTGGCTGACCATTTTCGTCCAATTGATAAGACCACGTTGATTTATCATAAGAACGTGTTTCAGGGTTATAGCCTGTGAATAAGCCATCTTCAAAACCAAATCCTTCGTGAATTAAGAAGCTTGCATTGGTGTAATGTTTTACATATTCGTGTTGAATTTTATCGTTATCTAAAAGATACTTAATCACACCTAATAAAAGTGTAATATCTGTACCTGAACGAATTGGAGAATAGAAATCTGCCACAGAAGCCGTACGGTTAAAACGTGGGTCAACCACCATTAACTTCGCACTATTTTGTTTCTTAGCTTCAATAGCCCAACGGAAACCAACAGGGTGAGCTTCAGCAGCGTTACCGCCCATTACCACCACAACGTCCGCGTTTTTAATATCTACCCAATGGTTGGTCATCGCACCGCGACCGAAACTAGGAGCAAGACTTGCTACCGTAGGTCCGTGTCAGGTACTCGCTTGGTTATCTAAAACCAACATACCAAAGGCACGACCAAATTTTTGGGTTAAAAGAGCCGTTTCATTACTTGCAGCTGAAGCTGTTAAGAAACCAGTGGTTGTCCAACGATTAACTGGCGTACCTTCCGCATTGGTGGCTTCCCAGTTGGCATCACGGTCTTCTTTCAATAATTTCGCAACTTTATGAATCGCATCATGCCAAGAAATGCGTTCCCACTTGTCAGAACCTGGTGCACGATATTCTGGATATTGAAGACGATTTGGACTGTTTACATAATCCAACACGCCCGCACCTTTTGGACATAATGCCCCACGGCTAACTGGATGGTCTGGGTCACCTTCCACGTGGAATAATTTACCACGTGAATTCATTGCTCCATCACCGAGGCTATACATCAACATACCGCAGCCTACGGCACAATAAGTACAGGATTGGCGAGTTTCTTTAGCTCGTAAAAGCTTGTACTCACGAGGGGCTGCTAAGGCTTCACTTGGTGCAAAACCAAGCATTGCCGCAGAAGTCCCTGCCATACCACCTGCACAGATCTTGAAAAACTTACGTCTTGAGACCTGCATAAATCACTCCTACTAGTAACATTAGCAACATTTTGCCAATGTGATGTTTAAAATGTAAAATACATCGTCATATTACAACCCAAATTTTATTGAGCTGTATTATTTAACAATTATTTTACCTTTGGCTATAATAAACCATACCCCATCTTTAGTAAATTTAATAAATCTAATTATTCTTTGATCTATTTAAAATTTAATTCATTTAATTTATTAAAATAACACTATTGAGAATAATT
>NZ_CALIFA010000022.1:0-2154 GCF_938021905.1 Pseudohaemophilus parahaemolyticus
TAAGCCCCTGTTTCAGAAATAAAACCTGCTTGACCTGCTTTTACGGCTAAGTTTTGATTGTAAGTAAAAACTGTACTCATTTTAGTTGTCCTTTGGTAAATAAGCGGTTGAATTTAACCGCTTGAATGGAAATTAGGCGTCAATGCCCCAGTATTCGCAAATAGCATCATCAACAGCTTTCAGATCGTTGTCGATGTATTGGCTTTCAAATAAGCCCATTGGGCTTTTTACGGTACCTTCGCCGCTGTTTTGGGTGGAGAATTGAAACTGCCCATCACTCACGCGAGTGCGTAGGCAAATCGTCACCATTCCTTCCAGCGTGATTTTTTCATCGAGCATTTTGCCGATGGTTTTAATTTTAGTTTTGCCGAATGCGTCCGTTTCGGTGTGTGCTAAAATATACACTCGCTTATTAGGCGAAAGTGCAACGGCTTGATTAAACACTTGCCACGCTTTTTTGCCAATTTCAGTGAATTTATCGTAGCCTTTTTCTTTGGCACGACGCATAAATTCGTTTGCCATAATGTACTGATAATCATCTATCACAATAATATCGTGGTCAGTTTTAGAGAGCACATCGCAAATTCTGTCTGCGTTATCACAAATAATCACACTGCCTGTGCGATCTTCTTTTGTCATCATCTTCCAATCTTTGGAACGAAACAGCAGCGGCTTGTGAATCACTTGAATAAGTAATGTTTTAGTGGGGTCAAGGTTTCTGAGGCTAGTGGATTTTCCCGTACCACTTTCGCCTAAAATTAAGGTTGCAATACTCATCTTTCTTCCTATCTAATCGTTAACACTTCACTATCCACTAATCTTGCACCGATAATTTCCTCACCGTTTTTCAAGCGGCGTTTGATTTCGGTTTTGTTTGGCGTAATTTTGACGGCAACCAAGTCTTCATCGAGGTTATTGGCAAGAAATTCATTCTCATCAAGCTCAACTGCATTGGCTTCTTGCAAGCGGTAGCTTAAGCTAAATAAACCACAATTGAGCTTACTCATTCCGACCGCTTTCATATTTTCACGCAAGCGGTTTTTAATGCGGTCGATGTTGTTCTGGCGTGCTTTTTTCATTGCTTGCAAACGCTTGATTTCGGTATCAATCGGGTCGATTTCTGCTTCGATGTTTTTCATCATAAAAATCGTTTGCTGTACCTTATTTTCGAACGCATCTTCGATTTGGTCTAAAGCGGTTAAAATATCTTCGTTTTCTGCAAACTCTGGATTTTGCAGTAAGGCGTAGATGTTTTGGTATTGGGCGGTAATTTCATAGAGTTTCATAGTGTTCCGTGTGGTTGTCTAGCATTGCATTTTCTGCAACAAGTTGATAAATACATTCATCGGCGAGCTGAACAAAATCATCAGGTCCAACCCATTTCAAAGCTTCTTGAATGCTCTTTTTAGCTTGGTTAAAGCGAAATTGTCGTGATTTTTCGCTTTGTTCGGTAAGGCTTTCAAAAATGTCTTTCATAGTGGTGTTTTCTCTCCCGTTATCGGATTGACCGAATAACAAGTGTTATCCCATTTTGGGGGTGGTGGTAATTTGGCAATCACGCCTGTTTCGGGCGTTTTTCTGGATTGAGGCATTTTAAGTAGTTGCTTGAAACGAAAGCCGTCGAGGGCGTTTCGTTTTTCGATTTCACGGGCAAGATGTGCTCTTGCGGATTCTTTACTTTTGAAATTGGAGTTGTACACAATGATGCGGTTGTATCGAACTCGTGCGTACCAAAGCCCTCCGTTTCGATGGGTGATTTCACAGGTAGCGTCAATCATGCGGGGCTCCTAAATTCACACAGGTGGCAAGTGGGGATGTTTTGGGGAATCACGGGTTCAGGTTGGCTGTCGAGGCATCCCCCAAGGCTTAATACTGCACAAAAGAGCAGGGCGAAGAAAATGCCTGTCAGGACTTTAAGCAAGGTTTGCATTTTTCTCTCCTCAATGCACCCATTTCTGGGCGTGTTTAACTAATTCTTCTAGCTCGTAAATTTCGAGTCTGCGGGCGTAGGTGGGGTTGCTTTGGTAGTTTCTTTGGGCTAACTTCAATGCGATTTGGTATTTTTTAAGGGCTTGTTGTGCGTTCATTTTTCTTTCCTCTTTCGGTGGAAATTTCATCAAAATCGTAAACTCAGGGTGCAAAAAACCGCCCCAC
>NZ_CALIFA010000023.1:0-20350 GCF_938021905.1 Pseudohaemophilus parahaemolyticus
GCCCCGTATTTGTGGTTTTACGCAAAATATTCCGTTCGCTTTCATACCACTGCAACGGCACACGTTCAATGGTTTGATGGGTAATTTTGCCTTCTGTTTGGAGGCTAACTAAGTCGCCTAAAATGGTATCCATAATAGGCAGAATGGGGGTGAGGATTTTCATTTTTGTATTACTTATTTTCTTCGCTAATTAAGGTTGCCCAATCTCCCCGCCTCTCTTTGATAAAGAGGGATTTTCTTTATAAATTTGCTGTCATCTGACTCATTTATATTTGCCATATCAAAGTAGAACAATGATATAAAATCTCGCTCGTTCTTTCCCCTCTTTAGCAAAGAGGGGGAGGGGAGATTTGGCAGAAGAAAAAAAGAGAAATTAGGTTATTTAGACCAATTTCGTGACGCCACAAAAATGGTTACAAAGTTGGCTTTGTTTCTCTTAAAACCTCATATTGTTCATTCATCTCTGCTGCCCAAGCGGTTAAATTTGGAAATTCTTTTGCAAGATCTAATCCAATTTTCTCTGCTCTAAACAAGAACCAATCAATGACTGCGACTGCCGTTAGCGTACCGATGTTTAATTCCGTGCCAAACGGTTTTAAATCTTGCTCAAGTCTTGCAAAACTTTGACGATTACGTTCGGTTAGTTGTTGATGGCGAGCTGTCCACCATTCGCTTTCAGGGCGAAGCATTTTTTCAGCCATCATCGGCACGGTATTTTCCATAATGCCATCGGCTAAATTATGCAACGCTAACGCTGCCCAGCGTGGTTTGCCGCTTTCTGGAATGAGTTTAGGCTCTACCTTGCCTTTTTGATCAAGATATTCACAAATCAGCAAACTGCCATAAAGCCAATTACCACAATTACGTTCTAACGCTGGCACTCTCCCCAGAGGATTTGCCTGATTATGCGGAGAGCTTGCATCAAATGATGAACTAATTTTAATCAATTCTGTTTTGTCTAATAGTTGTTGATATTTCAACGTTACCAGCACTTTACGTACATACGGGCTGGTGGTGGAGTACCAAAGTTTCATTGTAAATTCTCCTTAAAATTTGACCGATCTTTTCTAATTAGAACATGAAATATCGTTGTCCTAATGGCACCGTATCCACAGGTTCACAGGTAATTAGCTCACCATCTACACGTACTTCATAGCGTTCTGGATCCACCGTGATTTCAGGTGTCTCGTTGTTATGAACGAGATCTTTTTTACCTACACTGCGGCAGCCTTTGACGGCAATGGTTTCTTTGTGTAAACCGAATTTCGCACGAATATCGGATTTTTCAGCGGCTTGTGAAACAAAGAATACTGCTGTTTGTGCCGTTGCTAAGCCTTGTGCACCGTACATCGGACGGTAGAATACAGGTTGCGGCGTTGGAATTGATGCGTTCGGATCGCCCATTTTCGCGTAGCTAATAAAGCCTTTTTTAATTACTACTTCAGGTTTTACCCCAAAGAACATCGGTTTCCATAACACAATATCCGCAATTTTGCCCACTTCTAACGAACCAATATGATCTGCAATACCGTGTGCAATTGCTGGGTTGATGGTGTATTTCGCGATATAGCGTTTAATGCGGAAGTTATCGTTTCCTTCATTGCCTAACTCGCCACGTTGTATTTTCATTTTATCAGCGGTTTGCCAAGTACGAATAACGACTTCGCCAATACGTCCCATCGCTTGAGAGTCTGAACTCATAATCGAGAAGACGCCCATATCATGCAAAATATCTTCTGCAGCAATGGTTTCAGGACGGATACGACTATCGGCAAATGCCACGTCTTCTGGTACACGTTTATCTAAGTGATGGCAAACCATCAACATATCTAAATGTTCATCAATGGTGTTTTTCGTAAATGGACGAGTCGGGTTGGTTGAAGCAGGCAATACGTTTGGATACATCGCTGCTTTAATGATGTCAGGTGCATGACCGCCACCTGCACCTTCAGTATGGAAGGTGTGAATGACACGTCCGTCAATTGCTTTCATGGTATCTTCTAAGAATCCGCTTTCATTTAGCGTGTCGGTATGAATTGCCACTTGAATATCCATTTCATCTGCGACTTTTAATGCAGAATCGATTACTGCAGGCGTAGCGCCCCAGTCCTCATGGATTTTTAAACCTAATGCACCCGCTTCAATTTGTTCACGTAGCGGGTCTAAAGTTGAACAGTTTCCTTTACCAAAAAAACCTACGTTAACAGGTAAGGCTTCTGCCGATTGGAACATTCGTTCCATATACCACGCACCTGGTGTACAAGTGGTTGCGTGTGTACCATCAGCAGGGCCTGTTCCACCACCAATTAGCGTGGTAACGCCACTTTCAATCGCATGTTGTGCTTGTTGTGGACAAATAAAGTGAATGTGCGTATCGATACCGCCAGCGGTCGCAATTAAATGTGCACCGTTATGCACTTCCGTGCTTGCACCGATAATCATATTTGGCGTGACGTTATCCATGGTGTCCGGGTTACCTGCTTGTCCAATACCGACAATACGCCCATTACGAATACCAATATCGGCTTTGATAATGCCTAATTTAGCATCAATAATCATCACGTTAGCGATCACAAAATCTAATACATTTGGATTATCGCGAGTTGCAGTGCCGCTTTGTGCCATACCATCGCGTACACTTTTACCGCCACCAAATTTACACTCATCGCCTTTGGTCAATAAATCTTGCTCAATAGTTGCCCATAAATTGGTATCGCCCAAACGGACTTTATCGCCAACGGTTGGACCATAAGTTGCTACATATTGTGCTCTTGAAATTGTTAATGCCATTCTGCCCTACCTTATAATTTGCCATCAATTTGATTATGGAAACCGTAAATGATTTGGTTACCACCAAAAGCCACTAACTCAACCGTTTTGGCTTCGCCCGGTTCGAAACGCACCGCATTACCAGAAGGCACATTCAAACGCATTCCGCGCGCTAAAGTGCGGTCAAATTTAAGGGCATTATTGGTTTCAAAAAAATGGTAGTGAGAGCCAACTTGAATTGGGCGGTCGCCTGAATTAGTTACTTCGATTTTTACGGTTTTTCTGCCAACATTGGCGAGAATATCGCCTTCGGCTAATTGGTATTCGCCTGGGATCATATCTTTGTTCCTTATAGGGTGAGCTTTAGCCCACCATTGATATTTTTATTTGGTGGGCTAAAGCCCACCCTACGGTTATCTGATTGGGTTATGCACCGTCACAAGTTTTGTACCATCTGGGAAAGTCGCCTCAATCTGCACTTCGTGCACCATTTCAGCGACGCCTTCCATTACATCATCAACGGTTAAAAGTGTTGAGCCATATTGCATCACTTCAGCCACAGACATTCCATCACGAGCTGCTTCTTGCAAGTGGCTAGCGATGTAAGCGATGGATTCTGGGTAGTTTAATTTTAGTCCGCGAGCTTTGCGTTTTGCCGCCAATTCGCCCGCAAGAAAAAGCATCAGCTTTTCTTGTTCTCTTGATGTTAAGTGCATAATTAATTCCTTCTATTGTGATTTGCAAAAAGTTGTGAAAATTATACCGCTTGTACGGTTGTTTGTGTTAAGGGTTAAGCCATTTCAACCATTTTTCTTTATTGATATCAACCTTTTCAACCTTCGATTTCATCCATAAAATCAGCCAACTGGCGAGGATAAAACCGATGGTGTAAGGTGCGATGCCAAGGACAGAAAAGCCGAATTGGATTAACACCGCAAGCAAAGTGCCAACTAAGATATAAAAAAAGTGACACAACCGTTCGCCCGCAAAAGCACAGGCAACCAAAATTGGTGAAAAGCCGTATAAGCCGTTGGCAAGATTATTGTGTCCGACCGCCAATAAATGATGGGCAAATGCTGTTCCTAATACTGCGGCTGCCATACCGTACATAGCCGCCATGGGGGAGCTAATCGCAATTGCCACAAACAGCAAACCCCCCGTAATTACGCTTGAGCCGAAATTGACTTCCGCCCATGCGTAGAGTGGGCTTTGAATGGCATTAAAAGTATCAGTGTAATCGGATAGCTCAGGCGTAGTTTGTTCCAAACCAAAGAGTTGAAATTTAGCAGTGAGAAAACAAAGTAACCAGCAAGTTAGGACGAATGGGAAGGTGAACGCCACTTTTCGGCGTTGTAAAAAAGTGCGCATTATCAACGTGGCGACAACGGAAGCCAGAATACCCCACAGCCACAACAGAGGGCTCTCTGCACTCTCTTCTCCGAAGGTGAACATCACGCACATAAAGGCGAGTGAGCTATTAAAGCCGAATAACCCTTGTTGAATTTGTCTGATCGGGTATTTTAATGCACGTGCGGTCAGCGTGCCGACCAACGAGCCGAGAAAACACGCCACGCCGAGCGTCCAATGGCTAAAAAACATTGCGATCGTAATCACGAGCCCCGTTAATCCGTTTTCCTGCAGAAAGATCTGCCCAATACCTGTGAATGTTTCTTTAATGAGTGTTTGCATAACTTCCTCGTTTTTGTTGTTTTAAGAATTCTTCACATACTTTTTTCTTTCCTTCCGTTTGCAGAGGGAGGAAATGCGATCATAAACAAATCACCTCGTCCGCCAACGCCTCACTAAACGCCAAATCGTGGCTAGCGATCAGCATAGGCAACTCCAACGCTTGCAATAAAGCGGTCAGTTTTGCTTTGTTTTTTGCATCCAGCCCGTTGGTGGGTTCGTCTAACAGCAACATTTTCGGTTGCATAGCCAGCACGCCCGCCAAGGCGGTAAAATTTTTCTCTCCGCCTGAAAGTAAGTTCACGGGGCGATCTTTCAAATGCACAATGCCCAAGCGTTCCAGTTGCACCAAGGCGATTTGATAGGCTTCCGCCTTACTTTTGCCTTGGTTTAAGCAACCAAACGCGACATCATCTAGCACCGTTGGTCCAAACAGTTGGTCGTCTGCTTGTTGAAAGCAGATCCCGACTGTGCCACGCAACGGCATAAAATCCGCTTCTTGGCGGCAGCTTTTACCAAACCAGTTGATCTCGCCCGAATGCAGCGGCACAAAGCCAAGCAAGGCTAGCAATAGCGTTGATTTGCCCGTGCCAATTTCACCTTGCAAAACAAATTTTTGCTGGTCGGTAATTGAAAAAGTTAAGTCAGAAATCACCGCTTGTTGGTTGCGGTGAAGGGTTAAGTGATTGACGTTGAGTACCATTTTTTATTAAAGTTTAAATCCCCTCGCCTTCATCGCCATTTCCGCTTTTTCGGCTTTGAGCATCGCATGAATCAGCAACAGAGCTACCCGTTGGGCATAGACTTTCATCGTAAACAGGTTAAATTTTGGCTGAAACCCGCGGGCTTTCATTGCCATATCCATTTTTTGATTGAGTTCCGCCAGCAGAGAAATATAACGCACACTTAAAATAAACAGATGAATGAGCTTTTTCGGCAGCGGTAATTTGGCGATGGCTTGCACTAAAATAGTGTCAGTAATGTGGTGCAAAAACAGCCAAGTCGACAGCACAATCAGGTTCATTCGAAGTGTAATCAAAATCGCGAGATTTATCCCATTTTCATTCCAGCTCAGCCCATTTTCGCCTATTTTCCAGCTTAAAGTTGCCCACAGTAGCACAGAAAAAAAGTTAAACTTCAGCCAGCGTTTCAGCAAATGTTTCGGCTGATGACTATGCAAAAAACAGACGGCAAACAGCACGCAAGCGGTTAAAATTGCCAGTAGTTTTACCGATGTCAGGCTACTGACAATCACACCAAACAGGCAAACATAAACTATGCGATAGTGTGGCTCGAACCATTTTTTCACATTACTCACGATGCAATGTCTCAGGCATCATTTTAGCAAGGGTGAGCAACACCCCCACGCTAATCAGGCTATCAACCACAAATACGGGCAAGTGAGAGACGATGAGTAGCCCAATGAGATCAGCATACTGCTTACCACCATCCATCGCCAATACCAGAGAGGCAATCAGTGCGGAACCACCAACACCCAGCACACCAGCCAAAATACCTGCAGAAATTAACCGCTTGCGGGTAAGTTCTCTTAGTAGCGGTCGGCTCAAATAATGCATTACCAACGCAGGCAACGCCATAATGCAGAGGTTCACGCCTAACACAGAGAAACCGCCGAAGGAGAAAAGCAAAGCTTGCAACACCAAAGCAATCAAAAAAGCTGGAAACACTGCCCAACCGAGGAAAATGCCTGCCACGCCATTTAAAATCAAATGCACGCTACCGATGCCTACAGGAATGTGGATGGTACTTGCCACAAAAAAAGCTGCGGCAAAGAGTGCAGTGAGAGACAAATGGTCGGATTGCAGCCGTTTTAAGCCAAGTGCAATGCCCGCCACCGCTACGGCAGCCCAAACAATCAAGGTTTGACTGTGCAACACGCCTTCAGATAAATGCATTATTGCCCCTTCCTTGTTTTGAGCAGAGCAACCGTCCCGAAAATACCGAGAATATAACCAATGCCACCGAAAATATCTCGCCAGTAGATCTTATCTCGAAGCTGAGAGATCTCTTCTCGCAATAGTTGAATTTCTTGGCTAGAAACCGCTTGAGCCTGCATTTTCGTTACCTGCGTTTCCGCCCGATGCCCTTCCATTCCCTCAATAATCACACTGAATGTACCCTCTTGATTAAACGGCAAATTGAACCGTCCTTCACGGTCGGTTTTACCATAAACCACAGGATCAGTTTCACCCTGTTTCACCGCCTCCACATAAGTATCCACGGCAGGAGTCTGGTCGGAATAATATGCCTTACCCGAAATCGCCACACCATCATATTGGGCAGTAATGTGCAACGCATGGGCAAAAGTATTAGCAGAAAAAAATAGAAAAATGACCGCTTGTAAGAGTTTGTTTATCATCGACTTTATAGAATTATGGTACATCAAAGGTCAGCATATATTCATAAGAACGATCAGAATAATCAGGATTGCCTGCCACTTTTTCCTCGAATTCCGCCCACACTTTATTAAAGCCTTGGGTTGGGGTAAATTGGGCTATTCCTTGTGCATTTGAAAGATTAAAGGGCTGCTCTTCCCCTAATCCTACTTTAATGCCTTGAACAGGTTTACCTTGTTTTAAAACCAAAATATCGAGAACTTTACCTGCCTCAGGTTTAGAAAGTGGAACGAGCTCGTAGTCCATATGATGATATTTCATCGCATCATCATCCCATTTCACAATCGACTTACTTAATTTAATCGGGTTAATCGAAAACTCCGCATTAGGTACTTCTCGCTTCGTTTTCTCAACATACTTGCCACTAGGCAATTTAGACCAAATTCCATTGTTAAATAAGGTGTAATAAATTTTGGCTCCTTTATCACCAACAACTGCTTCCCCTTTATCACCTTGTTTCGCATAAAATTTAAACGTTGTGTCCTGAACTTGCCCTTGTTCATCAATATATCTCACTCGTTTTAATTTTGCTTGAGGATAAAACTCGGTTTGTTCGTGCCCAAATTTGACAACATAACGTTGAATTCCCCCCATATTTGATTCGGGTTCTAACCAGACATTGTGAGCCGAAGCCACACCAGAGAAAAGTAAAGTTGCGATAAGCGTAGATGTCAATTTCATTGCTAAAAATCCTCCTAGTGACAGAAATTAATGGGAATTATTACTTAGTTTTTTTAACTTTTAAAATTAGATATTTTTATCGTTAAATAAAGTTAGATTAAGGGAAATAAGTAGTCTGAGCTTACTTAAATTTTGCCAAATCATACCACTTCAAATATCTATTTTTTTGCCAACACAACTAAATGACGTTCACCAACTAACTCTGGCACTTGAAGCTTAATTACATCTAGTTGTTTTACAGATTGGTTGATTTCAGCAACCTCTTCAGGCTGGTATTGTCCTTTTAGGGCATAAAAACGACCGCTTGTATTTGGGAGGTGATAACACCAATTAACCATATCATTGAGGCTAGCAAATGCACGGCTTAATACGCCATCAAATTGCTTCTCTTGATACTCTTCTACACGACTTAGCACAGGCGTTACGTTAGTCAATTTTAACTCTCGCACCGCGTTTTTAATAAAAGTAATGCGTTTGCCAAGGCTATCAAGCAGTGTGAATTGTTTATCAGGGTTGATGATTGCCAGCGGAATTCCTGGCAAGCCAGGCCCTGTACCAACATCAATAAATTGATTACCTTCAAGATGCTGGCTAACCACAAGGCTGTCCATAATATGCTTGACTAACATCTCTTCAGGATCACGCACAGAAGTAAGGTTATATGCTTTATTCCATTTGTCTAAAAGTTTAACAAAATCAACTAGTTGCTGTTTTTGTTGTTCACTAATTTCAATCTTCGCTTGGCTCAGCAAGCGGTCTAATTTTTGGTTCATTTTACTATTTCCTACGTTTTATCTCTATTTTACGATGAAAAATAATACCGAATAATTTTATTTATATTACACAAAATGCCTTTTATTTGGGCATCCTAACGTTTAGGATGTTATCTATGCTGGCTATATTTCATTTTTTATATAGGAACTTTATTTCATTAACATGTTCTAATTACGTGCCCATAAATTATGGGTAATTAATAAAAGAGGATTTTATAATGAAATTTGTTAAATTTTTACCAGCACTTGCTACCGTTATTATCGCATTACCTACCTATGCAAAAGCAGCTCCAATGGTAACAGATAAAACGGTTGTTTATTCTTGTAATAAGAAAACTGTCACTGCAGTATATCAATTCGAAAACCAAGAACCAACTGGTGCAATGGTTAGTATCGGTAACAAAATTATCGCAAAAAATTTCACTCGTGATAAATCACAATCAGATTTTACGAGCTTTACTTCAGGTAAGTATGTGTGGAATGTGGATAGCGGTTTAACTTTAGATACGTTTGATTCTGTTTTCCCAGTTAATCTAGTTCAGAAAGGTAAAAATAGCGACCAAATCATCATAAAAAACTGCGATATCAATGCTGAAGCAACCAAAAAAGCAAATCTATAATTTTGATTAGATTAGCCTTTATCTTAGCCCTACTTATTCGTAGGGCTTTTTATTGCCAGACTTAGACTTTATCTAAACCTTACTTCTCACTTACAGTTCACTACGTTTAAGCATTCCTTGTTTTTTCAAGTTCACTAGCAAGATTGAAATGGCAGCCGGGGTAATACCTGAAATACGACTTGCTTGACCAATTGTCACAGGGCGATGTTGCATCAGTTTCGCTCGCACTTCGTTCGATAAACTTTCTACTTTGTCGTAGTCAAATTCCGCAGGGATCGCGGTATTTTCGTGGCGTTTATGACGTTCGATCTCTTGGTATTGATGCTCAATATAACCTTGATATTTGATCGAAATTTCCACCTGTTCAGCGGCTTCTTTATCTTCAATCGCAGGGGCAAACGGCGCAATTTGGGTTAAGGTTTCGTAGCTCACTTCAGGGCGACGGATTAAATCTTCACCGCTTGCTTCACGGGTTAATGGGCTGTTGAGCATCGCATTTAGCTCATCTAAATTCGCCATTTGCACGTGTGCCCAGGTCTGTTTTAAACGGCTACGCTCTTTCTCGATGTTTTCCATTTTTTCATTGAAACGCGCCCAGCGAGCATCATCAATCAAGCCTAAATCGTGTGCGATTGGGGTTAAACGCATATCGGCATTGTCTTCGCGCAGTAATAAGCGATATTCGGCACGAGAGGTGAATACTCGGTATGGCTCTTTGGTGCCCAGCGTGCAGAGATCATCTACTAATACGCCAGTATAAGCGAGGTCACGTGTTGGGTACCACGCTTCTTTGCCTTGCACTTGTAACGCAGCGTTGATCCCCGCGAGTAAACCTTGTGCAGCCGCTTCTTCATAGCCTGTTGTACCGTTGATTTGCCCCGCAAAGAATAAGCCTTCCACTGCTTTTGTTTCAAGGGTTGGTTTAAGATCGCGTGGGTCGAAATAGTCGTATTCAATCGCATAACCTGGTTTGATGATCCGCACATTTTCCAAGCCTTTCATTGAATGCACGATCCCCATTTGCACATCGAATGGTAAGCTGGTTGAGATCCCGTTTGGATAGACTTCTATCGTGCTTAAACCTTCTGGCTCTAGGTAGATTTGGTGGCTATTACGATCGCTAAAACGCATCACTTTATCTTCAATCGATGGGCAGTAACGCGGACCAACGCCTTCAATGATGCCTGTATACATCGGGCTACGATCAAGGCTATTGCGAATTAAATCGTGGGTTTGTTCATTGGTATGAGTGATATAGCACGGAATTTGGCGAGGGTGTAAATCCACGCTCCCCATAAATGACATCACAGGTAATTGTGCATCGCCGTGCTGTTTTGCCAAGACATCAAAATTGATGGTGCGCGCATCTAAACGCGGAGGGGTCCCTGTTTTTAAGCGATCAACACGTAAATTAAGATCGCGTAAACGTTGTGCCAACGTCGTGGCTGCAGGATCGCCCGCACGACCGCCTTCGTAGTTATCCAAACCGATATGGATCTTACCCGCTAAGAAAGTGCCCGCGGTTAAAATGACGCTGCGCGCTTTGAAGGTTAAACCCATTTTGGTTACTGCACCGCAAGCACGGTTATTTTCGATTAAAATATCAACGACTTCTTGTTGGAAAATATCTAAATTTGGCTGATTTTCAAGCGTAGTGCGAATCGCTTGGCGGTAAAGTACACGGTCTGCTTGTGCACGAGTTGCACGCACCGCAGGGCCTTTTGAGCTATTTAAGGTACGGAATTGGATCCCCGCTTTATCGGTTGCCAATGCCATAATCCCGCCCATAGCATCGATCTCTTTAACCAAATGCCCTTTACCTATCCCACCAATCGCAGGGTTACACGACATCTGCCCTAAAGTATCTACATTATGCGTTAAAAGTAAGGTTTTTAGCCCCATCCGAGCGGGAGCAAGGGCAGCTTCGGTGCCCGCATGACCGCCACCCACGACGATCACATCATAAATTTCATTGTAAATCATATCTCACCTATTCGCTTGTTTATTAGCGTTTTGAAAGCGATCATTTTACCTTAAAATAGCACGATCAGGAAAAGCATTTTTAGGTAACCTACCGATCAATTTGCTGATCTTACGATCGCTAATATTATAAAAGATCTTTATATAAAGAGATCTTTACTATTATAATTATTAGCGAAGCGCATTTTTGTAGATAAACCTATTTTTTAACGTTAGATCAATAAGTTAAATACGATCAAAACCCTTTAAGATCGTTTTTTTAAGAAAAGAATATATTGTGGATAATCACCTCAGTTATCCACAAGGTAATTTTTATTAAAAGTTACTCAAACAAAGCTCTCATCTTATTCTGGATTTAATCACAAAGTTATCCACAATGGGTTTGTCACGCTTTTAATGTTTGTTTGCTGATTTTTATCTTATTACGCATCATCATATTTAGATAACGAGTGAATTTATGATAAATCCAACTACGCTTTGCCCTTGTCAATCGGGTAAATCTTATGCTGATTGCTGCCAGCCTTTTCATTTACATCAAGTTATTCCTGATTCTGCTGAAAAGCTGATGCGTTCGCGCTATGCGGCTTATACATTGGTGAATATTCCTTATATTGTGGAAACGACCCTACCTGCACAACAGCCTTTATTAGATCTGCCAGCCATGCAATTATGGGGCGAGGAAACAGACTGGGCTGGTTTGGAAATTATTGCGCATCAGCCATTAATGTCGAAAATACATAGCTTGGTTGAATTTAAAGCCTTTTTTAATACAGAATCAGGCGTGGAGGCGCACCACGAGCGTTCGCTGTTTGTGTTAATTGAAGGGTGTTGGTATTTTGTGGATCCGACAGTGCCTTTGCCTAGCCAAAAACAGCCGTGTGTATGCGGTTCGGGTAAGAAATTTAAGCATTGTTGTGGGGCTTGGCTATAACTTATTCCTTTTAGTTATTTGCAAGCGGTAAAATTTGCCCGTACATTTGCACAAAAGTTATTTTCAACAAACCAAGGATTTTATTATGTTAAAAAAATTATCTGTCATTGCATTGGCAACTGTGGCATTAGCGACTTCAGCTACCTCTTTTGCGAAAGAGTCTTTATTAGATCGTATCAATAACAAAGGCGTAGTAACTGTCGGCACCGAAGGCACTTACGCTCCATTTACCTACCACGATGAAAGCGGCAAATTAACGGGCTACGATGTGGAAGTAACCCGCGCAGTGGCTGAAAAATTAGGCTTTAAAGTGGAATTCAAAGAAACCAACTGGGATTCCATGCTCGCAGGCTTAAAATCAGATCGTTTTGACTTAGTGGCAAACCAAGTGGCACTCACTACCCCAGAACGCCAAGCGACCTTCGACAAAACCGAACCTTACAACTGGTCAGGCGCAGTATTAGCTGCACCAAAAGGCAGTGAACTCACTAGTCCAGAAGTGGTGAAAGGCAAACGTGCAGCCCAATCGCTCACCTCTAACTATGGTGAATTAGCGAAAAAATCAGGGGCGGTTATCGTGCCTGTGGACGGTTTAGCACAAAGTGTGAAAGTAATTGAAACCAAACGTGCTGATTTCACCTTCAACGACTCTTTAGCGGTATTAGATTACTTGAAGAAAAATCCAAAATCTGATTTAGTAATTTTATGGGAATCGAGCGATAAAGTGGGCGCGGGCTTAGTGGCAAACAAAGGCAACCAAGCAGCAGTGGATAAATTAAGCGCAGCTATCGTGGAACTTCGCAACGAAGGCAAATTAAAAGCATTAGGCGAACAATTCTTTGGGCGTGATGTGAGCGTAAAATAATCTTACTTTTTAGTACGCAAGCGGTCGGATTTGTAAATAAAATTGCAAATTCGACCGCTTGTTTATTTTTTTGTTAAAAACACTTCCTTTCTTCGTGTATTCTCGCTATGCTAATAGCTCGTTTTTACAACGAACCTCACGCTAAAATATAGCAAGTTATGTTTATTTTAAGGGTATCACAATGAAGAAAATGCTTCTTGCCTCACTTATGGCAACGGGTTTTGCTTACGCAAACCAACCTCAAACGTTTACTCATCCAAATACTACACTTCACACTTACGAATTTACCAATACTTACGATCTTGTTGTGCCCAAAGGTGCAAGCGGGCAAACTAATTTATGGGTGCCATTGCCGTTTGATAGCGACTATCAAACGTTGAAATCGCTTGAGTTTGAAGGTAACTACAGCAAGGCATTTATCACGGAAAACAACCAATATGGCGCAAAAACGCTCTATGCCAATTGGGATGAAAAAGCGGAAAAACGCCTGCTTAAAGTGAAAATGGTGGTGCAAACCCAAGACCGCGAATATGGCAAAACAGGCGCGCTGAGTCAATATCAAATGCCTGAAAAAATTGAATATGGCGTGGATGTTCAGCCTTATTTAAAAGCGACCGATCACATTAAAATTGACGGTATCGTGAAAGAAATGGCAGATAAAATCGTTGGAAAAGAGACGAACCCACTGAAAAAAGCGGAGCTTATTCATCAATGGATCGTCAAAAATATGGAACGCGATAACAGCGTATTAGGTTGTGGCGATGGGAATGTAGAGAAAATTCTGACCACTGGCGTATTAAAAGGAAAATGCACCGACATCAACTCCGTATTTGTTGCACTTGCTCGAGCATCAAACATTCCTGCTCGTGAAATTTTTGGCATTCGCTTAGGTGCTGCACCGAAAATGTCTGCTTACTCCGCAACCGCATTTGGTAGTGCGAAAGATGGCGTAGCTAACGTAAAGGGCGGACAACATTGCCGTGCAGAATTTTATCTTGCAGGCTTTGGCTGGGTACCTGTGGATTCTGCCGATGTAGCTAAAATGCGTTTAGCAGAGAAAAAATCGGTAGACGATAAAGACACACAAGCCGTGGCAAACTATTTATTCGGCAACTGGGAAGCTAACTGGGTTGGTTTTAACCACGCGCGCGATTTCGCTTTATACCCAACACCAGAACTTACCCCGCTTAACAATTTTGGTTATCCGTATGCAGAAGTGGGCGGTGAGCCATTAAATTCATTCGATGCCAAAGAGCTCGGCTATGAATTTATCTCTAAAGAAATCAAATAATCGCCTGCTTGCGACCATTGTTACGGCTGTAGTGGCAGCCGTAACCTCCAGTCTCTGTTGTATTGCCCCGCTGATTTATCTGCTGTTTGGTATCTCTTCAACGTGGCTGATTGAGCTCAACCAATTCGAGTTTTTACGCATCCCGATGCTCATTCTCTCATTGGGGGCATTCGGTTATGGTTTCTGGTTGTTGGTTTTTTCTAAAAAAATCATCTGCACCCGCTATCTTTCTCGTCGCACTTTGATTGTGCTTTATTGGCTGGTGTTTGCCATCATCCTTTTCTTCTTATTTTATCCAACGTTTTTACCTTGGATTTTGGAACAGGTGGAATAAATGAAATCTCTCCTTTTGGCGATAAGCCTTGCATTTACAACCTTCTTTGCAAGCCAAGCTATCGCAACAGAAATGACACAAACCCAATCGCAACACGAGGTGATGCTCAGCGTGCCAGAAATGAACTGCCAACTTTGCATTTATTTGGTTAATCGAGAACTCCGCTCCATTGAGGGCGTGATTTCCACCAAAGCTAATATGAAAGAACGCAATGTTAAAGTTGTGGCAAAACCTGAGGTGAGCAACGAACAACTTATTCAAGCAATTGAAAAGTTGCACTACACCGCGAAAGTGATGTGATATGGAAAAACAAGCGGTCTGATTTTGCAAAACTTTTGCAGATTCAGACCGCTTGTTTATTATATAATCATCAAAAATTCATAGGGAGGAAAAATGCATACTGCTTCAGAAAAACAGCAACGCCAAGAGGCTGTGCAATTTGCAATTAACAATAATGCAATTGAAGGTTTATTTGTGAGTGAGCAAACAAAGCAATTATTAAATCGCTGGATTGAAGGTGAACTAACATTAGAGCAAGTGGAAAGCAAAATTTATGCGTTATGGCAGTAGCGATCCTCATATTGATGAGAATGGCGTACTTAAAAATAAACTAGGCGCAACAACGAATGAAATGCTAGAGGATCGTGAACGAGACATTACGGCATTGCGAATAGCGATGTTAAAAGCTAATCCCATTTCGGGAAATTTTGATTTAAAACATCTTAAAGCCATTCATCGTTTTATTTTTTCTCCTATTTATCATTGGGCGGGACAAATTAGGCAAGGTTCGTTATCGAAAGATGAAACGGTGTTTACGTTTCCTGAACGTATAGAGCCTGAGCTCAACAAAATATTTAAACAATTAAAGTGTGAAAATTATTTACAAGGTTTAAATAAAGAAAATATCGCCAAAAAGTTAGCCTTTTATTTAGGGGAATTGAATGCGCATCATCCGTTTCGAGAAGGAAATGGACGAGTCCAACGAATTTTTATTTCAGATTTAGCCTATCAAGCTGGGTACAAATTGGATTTTTCTCATATTTCACAGGATGAAATGATTGAAGCGTCAATTTTAGCCTTTAGAAAAGCAGATTACTCGCTATTAGAAGCGCTTATTTTGCGTAGTATCAAATGTAAATAAGCGGTCGAATTTGCAAAATCAAACGCTAATCCGACCGCTTGTTTTTTGTATATGTTTAAAAATCGGGGAATTTTAAACATATTCTGTTGATATGTTTATCGGATAAACATATACTCAAAATATGTTTAAAAAATCGAGATTTTTAAAGATGAACAATTGGAATCCTAAACTTGCCTACAACCAACTTCCCGATCTCCCTCCTGTTGATGAGTTGGAAACTAAAGAAATTTTAAAGCAAACCATTAAAGCTAGAGCCGCATTAGCTGAACTCAAACAAGCAGCGGAGCTTATTCCTAATCAATCGATGTTAATCAATACATTACCGATTATGGAAGCTCGCGCCAGTAGTGAAATTGAGAATATTGTTACTACGACAGATAAACTTTTTCAATCATTGCAACTTGATAGCGAGGAACAAGACTCAGCAACGAAAGAAGCGCTGCAATATCGTACCGCTCTGTTTTCTGGATTTAATAGCTTAAAAGAACGTCCGCTTTGCACACAAACAGCGGTACTGGTTTGTAGTGAGATTAAAAACCGAGTAATGGATATTCGAAAAGTGACAGGAACAGCATTGCGTAATGGTTCAAATGGGGAGGTAATTTATACGCCACCTGAAGGTGAACAGATTATTCGTGATAAATTAGCTAATTGGGAAAAATTTATCCATTACAATGAAGACTTAGATCCTCTGATTGTGTTAGCTGTCGCTCATTACCAGTTTGAAGCAATTCACCCCTTTACAGATGGAAACGGTCGCACGGGGCGTATATTAAATAGTTTGTTATTGATTGAAAAAGAACTTCTTCACTTACCTATTTTATATTTAAGCCGTTACATTATTGAACATAAAGCGGATTATTACCGTTTGTTACTGGAGGTAACCGCCAATCAGAACTGGCAAGATTGGGTTCTTTATATCTTAAAAGGGATTGAAAATACCGCAAAATGGACGCTAAATAAAATCGAAGCGATTAAGGTGCTAACTATTGAAACTCGGCGATATATTCAGCAATCCTTGCCTCATCTTTATAGTTTGGAATTGATTGAGTTATTATTTGAACAGCCTTACACCCGCATAGCAAATTTAGAGCAAGCGGGCATTGCTAAACGACAAACTGCCTCCAAATACTTAAAAGAGCTTTGTGATGTAGGAGTTTTGAGTGAGCAAATTGTTGGGAGAGATAAATTATTTATTCATCCTAAATTGATGGAGTTATTACGGGGCGAGAATAACGAATTTATGCCTTATCCATCATTAAGCTAAATAAATAAGCGGTCGAATTTGTAAAATAAATTGCAAATTCGACCGCTTTTTTATTGTGAGCTTACGATCATAAAAATTCGCACAGTGTACACTGTGTTCCTTAGATATTGACATATCTAAGGAAATAATCCTGAAGGAAAAAAGTTTTATGAGGTCTTTTTATGGATTCGATAATATTCGTTTTCAAATTTATTTTTAGTGTGATTGGAGCTATTTTAGGTTTTATTTGGGATGTTATTGTTTGGTGTTTTGATGCCCTTGCTTGGCTTATTCGTAATATAGGTGATCTTTATCATTGGGTTATTCGTAGTATAAGCGATGTTTATCATTGGTTTATAGAACTTGATATGCTTTACCAAATTTTAATTAGTGTTGCTTTAGTCGTTTTATTCGGTGGTTGGGCTGTTTATAGTAGAAAACGGGCAGAAGAACAGGCTCGCCAGAGAGCATTGCTAGATGAAGAACGGGCTCGCCAGAGAGCATTGGAAAAGGAAGAAGAGAAGCTTCAGGAAGCTATAGAACGAAAATGCCCTAAATGTGGAGAGCTTAATGCGATGTGGTATCTAGAAACCAAATACGGTAAACCTTTTGAATCAACTAAAGAAGTTACAGAAAAAACTGCTTCTGGAAGAGAAAAAACTCGCTATATTAAATGCATGAGGCAAAAGAGAAGAAATTATTTGGCTATGTGAGCATTGTGGCTTTTCTAGAGTTCATAAAGTTCGTACTAATCTATTGGATTAATTTATTAATAAATAAAGAGCATTTTTATGCTCTTTTATCTTATGTAGGAAATATAATATGGATAATACTGTTACGGAAATGATCAACGCATTTGAAGAATTTGCGTCTTCTACTAAACAAAAAAATCATCGCTATCTTTCTTGGGAGCATTGTTATCAACAATTCCGTTCGGCTCGTTTAGATCGTGATAAAAAAGAACCTGATTTGGATTATTTAAGTTTGCAATTAGCTTTTTATTTAGCTAGTTGGGGAATGTATCGCGGTTCATCATTTTTATTACAACGGGATTACAAAGTGCATATTCCGATTGTAAAAGAAATTTTAAAGTCTGAATATGATTGCTTACAGGGGCTAGAATGTGACAATCTGTTAGCGGATAAAATTGTACAAGAGCGTTTGGTTGAAATTGATACGAAATTAGAGCAATTTTATAAAGTAATCCGTCAAAGTGTGGTGAATAAAGATATTGAAAATGCTATTTCAAAAATTTTAATTACTAAAGTTTTATTGGGAACTTTAGGTTGTACGCCTGCTTATGACCGTTTTTTTATTCTTGGTGCAAGAAAAACCAAAGTTACCTCAGGTCTATTTTCGCTACATTCAATGAAAAGATTGGCTGCATTTTATGAAGAAAATAAGTCACAGTTTGAAGCCGTGAGGGAAAAATATCGTATTGGCGATCAACGTTATCCTCAAATGAAATTACTTGATATGGTATTGTGGCAAATTGGTGCAAAATCTTAAAATAGATAAGACAAACTCATTGAACGCAAGCGGTCTGATTTTGCAAAACTTTTGCAGATTTAGACCGCTTGTTTTTCTATATTGTAACAATTCGTTAATCTCCCCTTGCAACCCAGCCAATTTTCCTTACAATCGGGAAAAACAAATTTTTAAGGATTTTCCGTGTTAGAAACTTTATTACTTCAAATCCCATTTATGGATGAAGGCCGTGTGAAGCTGGTTATTGATGCTTTTTGGCCGATGGTGGAAGCAGCGGTGTTAGTCTCTATTCCGTTGGCAATCGCTTCTTTTATTATTGGGATGATTTTAGCAGTGGGTGTGGCGTTAATTCGTGTAACGCCTGTAAATGGCGTGTTGCATCGAATCGCGTTGGCAATTGTGAAGGTGTACATCTCGATTATTCGTGGTACGCCAATGTTGGTGCAAATTTCGGTAGTGTTCTATGGCTTGCCTGCGATTGGGGTATTTATTGACCCGATTCCCGCAGCGATTATCGGCTTCTCGCTCAATATCGGGGCGTATGCGTCGGAAACGGTGCGAGCGGCGATCTCTTCTGTGCCGAAAGGTCAGTGGGAAGCGGGTTATACGATTGGGATGACCTATATGCAAACTTTCCGTCGCATCATTGCTCCGCAAGCGGTTCGCGTGGCAGTTCCGCCATTGAGTAATACTTTTATCGGCTTATTTAAAGATACCTCATTGGCTTCGGTGGTAACCGTAACGGAGATGTTTCGCGTAGCTCAACAAATGGCAAATATGTCGTATGATTTCTTGCCCGTTTATATTGAAGCGGGTGTGATTTATTGGTGTTTCTGCTGGGTGCTGTTTCTCATTCAAGCAAAATTAGAAACCCGTTTTAATCGTTTTGTTGCAAAATAAGGAAAAATGATGATCGAGATTAAAAATATCCATAAAACATTTGGCAACAATACGATTTTGCGTGGTATTGACCTGAATATTCAAAAAGGGCAAGTGGTGGTGATTTTAGGGCCTTCAGGTTCGGGCAAGACGACGTTTTTGCGTTGTCTGAATGCTCTAGAAATGCCTGAGCAAGGTACGATTAAATTCGAGAATGAGCAACCACTAGTAGTCGATTTTGGGGATAATCCTACAAAAAAAGCCATTTTAGCATTACGACGTAAATCGGGGATGGTCTTCCAAAATTACAATCTTTTCCCGCATAAAACAGCGGTAGAAAATGTGATGGAAGGTCCTGTATTTGTGCAAGGAAAGTCAGTTACACAAGCTAAACAAGAAGCAATGGCGTTGTTGGCGAAAGTGGGATTAGCTGATAAAGCCGAACTCTATCCATATCAACTTTCGGGCGGGCAACAGCAACGTGTAGGGATTGCCCGAGCGTTGGCGATTCAGCCTGAATTGATGTTGTTTGATGAACCAACGTCTGCACTTGACCCAGAACTTGTACAAGATGTGTTAAACACGATGAAAGAGTTGGCAAATGAAGGCTGGACGATGGTGGTGGTCACGCACGAGATCAAGTTTGCCTTAGATGTTGCCGATGTGGTTGTGGTAATGGATGGTGGGGAGATTGTGGAACAGGGTTCGCCGAAAGCGTTATTTGAAAATCCGCAACACGAACGCACTAAACGGTTCTTACATCAAATTCGGGATCATTAATCTTTTAGATTCGTCTTTTGCGTTAGATCATAGAATTTTTAATCTGCGTTTGACCCACTAACTAATTAGTATTAAAGTTATATCCACTTTTTAAAAAAGGGATATGTTATGAAAAACGAAAAACCAATTGAATGCACAGGTTGCAACACTTTTGATGTCGGTTCTATTTTAGATAATAGCGAAGTGACGGCTCAAGTTGAGCGTGTTTATGGCTCTGAAGCGGAAGCTCAAGAAGCATTAGCACGTTTAAATGCAAAAGCAAAAGCGGTTGATGAAGGCTATCAAGTAGAAAGTCAAATCAATGCGGTAGAAGGTGGTTTCAAACTTGATGCGAACTTTACCTTTAGCTGTCAAGCTGAAGTGGTCATTTTCCAATTAGGCACGCGTGCAATTTAATTTTTAGATAAAGCGAGAATTTATTTCTCGCTTTTTCATCTTTTATTTTTCTGTTTCAAATAAGTTAATCTTT
>NZ_CALIFA010000024.1:0-17176 GCF_938021905.1 Pseudohaemophilus parahaemolyticus
TCAAACGAAATTGATAAGAGTAGGACATAATCTGCACCTCAAATTAGGTGTCCAGGTTTTGGGGTGCAGATCACTAAGCTGTTCAATTTGGTAAAAGCTTTACCATTTTGAACCGCTTTTGCTTTAATTAGTGTTTGTGATCGTGATGATGCTCATGTGGGGCATCATCTACCTCAACTAATGTCACCATAATGACTGAGTCCTCCGCAGCTTCGCCTTGAATAAAGTATTTTCCATCAAAGTTAAGCACTTGCCCTACGTTGATTTCATGTTTTTCATTGTCATTCAATACCACATTCATTTTTCCGCTTAGTACGGTAAAAATCACACTATCGCCTTCATGGTTATGACGTTTTAGTTGCTCTCCTTTCTTCAAGGCTTTTTTCACCACGGTAAACTGTTCCGTTTGCATAATTTTACCGAAGCCATCTTTTACTACACCAATATCTGCTTGTGCAATAGAGGCAATACCAAAGCTGAGTAATGAGGCTAATAACACTTTTTTCATAACAAGTCTCCTTTTGTGTTTTGAATTAGATGTCCTAATTCTGACACTTTTACTCAACCATTTCAATGCAAATTATTCTCAAACACAAAAAGCATCACAAAAATAACTCTTTATTGCATCTTTTTTCTCAAATGATCCCCATCCGTTTTATGCAATTTCAATACCGTCCAGACAAGGATGATTGCAAAAATGGTTGAAGTGAGGAAAGTGTAGCTAAAGGCTTGTTGTAAGCCTTCGCCCTCATTACCGAAATGGTGGCGGTAAAGGTTTAAAATAATGGATGAAACCGCAATACCAAAGCCAATTCCGAGCTGTTGTACAATGCTAAGCACGGTTGAGCCTGTGCCCGCTTGTTCTGTGGATAAGTCGCCAACTGCTAATGTATTTACTGCGGTAAAAATCATCGACATACAAGCCCCATACCACATTAAATTCACTACTATCCAAATAAGCGAAGTTTGTTGATCAATCCACGCCATTGAAACCACTGACCCCGCCATTAACATTGAGGAAATTAAGAGTATCGTTTTGTAGCCCAAGCGGTTTAAGATGCGCCCAATCAAGGTTTTGAAAATCACGGACATCAACGCAATCGGTGCAAGCAACCAGCCCGACATTTCTGCACTATAACCAAATGAAAGTTGAAACATGAGCGGTAGCAAAAATGGCATGCCTGAGCTTGAAAGGCGGATAAAAATATTGGCGATAATGCCGAGGTTGAAGGTGCGAGTCTGGAAAAGCGAGAGCGGTAAAATCGCCTTTTCGTTATTGTGGGCATAAAAACCGTAAGCAAGCAATAAACCAAAACCGAGGGCAAGCGAGCTATAAGTGATAATGCTGTTTCGTTCGCTTTCGCCAAGCAAATCTAAACCTAATGTGAGCCCAACAAGGCTAAGTGAGAAGAGCAAAAAGCCTGTCCAATCTAGCTTTTTCTCTTCGCCTTTGCTGTTATTCATGACATGTCCAGAGGCGATGATACCAAGCAAGTCAATGGGGATGTTGATTAAGAAAATCCAGTGCCAACTGGCGTTCATTACAAGCCAGCCACCAAGAATCGGACCTAAAATCGGGCCAACTAACCCCGCGGTTGCCATTAAATTCCACGCATTAAGTAATTGTTGTTTCGGTACTACTTGAATGATAGCAAGGCGAGCAACGGGCATCATAAAAGCACCGCCAATGCCTTGTACCACGCGTGCAAGCACAAGGGCGTTAAGGTTAGGAGCAAATGCACAGCCAATGGAGCCCAATACAAAAGTCGCCACTGCACTGCGGAAAACCGTCAACGTGCCGAATTTCGCCGCTGCCCAAGCGGTAAGCGGTATAAAAAGAGCCACCGAAAGAGAATAGGCGATAATTGCCATCTGCATTTCAAATGCTGGTTATGCAAATCTGATGCAATGCTAGGCAGGGCGGTGTTGAAGATGGTGGCATCGAGGCTTTGCATAAAAAGAGCCATTGCAGCCCCCCCAAGCGAGACCTTTGTAGTTTTGGGAACGAGGTTGAGATTGGGGCATTTGCGATCCTTAATTTATTATAAGCTCCGCTAATCACTACTGCCACAAACGCTTGCGTTTGAACGTTGCCTTAGCAATGGCATCGAGTGTGAGCACAGCAAGTAAATCTCCCCTACCCCTCTTTAGCAAAGAAGGGGAGGGGAGATTTGGCAGAAGTTAAAACGAAGAAATTAGTTTGTAAATTATACTATGTAAAAATATACAAAACCTTGATATAACCCAAAATTCTATTCCGTTCCATTTGCTTATAAACCTGAGCAATTTACTCTACCTTTAATTGTGCTATGATGTGGACAATAATTTTCCTCTTAAAAGGACACAAAATGAAATTACAGCAATGGATTAAGCAAAATCAGTTGGGACTACTGTTTCAACAAGGCAGTTTTGGCTTGGAAAAAGAGAGTCAACGTATTGATGAAAACGGCAATATTGTCACAACACCACACCCCGCAGTGTTTGGTAATCGTGCTTACCACCCTTATATTCAAACCGATTTTGCAGAAAGTCAGCTAGAATTGATAACCCCGCCAAATAATAAGCTTGAAGATAGCCTACGTTGGCTTTCTGCGATTCACGAAGTTGTTTTACGTTCTTTGCCTGAACAGGAATTCATTTTCCCGTTCAGTATGCCAGCAGGCTTGCCGCCTGAAAGTGCGATTCAAGAAGCTCAGCTTGATAACGTGGAAGACGTAAAATATCGAGAACATCTCTCGCAAAATTATGGCAAATATAAACAGATGGTGAGCGGTATTCATTACAACTTCCAACTCTCACCTGAATTTGTGAAAGCAGTGTTCAGCTTACAAAATGAGTATACGGAACTCAAAGATTTCCAAAACGCCTTATATATGAAATTGGCGAACAACTTCCTGCGTTATCAATGGATTTTGGTTTATCTGCTAGCGGCAACGCCAATGGTGGAAGCCAATTATTTTTCGAGAAACGGTGTTGAAAATTCACCGCTTGCAGCAGGACAATTGGTGCGAAGCCTACGCTCTAGCCCTTACGGTTATGTCAACTCGCCTGATGTGGTGGTGAACCACGACAGTCTTAAAAGCTATGTGGAAACGTTAGAAGAACAAGTGAAAGCAGGTCGTTTGATTGCAGAAAAAGAGTTCTATTCCAATGTGCGTTTGCGTGGGGCTAAAAAAGCTCGCGAATTGCTGGAAAAAGGCGTGCAATATGCCGAATTCCGCCTATTTGACTTAAACCCGTTTGAGCCATATGGAATTAGTTTAAGCGATGCAAAACTTATTCACAGTTTCTTGCTCGGAATGCTCTGGCTAGATGAAACAGGCGGTCAAAAAGAGGTGGAACTTGGCAAACAACGTTTGTATCAAGTTGCCCTTGAAGATCCGCGTGAACCAACGGTATTCCAAGCGGAAGGCGAGGCGGTATTACACCAAATTATTGAGATGCTGAAAACCATCAATGCGGACGAAAGTGTGGTAAAAGTTGCGGAAGAAAAATTGGCACAGTTTGCCGACCCAAGCCAAACAGTAAACGGTAAATTGCTGAAGGCGATTGAACAAGCAGGCAGTTACAAAGCATTAGGTGCAAAACTTGCACAACAATATAAAGCCCAAGCCTTCGAGCGTTTTTATGCTCTCTCGGCATTCGACAATATGGAGCTTTCTACTCAAGCGTTGCTATTCGATTTGATTCAACAAGGCATTAGTACGGAAATTTTGGACGAAAACGATCAGTTCCTTGCCCTTAAATTTGGCGATCATCTCGAATACGTCAAAAACGGTAATATGACCAGCCACGACCAATACATTTCACCACTGATTATGGAAAACAAAGTGGTGACCAAAAAAGTATTAGCGAAGGCAGGTTTTAATGTGCCGAAAAGCATTGAGTTTACCAATGTGGAACAAGCCGTGGCGCACTATCCGCTCTTTGAAGGCAGAGCGGTAGTAATTAAACCGAAATCCACCAACTACGGCTTAGGTATTACAATTTTCCAACAAGGCGTAAGCAACCGCGAAGACTTCGCTAAAGCGATTGAAATTGCTTTCCGCGAAGACAAAGAAGTGATGGTGGAAGATTATTTGGTCGGCACAGAATATCGTTTCTTCGTGCTAGGCGATGAAACCTTGGCGGTATTGCTCCGTGTGCCTGCCAACGTGGTGGGCGACGGGGTAAAAACTGTGCGTGAATTGGTCAATGCAAAAAATACTGACCCACTGCGTGGCGATGGATCCCGTTCGCCACTGAAAAAAATTGCTTTGGGAGACATTGAATTGTTGCAGCTTAAAGAACAAGGCTTAACGCCAGATAGCGTGCCTGCAAGCGGTCAAATTGTGCAACTACGTGCCAATTCCAACATCAGCACGGGTGGCGACTCCATTGATATGACCGACCAAATGCATGATAGCTATAAACAACTTGCCGTCGGCATCGCCCACGCGATGGGGGCTAAAGTGTGCGGAGTGGATTTGATTATTCCTGATTTAACGAAACCTGCCGAGTCATCGCTTAGCTCCTGGGGCGTGATTGAAGCTAACTTCAACCCAATGATGATGATGCATATCTTCCCATACCAAGGTAAATCAAGACGATTGACTAAAAATGTGATTAAGATGTTGTTTCCTGAGGTGATTTAATTAATAAACATTTAGCAAAAGAAACATGATTTATTGGACTGCAGGATTTGATTTTGCCTCTGACGAGCTCAGAGGCGACTTGATAAGTATAATGAGCATAGCTCTATACAATGCTATAGATTCGGTGCATATAAACTCCCTTTAATTGGGGTTTAAGTTACATTTTTAAATAAAAATCACGGGTCAGAACCAGAAATTCGGGCGTGTATTGGTTTTGTTCGTTATAAATCACAAGCGGTTTAATTTTGCAATCCAAATGTTCAAACTGAAAGGTTAAAATCAATCGTTTCGGAGATTGCCCATTTTTCGTGATGATTTGGTAAATTTTAGTGCAAAATAATCCGCTTTTTTTGCTCTGTTCGAGCAGTTTTTCCGCCTCTTGAGTAGGCAAAATAAAGCTGATTTTCCCTGTTTGAGAAAGCCATTTTTTCGCTTGCATCAACCAATCAAAATGGCTCTTTTGAAGACTGCGGGCAAGATCGCGTTCTGCAGTTCGGCTGGCAAGGCTGTTACGAAAATAGGGCGGGTTCGACACAATCAGATCAAATTTTTGTGGAAAATCGCTCTCAAAGATATCGCCTTGTTGAATAGAAATTCTCCTTTTCCACGTAGAATGTTGTGCATTTTCAACCGCTTGTTGGTAAGCATTTGGCTCTAACTCAAGGGCAGTAATGTCACAATTTTCCTCCGTTCGCTGTGCAAGCATTATCGCAATCAAGCCTGTACCTGTACCGAGGTCAAGAATTTGCTTGGCATTTTTTATTTCCGCCATTGCTCCAAGCAAAATGCCATCTGTATTGACTTTCATCGCACATCTATCGTGGGCGATAAAAAATTTTTTAAATTGAAATCCTGATTTTTTCATTTTGGGGTTATTTTGTAGAAAGATGGGCTATAATCTCATTGTTTTTCATCTTCGACAACCTAAGACAGAGATTTAAATGAGGATACAATGAAACCATTAAAAAAGATTGCATTAGTCGCAATACTGAGTACTTTTTTGACCGCTTGTATGAGTACGCAACAAATTAACGCAGAAGCTTCGCAAGGTTATAGGCAAATGAAACAACAAAATGCCAAAGCGATTGATACTAGCTCCGTGACTGCTCAACGGGTACATAAAATTTTTAACAAAATGAAACCTTATGCAGAACAAGAAAATAAAACGGGCGTACCATTCCAATGGGAAATTACTGTTTTTCGTACCAATGAACTTAATGCGTGGGCAATGCCTGGTGGCAAAATGGGCTTCTATACGGGTTTGGTTGAAAAGCTCAATATGAATGATGATGAGATTGCTACCGTAATGGGGCATGAAATGGCTCACGCCTTACAAGAACACGGTAAATCTTCTCGTAATGTGACATTGATTACAGGTATTGTGGGACAAGTTGCAGATGCGGCAGTGACTGCAACAACGGGTGTTGATACTCAAGGTTTGTTAAGTGTTGGAACTGATTTAATTGCGAATAAACCGTTTTCACGCAGCCAAGAAACAGAAGCCGATGAAGTGGGCTTGATGTTGATGGCAAAATCAGGGTATAACCCTTCGGCTGCACCAAATGTGTGGGTAAAAATGAGCCAAGCTGGTGGTAGCGGTGGTGGGATTTTCTCTACCCATCCTTCAAATGCAGATCGGCAAAAAAATCTAGAACGTTTAATTCCTGATGCGATGAAGCTTTACAAAGCGGGTCGATAGCTAATATACATAAGGGCGGATACAATGCGATCTTTACCTCAAATATTGCACTAAACTTCTAACTGATTAAAGTACAGATTTTTACGGTCAAATTGTAGATAGCTCTCTAAAGGTAACCTGATAAAACGCCTGAAAAATCGTTTTGTGGAAACGCTTACTTTTTATTGTGATTTGTCAGATTAAGCCTGATCTTCTATAGGGAAAGGCGATTCTGGTGTATAATCTCCCCCATATTAATGTCAGCAGAAATATTTAGCGGAACACAAAAGGAGTTGCTATGAGTCAATTTTTCTACATTCACCCTGAAAATCCGCAGCCTCGTTTGATTAACCAAGCGGTTGAAATTATTCGTAAAGGTGGTGTGATTATTTATCCGACCGATTCAGGCTATGCTCTTGGTTGTGGGATTGGCGAAAAATCAGCGATGGAACGCATCGTAAGAATTCGCCAACTGCCTGAAAATCATAATTTCACGCTGGTGTGTAGCGATTTATCGGAGCTTTCTACCTATGCGATGGTGGATAATCAAGCCTATCGCTTGATGAAAAATAACGTGCCGAATCCGTACACTTTTATTCTACCTGCTACCAAAGATGTGCCACGTAGGCTACAAACTAAGCGTAAAACCATCGGAATTCGAGTGCCAGATAATGCGATTGCATTAGTATTGATTGCTGCACTTGGCGAACCGTTACTTTCTTGCTCTTTGATGTTACCTGGCGAAGAAATAACACAGTCGGATCCCGAAGAAATCCGTGCTATTTTAGAACGCCAAGTGGATTTAATTATTCACGGTGGTTATTTAGGCGTTGAGCCAACTACAGTTATTGATTTAACTGGCGATAGTCCGGAGATTCTTCGTGAAGGATCGGGCGATACTACACCATTTATCTAGCTCTATTTTTAAAAATTAAGACGCTTGTGAAAGCGACAAGGACAAACAATGAAAACCTTTCAAAATAAACAAAAACCAACATTTAATCGTCAAGCTGATGAGAAAAAAGGAGCAAAAAATCCAGGCTTAGCGGAACGTAATGAACAGCGTGCGGCTCGCCCAACTTCTCGTCCGCTTGCAAAAAAAATTGCAAAACCGACCGCTTCTCTAGATAAAACGACAGAGAAAAAAGAGAAAGTCGTTGGCGAAAAATTGCAGAAAATTTTAGCCCGTGCGGGGCAAGGTTCACGCCGTGAATTAGAAGAGGTAATTGCGGCAGGACGCGTGAGTGTAGACGGTAAAATTGCATCACTTGGCGACCGCGTGGCATTAAGCTCAGCCACCAAAATCCGTATCGACGGGCACTTAATCAACATCATCCCAACCCAAAAAGAAATTTGTCGCGTGTTGATGTATTACAAACCTGAAGGCGAACTTTGCACTCGCTCTGATCCTGAAGGGCGTGCGACCGTTTTCGACCGCTTACCACGTTTAACAGGCTCACGCTGGATTGCGGTGGGGCGTTTAGATATCAACACTTCGGGCTTATTACTCTTTACCACTGATGGTGAACTTGCCAACCGCTTAATGCACCCTAGCCGTGAAGTAGAGCGTGAATACTCCGTACGTGTATTCGGCAACGTGGACGAAGCGATGTTACAACGCTTACGCAAAGGAGTGCAGCTGGAAGATGGTCCCGCTAACTTCAAGCAAATTAAGGCGGTAGGCGGTACAGGTATCAACCAATGGTTTGATGTGACTCTAACCGAAGGTCGCAACCGTGAAGTACGTCGCTTATGGGAATCGCAAGAAGTGGAAGTGAGCCGTTTGATCCGCATTCGCTACGGTAACATTAAGCTCGAAAAAAGCTTACCACGTGGGGGCTGGGAAGAGATGGGGCTTGAGCAAGTGAACTATCTGCGTGAATTAGTTGGACTCCTACCAGAAACTGAAACCAAAGTAGATGTGACTAAAAATAGAAGACGCACTAGCATCCGTCAAATTCGTAAGGCGGTCAAGCAGCATACAAAATATAAAGTAAAAAACTAATTTAGATATGAGTTAATTAGCAGCCCTTAAAAATAGGCTTGTTTAATTCAAGGACTAAGTGCTGTAATCTACAGGGCTTAGTCCTTTATTTTAGACTTTTTATTGTATAAAAATACTTTACTGTATATTAAATCAAGTGTAATATAACACAAGTTACTATTTATACAGGTATTTTGTATGCTTACTCAACTCACTATCAACAATTTTGCGATTGTACGCCATCTTAATCTTGAGCTTTCCGAAGGAATGTCAGTCATTACGGGCGAAACGGGGGCGGGGAAATCCATTGCGATTGATGCCCTTGGGCTTTGTTTGGGTTATCGATCTGAGAGTAGTATGATCCGTAATGGTGCAGATAAGGCCGACATCACTGCGACTTTCCAAATGCAGCCCAATAGCCCTGCCTATTTATGGCTGAAAGAGCATGAATTACTAGATGAAGAGAATTCTCACGAATGCATTTTACGCCGAATGATTAACCTTGAGGGACGTTCGAAGGCTTTTGTGAATAATCGTCCATTGCCGATTTCTCAATTACGTGAGTTAGGGCAATATTTGATCCATTTAAACGGTCAGCACGCACCACAATTGCTGTTGAAAAGTGAGTATCAGCTTGAGCTTGTAGATAATTATGCGGGCATTCATAACTTGCTTGGCAAGATGCAAGAGCAGTACAACAAATGGCGAAAATTACATCAGCAAGTGAAAAACTTTCGCCAACAATGCAAAGAGAATGAGGCTCGTAAGCAGTTGTTGCAATATCAGGTAGATGAATTGGATGAATTCGATATTAAAGAGGGCGAATTTGAAGAAATGGAAGAGACGCATACTCGTTTGTCCAATTCTGAAGAGCTTACTGAAATGTCGCAATCAGTATTGGATTTATTGAGTGATGATAATTCGAATGCTGATTCTCTGATTTACAACGCTATTCGATATTTGGAAGATTTGGTGGATGTGGATGCAAACTATCAATCTTCGCTTGATATGCTTAATGAAGCCTTGATTCAAGTGCAAGAGGCAAGCTCGGAAGTGCGTGCATTGGCAGATAGTATTGAGCAAGATCCTGAATTATTAGCGGAATTGGATGAACGTATTTCTCGTGCGATGTCGCTAGCGAAAAAACACTATGTTTCGCCACATGAGTTATGGCAACATCATAGTGTATTGCAAGATGAGCTACAAAAACTCGTTGATTTTGAAGATAACGAAGATCAACTGATTGCAGATGAGAAAAAAGCATACCGTGAATGTGTAGCGTTAGCAGAACAAATTTATCAAGAGCGAGTATCTGCTGCTCAAAAATTGGCAGAACAAGTAACTAGCCAAATCAAAGCACTTTCGATGGAAAATGGCGAATTTTATATTGATATTCAGCACGATGTGAAAAAACTCACAGCAAATGGGGCAGATTTTGTTGAGTTTAACTTACGCAGTAACTTGGGGCAAAATGCTCAGCCTCTCGCTAAAATTGCTTCGGGTGGTGAGCTTTCGCGCATTTCTCTTGCCGTACAAGTTTTAACCGCGAATAAACTTTCGACACCGACTATTATTTTTGATGAAGTGGACGTGGGAATTAGTGGTATTGCTGCTACAACTGTAGGCAGATTATTACGCCAATTAGGTAATAAATGCCAAGTGCTTTGCGTGACCCACTTACCACAAGTGGCAAGTCACGGGCATCAACATTTCAATGTGCAAAAATATGTGAAAGATAACCAAACCGAAACGCAGATGAGCTTGCTTTCTGAACAAGAACGAGTCAATGCCTTAGCTCGTTTATTAGGTGGTAGCAAAATTACTGATGCGGTATTAGCGAATGCTCAGGAAATGTTGAGTTTGGCTGAGATTGAATAGTACGAGGGGTTAGTAATAAACTCTCTTAGAGAAAGTTAATGATTTCGGTATTATGTAGCAGTTGCTTAATGAAACGATTAACTTGATGTTTTTGTTGCAACGATGGTTTTAGGTAACCATAGTTGCTACGGGCAAGAACGATGATATTTAGATAAAAAAAAATGACTTGTGCAACTGCTACATCATACCGAATTATTTTATCTCCACTTCGCCAACTCAATACACTCTATCAATTCAGGATATTGCTTCGCCCATTTATTCCACTGCACTTTGTCAATTTCAATGTTGATAATGCGATCGCCAAATTCATTGAAATGCTCGGTTTTAATACCGTTTTGTTGTTTGAAAAGCGTATAAAGATTGCCAGAATTTATCGGAAGAAGAAGCGTTTCTTGCACTAATTCGTTGCGTAACCGTTCGCGAATTGCTTCAAAAAGCAGATCGATACCTTCACCAGATTGAGCAGAAAGGTAAACCGCGGTTACTTTGCCTTCATCATCTCGTTCAACAAAAGGTTGAATGCCGTCTAGTTTATCTACTTTGTTATAAACCAAAAGAGTCGGAATATCTGCAGCACTAATCTCTTCCAATACTTGATTTACTGCTTGGATATTCTCATTTTTGCGTTCATCTGCAACATCAATCACGTGCAATAAGAGGCTGGCTTCAACTGTTTCTTGCAAGGTAGATTTAAATGCAGAGACCAAATCGTGTGGCAAAAAGCGAATAAAACCTACGGTATCAGCAAGAATAGTGGTGCCCACATCTTGAATTTGCATTCTTCTTAGCGTTGGATCAAGTGTTGCAAAGAGCTGATCAGCGGCATAAACGCCTGCTTGCGTAATCGAATTAAACAGGCTTGATTTCCCTGCATTAGTATAACCTACAAGAGAAATGGTTGGGATGTCCGCTTTCTGGCGAGTTTTGCGATTTTGCTCACGTTGCTTACTTACTTTCGCCAAACGATTTTGCAGTTGTTGAATGCGAACTTTAATCAAACGGCGGTCTGTTTCCAGCTGAGTTTCACCTGGCCCACGTAAACCAACAGCTCCCCCTTTTTGCTGATCTTGATTACCTAAACGACGTACTAGACGAGTCGCAAGATGCTTAAGCTGAGCCAATTCCACTTGCAATTTCCCTTCGTGGCTACGAGCACGCTGAGCGAAAATATCTAAAATCAAGCCTGTTCTATCTACCACGCGACAATTGCAGAGAGACTGCAAATTCCGTGTTTGTGAAGGGCTTAATTCGTGATTAACCAGCACGAGGGTTGCTCCCAAATTTTCGACCGCTTGTTTAATCTCTTCCGCCTTGCCTTTACCGACAAAATAGGTGATATGCGGGCTAGAACGGGAAGTGGTTAGTATGCTTAAAATTTCTACGCCAGCTGATTCGGCAAGAGTGTGAAATTCAGCCAGATTTTCAGTATCTTTTTGCTGGGAAAGATAGAGATGAACCAGAATTGCTTTATCTGCTTGATGAGAGTGTTCAAGAGATGAATTTTGTGGGGTTTTAGAAAAAGAGAAACCAAGCGGCTGATTTTCATCATCGCTTGGTAAATCATTTTGAGTAAGATTTGAAGTGTTAATAATCTTATTCCGTTACGTTTTCAACAATTTCAACGGTTTGTGTCACTTGCACTGGAGTGTGTGAATTGTGGTTATTGCCGTGAGAAATCGCTCGAGCAGGCACCACAGTTGAAATCGCGTGTTTGTAAACCATTTGGCTTACCGTGTTTTTCAATAAAATAACGAATTGGTCGAATGATTCGATCTGTCCTTGTAGTTTGATTCCATTAACTAAATAAATTGAAACTGGAATACGTTCACGACGTAGTGCATTTAAGTAAGGGTCTTGTAATGATTGACCTTTTGCCATATTCATTTCCTCTTTGCTTTTTATTGTTATGTGGAATTCCATTTTTTCGAGCGTAGAACATCAAATTCTACGCTTGAAATATTATCACGTTTCGATTTGGTTCGCTATCATTTTCAGACTCCGATGAGTTGCGTCAAATCTCAAACTTCCCTCTCATACTCCCCACCGCCACTCTTGCAAAGAAAATCGCAAAGAGGAAATCGCCAAATCCGTAACTCGCGAAAAAGCAGAAATAGATCATCGATTGCCCTGCTAGCACATCTAATTTTTCTGGTGTAGTCAGCAACCAATGTAACCAAGCGCCGAAGTAAACCAATTTTTCTACGCAAAAAACCCAAAGTAAAACTGGTACTTGCCAGAAACGTTTAGCGACCGACCAATACGCCAATCCCCAAAGCAAAATCGAAATTTGCCCGAGCCATGAGAAAACAATCGGATCGTTATATATTAAAGTGGTATCAGTAAAAAATTGGGTAAAGCCTAAAACACCAATAAAGTTATAAAGCCCCGCTAAAAAGAAACCTTCTCTTGCACTCTTGAGTTGCACGTTTTTCCTCCTTTTTTCTTTTATTATACAAAAAAAGTGCGATGAAATTCACCGCACTTTTTCTCAATTCTAGGCTTATTATGCTACTTTCACTAAAATCTTGCCCGCTTGTGGTTGAAGAATTTCTTTTTCTTCGATAAATAGCTCTTTATTGAGCATGATTATACGTGGCTTTTTTGACTGAAAAATCAATAAAACGGGAATAAACTATTCTGAAAAGCAGAATAAAAAATGGCTAGAAAACCTAGCTATTATCATATTTATTCTTCTGTTTCTCTTTCCAACTCGCCTAGTGCATTCTCTTGCATCAAATGTTGTAATTGTGGAAGGAGTTGCACTATCAGGCGTAATTGTTGGATGAGCACCAAGCTCAATTCGTCCTGTTTTTCGTGATGTGTTTGCTCAAATTGGGCAAGATCGCTATCAATAGCGGTTAAATTTGCTTCCAATTTTGCAGGTGAACGTTTGCCCTCTGCCATCTGTCCGATAATGGTTGCCACTTCCCGTCCGTGTGAGAAGAAAATCGCGGAAAAATCCACCTGTTGATTCAGCGTCGGGCTGGCGATGCGATAGGCACCCAGTGCAGAAATATAGCCAAGTAAAGTATAATTTATACCTAGTAAATTCGGGGCAACTGCTGAAATCGCTTGGTATTTTTTCGGTTCGCTGTCTAGGTTTGACACCGCAGAACTCAAAGCAGAAATGTAGTTATGCACTTCGCGGCGAGCGGTGCGGTATGGCAACTGTTCGTTATAGCCAAACTGCAGCTGTGCGATGACGTGGCGTAGGTAGTTACTGCTCGCCAAAATGGTCGATTTGAGATTCTGCTTGAGGTTGATGTACTTCCAATCGGGGAAAATAAAAGAGACGGCAAACCACGCAATTGATGTACCGACCAACGTATCAATCACCCGCGGTAAAATGCCCTCATCTGCACCAATGCCAATAATATCAAGGCTTACCAACACCAACAGCGTGATGTAGAAGGTTGAGAAACTGTAATGACGGAAACGGAAATAGGTGTAAAGGCTGGCGGTAATCACAATCAAGCCCAGCTCGGCTTCCAGCGTGGAAGTAAGGTAATATTCCCTCAACAGCATCCCGACCAACACGCCCAAGATAGTGCCAATAACCCGCTGTCCTAAACGTTTCTTAGTTGCCGAATAGTTCGGCTGGCAGACGAAAATTGCTGTGAGTAGCACCCAGTAGCCTTTGCCGTCTAAATGGAAAATTGGCACGATGGCACTACACAACCCTACCACGACCGATAAACGGATGGCGTGGCGAAAAAGTTGCGATGAGAGGTTGCAATGGCTTTGAATGGTTTGCCACATATTGCGAAAACCTGACACATTTTCCGCCAACAAGCGGTTAGAAAGATGCTGCGATTTGCTAGATGCAAATTTATTGCTCATTTTAACCGCTTGTTCCATGCCCTCTTCTCGTTCGCTTTGGCTGTGCTCAATCTGGCAAAGTTGGCTTTCAATATTGCGTAAATTTTCCGCAATCGACTGCCAGCGATACGCACTTTTTAGCCCCTGTTCTTGATGATAATTGAGCGAATTAAATAAGCCTTGCATTGCTTTTTCCCCGCGAGAGCTGTGCTGATAACGTTCCGCATAACGCAACGCCACCGCGACTTTTTGGCACGCCATAGCTTGCAGTTCCAACACGCGTTTGAAACGGAAAATCAAATCGCTGTTTTTGAGGTGCTGGAAAAATTCGTGATATTGATAATGGCTCGAACTGGCTCGCTCCAAAATATCTTGAGCGGTGTAGTAATAACGCAACATTTTTTGCGTCCGAGTTTGGCGATTATGGCGGCGCAAGCGATAGAAAAGCGACACGCGGGTTTGCTCAAATGCTTGTACTACTTCACTATTCGCACGGGCTAAAGCACGCTGTTTCGCGTCGACATCGTCATCATCGGGATCAAAATAGGCAGCTTTCGCTTGTAAATATCTACCCAAGGCTTCGTAAGATTTCGCCAAATTCTCTTGTACCGTGCGGTTTGGAAAGACGATATACACTAACATCGCCACCAAACCATAAAGCAATGCCCCCGCTAAAATCAGCAATGTATTGGTGTACCAAGTAGTTTCGGGAGTGTAGGTAAGCGAGGCATAAACAGATACAACGAGCGTACCAAAAGCGATGGTGCTATAACGCTGCCCAATGCTGCCGAGCATGACCAAAATAAAGGTGCTGAGCACCGCAAGCGGTACAAAAAGCCAGCCAAATTCCAAAGAAAGCGTTGCCCCTGCGGACGAAATCGCAAAGGCAATCAGGGTAATGATAAGGTTTTTAAATCGCCCAGAAAGGTTGTTGTCTAAATCTACCAAACCGCCTGCAATAATGCCCAAAATCAATGGCATACTGTGCTCAGAAATATTAAGCAACCAGATACCAATAGCGGCAAGGTTGGTGGTAATAAAAATTGGCAAAGTGCTCAACACGTGAGCACTCAACCAATGAGATGGCATTTTTGTTGCAATTTTCATTGTTTAATTTTTAGTCCATTAACGCTGTAAACGTTCCGTCAAATAGCGATCGTAATCAGGCACTTCAATCTCTACTTCGTGGTTAAAACAGCTAGAGTGTAATAAGAAATCAGCGGTTGCTTCATTGATTGCTACGGGAATATTCCAGACAGTCGCAATGCGCATTAAGGCTTTTACATCAGGATCGTGAGGAGCAGCATTCATCGGATCCCAGAAGAAAATCATCAAGTCGATTTTTTTCTCGGCAATCAATCCTCCCAACTGTTGATCGCCGCCCATCGGGCCGCTCAATAAAGCGTGAATTTCCAAGCCTGTTTCACAAGAAAGTAAATTGCCCGTTGTACCAGTGGCGTATAAAGTATGCGGCTTCAAGGCTTCAGCGTGTTTTTTCGTCCACGCCAATAAGCTCTGTTTGCAGCTGTCGTGTGCCACTAAGGCAATGCGTTTGTGTAATTCAATTTTGCGAGTAGTTTTGTACATTTTTTGCTCCTTTTGCTTTTTCGCAAGATAGTAAAATCATACCCCTATTTGGAAAAGGTTAGCAAGCCCAAAGCCAAGAATGGGGAATAATTCCTGCGATTTGCAAAAAATTTTAAGATCTGACCGCTTGAGATTGACTAAGCTCGCATAATAGTTAAAAATCCAGATAGTTTTTAGCAACAATGTTGCTCTTTAATATATTTGGTCGGGGATAACCCCTGCCCCTACGCATAACTCCATAAATAGTAAAGGACATTCCGAATGAATTTATACAACATCAAGCACCCAGAAGAACAAGTAAATTTCGCACAGGGCGTGCGTCAAGGTTTAGGTAAAGATCAGGGGCTTTTCTTCCCTGAAGTGTTGCCAAAATTTGATGATATTGATGCACTTTTAGCCTTACCATTAGTTGAACGTAGCCAAAAAATCTTAGGTGCGTTAATTGGGGATGAATTACCGAGAGAGACACTCCATAAAATGGTGGCAAATGCGTTTACCTTCCCTGCACCACTTGCTTGTGTGAATGATGATATTTATGCGTTAGAGCTTTTCCACGGCCCAACACTCGCATTTAAAGATTTCGGCGGTCGCTTTATGGCACAAGCATTAAGTGCCGTGCGTGGTGAGGGCAAAATTACCATTTTAACCGCAACTTCTGGCGACACAGGTGCGGCAGTGGCACACGCTTTCTATGGTTTAGAGAACATCAATGTGGTGATTTTGTATCCAAAAGGCAAAATCAGCCCGCTTCAAGAAAAATTATTCTGTACCCTTGGCGGTAATATCCGTACCGTGGCGATTGAGTCTGATTTTGATGCTTGCCAAGCGTTAGTGAAACAAGCCTTTGATGATGCAGAACTTCGCCAAGCGATTGGCTTAAACTCAGCAAACTCAATTAATATCAGCCGCCTGCTTGCTCAAGTATGCTACTATTTTGAAGCCGTGGCACAATTATCAAAAGAGAAACGTTCAGAAGTGGTCGTTTCTGTGCCAAGTGGCAACTTCGGCAACTTAACCGCAGGTTTAATTGCAAAAACTTTAGGTTTGCCAATCAAGCGTTTCATCGCTTCAACCAATGCAAATGACACCGTTCCACGCTACTTAAAATCAGGCAAATGGGAGCCAAATGCAACGGTGGCAACGCTTTCAAATGCAATGGATGTGAGTCGTCCAAACAACTGGCCACGTGTGGAAGAACTTTTCAAACGCAATGGCTGGAGCTTAGCAGATTTAGGTTCAGATGCGTTAAGCGATGCAGAAACTGAAGCCGCATTAAAAGCACAATATGCGGAAGGCTACCTCTGCGAACCACACGGTGCAATTGCTTACCAAGTGTTGAAAGACCAACTTCAAGCGGGCGAAACAGGCATTTTCCTCTGCACAGCCCACCCAGCGAAATTTAAAGAGTCAGTAGAACGCATTTTAGACATTGAGTTACCATTGCCAGAAGCGTTGGATAAACACAATAAAATGGAATTGTTATCCGACACAATGCCAGCAGATTTCGCCACATTGCGTGAGTATTTGTTGAAGTAGATTAAATAAAAAATCTGCACCTTAATCAGTTAGAAGTTTAGTCTAACTTTTGGGGTGCAG
>NZ_CALIFA010000025.1:0-17136 GCF_938021905.1 Pseudohaemophilus parahaemolyticus
CTTTTTTACGTTCAACGCGACGTGCGTCACGAGTAACGAAGCCAGCTGCACGAAGTGCTGGGCGTAAAGTTTCGTCGTATTCGATCAATGCACGTGTAATACCGTGACGGATTGCACCTGCTTGACCAGAAATACCACCACCTTTAACAGTGATGTATAAATCTAATTTATCTAATAATTCAACTAATTCTAATGGTTGACGCACGATCATACGTGAAGTTTCACGACCGAAGTATACGTCTAAAGAACGTTGGTTAATAGTGATGTTACCGCTGCCCGGTTTGATAAATACACGAGCTGAAGAGCTTTTGCGGCGACCTGTGCCGTAGTTTTGATTTGCTGCTGTCATTTTGATGCTCCGTGATTAGATGTCTAAAACTTGTGGTTGTTGTGCAGCGTGGTTATGTTCGTTACCTGCGTAAACTTTTAATTTACGGAACATTTCACGGCCTAAAGGACCTTTTGGTAACATACCTTTTACTGCGATCTCGATCACTGCTTCTGGACGACGTGCAATCATTTCTTTGAAGGTTGCATCTTTGATGCCACCTACATAGCCAGTGTGCCAGTAGTAGATTTTATCAGTTTCTTTTTTACCTGTTACAGCTACTTTCTCTGCATTGATAACGATGATGTAATCACCTGTGTCAACGTGTGGAGTATATTCAGCCTTGTGTTTACCACGTAAACGGCGTGCTAATTCAGTAGCTAAACGACCTAAAGTTTTACCTGTCGCATCTACTACATACCAGTCACGTTTTACTGTTTCTGGTTTTGCTACAAAAGTTTTCATTAATTAAATACCAAAATTTAAAGTTTAAACCCAATATCCTTACGGATATTACCTATTAATTTTTCGGCTAAATCCGACCCCTTCGAGTCTTATTTAGACCAAATTGTTTAGCGGGAAAGTCCAAACAAAAACAGGGTGTGCGTATTATACAGATTTTGTATTAAAAATCTAATACTTTTCCTCATTTTTAGCACAAATTGAAAGAGCTAAACTCGAATCCCTCTAAGCTTAGCTCTTAAATAAAAAAATTCCTAACTACGCAAACCCTTTCAATCCAACCACTTCAACTAGCTCTTGGTTATTGGTAATTTTACGCACCAATTTATAGGTTGTTCCACGTTCTGGGCTGATATTTTCTGGTGCCGCAATCAATAGTTGCATATCTAAACGTTCGCAAAGTTCAAAGAGCGTGTTGATCGACATCGCATCAAGTCGAGCTGCCTCATCCAAGAAGAGCAAACGACAAGGGAGAATATCTTTCGCACGTAGACGACGAGACTCTTCTTCCCAGCTTTGCACCACCATTAATAAGATAGACATCCCCGTACCGATCGCCTCACCCGTTGAAAGCGCACTACTTTCGGCACGTTGCCAGCCATCTGCACCACGGTCGGTTTCAACTTCAAGATCAAGGTAATTGCGGTAATCTAACAACTCTTCGCCAATGGTTTGCGGTGTACGCTGTCCCATATCAATATGTGGGTTCACACGTTTATGCAACATCGCAAGTGCTTCTGAGAAACTCAGTTTTTCGCTCTCAAACAGATCTTTGTGCTGTTCACGATCTCCACTCAACGCATTCAACAACATAGCGTGTGTCTCGCGAATTTTTACATCTAAACGTACGCCTTTTACTTGACCGAAAGCGATATTTTGTAAGCCTTGGTTCAATTGAAGAATACGATTTTGTTCACGCTGAATGGTTTTTCGTAAAATATTTGCCACACTTTCTGCACTGATCGCCAATTTTTTCTCACGACGAGTAAGCTCATTCGTTAAGCGAGAAAGTTCAATTTCCATCTGCTCAATCGCATCAATTGGGTCATCAGTTTTGATAATATCTTGGCGAATACGCTCACGTAAATGGCGATACACTTCAATGAAGAATGCCACTTTCGTCTCTGGTTTATGGCTATCTTCCGAAGCACGTAAACTATCACGTAAGTATTCATTATTTGCGACTGCAGCACGTAATGCCCCCAACGCTTTATCTGAAATCGAACGTAACTCATCCGATGAATGATACGACAATTCACGACGGTTCAAGCGTTTTTCTACATCGCTGTTACGAGAAAGTTGCAACACCAAGCACCAGCTGGTTTTCGCTTGCACCACAGCGGCACGTTGATTTTTATAATCACGTTCCACCTTGCGTACTTCACGGCTGAGATTCTCAATTTCTGCTTCAATGCTGCCCAACTGCTTATCAAGGAACGTTTTGCGTGCACGTTGTTGACTTAAGCGTTGATGCAACTCTTCACGGCGCTCAATAGCACGCTCTTCCGCCTGTGCATCACCGCGTACGCCTAGCATATCCATCTCACGAATAAGCTCCGCCAACATTTGACTTTTCACTTCATAAGCACTACGTAAACCCGTTAAGGTTTGATGGTATTGACTATGTTGTGATTGTGCTTGACGCAATTGATGACGAGCCTGCTCTCGCGTTTGTTGAGCCTGTTCCAACTCCTCTCGTAGCTGTTCAGTTAAACGGGAACCTTCCGCACCTACTGCATCTTCATAACTGAAATGTATGCGACGTTGCATTACATCTGACAAAACAAACACTTTTTGTTGCAATGCTTTTTGGGTTTGTTTCGCCTGGTTGTATTCCATTTCCAGTTCTTCAAAACGGCTTGGATCGTTACGAAGCGAGCTGGCAATTGGCTCAAGCTGAGTGATATAGTTGCCATATTGACGCACAAATTGCTCATCTTCTTCCGCTTCCGCCAATTGTTCACGGCAAATTTCTGCACGCTCAATTAACTCTTCGTCATCAAGTAAATCTGCAAGCGGTAACATTTTGCTTAACAATTGCAATTGTATTTTGGCCGCATCTAATTGATTGCGAAGTTGCTGTTCGTTTCCGACCGCTTGATTAAGCTCTCGTTCAATTTCGCTACGCTCTGCTACAACTGCTTGCATCGCCTCTTCTGGATTGTCTTGGAAAGCGAGGTTTAAATGCGTGCCCACGAATTGGCTTAAATGTTGATGCAAACGTTGGCATTTTTGCACATCAAACGAAAGTTCTGCGTGTTTTTCCGCCACTTCATCGCGTTCGGCTTTCAATGCTTCAACACGTTTTTCACGAGCGGCACGACCAAACAACGGCACAGCAGGGAATTTCGAATAACGCCATTGACGCTCTGAAACTTTTACAACTACGCCCTCATTTAACTCATCCGCACTAAAGACCGCATCATCAAAAGCAATTGGATCGCCTTCGATTAAATAGAGATCGTCTGGGCAATCATCTAAAGTTTCGAGCTGTGCTTTTACTGCCTCTAAATCGCGTACCACAATCGCATGACGAGCCTCGCCATATAATGCGGAAAAATAAGGGGCATCTTCAAGTGATACATCATCATAAAGCTCAGAAAGCAACACGCCACCAAAGCGTTCTGCCAGCTGATTTAAACGCGGATCTTCCGAACCATCTGGCTGACTCAGTTGTGAAATCTCATCGCTTAATTGCTGTTCTTTACGAGCCAACGCATCACGAGCAAGTGTTGCTTCACGCTCTTTTGCCAGCATATTTTGCATAAATTGCATCACCGCTTGGCTTGCTTCAAATGTTTCGCTACACTGCTCTTCCAAACGGGTTAAAGCTGATTGAGCGGTGTGCCACGCGGGCGCATTTTTTGCCAATTGGTCGTATTGATTTTGGAGCTGTTGTAGCTGTTGGCGTTGGCTTGAACGCACTTCAACAAGCTCGGCTAATTCCGCTTCTAAATCTTCACGTTTTGCCTGTTGCTCTTCAAAGTGATTTTCAAGCTCGTCTGCGTGACTAAACTCACTTTGCGTTCTTTGATTAAGCTCTGCCAACAAACGTTTTGCTTGCTGTTGTTGTTGCAAGCGTTGTTCAATCTCGTGCAATTTCTGGCGTAATCCGACCGCTTGCGTCGCACGTATTTTCTGTTCTGGGAAAGCACTAAGCAGTGATTTAGCTTCCTCAAACGCTTGCAAGCGGTCTGTTTCGCCCACAATTTTGCAAACTAATTCATAGGCTTTTTCAAACTGCTCTTTCGCCATATCTGAAACAGATAAGCGCTGTTCTAAGTCGAACACTTGGTCAGTCATTTCATCGGCTTGGGCTGAAAATTCTGCGTGGTAATCTTCAATATTATGTAAGTCTAAATTCACCAAACCTGAAATCTGTTTTGCTTTTTCAAGAGCGGCAACCGCTTGTTGATATTGCAAAGCACGTGTTTGTTGAGCATCTAATGCCTGCTGATAATCCGCAAGCTGTGCTCGCAAATCCTCCACGTGTGCTTCCGCATCATCAGCTTGGTGTTGAGCCATTTCCACTGCTTCGGAAACTTCTTCAATCGCCATTTGTTGCTCTTCAAGTTTCTCGTTGAGCTCTTCAACGTCATCTTGATAACGTTCTACTTTCTCTTGATGGCGTAACGCATTTTGCACCAAGTTTAAATGATCATTCGCAGAATTAAATTCCGCTTCAAGCCCTTGTTCGGTGGCTTCAATTTCCGCTGATTCACGGCTAAATTCCACTAAACGATGTTGCTCAAGCTCACGCTTCGATTTTAAATTCGCCCACGCCTGACGAAAACTTAACGCTTGTTGAATATTGCCCAAACGCTCGTTTGCGTGACGCATATAGTCTGCAGATACGTAATCGGTTGAATGGGTAATCAACTGCTTGAACATATCACGATCCGATTGCGTAACTTTGATCGCTTCAAGCGTCATACGGTTTTCACGCAATGCCGATTCCATATCTTGGAATGCTTGGCGAACACCCGTATTTTCAGGCAATAAGTAATCGCGTAATGATTTGGTAATAACACTTGAAATACCACCATAAAGTGACGCTTCGATCAACTTGTAGAATTTGCTACGATCGCCTGCAGAACGTAAGCGTTTTGGCAATACGCCCACATCAAACATAAAGCTGTGGTAATCGGTAATGGATTGATATTGCTTGAATTGAACGTCCGATTGCTCAAATTTTTCTTTTACTTCATTTAATGCCAGCACGCGTGCTTTAACGCCCATTTGTTCGGTCAGAATATAGATAATCTGCTGATCAAAGGGTACGTTTTGTAATGAAAATGGACGAATATCCACTTTTTTGTCTCGCCCCGCAATCTGTTGCAAACGCACGCCTGTAATCACACGTTGCCCACGTGAGTTCACGCTTTCCAACACTGCATAACAAACACCCGCTTTCAATTTACCGTATAACCCTTTATCGCGAGAGCTAGACGTTGAACCTGCTTCAGTGGTGTTACGGAAGTTTAAAAGCGTTAAATCAGGAATTAAGGCAGTCACAAAACCTGCCATCGTGGTGGATTTACCCGCACCATTACCGCCCGAAAGTGTGGTGACTAATTCATCTAAATCAAAAGTACGAGCAAAAAAACCATTCCAGTTAATCAGCGTTAAGGAGCGGAATTTGCCACGTTCAATCTGTTGTAGCTGAATTGTCGGTTGCACAATCATTACCTCTTGTGCGTTGTCTTCTAAAATTAAATCCGTGTTACTCATTAGGATTTTTCCTTTATCTATTTAATTCTGTATTGATAATAGCGGTTAATTGATCTGCTGGTGTATCTTTAATATCAAATAATTTCTGAGAGCGAGAATATACTTCAAAGCCATCGGGTTTCGCCTCTTGCAAAACACGCGCCGCGTTATTTGCTAAATTTGCAATCACAAAGCCGAAATGTTCTCTTGGCACATAACGAGGTTGCATACCTTGACGCGCTTGTTCCTCTGCTCTTTTTAGCGTGCTTTCCCAACTCAGCTCTTTAGGGCAAGTACAAATTAACACATTGGTTTGGTAACCATAATGCTTAAAATTAGCAAGTTCTTTAAGAGGCACATCAGCGGTACGAAAAGTCCCTTCAATCAATAAATTAAAGCGATGTGCTATGGCTTCATCTCGAATACGTTGCACCATTTTACCGGTGAATTCGCCTGTATATTTCGAAGCCTCTTTGCCATATTGCTGATAAATTTCATGGTAATACTGGTGGTAAGGACGAAATTCATCTCCGTTAATTATCAGCAAGTTGAAATCTAAACGCTTACTCATTGCAAGAGAACCGAAAGATTTCCCAGCACCAGGTTGCCCTCCCAGTAAAATAGCAACAGGGTACTCTTGTGGGGTAACCTGACTTTCAGCAAGCAAATTTGCCCAAATTTTAGGAAAATTTCGTTCAATATCAGCCTCAACATCGTAAGCATTGATATCAAAGTTTTGCATAAAACCTCTAAATTGCTCGTGATGAATGGTATTTAGCACCAACCTCTTTCACTTGACTTGAAAGCAAATCGAAATCGATCGCCTCAGGTTCGGTGCGATATACTTGCCCTCTTAAACGGCTAAGAAAAAGTTGATCTTCATTGAGTGGTAATTCTAAAATTTTACTTAAATCTGCTTGAGTACTTGCGATTAACTCAATCAACACATCTTTTTGCATTAACGTACACATTATTCCTCACCCTCTGCAAAATCTTCCTCATTTTCTACCGCTTGTTCTTCTGTATCAGCGGTAGGATTTGGCGCGGTTGCCTCACCATCACGGATCAAACGTAATTGCGCTTCGCGGTAATCATCTCCTGCGCGAACATCCGCACCAAAACGGAAAACGGAAACGGAAATCACAAATTTCTTGCTGTTTTGATCACCAATACGGGTAATCATTCCAATACGAGCCAATCGACGCAATGCACCGCCAACTTTTTCAACCAGCTTAGCTTTATCTAAATCTGAACCTGTCGAACGAGGATTTACCGCTTTTAACAATTTTTGTTCATCGGCAAGGTTCAACAACTCTTCATAAACATCATCGTAACTAAACACGCCTTGTTGTGCCAAGCGTTCTGGGCTCAAATAGAGGTAGCATAATACTTTACCTACCAACATCTCCATTTCAGACATAGAAGCACGGTTAATTAAAGTTGAAGCACGTGGACGGAGGTAGAAAAAACCTTCTGGTGCACGGATAAGATCCACGTGATAGCGGTTGTAAAACTGCTCAAGTTCCGCTTGGAAATCAATCAAAAACGCGTGTTCATCAAGCAAATCAATACTAATATGACGACCTGCACGCAATTGGCTATCAAGGCTTGGAAAAATTGGGTTGGCAATCGCCACTGCTAATTTAGTTGAAATCACATCTTGAATATTATCTGTCATAATTTTTCTCTTTTTTGCTTGATTACTGGTATTGATCAATCACGTGGGCTTGCACTTCTGCCCCTGTTTCGTTAATCGCTTGCCATTCTGGATAAACTGCTTGGCTATCTAAACTTGCCATACCCAATTTGCTTGCTTGATCTACGATAATACGCGCCACATCAAAATGGCGAGAATGCGGATAACGAGCCAATTGTTCACGTAAAACCATACCTAAGTCGATTGGCTTACCTTCCGCTCTAAATTGTGCAAGATAAGCCTGCATCATTGCCACGATTTGCTCTTGTACATCGCTGATGGACTGATATTCCAACTCGGTTGGTAATTCGCCCACTGCTTCCACTTCGTTAAATTCAGTTTCATCATCACGTAAATCAAGGAGCGGCTCCGCTTTCGCGGTGTAAAGCATCCAAGGGGCATCAAAATAATCTTGAATAGATTGACGCAAACGCTGACCAAATACACGGTTTTTATCCATATCAATTGCGGTACGAATAAATTTATGCACATGACGATCGTAGCCAATCCAAAGATCGATTGCCTTTTGCCCCCAGCTCATAATACGGTCTAATTTACTTTGTAGATTAACCACTAGCTGATCGATGAAATCTAAATCGTAACGACCTATTAAACAGCTTTGAATACGCAATAGTTGTGCTTGCAATTTATCGCCCGCTGCATTTAACGTATCTTGCAACTCTCGTAGATTGCCCGAAGTTTCGTCTAATAATTGTTCACAACTCGTGATCGCCTCGTGCCAATTTTGACTTAAAAGATTCGCAATTCTCTCACGAATTTGGTGCTGATTTTCATCCATAATGCGTTGCGAAAGATCGATGCTATCGAAAATTTCTGCTACCGAATATTTCAGTGGCGCAAACACATTATTTCGCCAATGACGTTCATCTCCGCCCTCTTCTGCGGCTAACGATGCTTTTTGGATTTCACTTGCCACAATAGATAGTTGAATTGAAAGACGTAGGCTAGAAAACTCACGCTGACGAATATAGTAATTCGCAATGCCGACTGCCAGCGGGGTAACACGATAAATCGCCAATCCTTCGGTAAATTCGCTCGAAAAACGGTTTAAAAGACGTTGTTTTACCAGATCGTTGATCGCATTATTTGCTCGCTGGGAAAGCGTAAATTCTGAGTGTTCAAAAGTTTGAGAAACATAGCAAAACAGATCAATTAAATCACTCTCAAGCAGTTCACCATCAATTTGTTCTTGGTTAAAAATAGAAATTGCCAATAAAAAGGCAAGGCGTTCAGGCGGGAGCGAAAGCGAAAACTCACTCTCTTTCGTCCATTGGATAAGCTCTGGAATAGTGTGTGCCAATTCGTTCTGTGCAGTTTCGTTCAGCATAAGGCTCATATTCGTATATCATCAAAAATGGGGTTTATTGTACCGGAAAGCTCAACAAATAGAAATTAGAAATCATAAGCAAAAATAAACCTAGCCAAGGCTAGGTTTATTTTATCTCTACTCTTGTTCTACATTTTTCGCTTTAAACAGCATAATTAACACTAACATCGTGATACCTGCCGTAATAAAACCAAGTAAACCTGACTCTGTAAAACCTACAACTAAGTAACCAACCACCGATGCTGCTGCGACTAATAGTGCATAAGGTAATTGTGAAAGCACGTGATCCATATGGTTACATTGCGCTCCCGTTGAAGAAAGAATCGTTGTATCTGAGACTGGTGAACAGTGGTCACCACATACTGCACCTGCCATTACAGCTGATAAACAAGGGATGATTAAGTTCGGATCAGAATGCATCGCCATTGCTGCACCAATTGGCAACATAATACCGAACGTCCCCCAGCTTGTGCCTGTTGAGAATGCCATTGCAGAAGCAAGCACGAATAAAATCGCAGGCAAGAACGCTGGTGAGATATTTCCAGCCACTAAGCTTGAAAGATATTTACCCGTCTGCATATCACTTACAACGCCGTTGATTGTCCACGCGAAGAAAAGAATTAAAATCGCACCAGACATCATTTTTACGCCCGCTCCATAAGCTTTTGTATAATCGCCTACAGAAATATGACGACGCGTTAATAGACAAAGCGTAAGTACAATAATACTTGCCACACCACCCGTTACTAATGAAATACCAACAGTAGTATTTTCAAATGCACCTAAAATCGTAAACGGATTGCCCGCTTCCGCTAAAGCATCGCCACCTGTTTTTAGCATCATCGTTACCGTACCGATAATTAATGCTAAGATTGGAAGAACTAAATCGCGTACGCCCGCTTCTGAAGAACCTTGCTGCTCAGAAGATTTCTCTTCTTGGCTCATTGCATTACGCTCAAAACGTGCCATAGAACCAATATCAAACGAGAAATAGGCTACGAAAAACACCATTAGAATTGAGAAAATCGCATAGAAGTTCATCGCACTCATCGTTACAAACGCGCCTAATGGGGTGTAACCTGCAATAGAGTGTGTCGCTAATAACCCAGCAATAAGAGTGATAATGTAAGCTCCCCAGCTTGAAATTGGCATTAATACACACATCGGTGCAGCAGTTGAGTCTAAAATATAAGCTAATTTTGCACGCGATACTTTAAATTTATCCGTCACTGGGCGAGCAATCGCACCTACAGCAAGACTGTGGAAATAGTCATCAATAAAAGTAACAAAAACCAAGCAAGCTGCCATTAATTTTGCACCACGTCTGCCTTTTACTTTCTCTTGAGCCCAGTTTGCAAAGGCTTGGTTTGCACCAGAAACGCTTAGTAAAGACGTTAAAATGCCTAATAATATTAAAAATAAAATAATATTGATATTGTTACTATTAAAGCCCTCTTCGCCACCTTTATAAAGCAAAGAAACTACACTATTTTTTAAATATAAAACAGCATCAAGCACATTACCGTCAGATAACATTAATGCACCGACAATAATACCTAAACTTAATGAAATTAAAACACGTCTAGTTGCAATCGCAAGTAGAAGTGCAATTAACGCTGGTACAACAGACAAAAGCGATGATGAATAATCAACAAGATTCATAAAACCTCTAATTTATTAAAAGATATTTTTATAACGTCATTGAATCTACTGAATGTATTTACGCAGGAAGGCAAATAAAGGAAGGATAAAGGGAAATATCCTCACCTAACTTACAGTAGCACTCCGCAGTGATACAAAGAATATCAAAACTGCGACAGTGTCGTCCCTTTCGGCAACGACCCCAACCAACCAAGATGACGCCTGATTGATTTCGGCAAATACACCTTTCATTTTTCCTCATCGTTTTCCACTCAGAAAAAGTACTTATCGTATTTGCACCTCTACAATTGTAGGATTTAATAAAGATTACCTGAAAGAGAAACATTAAACAAGCGAAATTTTCAGCATTTTGGCGTTATTTTTGAATATTTTAAATTTAAATGATTTACCTTAAAAATATATTACGGTAATATATTCGCACCTTCAATCTCATAATTTATATATTTATAGGAGATCATATGTCTGAAACATTAAAAACATTATCTAATATTCGTAGTTTACGTGTACTAGCTCGCGAAACATCTCTTGAACAACTAGAAGCATTATTAGAAAAATTAACTATTGTTATTGAAGAAAAACGTGAAGACGTAAAAGCCCAAGAATTAGAACAAGCAAAATTTTTAGAAAGCTTAAATAAATATAAAGAGATGTTAGCTCAAGATGGCATTTCAGCTGATGAATTAGCATCATTACTGAGTAACGCTCCTATTGAAAGAAAACCACGTAAACCAATCGCTCCTCGCCCCGCTAAATATAAATTCGTTGATGTTAATGGCAATGAAAAAACTTGGACAGGTCAAGGTCGCACCCCCCGTGAACTAGTTGGCAAAAATTTATCTGAGTTTGAAATTTAATGACTATCTAAAAGCATGAATATCTATTCATGCTTTTTTATTCCTAAAAGCCATCCATTAGAAATTAGATAAATTAAGTTTCTGAACAAAAACTCATAATATATCAACAAGACTCCTGTGAATATTATTATCTGAATGACACTTCCAGACAATATCACCTCTTAATCATTCTTCTTACTAGATCTATAAATATATTCGTGAATACACTTATTTTGTCCTCTATAGCCATTTGGGGTATTCAAGATAAAATAAAGGACTCTGCTCTGTAAATTACAGAAACCGAGCCCTTAATCTTCTTTCGGTTCATTTCTAGATCGTAACGAGAGCTACTTATAAACTACTCTTTTGATTTCCAAACCAACGGATCAACACCACGATGAATAAGCTCCTGATGCTCTTCGATACAGAAAACAGGTTCTTGTTTTGCTTTTAGTTGACGAACATAATCTTTTAAAATTCGCCACACGATAGGAGAGAGGATTAAGATAGCAATTAAATTGATGATTGCCATGGTCGCCATTACTGTATCAGCGAATGCCCAAACAATACCGCCATCACGCACTGCCCCAAAGTAAACGAAGAATAATACAATTACTCGGAAACTCCATACAAACCACGCTTTATTCTTGATGTAACGGATATTCGTTTCTGCGTAAGCGTAGTTACCGATAATTGAGGTGTAGCAGAATAAAAGCAAGATAAAGGCTAGGAAATGCACGCCAAATTCGCCCAAGTGATATTGTAGTGCAATTTGGGTAAGCTCTACTCCTTTTAAGCTTTCATTGCCATAGTTATCTGACATTAAGATGATAACAGCTGTACAAGTACAAACAATAATAGTATCCACAAATACACCAAGCATTTGGATTAAGCCTTGGCTCGCTGGGTGTTTTGCATCAGATGTTGCCGCTGAGTTTGGTGCAGAACCCATACCAGCTTCGTTTGAGAATAAGCCACGTTTAATCCCCATTAACATTGTTTTAGAAACAATACTTCCAAACATACCACCTGCAACTGCGGAGAAATCAAAGGCATTTGAGATTATCATCGATAAAATTTCAGGGACCTTGCTGATATTCATTCCAAGAATAATAACTGCAATAATCAAATAAAATAACGCCATTGTTGGTACAACTTTTGCAGAAACTTGTCCGATACGTTTAACTCCTCCAGCGATAATAACTGCTGTTAAGATTACAAGCACAATACCCACTGATTCAGCATCCCAAGACCATGCCTTACTCGTTGCTGCGACAATAGAGTTAGATTGAACAGCATTAAACGCAAAACCAAATGTAAAGATTAAAGTAATCGCAAATGCAATCGCTAGCGGTTTACATTTCAAACCCCGAGTAATGTAATAGGCAGGACCACCGCGGAACATTCCATTTAAATCGCGGGTTTTGTAAAGCTGTGCAAGTGAAGATTCCGCAAATGCAGAACTCATACCCATTAACGCAGTGAGCCACATCCAAAATACTGCTCCTGGTCCTCCTAATGCAATTGCAGTTGCAACCCCTCCAATGTTACCTACACCCACACGGCTAGCTAAACCTGTAGTAAAGGCTTGAAATGGGGTTAAAGAATCGCCATCAGCCGCACGCCCACCCCACATTTCACGTAAACTTTGTGGAAGTAAACGCAGCTGCACTAAACCCGTTGTGATAGTAAAAAATAAGCCTGTGCCTAAAAGCAGGAGAATCGTAATATCCCAAATTGGGCCATCTAATGTATTGACGATCCAGTTTAAAATGGCTTCAAAGCCTGAAACAATAAAATCCATAAGACCTCTCAATTTAAAAAAGAAAACGATTGTATTGTAACCTTTTTTTAGCTTATGAAAACTTTTTTTAATGATTTTTATAAAAAAAAGTATCTAAAAAGTAAATCACTTATTAAGAAAACTGTTCTAGATAAAACAAAGCCCCCTATAAAGGGGGCTATAAAACTCAACGTAAATTAACGTTTTTTCGCTTTTGCATTTGGAAGGTCTGTAATTGAGCCTTCGAACACTTCTGCCGCTAAACCAACAGATTCATGCAGCGTTGGGTGGGCATGGATAGTTAATGCAATATCTTCTGCATCGCAACCCATTTCAATTGCCAAGCCGATTTCGCCTAATAATTCACCACCATTGCTACCTACAATCGCACCACCTAATACGCGGTGGGTATCTTTATCAAAAATAAGTTTAGTCATACCTTCTGAACATTCAGAAGCAATCGCACGACCTGATGCCGCCCATGGGAATTTAGCCACTTCATAGTTTAAGCCTTCTTGCTTACACTCTTTCTCTGTTTTGCCTACCCATGCCACTTCTGGCTCAGTATAAGCGATTGATGGAATCACTTTCGGATCGAAGTAGTGTTTTTGTCCTGCAATCACTTCTGCTGCAACGTGACCTTCATGCACACCTTTATGTGCTAACATTGGTTGACCTACGATATCACCGATTGCGAAGATATGAGGTACGTTGGTACGCATTTGTTTATCTACACGAATGAAACCACGCTCATCAACTTCAACACCTGCTTTACCTGCATCAATTAATTTACCGTTTGGTGTACGACCAATAGCAACAAGTACTGCATCATAACGTTTAGTATCGTTACATGCTTTACCTTCCATTGAAACATAGATACCATCATCTTTTGCTTCAACTGCAGTTACTTTAGTTTCAAGCATTAACTTAAATTTTTTCTCGATTTGTTTGGTGTAGATTGCTACAACATCTTTATCTGCCGCTGGGATAACTTGGTCAAACATTTCAACCACTTCAATCTCTGAACCTAGAGAATGATAAACTGTACCCATCTCTAAACCAATGATACCGCCCCCCATGATAAGAAGTTTTTTCGGTACTTCTTTTAATTTAAGTGCATCTGTTGAATCCCAAATACGTGGATCTTCATGCGGGATGAATGGTAATTGAATTGGACGAGACCCCGCCGCAATAATTGCATTATCAAATTTAACAGTAGTTGGGTTACCATCACGATCACGTGCAACTAATGTATTTGGATCAGTAAATGCTGCTAAGCCTTCAACCACGGTCACTTTACGTGCTTTTGCCATACCTGCTAAACCGCCTGTTAATTTAGCGACTACAGCATCTTTACCTGCACGAACTTCGTCTAAATTGATAGTTGGTTTACCAAAGTAAATACCGTTTTTGGTTGCGTGTTTTGCTTCTTCAATTACTTTAGAAACGTGTAATAACGCTTTTGATGGAATACAACCTACGTTTAAGCACACACCACCTAAGGTTGAATAACGTTCGACAAGAACGGTTTCTAAACCTAAGTCAGCACAACGGAACGCGGCTGAATAACCTGCAGGACCTGCACCAAGTACAACTACTTGAGTTTTAATTTCTTTACTCATATCTTTTCCTTTTCAAGCGGTCAATTTTCTTGCAAATCCGACCGCTTATAGATTGATTACATTGCTAAGTTACACAACCTAATTACATTACTAGGCGACGGATATCTGCTAATACACCGTTGATGTAACTTAAGAAACGAGCACCATCAGCACCATCGATCACGCGATGGTCGAATGATAATGATAATGGAAGCATTAAGCGTGGTGCGAATTCTTTACCGTTCCATACAGGTGCCATTTCAGATTTAGACACGCCTAAAATTGCTACTTCTGGTGCATTCACGATTGGGGTAAAGTGGGTTGTACCAATACCGCCCAAGCTTGAAATAGTGAAGCAACCACCTTGCATATCTGAACCAGTTAGTTTGCCTTCGCGAGCTTTTTTCGATACTTCCATCAACTCACGAGATAACTCAATAATACCTTTCTTGTTCACGTTTTTGAACACAGGAACAACTAAGCCGTTTGGTGTATCCACAGCAACACCAATGTTGATATATTTCTTAATTGTTAATTTTTGACCATCTTCAGAAATTGAGCTATTGAAACGTGGGAAAGCTTCTAACGCTTTCGCAACCGCTTTCATAATAAACACAACTGGCGTAATTTTCACGTCTAGTTTTTGTTTTTCAACAATCTTGTTCTGTTCTTTACGGAATGCTTCTAATTCTGTGATGTCTGTACGATCAAAGTGTGTAACGTGTGGAATCATTACCCAGTTACGGTGTAAGTTCGCACCAGAGATTTTGTTGATGCGGCTTAATTCAACTTCTTCTACTTCACCGAATTTGCTGAAGTCAACTTTCGGCCACGGTAATAAGCCTAAGCCAGCACCATTCGCTACACCGTTACCCGCTGTTTGAGCAGTTGCACCGCTCTCGTAAGCCTTAACCGCAGTTTTCACGTAAGCTTCGATGTCTTCTTTTACGATACGGCCTTTACGACCTGTACCTTTCACTTTGTCTAAGTTTACGCCGAATTCACGTGCTAAACGACGAATCACTGGTGTTGCGTGTGCGTAACCTGCACTTGCTACCACTTGCTCTTGGCTTAATCCTGCAACGTTACCGCTTTGTGCTGGTTGAGCTGCTGGAGCAGAAGTCGCTACTGGAGCTACTGCAGGTGCTGCACCTGCTACTTCAAAACGCATAATAAGTGAACCAGTTGATACTTTATCACCTGATTTCACTAAAATTTCTTTTACTACACCTGCGAATGGTGCGGGTACTTCCATTGAAGCTTTATCGCCCTCAACGGTAATTAAAGATTGCTCTTCTGAAACTGTATCTCCCACTGCAACCATAATTTCAGTTACGTTTACTTCATCACCACCGATATCTGGTACATTTACATCTTTAATTGCTGCTACTACTGGCACTGCAGGCACAGCCACTTGAGCTGGAGCAACTTCTGCTGCTGATGCCGCAGATGCCGTTTCAAATTTCATAATTAATTTACCAGTAGAAACTTTATCACCTACGTTGATTAAAATTTCTTTTACCACACCTGCGATTGGTGCTGGGACTTCCATTGAAGCTTTATCGCCTTCAACGTTAATGATTGATTGGTCAACTTCAACGCTGTCGCCTACTTTTACCATAATTTCAGTTACGTTTACTTCGTCGCCACCTATATCTGGTACGTTCACTTCAACGATTGCTGATGCAGTCGCTGCTTGTGCAGGAGCTGCGACTACTGGTGCTTCTGCTGCTGGAGCTGCTCCTGCTGCTTCTAACACTAACATTGGTGAACCTGTTGTTACTTTATCGCCAACTTTAACTAAAACTTCTTTTACAACACCTGCTTCTGGTGCAGGCACTTCCATTGAAGCTTTATCACCTTCCACATTGATGATTGATTGGTCAGCAGAAATGGTATCACCCACGTTTACCATCACTTCTGTTACGGTAACTTCATCGCTACCGATATCTGGTACATTAATTTGTTTTGACATTTTGGTAATCCTTCTTTTAGAAATGGACAGGGCAATACCCTGTCCTTTTTTGCAAAATCTTAACTAATTTTGACCTCTTCCACTATGCGTATAATGGGTTGATACGATCTACGTTCAAGCCAAATTTCGCAATTGCATCTGCAACTACTTGGTTAGTTACTGTGCCTTCTTTCGCTAATTGAGAAAGTGCCGCAACTACCACATAGCGTGCATCTACTTCAAAGTGTTCACGTAAGTTTGCACGGCTGTCTGAACGACCGAAACCGTCTGTACCTAACACGTGATAGTGACGGCTTGGTACGAACGCACGGATTTGATCTGCGTATGCTTTCACATAGTCAGTTGATGCCACTGTTGGTAAATCTGCTAATACTTGTGCAACGTATGGTACGCGTTGTTCCGCTGTTGGATGTAATAAGTTCCAACGTGCTGCATCGTGACCTTCACGTGCTAACTCATTGAATGAAGGTGCTGAGAATACATCAGATGTTACACCAAAGTCATTTGCAAGGATTTGTGCTGCTTCACGAACGTGACGCATAATCGCACCAGAACCTAACAATTGAACGTGACCTTTTCCTTTACCTTCAACCGTTTCGAATTTATATAAACCTTTACGGATACCTTCTTCTGCGCCTGCTGGCATTGCTGGTTGATCCATAACTTCGTTTAATGTGGTCATATAATAGAACACATCTTCTTGTTTTTCACCATACATACGGTTGATACCGTCTTGCA
>NZ_CALIFA010000026.1:0-9322 GCF_938021905.1 Pseudohaemophilus parahaemolyticus
ACCACGCGACAGAGATTAAAATCGTTAAACTTAATGCACTAAAACGTGTTAGCACCCCAAATATCAGCAAGAATGGGAAAATTAATTCAGATCCCATTGCAACGTGCCAATTAATATCGGCTGGAATAAGATTAAATGGAAAAGGAAAACGATCTTGTATTTCAGTAAACCAATTTTGACCATTCCATTTTTCTAACCCTGCCTCTAAAAATTCCCACGCAAGAAAAAAGCGTAAAATCAATAAACTCACGCCGCTGCTGATACCTTGCATCTTACAATCTTTCATCTTTTTCCTCTTATTGATTACCTATTTTATGAAATTATTTAGTTCATTGTGCTAGGAAATGTTTCCCAGTTATTCTATTAGTCGGAGATAAACCTTTTTTCTTACACTTTTTTTTTCAAAAAATCGAAAATATTATTTTTGCAAAAATGCAGATAACATTAAGGGCAAAGATTCTAATGATCTTCGCCCCTTTTATCTTTTAATAATTAACGTGTAATTGGAATGATTTTTGCACGTTGTAATTTGCGATAAGCGTCCAAGAGCTTTTGGTGAGCTAGCATATTTTCTAAAGCTTCATCAGAAGCTGTTAAGCCATAAAAAGGATTACCACCATTTACAGCATTCCACGCAAATTCGACCGCTTGTTTACCGTACATTTTCTCGAAAACTGCACGATATTGTTCAGGTTTGCGGTTTTCATCGAGGAATAATTCGATAGTTTGAATTAAGCAACGGTAGTAGTTGTTGTGTTCTGCAGTGAAGACGGAAGCGTTCATATTTGCCGTCCAGTTCGCCCAGTCTAACGCTTGTTCTAAATTGCCTAGAGCTAAGTGAAGCATGGATTTTAGCTCGCCAATACGTAAGGTTTGCATTGCTGAACCTTTCTCGGCAACGATACCGATAAACTCACGGACACGGGTTAAATCGTCGATGCCTTGTTCATCTAATTCGTCCAATAATTCTTGGTACGTTTCCGCATCGTGATGGAAATGAGGCAGATCTAACAGAATTTCTCGCCAATCCATCCCCATATTGTTGTTGGCATAAATTAAATCATCGCTTGGGTAGATGTTTGACATACCAGGAGCAAGGATACGGCAAGCGTAAACGCCTAAATGCTCGTAATCCATAATGTAAACAGGCTGTTCGTATTTGTTGAAGATTGCCATTAAATTATGGAATTCTTGTTCGGTTGTGCCTGATAAATCCCAATGAACGAACGGGTAGTCCGCATCTTTTTTGAAAAGATCCCACGAAATCAGACCGCTTGAGTCGATGAAATGGGTTTCAAGGTTAGCGTGATCGGCAACATCTTCATTATTGAAAGAAGGTGGTGAGAATACGTCTAAATCTTTCAGGCTACGACCTTGTAAAAGCTCAGTTACGGTGCGCTCGAATGCTACTTGGAAATTCGGATGTGCTCCGAAAGAGGCAAAGCAGGTGCCGTTTTGCGGGTTAAGCAAAATTACGCAAATCACAGGGAACTCACCGCCTAATGAGGCATCGTAGCAAAGAATAGGGAAGCCTTCTTGCTCTAATTTTTCAATAGAGGCTTTGATGGTTGGGTAGCTATCGATCACCGATTGCGGAATTTCAGGCAAGCTGATCGCTTCTGCGATAATGCGGTTTTTCACAAAACGCTCGAACACTTCAGATAAGCCTTGCACACGGGCTTCGTGTTTGGTGTTACCTGCCGACATCCCGTTTGAGACAAACAAGTTTCCGATAATGCTTTGTGGAATGTAAACCGTTTGGTTGTCCGATTGGCGAACGTAAGGCAAAGCCACAATACCACGATCGTAGTTGCCTGATTGTAAATCGACTAACAGTCCTGGCGTGAGTTCGCCATTCGGGTCAAAGTATTCCCATAAGAAATCGTCCATCATCTCCATTGGTGGCACAGCTTCATCTTCAATCGGGAACCATTTTTCAGATGGATAATGCACGAAATCGCCGTTTGCTATCTCTTGCCCTAAATAAAAATCAGCCCAGAAATAATTGGTCGATAAACGCTCAAAATACTCACCTAAAGCTGACGCTAATGCAGCTTTTTTGCTCGCACCCTTACCGTTTGAGAAACATTGTGGGCAGTCTGCATCACGAATATGCACCGACCAAACATTCGGCACAGGGTTTAACCAAGAGGCTTCTTCAATGTTAAAGCCAAGGTTTTTTAGTTTGTTTTGGAAGGTAGAGATGCTCTCTTCAAGGGCTGCATCTTTACCTGTAATAAAAGTTTGTTCAGACATAAAGTACCTTATTAAATGTCGTTAAAATTTCGGTATTCTAGCAAAATTTGATCGCTAGTTATAACTTTTTAATCTATAAAGTGCATTTTATTTCTTTTTATTTGTTGCGAAACCCTCGTATTATTTCTCACATGAAATACATCTATTTATATTATTTAGGAGAACATAATGTCTAAATTTCAAATTCATACTATTGAAACTGCACCAGAAGCTGCAAAAGAAGCATTAACTGCGGTCAAAAATGCAAACGGTTTTATTCCAAATTTAATTGGCGTATTAGCCAACGCACCTACTGCATTAGAAACTTATCGTACCGTGGGTGGGATCAATGGTCGTAATAGCTTAACTGCAACAGAGCGTGAAGTGGTGCAAATTACCGCAGCAGTGGTTAATGGTTGTGGATTCTGTGTAGCGGGTCATACTAAAATCGCATTAAAAGTGTTGAAGCTAGAAGAAGAATTAGTAAACCAAATTCGAGCAACAGCTCGTATTGAAAGTGATAGCAAATTAGATACTTTAGCACGTTTTACGCTTGCAGTAATGTTACAAAAAGCAAAATTAACAGAAGCACAATTAAATGCATTCTTTGCGGTAGGCTATACGCAAGAACAAGCGATTGATGTTGTGTTAGGGGTAAGTTTAGCGACACTCTGTAATTATGTGAATAATCTTGCGGAAACACCTATCAATCCTGAATTACAACCATTCGCTTAATTGATAATAATATTTGAGTGAAGTTAACGGCAGGTAAATCTGCCGCTTTTTATCTTCGATTCTCCTTGAGTATGTTTTGATAGCTTCTCATCTGATAATGCCAATCTTGGTCGGAATGTAAAATGGGTTTTGCTCCATCAGGAGTTGGCAACACCTGAATGAGCAATGTTAAAGTATAAATAAGCAGTTTCTGCAGAAAATTGTCGGTTTTTAACCGCTTGTATTATGTTAAGTTTAAATTCAGGTGAGTTATTTCGCTTCTGTTGTTTCGGTAAGTTGAAAATGCCTGCGGGTAAGTGAATTATTTTTACCATTTTGAAGATAGAATTCGATGACTTGTTGTTTGAAAAGAAAATTGTATTTGGTTATAAAAAAATCCGCATCTTAGTTAGTAGGTTATTGGCATAGTTTTTGACGGATTAGCAACTATTTTGTCTACTGTGCCCCAAGAAATCCGACCACCTTTCATTTTGAAAGCAGATGAAATTTTGCTCCAAGTGTGCTATTGTCCTAGATCTATGCAAACAATATCGTTCTTAAAGGAGAAAATAATGAAAAACGTATTGTCTATTCAATCACATGTGGTGTACGGCTATGCGGGGAATAAAGCGGCGGTGTTTCCGATGCAGTTGCTTGGGGTGGATGTTTGGGCGTTGAACACGGTGCAATTTTCCAACCACACTCAATATGGCAAATGGAAAGGAATGGTGATTCCAAAAGAGCAAATTGGCGAAATCACACAGGGGATTGATGATATTGATGCTCTACACGAATGCGATGCGATCTTATCAGGCTATATTGGGGCTGCAGAGCAAGGTGCGGAAATCTTGAAAGCGGTTGAAAAAATCAAAGCGAAAAATCCAAAAGCAGTGTATTTTTGCGATCCTGTGATGGGTCATCCTGACAAAGGTTGCATTGTTGCCTCTGGTGTGGCGGAATTTTTGCGTGATGAAGCGATGGCAAAAGCCGATTTAATTGCCCCAAACTTGGTGGAATTGCGAGAGCTTACAGGCTTACCTGTAGAAAACTTTGCCCAAGCAGTTGAAGCAACCAAAGCGATTTTAACAAAAGGACCGAAACGTGTGTTGGTGAAACACTTAAGCAAAGTAGGGCAAGACCCTAACCAGTTTGAAATGTTACTCGCAACTGAAGCAGGAATTTGGCATATCAGCCGACCATTGCACGAATTTGTTGGTCGTGATCCTGTAGGCGTAGGCGATTTAACAAGCGGTCTATTTTTAGCAAATTTGCTCAATGGTAAATCAGATTTAGAGGCGTTTGAGCATACGGCAAATGCGGTAAATGATGTGATGAGTGTTACGCAACAAAGCGGAAAATATGAACTGCAAATTATTGCGGCAAGAGAGTGGATTGCGAATCCGAAAAGTCAGTATCATGCAGTAAAAATTAGTTAAGAAATAAAGGCGAACACTATATAAAGTTCGCCTTCACTTTATCTATTATATTGCATGGGATAATTAAGAAAGAATTTGCCTTACTCTTTCCAAATCCTCAAGCGTATCCACCCCCACTTGCGGTGCTTCTTTTGCAAGTTCTACGTGAATTTTTTCACCATACCATAACGCTCGAAGTTGCTCTAATGATTCCAATTTTTCTAGCACCGTAGGTTGCCAGCGGATATATTGGTTCACAAATTTTGCTCGATAAGCATAGATGCCAATATGACGAAGATATGACTGGCTTGCGACAAAAGCGTCATTACAATCTGCGAAATGATCACGAGCAAATGGAATGGCGGCACGTGAGAAATAAAGTGCCATTCCTTTTTGATCGGTTACTACTTTTACGCAGTTTGGATTAAATAACTCTTCTTTGGTCTCTAATTTCACCGCAAGAGTTGCCATATTGACTTGGTTTTCTGCTAGGTTTTGAGCAACTTGTTGAATAATCACAGGCGGAATAAGAGGCTCATCACCTTGCACATTTACAATGATTTCATCGTCAGCAATCGCCATTTTTTCAATCACTTCTGACAAGCGCTCAGTACCTGAATTGTGCTCGGTTGAAGTCATACAGACTTCTGCACCAAATGCTTTTGCCACTTCCTCAATCTCTTCGTGATCGGTTGCAATAATTACGCGATTTGCGCCCGCTTGTTGGGCTTTTTTCCATACGTGTTGGATCATCGGTTTGCCTACAATATCTGCGAGTGGCTTACGAGGTAAGCGGCTAGATGCGTAGCGGGCGGGAATAATGACGGTAAAGCTCATATTTTCCTCTTATATTTCTTAAGCTTCCTGAGCATCTAAGAAGCGTTCTGCATCAAGGGCTGCCATACAGCCTGTACCTGCGGAAGTAATTGCTTGGCGGTAATTATGATCCATTACATCACCGGCTGCAAAAACCCCTTCCACAGAAGTCGCTGTTGCATTACCTTCTAAGCCTGATTTCACTTTGATGTAGCCATTATCAAGTTCTAACTGGCCTTCAAAAATCGCTGTATTTGGTGAGTGACCAATTGCCACAAAAAAGCCATCAACGTTAATCTCTTCGGTTGAACCATCTTTAGTCGAAACTAATTGCACACCTGTTACGCCTGCATTATCGCCCAATACTTCTTGCACGGTACGATCGGTATGTAGAATAATTTTTCCCTCTTCTACGCGTTTTGCTAAACGACCAAGCAAGATTTTTTCAGCACGGAAGCTATCACGGCGATGAACTAAATGCACTTCACTAGCGATATTAGCTAAATATAGTGCCTCTTCCACCGCGGTATTACCGCCACCAATCACCGCCACAGGTTTGTTACGATAGAAGAAACCATCACAAGTTGCACAAGCAGAAACGCCTCTGCCTTTGAAAGCCTCTTCTGAAGGTAAGCCAAGATATTTGGCTGACGCACCTGTTGCAATAATTAACGCATCACAAGTAAAGGTATGAATGTCGCCTTTCAGAGTAAATGGGCGTTTAGAAAGATCAACGGTGTGAATATGGTCAAACACGATTTCAGTGTTAAATTTTTCTGCGTGTTTGAGCATTTTATCCATTAAGCCTGTGCCCGTGGTATGTTCATATTCACCAGGCCAGTTTTCAATTTCATCGGTAGTGGTAAGTTGCCCGCCTTGTTGCATCCCTGTCACTAATACGGGGTTTAAATTCGCTCGAGCAGCATAAACTGCAGCGGTATAGCCCGCAGGACCTGAGCCTAAAATTAATAATTTAGTATGTTTGGTTGTCATTTTTTGTCCTTAAAGTCTGTTTGATTTCTGGGGCTAATATAATTAGCCGCTACAGATAAATTGATATAATAAATGCTTAATAAAGCAACGAATAAAGCTGTCGTCTAAATTTCGGTACAATTGGATCATTACCCAATGCAGATAAAATCGCTAAAAATTGCGTTTTTAATTCGCCATTAGCAACCGAAAGATCAGCTTTCAACCAATCAAACAATAATGTTAATGCTTCTTCATTTTTGCCTGCTTGATGCAATTGGTTCGCTAGTTTAATCGCAACTTCAGGCGTTTTATTGCTTGCATAATCGGCTTGAAGTTGTTGTAACTCTGGCGATTCTGCCGTTTGTTCTAATAACTCAATTTGCGACTGCAATCCTTGCCAACGGCTATCTCTATCTTGAATAGGAATCGCTTTTAAGATCTCTTTTGCCTCTTCTACTTTTTTCATCACGATGTAAGTTTCAGCATAAAGCAAGGCGAAATCGCTGTTTTTCTTATCCGATAATTCCCACGCTGATTTTAGGAGGGGCAAGGCTTCCGCATAACGCTCATCTTGTAATAATTCTAAGGCTTGATTGAATTTTAAATCTTGCTCTTTTGGCAAAATATTAGCTAAACGAATGAGTAACTCTTGTTCACTTACCGCACCTTGAATCATATCAACAGGCTGCCCATCGGCAAACAGATACATCGTTGGAATGGCTTGAATACGAAATTGTATTGCCAACTCACGCTGCTCATCGCAATTAACCGTTGCCAATAAAAACTGCTTTGGATGCTCATCTGTAAGACGGCGAAGAAGAGAATCCATCTCAAGAGATGCCACTTCACGCGGTGAAACAAAGTTAAACACCACAGGCATTTGAGAGGCAGCTGCCCAAACTTCGCTAAAATTACTTTCGTTTACGTTAATGATGTAGTCCATAAAATTTACTTTTGCTGTTTGTTGAAGAATACTCAACATATTAGGGTATTAATATATCGTTTCAATAGGTAAGCCCGCATGTACCCAGCCATCAAAGCCACCTTTTACGCTATACACTTCCTCAAAGCCTTGCTCAACCAAAAACTGTGCAGTATTACGACTACTCACGCCATGATAACACATGATAATCAACGGCTCGTCGTAATCAACTTCGTCTAACAGGCGTCCGTAGCTTTCATTGGTTAAATGAAACGCATCTTGAGCGTGACTATAGGTATAACGACGAGTATCACGAATATCGCAGAGCGTACCACCTTCATTTTCAACTAATTCAAATGCCTGTTCAGGCGTAATTTCTGTAAAGGTTTCCATTTTAGCCTCGAATAAAAAATAATTAAAATATACCATAGAATAAGGATAAGAATTCCTATTATTTCAATTTATTTTAATTTGAATTTCCGAAAATACAGCGTATAATTAAGAACAATTTTCAACTGCAACAAAATCTTCTTTATATTTTTTAAGGATTGAGGAATTTATGGATCAACTATTTCAATTTCTACAACACTATATTGACTACATCATTTTAGGCTTACTATCACTGATGAGTGTTATACTGGTTTGGAAAATCATCGAACGTATTATGTTTTACAAAAGCTTAGATGTGAAAAACTACCAAACTCAAGAGGAACTCGAAATTGACCTCACAACCAATCTCACCACCATTTCAACTATCGGTGCAAATGCACCTTATATCGGCTTATTAGGCACGGTAATTGGTATTCTTCTGACTTTCTACGAATTGGGGCACTCAGGTGGTGACATTGATGCAGCTTCAATAATGGTACATTTATCACTCGCATTAAAAGCAACTGCTGCTGGTATTTTAGTTGCGATTCCTGCGATGATGTTCTACAGCGGTTTCAACCGTAAAGTGGACGAAAACAAATTAAAATGGCAAGCATTGCACGCTCGTAAAGTGGCTTAACAAACGGTCAAAAAATTTACGAGGTTTACCATGAAAAAATTTGATGAAATTAACATCATTCCTTTCATTGATATTATGTTGGTATTACTAGCTATCGTGTTAGTTACCGCTTCATTTATCTCACAAGGAAAAATTCAGGTTAATGTGCCGAAAGCAAGCACTACGCAAACCGTAAAAGCGGATGATTTAGCGAAACTAGTGACCATTACTGCAGAGAACCAATTCTTCTTTAATGATCAACCTGTAAATACCGAACAGCTTAAAAATGAAATCGGCACGTGGGCGAAAGACCAAAAAGTCACGCTAAAAGTAGATGGAGCGGTGCGTTTTGATAAATTCGTCGAGCTTACGGATTTATTAGCTGCGAGCGAAATTAAAAACGTTGCAATTATGACCCGTAAGGATAACGGCAAGTAGGGAGATATGAATAAACGAAATTCTCGCATCGGTTTGGCAGGTTCTATCGCCTTTCACGCAACAGTTGTCGGTATTATCTTGTTTGCAGCCAAACAAACCGTTCTTAGCGATCAGATTGATGATATGCAAGAAGTCACTAGCATTTCAATGGAAATGTTAGCGGGTGTGGCTGAACAACCACAAGTTGGTTCGAGCTGAGGCTGACGGTATTTGCCGGATTGTACGCAGTCGGCGCACCAATACTAATGCCTTGAGCGTTAACGGTTACGCCGCCTGTCGTGACGCTGTCGACTTTCAGGTCTTTGTTGAGGCCGACCTGAATGCCGTTTGCGCCTGCGGTGGTGGTAATGTTGGCATCGCCTTTGACGGCTACGGTATCGCCCAGTTTGTTGGCAACGGTCGTACCGCTGTCACCTGCGAAGCTGATGCCTTTGTTGTCTACTGCGTCTTTCGCCGCTACGCCTTTGGCGATGTCGGCTTTGACGGCTTTAGACAGGTCAACCGCGTAGTCGGTCACGTTGTTGGCGTCTTTGTTGCCTTTGGTCACGACGATATTGTCGGAACCTGCGGAAACGCTCGCGCCGTCTGCGTTCACGGTGTAAACGGTTTGACCGTTCGCACCTTGTTTGCTGCTCACGCTGGCGATGTTGGTACCGGCTTCGACTTCTGTCTTAGCAGCAGCGGTCAGACGGTTCAACTGTCCAACATTTACTGCATCAGTATCTTTCTTGCCTTCAGCAACGTTACTGATGGCTTTGTTGCCTGCATTGATACCGTCGGCAGTGATGTTGACATCGCCTGCTTTCAGACCGTCTTTACCCA
>NZ_CALIFA010000027.1:0-4927 GCF_938021905.1 Pseudohaemophilus parahaemolyticus
ATGATTTTGGCATTTAAATAGCGACAAAAGAGGGCTTTGAGCTTTCAAAAGAAGTTGAAAATTTCAAATGGGCGGAAGTTCATCAGCGATAAGTAGTCGTTGAAAACGGGCTGAGATTTCAGCCCTTTTGTCTGGAACAAGCTTCAGTAAATGGATACTGCAAAATGAAATTAAATGACGGATTAACATCTCTGGCGACCAATCTGGGTAAACGCCAAGAAATGGTACGCTACACACAAAGCAATGATTTAACCAGAGATATTGCTCAGCTTGAAGCGTTGTGGCAAGAAAGTTGGATCGTGCAGAAAATTTGCCGCAAGAAGGCACAAGATATGACCCGCCGCTGGCGTGAAATTACCTCTAACGATTTAGATGGTACACAGTTAGAAAAAATTGACCGCTTGGAGCGTAAATTGAAACTCAAAGAAACGCTTGAGCAAGCACTAATTTGGGCAAGCCTTTATGGTGGCGTGGCGATTTTGGTATTGACTGAAAAATCAACCTCTACCCCACTTGAGGTAAATCAAACCATTGAACGCTTGGTGTTGTTGCGTAGGGATATGGTGGTCGGTTTTGGCTCGCTTAATAATAATATCTTTGATGATAACTACAGCAAGTTCGACCAATACAAAGTAAATGGCTCACTGGATGTACATCATTCCCGTCTGATCATTATCAATGGCACGCCACGCCCACCTAAACGCTTTGCAGATAGTGAAATTTGGGGGCTTTCCGATTTAGAAGCGGTTTATACCGTTCTCAAGCGGTTTGATTTGATTAGCACCAACACAGGGGACTTAATTACTGAAAGCAAAGTCGATGTATTTAAGATGGAAGGCTTAACCGACCGCATTGCCGCAGGTATGGAAGAGCAGATTGCCAAAACCGTGGAAATGGTGCAACTGATTAAATCAAGCACTAACACGTTATTGCTAGATAAAGAAAACGAATACGAGCAAAAAGAACTAGGATTTGGTGGCTTACGCGATTTATTGGTTGAATTTCGTAATTCGGTGGCTGGGGCTGCAGATATGCCAGTTACCATTTTATTTGGTCAATCCGCTGCAGGTTTTGCAAGCGGTGTTGAAGATATTCAAAACTACCACGAGAGCATTCACGCCTTACAAGAGAGCCGTTTACGCCCAGTATTTGACCGTTTAGATCCGATTTTATGCCAAATGGCATTAGGCTTTGAACCTGCAGACTTTTGGTTTGAATTCAACTCCCTCCAAGAAATGACGGTGGAGCAAAAAATCACGGCATTAAATAGCTTTGCGACGGCAACTAATGTGCTAATTGAACGTGGTGTGTTAACAGAACAGCAGGTCGCCAATGAATTAAAAGAGAGTGGTTTGTTTAATAGTATTTCAGCTGAGGATATAACCTCTTTAGAAGCAGAAATTTGATTGAAATCAAACTATGCTATGGTAAAAAATTATGATTTTAAACCTTCCCGAACTTCTTAAAAATCAACCCAAACGCAAAATTAACCTTAATTTTAAGCCAAACAAAACCAGCCTGCACACTGAGCTTTGGTATCGAAACGCTTTGCTTGCACTTGTGCGAAATTTTCGTCAAGTGATCGAATCTGAAGGCTTTTTTGCCAATGAAGTGAATTTAAACGACAGCCAATTTACCGATGCAAATAAAGATTTTGATGCCGATCGTTTTTTGAAAGCAGCAGAAAAATTGGGCAAAGCAGATATTGATGGTGTAGCAAAGAAAATTGCTCAAGGATTACTTATTCGGGGTAACACCCAAAATATCCAAGAAGTCTCTAAAGATTTAAAACGCCAAACAGGGGTTGATCTGCAAGGTTATCTCTATAATAGCGGTAAAGTTGCAGAAAAATTGGAGCAATTGACTACGGCAAACGTGCTGTTGATTAAATCGATTCACAGTCAATACCTCGATAAAATCCAAGCGACGGTAATGCAAGCTCAAGTAAAAGGCACGCTTACCAAAGACCTTGCCAAACAAATCAAGGAAATCGGCGGTGTGACCGAAAAACGGGCAAAACTGATCGCCCGCGACCAATCGGCAAAAATCAATGCCACCTTAACCCGTGCAAGACATGAAGAAATGGGCGTAACGCAGTACATTTGGAGTACCTCTGGCGATGAGCGTGTACGTGATAGCCATGCAGAAAATGATGGAAAGGTTTTCAGTTACGATAATCCGCCACCAACAGGAAATCCTGGTGACGAAATTAATTGTCGTTGTATTGCCGTGCCTGTTTTGGTAGAAACACAATTGCCAGCGGATAATCCACAAACTCAAGAATCCTCAGCTTCTGAAAATGAGAAAATAGATGATATCCCTCAACCAGAAATTTTTGTAGAAGCTAATACTGGATATTTACCGTCACCAAGCAAAATTAATGATGTTGTTAAAATTGGTGAAGAAATTTCTAGAAAATATAAGAAAGAACTTGATAAAACTGCGAAAAATCCAGATAGTGGATCTGAAACAATTTTACAAATTTTGAGAAAAGAAGGTGTTGAATTTGGCTCAACTGGCAATTATGTTTCTGATCAAGAAAAAGTTGCTAAAATGTTTGAGTCTGCTACATCTCGCTATCCTAGCTCTTGGATTAATAAGGATAAAAAATATGGAAAAACCTTCTTAAATCATGGTTCTGGGCGCGGTTTTCATTTTAACGTAAAAGACTTGACTGATGATCAAATAAAAGTCGTCATAAAATTTAATGCCCCAGAGTTCACGCGATTTATTGGTAAAAAAATATCTCAAAGAGATAGTTTCATCCACATTGATAAAACAAGTAATCCAATGGCTATCATGATTCATGAATTTGGACATCGTTTACAAAGTAGTATTCCAAAACTCGATGAATACTTTACCGCTTTATGGGTAAAACGAACTAAGGGTGACAAAGTTGAGAAACTTAAAGATGTAACGGGGCGTGCGTACGGAAATGATGAAATTACTAAAAAAGATGAATTCCCTGATCCATATTTTGGGAAAATTTATCGTGAAAATGGGCAAGATAAGCCGAAAGAAATGCTTACAATGATTTTTCAGGCATTATTAGGCGATGATCCAGAAATGTATGAAAAAGTTTACAAAGATAAAGAATTATTTAATCTTGGCTTAGCATTGCTCGCGAGGTATAAACCGTGACAATTAAAATCAATATCCCTCTTAAAGTTTGGGACGATAAAGAAAACAATTACATTATCGAGCATCATATTTTAGATTGGGATGATAAAAAAGGTACGATCAATGGCAATGAAAGAGCGACATCTATTATTCTTTGGGCTTGTGAGCTTTACAACGGGGAACAGGGGGGCTTTATGCCTTACCCTTATAAAATTACTAACCCACTAAAAAACAAGCAAGAAATGGCGTTACTTTTGCATAAAATTGCCGTGCCATTACCTGATGAATTATTATTAAATTTTCCAGAATGGCTAGAGTGTCAATCGCAATTTTTATGCCACCATACTCGCCAAGAAATAATAAAAAGCGGAGATAAAGAAGCATTAAAAGAATATGACAAACTTATCGGGAATTTTGAATATTAATGAAAGTTGATGTGCAATATAAAGGTAAGGTGCTGAAAAAACTCATTGAACAAGTCGAACTTGCAAAATCCAAGGCGGTTTATGTGGGTATTCCTGCAGAAGCCAATAAACCTGTTGAAGATGGAGAAAAATTCAACTTAGCTTCATTGGCGGCAGTGTTGGAATTTGGTAATAAGCGAATTCCAAGCCGTCCATTTTTGCGGCAGACCCTAGAAAAAAATAAGCATAAATACTCTCGATTTTTTACCGATTTTCTGAAAGAGAGCCTTGATGTCAATCAGGCTTATGGAAAAATTGCATTATTGGTTCAAGCTGATGTCCAGCTCGAAATAGTAAATGGTGAATGGGTAGCAAACGCTAAAAGCACGATCAAGCGTAAAAAATCTAGTAAACCATTAATTAATACGGGGCGATTACGCCAGTCTATCGTTGGCGTGGTACGAGATGAAAAATAGCAGGCGAAAATAACCGCTTTCAGTAATGAAAAGCGGTTATTTTTATTGATATTATCCCTACTAAGAGCGTTAATGCTCCTGTGTTAAATAACAACTAACAACGGAGCAAATAATGAAAACTTTATATTTTCTACATAACTTTTTAGAAACGGTTCACGGTGTATTCAACAGACGCAGCGATGCAGAAGTGATGATCGTTCAACATTTAACATCTAGCGGTGTTATTGGTAAATTAAACCACATTATCGATTTTGATAAACTTCCGCAAGAACATGAATTTTTTATTGACAAAGTCACCTATGACGAAAATAACAAAATTATCAGCGTGAACGATGAAGATCCAGACTGCGATGGATTGGCTGATTTCTATACGGAACGTTATCCTTACCAAGAAATATAAAACCTAGTCCGAACAATAGCCCTTCCAAATAAGCAACACCGCCAACCCGAGCGGTGTTTAATTTATTTGGCTTAATCCCCAATGCTTCACAAATTTGTTTTTCTGAGAAGCCTTGGCAATACAACGCCATCACTACTTGAAAGTTTAGCAGGCTATTTTGCTTTAGCATCATTACAGCTTGCTCAATGACCAAGCATTCCGCATCACTAAAATGCACCAGATACCCTCTTCTTTTCTTGGGTAGCTTAGGAATGCTGATCGTTTCACGGTAAAACTCCGTACCAATCCGCTGCAACGCCCATTGTCTTGCCCATTTATCTAATAATTCTTTTACTGTTCCTACAAATTTCATTTTGTTACGCATTCGCCTTCAACTCCCTTACCTTTGCCCGATACACCTTAATCAGTTCTTTGATTTCCTCCACCGACAACTTCAGCGGAGGGTGGTCTTTGCGTTCTAAAAATTCCACACGTTCCAGCCCGATTTTCTCAATCAATCCCAACCGATATTCCAAAATGTTACCGCT
>NZ_CALIFA010000028.1:0-95779 GCF_938021905.1 Pseudohaemophilus parahaemolyticus
GAACTTTACAACCCGAAGGCCTTCTTCATTCACGCGGCATGGCTGCGTCAGGGTTCCCCCCATTGCGCAATATTCCCCACTGCTGCCTCCCGTAGGAGTCTGGACCGTGTCTCAGTTCCAGTGTGGCTGGTCATCCTCTCAGACCAGCTAGAGATCGTCGGCTTGGTCAGCCTTTACCTAACCAACTACCTAATCCCACTTGGGCTCATCTTATGGCAGGTGGCCCGAAAGTCCCACCCTTTAATCCGAAGATTTTACGCGGTATTAGCTACAGTTTCCCGTAGTTATCCCCCTCCATAAGCCAGATTCCCAAGCATTACTCACCCGTCCGCCACTCGTCAGCAAGAAAGCAAGCTTTCTCCTGTTACCGTTCGACTTGCATGTGTTAAGCCTGCCGCCAGCGTTCAATCTGAGCCATGATCAAACTCTTCAATTCAAAAAGTTTAATCGCTCAATAAACTGCTTAAGCTTAGTTTCACTACTCTATAAACTAAATTAAAAAAATAATTTAATCTAAAAGTAAAAATGAATTTCTAGTTAGCACTTTTATCAAGACTTCAAAATTAAAATATTTTAACTAAGTCAATCAACAAGTGCCCACACAGATTGTCTGATAAGTTGTTAAAGAACAAAAAGAAACGACGCACTGCATATCAATCTAAATCATTCACAACAGTGCGTCGTTGTGTGGGATGCATTATAGAGAAAAATAAAACTCGTGCAAGCACTTTCTGCAAAAAATTTTAAAAAATTTACCACTTGTTGAAACTTTATGCGAAAAGTATGAATAAATACCATTTTTCGATAGTTTTCTATACATTTTAGAAGAAGAGTTTTTCTGATAATTGTAATTCAAACCAAATCCCTTTAAAGTATCTCCACTTTCTAACTCTATTAAGGTACTTTTTATGACATTCAACCATTTCATCGGCTTAGGCGTAGCGGGCAATTTTGCAGGGCATTTAGAACAAGCGGGCGAAGCAGAGGACTTCTTGCAAGTGAAAACAGAAGAAGCCATTCAACCCAAAGCAATTTTCCCTTTTTATGTACCAAGCGAAACGCTTGCCCCAACCGAGCAATTTCTTTCTACTTATCCTTTATCACACGACTCCATCGCCTTTCCAAACGATGCAGACAATCTGCAAATTGAGCCCGAAGTTGCTTTAATCTGTAACATTGAATATCAAGATGGCAAAGTAGTTACCTTAATCCCAACCCATTTTGCAGCTTATAACGACTGCTCAATCCGCCGTCCGAACGCACGCAAAATTTGTGAAAAGAAAAACTGGGGCGCAAACTCTAAAGGGATTTCCGCCACACAAATCGCATTAGATAAATTCGAACAAGGCGGTAATCTTGACCAATACAACATCGCTTGCTTCCACAAACGTGATGGCAAACTTAACACTTATGGCGAAGACAGCTCTGCAGTGAGCTACAGCTACTTCCACCAAAAATTGTTGAACTGGATCATCGACAAAATGAACAACCAGCCCGATCAAGGTCCGATGAACCACATTGCAGAATTGATCAAACAAGCAAACTACCCTGCCCAAGCAATTATCAGTATTGGCGCAACGTGCTACACTCCATTCGGCGAAACCAACTTCTTGCAAGTGGGCGACACCAGCATCGTGGTAGTTTATAACGCCACCAAATACAGCCACGAACAAATCGTCGCAATGGCAGAAGCGGAGCAATTCGCAGAAGAAGGCATTTCTGCGCTGATTCAAAAAGTGAAATAGCCTGCAAGCGGTCAAATTTCCAATTATTTTTGCGATCTCGCTCGAAAATTTCACAACATTTTCTGTTCGCTATTTTTCTTTCTTTTATAGTGCTTCCATTTGGAGGCACTTTTTATGTTCAAACGATTCTTTTGGCAAATTGTATTGCTTTTTCTACCGCTTGTAACACTGGCGAAATTGCCCGATTTAATGCTCCTGCAAGAATATAAAAATCAAGATATTTCAGGCTGGGTAATGAGTGAAAAGCTCGATGGCGTACGTGCTTATTGGGATGGTAAGCAGTTAATCAGCCGCCAAGGTAACCCATTTAATCCGCCCGACTATTTTCTACAACATTTTCCGCCTTTTGCGATTGATGGCGAACTCTTCAGCGAGCGTGGTAAGTTTGAAGAAATTTCTGGCATTGTTCGCTCCGCGGGACCCAAAGGTTGGTATGAGTTAAAGCTGCACGTTTTCGATGTGCCGAATGCAGCGGGAAACCTGTTTGAACGTTTGGCGACCTTAGAACATTATCTGCGGGAACAGCCCTCGCCTCACATTCAGATTATTCCGCAAATACCCATTCAAGATCAGGCACATTTGCAACAATTCTATCAAGCGATTTTGGCAGAAGGCGGCGAAGGTGTGGTGGTGAGAAATCCGAATACGCACTATATTCACGGTCGTTCGGCTCAAATTCTTAAAATGAAACCTGTAGCGGATGAAGAGTGCACTGTGGTTGCGCATCATCAAGGGAAAGGCAAGCACGCCAATCATCTTGGAGCGATAACTTGTGAAAATCATCGCGGACGTTTTCGAATTGGCTCAGGCTTTAAAGATAAAGTGCGAGAAAATCCGCCAGCAATTGGCAGTCAAATCACTTACCGATATCGTGGTTTAACACAACAAGGGAAGCCTCGCTTTGCCACTTACCTGCGTGAGCGTAATGAAATGTCGATAAACACAGATCAAACCAGATAGGAAACAAACAAAAATAGTATTTATTTTAAGCTATTTCACTCCAAAATCTGCCTTTTATTGCGTTGGATCAATCCTATCCCCCTCAAGTTAGGTATGATAGCAAGCTAAATTTCAATCCTTCAAAGGAGCTTATCCATGACTCCAAGTGTAATTACACTCTGTTTTCTCGGCTTTGCCGTTTTGATGTTTGCACTCGAAAAACTACCGCTTGCTGTTACCGCAATGGTGGTAACCGTTGGTTTAGCCGTCACAGGCGTATTGCCTGCGAAAGAGGCATTTTTAGGCTTTGTCGATACCAACGTGATTTTATTCGTTGCAATGTTTGTGATCGGCGGAGCTTTATTTGAAACAGGTATGGCGAACAAAATTGGTAGCGTAGTCAGCCGTTTTGCCAAAAGTGAACGTCAATTGATGGTTGTGCTAATGGTCATTACTGGCTTGATGTCGGGTGTATTATCCAACACGGGCACAGCAGCCATTCTTATTCCCGTGATTCTGGGTATTGCGGCTAAATCGGGCTTTGCACGCTCACGTTTGTTGATGCCAATGGCATTTGCATCCACACTGGGAGGCAATCTTTCACTTATAGGCTCACCAAACAACTTGGTAGTGCAAGGTGTATTATCACAAACTGGTTTAAAATTTGCCTTCTTCGAATATGCAAAATTAGGTTTACCGATTTTAGTGGCGGGCATTCTCTACTTTGTCTTTATCGGCTATCGTTTCTTGCCAGCGCAACCCAACGTCCACGTGGAAGAAGAGGAATACAATGCGTTCCATAATCACCACAATCCAATCCCACAATGGAAACAATATCTCTCACTTCTCGTACTTGTCGGCACACTTCTTGCGATGGTATTTGAAGAGGCAATCGGCATCAAACTCTATATTTCGGCTTGTATTGGTGCCTTGATTTTAGTCATTATGCGTGTCATTACCGAAAAACAAGCCTATCAAGCGATTGATAGCCAAGTAGTATTCTTATTTGCAGGAACGCTTGCCCTTGCCGATGCCCTCCAACGCACAGGGGCTGGTGCTGACATCGCCCATTTGATTTTAGGCTTACTAGGCGATAATCCCAATCCATCCTTGTTACTGCTCACCATTTTATTACTAAGCTGCTTACTCACAAACTTTATGTCGAACACCGCAACGGCTGCTCTTCTCGCCCCGATTGGGCTTTCTATTGCAGGCTCGCTCAGTGCTGATCCGCGTGCAGTCTTGATGGCGGTAGTAATCGGTTCTTCTTGTGCCTTCGCCACTCCAATTGGCACACCGGCAAACACAATGGTGCTTTCAGTGGGTCACTATCGCTTTATTGATTACACCAAAGCAGGTTTACCACTCATTGCCATTACGGTTATCATATCCATGATACTGCTCCCGATTTTCTTCCCATTCTTCCCATAACGGAATAATCGGCATCACAAGCGGTTATTTTTTGGAAACATTTGCAAATTTTCCGAAAAATGAACCGCTTGATTTTTTTGCTTAAATTTTTTTGTGATCTACTCCACACTTTTCACTTCAACCCTTTGCACTCCAATTCATTCACGATTATTCTTCAATTATTCATCAATCACGATAAGGAAATATTATGACCAATGCAGAACTCTTTAGCGAAGGTATCAATTTGATGATTTCTGGTATGGGATTTGTGATGTTCTTCTTATTCACCCTGATCTACGCCATCGCTTTGATGTCTAAGCTCATCAATCAATATCTTCCCGAACCTATCCCCACTCCAATAAGCAAACCTAAAGTGCCAACGCCACCTATTCAAGATGATCTCGAGCGTTTACGCCCTGTGATTGTTGTCGCCATTGCACATCACAGAAGAAAACAAGGTTTATAAATTATCAGAAGGATTTGAATTATGACAACTCAACCCAAAAAAATTGCCATCACTGACGTGGTATTACGCGATGCCCACCAATCACTTTTTGCTACCCGTTTACGTTTAGATGATATGTTGCCGATTGCCGCTGAACTCGACAAAATCGGCTATTGGTCTTTAGAAGCATGGGGCGGCGCAACTTTTGATAGCTGCATTCGTTTTTTAGGCGAAGATCCGTGGGTGCGTTTGCGTGAATTGAAAAAAGCCATTCCAAACACCCCGCTGCAAATGTTACTACGTGGTCAAAACCTGTTGGGCTACCGCCACTATGCAGACGATGTAGTCGATAAATTCATCGAACGCTCTGTGGCAAACGGTATGGATGTGTTCCGCGTGTTCGATGCGTTAAACGACCCACGTAATATGAAACAAGCCCTACAAGCGGTTAAAAAACAAGGTGCACACGCACAAGGCACCTTGAGCTACACTACTAGCCCTGTACATACATTGCAAACGTGGTTAGAGGTAACAGAACAACTACTTGAAATCGGCATTGACTCCCTTGTCATCAAAGATATGTCAGGCATTCTTACCCCGATGGCAGCGCAAGAATTAGTGAGGGCGATTAAAAAACAATTTGATGTCGAGCTTCACTTACACTGCCACTCCACCACAGGGATGGCGGAAATGGCGTTGTTAAAAGCGATTGAAGCAGGCGTGGATGGCGTAGATACTTCCATCTCTTCTATGTCTGGCACTTACGGACACCCAGCCACTGAGTCAATTGTCGCCACTCTACAAGGCACCCCATACGACACAGGCTTGAACATTCCAGCGTTAGAAAAAATCTCTGCTTACTTCCGCAATGTGCGTAAAAAATATGCGAAATTTGAAGGACAACTCCGTGGTATCGACAGCCGTATTTTAGTGGCACAAGTACCAGGTGGAATGCTCACCAACCTTGAAAACCAACTCCGCCAACAAAATGCCTCTGACAAACTCGATCTTGTGTTGCAAGAAATTCCACGTGTGCGTGAAGAGTTAGGCTACATTCCATTAGTAACACCAACCTCACAAATTGTTGGTACTCAATCGGTAATGAACGTATTGATGGGTGAACGTTACAAAACCATCGCCAAAGAAACTGCAGGCATCTTAAAAGGCGAATACGGTAAAACCCCAGCCCCTGTTAATGCTGCATTACAAGCTCGTGTGTTAGAAGGTACTACACCATTAACCGACCGCCCAGCGGATCATATTGCCCCAGAATGGGATAAATTAGTCGCCGAAGTAACCACACAAGCCAAAGAAAAAGGTATCACTCTTTCAAGCAACTTAGTAGACGATGTGTTAATTGTGGCACTCTTCCAACAAGTGGGCTGGAAATTCTTGGAAAACCGCAATAACCCAGCAGCCTTTGAACCAGCACCAACAGGTCAAGAATCTACAAAATCTACGGAAAAACCAACCGCTTCTCAAACCCCATTAGCGAAAGCAGGCGAACCAGCAGTTTATACTGTGGAACTCGAAGGCAAAGCCTTTGTGGTAAAAGTGAGCGAAGGCGGCGATATTACTCATATCACACCAACTGCAGCTCCAGCAGCTGAACCACAAGCGGTACAATCTGCACCAAGATCTGCAAATGCTGAACCTGTGAAAGCCCCCATGGCGGGAACCATCTTAAAGGTAGAAGTGGCAGAAGGTCAGCAAGTAGCTGAAGGCGATGTGTTGCTCATTCTTGAAGCAATGAAAATGGAAACCCAAATTTGTGCAGCGAAAGCGGGCAGAGTGCAAGGCATTAGCATCAAACAAGGTGACTCTGTGGCAGTTGAACAGGTGATGATGAGTTTGGCGTAGTTTTTAAAATAATGCAGGGTGTGTGAGTTTTCAATTCACGCCCCTACAAAGAAAAGGACAAAATATGGACAGCATTATTGCACTTTTCCAAGGTATGGGCATTATGCATATGGAGTGGGGGCAAGCGGTGATGATTATCATCAGCCTTGTACTACTCTGGCTTGCAATTGCACGTGGCTTTGAGCCACTTCTGCTCCTGCCGATTGGTTTTGGGGGATTGCTCTCGAACATTCCTGAGGCAGGAATGGCGATGACAGCTCTCGATAATCTTTTACACCACGGCACGCCTGAACAATTGGCGATTATTGCCGCCAAAGTAAACAGCCCAAACATTGACATTCACAGCCTAAAAGAAGCGATTGCCTTAGCTTTGCCTTCCGTGCAAAACGAACTTGAAGTCATCGCAGGTGATATGGGCTACACCGCTGGCGTGTTGGCGTTATTCTATAAAGTGGCGATTGGCTACGGCGTGGCTCCGCTTGTAATCTTTATGGGCGTGGGTGCGATGACCGACTTCGGTCCGCTCCTTTCTAACCCGAAAACCTTGCTTTTAGGCGCGGCAGCACAGTTTGGGATCTTCGCCACCGTGCTAGGTGCATTAGCCCTTAACTGGATTGGCGTGATTGATTTCACCCTCCCACAAGCCGCAGCGATCGGTATTATCGGTGGGGCAGACGGTCCAACCGCCATTTATTTGGCAAGTAAGCTCGCCCCTGAATTGCTCGGTGCAATTGCGGTAGCCGCTTACTCTTATATGGCATTAGTACCACTTATTCAGCCGCCAATTATGAAAGCCTTAACCACCAATGCAGACCGCCGCATTCGTATGGTGCAAGGTCGTGAAGTCACTAAACGTGAGAAAATTCTTTTCCCAATCGTATTGCTCGTGTTAGTGGCACTCTTATTGCCTGATGCCGCACCGTTGCTTGGTATGTTCTGTTTCGGTAACTTAATGCGTGTGAGTGGCGTGGTAGAACGCTTAAACGACACCGCTCAAAATGCGTTAATCAACATCGTGACCATTTTCTTAGGCTTATCTGTGGGGGCTAAATTAGTGGCGGATAAATTCCTCCAACCACAAACCCTCGGCATTTTAGTGCTTGGCGTGATTGCGTTCGGCATCGGTACAGCAAGTGGTGTGTTAATGGCGAAATTGATGAACAAATTCACCAAAGACAAAATTAACCCGCTTATCGGCTCTGCAGGCGTTTCTGCCGTACCAATGGCAGCGCGTGTGTCGAATAAAGTCGGTCAAGAATACGACAAACAAAACTTCCTGCTTATGCACGCAATGGGTCCAAACGTCGCAGGCGTTATCGGCTCCGCAATTGCCGCAGGGGTGATGTTGAAATATATTTCTGTGATGATGTAAAACTGACTTATAGCTCTCTTCCATAGAGAGCTATATTTTTATACGCTTTCGTTATAAAATACCGCTTTTTACAACTTCAAGGACTAAAAATGACATTTCCAGCTTGCCCAAAATGTAATGGCAAAAACACCTACCACGACTCAATCCAATTCGTTTGCCCAGATTGTGCTTATGAATGGACAGGCGAAGAAGTGGCTGAAGACGATGAAGATCAACTAATTGTCAAAGACAGCAATGGCAACTTATTAGCTGATGGCGATGATGTTTTATTGATTAAAGATTTAAAACTCAAAGGCTCATCAGAAGTGTTGAAAAAAGGCACGAAATTCAAAAATATTCGCTTAGTGAACGGCGATCACAACGTAGATTGTGGCAAAATTATGCTGAAATCGGAGTTTTTGAAAAAAGCGTAATTTTTCATATACAGATGCCAACGGCGGACTTTAGTCCGCCATTTTTTTATAAGCAAACATAACTATTTCAAATAATCATTATAAGGAAAGCAGATGAAAATTGGCTTAGTACTCGAAGGTGGTGCGATGCGAGGTATGTACACCGCAGGCGTGCTTGATACTTTTTTAGATAAAGATTTTTGGGTGGATGGTGTTATCTCAGTTTCAGCGGGGGCATTGTTCGGCGTAAATTACCCCTCTAAACAAAAAGGCCGAGCTATTCGCTACAACAAAAAATTTATGCCTGATAGCCGCTATGTAAGCCTAAAAAATCTGATTAAAACGGGTAATATTATCAGCAAAGCGTTTGCCTTTTACGAAGTGCCATTTAAACAAGATGTTTTTGATAATACCACTTTCCAACAAACACAGATGGATTTCTACGCCACTATTACCAATCTAAACACAGCTCAGGCAGAATATGTCAAACTGACTGATCCACTGGCTCAAATGGAAGTGCTGAGAGCCACTTCCGCAATGCCTTATGTTTCAATGCCTGTCGAAATCAATGGTGTACCTTATCTTGACGGTGCGATTGCCGACTCCATCCCACTTGAGCAAATGAAAAAAATGGGCTACGACAAAATCATCGTAGTGCTTACTCGCACGCTTGATTACCGCAAATCTAAACCCAATCCGATACTTGCCAAACTTTGGTATCGTAAATACCCCAAATTCGCCGAAGCGGTAAACAACCGCTATGCGATGTATAACGAACAAGTCGAAAGCATCATCGAGCAAGAAAAAAAAAGCGAAATTTTTGTGATCCGCCCTTCGGTCGATTTAAGCGTAAAACGAGTAGAGAAAGATCCGAATAAGTTGCAAGCAATGTATGATTTAGGCGTGAGTGATATGCAAAGAGAGTGGGAGAATTTGCAGGCGTTTTTGGAGAAATAGAAAATTGCAAGCGGTCGGAAATTTCTAACCGCTTGTTGATTGTAATACATTTTCAATCTCCCTCGGCATCAGCTTCGGGCTTGGCACAAAAATCTGTTTATGCCGTTGCAACTCGCCTTTTTCTAGCACAATGCTACTTTTCGGGACTTTAAACAATTTGCTGAGATATTTAAGCAGATGAGCATTTGCTGCGCCATCCACAGGCGGGGCAGTAATGGCAATTTTTAGCTCGCCATCGTGTAAGCCGACAATTTGATCGCGGCTGGCTTTCGGCTGCAGGAGAATTCGCAACCGAATGCCGTCAGGATTTTCTACTTTTTCAACCGCTTGCATTATGCAATTGCCCATAATACGCCGAAAATATTGTAGAACACGTTGTTTAGCAAAATTAACGCAAAGCCAAGTACCATTACAGAGAAATCTAACATTCCCGTGCGAGGTAAGATACGGCGGATAATACCTAAGACAGGCTCAGTGATTTGTGCCACCATATAGTCAAGCGGATGGTTTCCTTGAGTCACCCAGCTCATTAAAGCTCGAATTAAGGTGGTAAAGAAGAGCATTTGCCCAAAGGTTTTAAGCACACCTAATACTCCTGCCAATACAGCAAGTGGAACAGATAAGCCAAATACGATCCATTTTTCTGCCATCAGTAACACTACTGCTAATAAAATCGCTGAGAAGTTGATGCCTTTGCGGGTTGGGATGACTTTTTTGATAGGAGCAAGTACAGGTTCGCTCATTCTCAATAATGATTGTGAAAGTGGCATTCGAGGATCTATGCGACAAAATTCTAGCCAAGAACGTAGAATTAAAATAAAGGTGAAAAAGCCGATAATGACCGACAAAATTGAACCGATTATTTCCATTTTATTTCCTTTTAATCTAATATAAGCAAGCGGTCAATTTCTGTAAAACTTTTGCAAAAATTGACCGCTCGAGATGAAAATACTTAATTAAGCTTCTGCTGGGAAATCCCACCAAATATCGAATAATTCGCTTACTTGTACGTTTTGTAAGCCATTGTTTTCTAACCAAGTTTTCACTAATTGACGGTGTGATTCATCACATTTGCCAATTTTTTCTAAGCATACTAAACCTTCCCAAGCGAGGTAGCCGTTGCCTTCATAAGCAAGACCGTTTGCTTTGATCACTTCGTCGATAAAACGATCAACGGTTGCATCAATTTGGTCGATACCTGTGTTTTCCGCAAAGTTAAATTTTACTAAAAAGCCTAATTCTTGGAATTCTGCTAAGTGCATTTTTTTACGCTGACGTGCGTTACGTTGAATAGCCATATTTTTCTCCTTATGGAATGTTCGTTGAAATTGGCGAAACTTGATTGGGCAAAAGATGGTTACATTTTGCGATTTTTCAAGCCTTTTTCACCGCTTGTTTATTACTTTTTGAGAAAATATAAATCCCAAACGCCATGACCGAGGCGATGCCCACGCTCTTCGAATTTAGTCAATGGGCGGAAATCAGGACGAGGAATAAAATCATTCGTTGCCGAAGTGTTCTCTAATTCATTTTCAAATTGGCGTAAGACTTCAAGCATATGTTCTGCGTAGTTTTCCCAGTCGGTCGCAAAATGAATAAAACCATTCGAGCGAAGTTTGGTTAATACGAGAGTGATAAATTCAGGTTGTACAATACGGCGCTTGTGGTGCTTTGCTTTCTGCCACGGGTCAGGGAAATAAAGTTGCAAGCCACCTAATATGCCATCGGCAACGCTATCACGTAGAATTTCGGTCGCGTCGTGACAAATCACGCGTAAATTTTTCACGCCTTTTTCTAGGGCATACGCAATACAAGCCCCCACACCAGGTGTGTGAACTTCGATCCCAATATAGTTACGATCTGGATTTTGCTCCGCCATTTCGACGAGTGAGCGCCCCATTCCGAAGCCAATTTCAAGAATAACAGGGTTGTTGTTGCCAAAAATAGCTTGGAAATCGAAAGGGGTATTTTGATAATCTAAGCCTAAATTTGCCCAGTTATTGTTCATCATATCGCGTTGATAATCGCTCAAACGTCCAGTTCGCAATACGAAACTACGCACTTTCCGTAAGTAGCGTCCATCTTCGGTAAACTCCGCCTGTTCAACGGTTTTACGCTTTTTATCTGCAAAAGTAATTTTTTCTGACATTTTTCTCTCAATAAAAAAGCACTGAAAATTCAGTACTTTTGGTATTTTAGTGTAGGGTGTATGGATTAAAAATTCACATACGTTTCGGGAAAATAATTAGAAAATCAACCGCTTACGTGCGTGAACTCTATTTCTCCCTACAAAAATTATTAAAACCGCACTAACGCTGAACCCCAAGTCCAGCCACCACCGAAAGCTTCAAGCAACAATAGTTGACCACGTTGAATACGTCCATCACGCACAGCTTCATCTAATGCCACAGGAATGGTTGCTGCACTAATATTACCGTAGCGATCTACCGTGATCACCACTTGATCTAACGACATCTCTAATTTTTCTGCGGTTGCAGTGATAATGCGTAAATTTGCTTGGTGAGGCACAAGCCAATCTAATTCACTTTTATCTAAATTATTTTCACGTAAAGTTTCTTCGACCACATTCGAAAGCTCACGAACTGCCAATTTAAAAGTTGAGTTACCTTGCATCGAGATAAAGCCTGAATTCGCCTCACCACGTTCAGCATTTGGTAACACAAGCGATTCTTTAGTGTCAGCTGAAGCATGTAAATGGGTCGAGATAATGCCTTGTTCTTCGCTTGCTTCTAAAATGACTGCACCTGCACCATCACCGAAAAGCACCACTGTGCTGCGGTCGGTTTCGTCTAATTTGCGAGAGTTGAGGTCAGCTCCCACAACTAACGCCTTTTTCACTTTGCCTGTGCGGACGAATTGATCGGCGACGCTTAATGCGTATACAAAGCCTGTGCAAGCTGCCGCAACATCAAATGAGATTGCATCTTCAATACCAAGCAAGCCTTGAATTTGACAAGCAGCACTTGGATAAGCATGTGAGTTGCTCGTTGTGCCTACAATAATTAAATCAATCTCTTGTGGATCTAAATTAACTTGCTCTAAACATCGTTTTGCTGCTTCAAAACCCATTGTCGCAACGGTTTCATCTGGCGTTGCGATACGGCGTTCTTTCATACCTGAACGGGTGATAATCCACTCATCTGAAGTGTCCACCATCTTTTCTAAATCAGCATTGGTTCGAACTTGCTTAGGTAAATAACTCCCTGTCGCTAAAATTTTGCTGTTCATATTTTGTTCTCAACGATATTTTTAATTATGGAAAATTTGGCTATTATAGCCTGAAATAGTCAAAATTTATAGGAAAACAAGCAGGCGATTTTAGGGAAAGTTTTGCAAATCAATGAGCTAAACTCACCAATTTTTGCTGAATACGTTCAGGGATTTTGTGCTCAATCTGCTGAATGGCATACTCAATCGCATAGAAAAAAGCATTAGCACTCGCTCCACCATGGCTTTTTACCACTACTTTTGATAAACCAAGCAAAGTCGCTCCGTTATGTCTGTCTGGGTTGATTTCTTGCAACTTGCGATAGTAACGATACAAAAATGCTTTCATAAAGAAATTTTTGACCAACGAACAGAGATGAGAACTCCCTTTTTCTTTATGTAAAGAGATGATATTTTTTGCGGCACCTTCTAATGCTTTCAACGCCATATTACCGCTAAAACCATCACAGACAATCACATCCGTCAAATAATTCATTAGCTTATCGCTTTCAATAAATCCGCAATAATTGATGTCATAACGTCTGTGCAGAATTTTGTTTACATCTCGCAATACTTGCGTGCCTTTGCTCTCTTCCGTGCCGATATTAAGCAAAGCAAGACGAGGATAAACTAAGCCCAAAATGGTTTGAGCAAAAATATTGCCCATTTCAGCAAATTGAAGAAGTTGCTTTTGATTGACCTCTACATTCGCCCCTAAATCGAGCATCACAGTAGATTTACCATTCATGGTTGGAATAAGCGAAGTGAGTGCTGGGCGATCAATATTCGGCAGCGGGGCAATCAATAATTTTGCCAAGCCAAGCAGAGCACCCGTATTACCGCCACTTACACAGCCATCCGCTTGCCCATTGGCAACCGCTTCAATAGCTAAACGCATAGAACTGTTTTTGCTTTGACGCATTGCAACCGAAAAAGAAACTTCGGGATCAATGGTTTTGTCTGTATGCTGAAATTGAATGCGAGATTGTAGTGCTTCTGGAAAAGTTTGCAGAATTGGATCAACCTGTTGCTGATCACCAAATAAAAGAAAAGTTAGCCTTGGGTTAGACTCCAATGCTTTTTGTACGGCGGGCATAGTAATACGGGGACCAAAGTCCCCGCCCATTACATCTAACGCAAGAGTTAGATGATTCAAGTTAAACCTCTAAAAAGGAATTACTTGTTGATTACTTTACGACCACGGTAGTAACCGTCAGCAGTAACGTGGTGACGTAAGTGAGTTTCACCAGTTGTTTTGTCTACTGATACTGCAGCAGTTGTTAATGCATCGTGTGAACGACGCATATCACGACGTGAACGAGATTTTTTATTTTGTTGAACAGCCATTGGCTATACTCCTAAGTTAGTTCTTTTTTAAATTAGCTAATACAGCGAACGGGTTCGGTTTTTTCGCCAGTTCTTCAGGCAATTCGCCAAAAACCTGTTCCTGCGTGGACACTTCACAGTGTGCAGCATCATGCATCGGGACTAGAGGCAATTCAATGATAAACTCATCTTCAATCATATCTAGTAAATTTACTTCACCGAACTCATTAATTTCAATCGGCTCATAAATTTCGGGCAAATCGTCCGCCTGATTCATATTTGACACTGGACTGAAACAAAATGTGCAGTCGAGCGTTTGCGTAAATGGGTTACCACAACGTTGGCAGTCAAGCTCCACATCAACTGTCGCCGTGCCTTTAATCACTACGAGTTTTTGCGGATCAACATATAACGAGAGAGTAACTTGTGCATCGCTTAGCACTTGACCAACAGATTCACCCAAACGGCTTAAAAGACTTACTGGAAAGTAGCCTTCGTAATCCATTCGACGCTGAGCATCTTTATATGGGTCAATTGTTAGGGGTAGTTTTACCTTTTGCATAGGGTCGATATATTACAGATAGAACGTCAAATAGTCAAAAGGAAAATCGGCTTTTTAATAAAATTCTCTTACTTTACTCGTTAGGCTTTATTTCTAAACAATGTCGAATTCGTTATAATTCTGCTGTTTATTTTCTTTTCAAACAAGGCAATTTATGCAAGTTATAAAAAACAACACTACTCTCCTAGTTAGCTTATTAAGTGCGTATTTAATCTTTCTTGTCATTAGTGTTGCGAATGACCTTATCGCATTAAAATTTATTCATGATATTGAAAATGGAGTTATCTCTGAGTACATCGATGCTTTTGACAACTACACAGCCGTATTTAATATTATCCTTTTCATTCTTCTTATTACAGTTTTCATCAACGCGGGAATTTGGTTATATCGTAGCCATAAGAGATTACGTGTTTGGGGTGCTAAGAACTTAAAATTTAGTGATGCCAGCTGTATCTGGTGGTATTTTGTTCCACTTATGAATTTAGTAAAACCTTACCAAACAATGAAAGAAACATGGTTTGCAAGCCAAAATCCTAAAAATTGGTCATTACCCTCTTCGCCTACATTATTAAAAGTGTGGTGGGGGTTATGGATTGTTTCAACAATTGTAGATAATGCTTATTTCAAACTTTCTTTGCGATTGGAAAATCCAACGCTTGGGGAACTCAGCTTTTTAACTAGCCTTTCTACTTTTTCAGGTCTTATGAGTATTGGTGCAACGATTGCTTTTCTATCTGTTGTAAAACACGTTAATCGTATGCAATTAGATTATCAAGATACCGTCTCAGAATCAGAAAAAACCTAATCAATCTCTTTCAAGCGGTTATTTTCTCAAAACAATTTGCAAAAAATTAACTGAAAATAACCGCTTATTTCATTCAAAGATAGAAAAGATCCAAAAAAACTGCTACCTTAAGCATTATTTGACAACGATTCTTAATTAGAGAACATTTTATGATTTTTTCCATCTTTGCCATTATCGCTTACATTGCAGCCTTGCTCTGGATTACTCCTACATTGGCAAATATTGAAAACCAAAATAGCAATAAAAAACCGAATATTAAAGCCGTTTTTTCCATTGGCTTAGTTGCCGTGCTTTGCCACTTTATTAGCACCTCGCAAGAGTTGCTTTTAAGCGAAGGGCAGAACTTCACGCTTGCCAATGTTAATGCTTTGATGAGCCTGTTATTAAGTGCTTTTGCAACCCTTACCTTGCTCAAATGGCGAACCATCTGGTTTCCGCTGATGATTGTTTACACTTTCGGGATTTGTAGCGTAGCAGTAAGCCTAATTGCAACAGGTAACTTTACAAAAAATATTGCCGAAAATGCGGGGCTTATCTTCCATTTAGGCATAGCCTTGTTCTCTTACGCCCTCTTTTTCTTGGCGTTTATTTATGCACTGCAACTTAAATGGCTCGATCAAAAGCTTAAAAGCAAAAAGCTCTTTTTCTGTTCAATGCTGCCGCCATTGATGACTGTTGAACGCCATTTTTTCACGCTCACCCTTGCAGCGCAAGCAATGCTGACAGTAGCACTTATATCGGGAATGATTTATCTGCACAATTTCTTTGCTCCTGAGCAAGTGCATAAAGCGATTTTCACCTCACTGGCGTGGATTATTTATGCGGTGCAACTGCTTGGACAGTGGAAATTCCGCTGGCGTGGAAATCGGGTGCTTATTTACTCAATTTCGGGTATGATATTACTCACAATCGGCTATTTTGGTAGTCATCTGGTGAAATAGCCAGAACGGTAAGCGGTTAAATTTATTTTGTTTTTGCAAAATACCAACAAAACTCAACCGCTTGAATATTTACAAACATAGGAAATTTATTTTGGACAGTATCCCCCTGAGTACGCTTTTTATCACACTTGCCATTCTTTTAGCCCTCTCGGCATTCTTCTCTGGCTCTGAAACAGGGCTAATGTCACTTAACCGCTACAAAATGAAACACCTTGCCGAACAAGGGCATAAAGGTGCGATTTTAGCCAGCAAACTACTTGAAAAAACCGATGTTTTATTAAGTTTTATCTTAATCTGTAATAACCTTGTAAACATTGCTGCCTCAGCGATTGCAACCATGATTGGTATGCGTATTGCAGGTGATGCGGGAGTTGCTGCGGCGACAGGTATTCTGACCTTTGTAATGTTGGTTTTCGCTGAGATTCTGCCGAAAACCATTGCTGCAATTTACCCTGAGCGTATCGGCTTTTTTGTTAGCTACATTCTTGTTCCACTTAAAAAAATCATCCTACCATTAGTCTTTTTGATGAACTTAATCATCAACGGCTTAATGAAGCTCTTCCGCATTCATAAGGATGAAAACCAAGGCTTAAGTGCAGAAGAACTGCGTGGTGTAGTGCTTGAAGCAGGGAAATTTATTCCAACCGAACACCAAGAGATGCTCGTTTCCATTTTGGATATGGAAAAAGTGACAGTCGAAGATATTATGGTGCCTCGCAATGACATTGGCGGAATTGACATCGACGACGACTGGAAAGCGATTATGCGTCAGCTCACAGGTGCCGCTCACACTCGCGTAGTGATCTACAAAGGCAATATGGACAAAAACGTGCTGGGGATGCTTCGCGTACGTGAGGCGTTCCGCTTAATGTTAGAGCGAAACGAGTTCACTAAAGAGATGCTGATTCGTGCTGTGGATGAGGTCTATTTCATCCCTGAAGGCACCTCGCTGACTACGCAATTAATGAACTTCAAAGCAAATAAAGAGCGAATCGGCTTGGTGGTTGATGAATACGGTGATATCAAAGGCTTAGTCACGCTAGAAGATATTTTAGAAGAGATTGTGGGCGAATTTACCACTTCAACCGCCCCAACGCTTGAAGAAGAGGTCAAACAGCAAGCAGACGGCACAGTGATTATCGAAGGCTCTGCAAATTTACGCGATCTGAACAAACTCTTTGGCTGGCAACTGCCTGTGGATGAAGTCCGCACCTTCAACGGTTTGATTCTCGAACACTTGGAAAAAATTCCTGATGAAGATACGGTATTTGAGCTCTATAACCTGAAAATTACGGTGTTAGAAGTGGCAGATAATATGGTAAAACAAGCGAAAGTTGAGCCGCTGCTTGATACAGAAAATTAATATCTCCTTTCAAGCGGTAGATTTGTACAATATTTTGCAAATCTCACCGCTTGTTTTTTATCCAATTAAAAAACAAACTTTCCCTCTACTTTTTAATCCTCAAACTTATCACAAAAACTAGAATAAGATAATTTTTAGCATAAACATCTATTATTATCTCAAATATATAGAATAATAGACTAGTAAATTTACTAAAAACCCATCAAAATTTTATATTCCTCTTCTTTACTTTCTAATCACTTAAGCATATTCTTCACTCGTCTGCGAATTATTCGCAACTTATTTGACTAAACTCAAATCAATGTTTGCATTTTTAACTTTTTAGAGGAACTTTTCCGTGTCTAATCAAACAACCCACAAACGCGAAACCTTCTCAGGTCGTCAAGCGTTTATTATGGCAGCCATCGGTTCAGCCGTAGGCTTAGGGAACATCTGGCGTTTCCCTTATACCACTTATGAAAATGGTGGCGGTGCATTTATCATTCCTTACATCGTTGCACTTTTAACTGCAGGGATTCCGCTACTTTTCTTGGACTTTGCGATTGGTCACCGCCATCGTGCAGCCGCTCCGCTCTCATTCCGTCGCTTAAATAAACACTTTGAAGTATTTGGCTGGTGGCAAGTAATGGTGAATGTCATCATTGGCTTATATTATGCAGTAGTATTAGGCTGGGCAGCCATTTATACTTTCTTTTCATTTAGCAAAACGTGGGGCGATAAACCGGTTGATTTCTTCGTCGGTGAGTTCCTTAAAATGGGCGATATTGCACAAGGTGTGAGTTTTGATTTTGTTAGCTTAGTCACAGGTCCATTGATTGCCGTTTGGGTTGTCGCATTATTAGTATTAGCCCTTGGCGTACAAAAAGGGATTGCAAAAAGTTCAAGCATTTTAATGCCAGTATTGGTGGTGATGTTCGTGGCACTCGTAGTTTACTCATTAACACTACCAGGGGCAGCGAAAGGCTTAGATGCGTTATTCACGCCAGATTGGTCAAAATTAGCAGATCCAAGCGTATGGATTGCAGCTTATGGGCAAATCTTCTTCTCGCTTTCAATCTGTTTCGGAATTATGGTGACCTACTCTTCATACTTGAAAAAAGATTCAGACCTTACTAGCACAGGCTTGGTGGTCGGCTTTGCAAACTCCAGTTTTGAAGTGTTAGCCGGTATCGGCGTGTTCGCTGCACTTGGCTTTATGGCAACTGCCGCAGGTCAAGAAGTCAGTGAGGTGGCAAAAGGTGGCATCGGTTTAGCCTTCTTCGCTTTCCCAACCATCATTAACGAAGCACCAATGGGCACGGTTTTAGGCGTGTTGTTCTTCGGTTCACTTACCTTTGCAGCATTAACTTCATTTATCTCAGTAATTGAGGTAATTATTGCTTCCATTCAAGACAAACTCAAAATGGGGCGTGTAACTGCGACTTTCGTGGTTGGCGTGCCAATGATGATCGTCTCAGTGATCTTATTCGGTACCACAACAGGCTTGCCGATGTTGGATGTAATGGATAAATTTGTGAACTACTTTGGTATTGTAGCGGTCGCTTTTGCTGCCTTAATTGCAATTGTAGCGAATGGCAAACTTAGTACATTAGGTCACCACATCAATAAAACTTCATCATTCAAAGTCGGCACAATCTGGCGTTTATGCATTATCGTTACCACAGGGGTTTTAGCGTTTATGCTATTAAGTGAAGGCGTAAAAGTGTTTACCGAAGGATATGAAGGTTATCCAAACTGGTTCGTTAATACTTTCGGTTGGGGAATGGCAATTTTCTTAGTGATCGTGGCGTTTATCCTGTCTCGCTTACCGTGGAAAAACGAACCTGAATTTAACGTGGAGGAATAATATGAGCACATCAGCAATTTTAATGATGGTTGCAGCGTTAGTTATCATCTGGGGCGGTTTAATCCTCTCGATTAAACGCTTGCCGAAAGAGTAAAAAAATAAGGCTGATTGGTGAAAACCTATCAGCCTTATTTTTAATGATATTGTTTAAAATTCTCTGTCTGTTCCATCACTTTTTCAAACACTTCCTCATTCCATTGTGGCGGATAGCCGTTGTTGTAAAGCAATAGAGTCAATTCCATATTCAGCTTGTTTTTAATATCATCACGCACATTCCACTCGGCAAACTGGAGATTATCATCCACCAACTCTTTAATTTTTTTGGCAAGTACTACGCATTTTTCATCATCATAATCAAACTGATGTTCATCTCTCACATGCGTGAGAATATCGAAAAAAGCTTTTTCTTCAAGACTAATACCAAGCTCTTCAAAAGAGGATTGGTCTTCTTGTAGCTGTTTAAGCAGATCTAAAATTTCATCTGATAAACTGTTGATGAAATCGCCCACCACCTCATTTACAAATGCTAAATTATCGCGACTATTGTAGCGATCAACCACCGCTTTCATTCGTTGTTCAAATTCAAGACTTTTCACTTTATTTGTTTTGCCATATTCGCCAATGGCTTTTTTCAGCAAAGCGAGTAACGCGTGGAATTTCGAAATAGGTAGTTCAATTTTAGCTACTTCTTGTTCCAAGTTCTCATCAAATAAAGCCTCTCTTTCTTGCATATTGATGATGTTTTCCACCCCCGTTGAGGCAATCGCTTGTTCCACCATTTTGCTCACAAAAGCATTCATCTGCTCGGTGTCTGGCGCTTGCTGGCTGCCCGAATGTTGTTTATAAATCACGGCTCTTACCGCTAAGAAAAACTGACTTTTTTCGATTTCTTGCTCACTTAACTCACCTGATGCCACACAAATTTCATACGCCATTTTGAGTCGTTTCGACAGCCCCATAAAACGGTTTTCTGTCTCTTTTTTCTGTTGCACCCATTCTGCAGCTAAGTTCAAGCAATGCAATCGTGCTAAAGGCGAACCGTGATAGAAATCGTGAGTATCAAAACTATGCATCAATTTGCTTAACAAATCTAATTGATTACGCAAAATTGCGAGTGTCACTTTCATATCATCTACTGGCGATTCATCATCATTACCATATAATTTCACCGCTTGTAACATCGCATTTTTAATCCCGATATAATCCACCACGATACCTTGCTCTTTACCAGCAAAATTGCGATTAACGCGGGAAATGGTTTGAATAAGCGTATGTTTTTGTAACGGTTTATCAATGTACATCACCGCTAAACTCGGCACATCAAAGCCTGTAATCCACATATCCACCACCACAGCAATTTTGAAATTCGATTGCGTGTTTTTAAACTGACGATCTAACTCTTTACGATACTCTTTCGTACCACAGGCTTGATAAAGGGCTGGCGTGTCGTTGTCGTTACGTGTCGCCACCAGTTTAATTTTTTCAATAGCGGTTAAATTTTCTAATTCTTTTGCAGAAAGTGCAGCCTCATTTTCCGCTTTTTTTGCCACGCCCCAATCAGGGCGAATTGCCACAATTTCATTGAGCAATGCAAAGGCAATTTCCCGATCAGCACACACAATCATTGCTTTTTTCACGATGGCAGGATTTTCTGCACAAAGTGCGTCATAGTGTGAAATCATATCTTGAGCGAGTAATTTTAATCGAGTTGGGTGTGCCAAAATCTGGCGCATCTGACTCATTTCTCGTTGACTTCGCTCAATTTCATAGTCGGTTGAACCTTGTTCCGCACAATGATCATAATAAGCCTGAATTTCTTTGATTTTTTCCTCTGAAAGCAACACTCGTGCTAAACGTGGCTCATAAGCAATACGCACCGTAATGCCATCATCACTGGCTTGCTTCATTGTATAACGATCAACGACATCACCAAAAACAGAAATGGTTTCATCAATCGGCGTGCCGGTAAAGCCGACATAAGTAGCATTAGGGAATGCATCACGCAAGTATTTGGCAAAGCCAAATTTAGTTTTTACACCCTGTTCATCAATGTAGATTTTTCCTTCCACACCAGTTTGCGTGCGGTGAGCCTCATCAGAAATACAGATAATATTTGCTCTGTCTGAAAGCAACCCGACATATTCAGCGAATTTCTGAATGGTGGTTAGATACACGCCACCACTAGGTTTGGCACGTAGTTTATCAGCTAAATCTTGGCGAGACTCAATGCTCAGCACCTCATCTTCTCCTAAAAAGTTTTTCGCATTGGTAAAAATTTTCGCTGTTTGGTTATCTAAATCTTCTCGATCAGTGATAATGATTACTGTTGGATTTTTAAATATCGCTTGCTCACGTTGCACCAACATTCGGGCTAAATAGAGCATCGTATAAGTTTTTCCGCAGCCTGTTGCTCCAAAGTAAGTGCCTCCCTTGCCATCCCCGATTGGGCGTAAATGGCGTTGGATATTGGCAAACATTTTATTGGCAGCGAAAAATTGCGGATAGCGTGCGACCACCACCATTTCATTATCGCTTTGATCTGGATAGTAAATAAAATCACGCAACAACGCCAACAAACGCACAGGCGTTAATGCCCCTTCAATCAGACTAAACAGGGTTTGAATGCCTTTTTTCGTAGTAGCTTCTTTATTGATACGGTTCCAAGTGTAATAAAATTCATAAGGCGTAAACACAGAGCCTAAACGGTTATTCGCACCATCACTTATCACACTTAAAAAAGTGTATTTCAGTAGTTTTGGAATATCACGGCGATAACGAATATGAATCTGCTCCCACGCATCATAAATATTTACCTCTTCATTGATCGCACTTTTCAGCTCAAATAGGGCGACAGGAATGCCGTTAATAAACAACAAAATATCGGGAATGCGCTCTTGCTCGCCTTGTACTTTAAACTGATTAACCACCCGAAAGCGGTTATTCTCCACACAATCAAAATCAATAAAACGCAAGTGTAACGCGGGCTTTTGGCTCTCTTCACGCGGAAGAGTCAGCCCCTCATTAATCAATTTAAAGGCAGTTTTCGAACCTTGGTAAAGTGGTGTGGCAGGAATGTTTTCTAATTGAGCGATGATTTTTTGCATTTCGCTTGGCGTTAAATCGGGATAACAAGCGGTTAAATAATCGCGTAAATCTGCAACTAATAACACCTCGTTAGGCGCACGGTTTAATTCATCGCCCTGGCTGTGTTGGTAACCTTGTTGCACCAACAATTCCACCACGGCTTTTTCTAATTCGCTCTCGTAAAATTTCATAGGTTATCCCGTTTGTAAAATAGTTGCCAAAAATGACCGCTCTTTTTAGATTTCAGCCATCGCACCACGCACTAGCACAGGGCAAAGTTGCTTAATTTGGTTTTTTAATTGCTCGTTAATCCGACGACGTTCTAGCAATACTTTGTAAATATCCACGATAAATTGTTGAACGTTCAAATCGGGAAGAGGAATCTTAACTTCACATAAATCCGTCCAAGAAAATACTTCCCTTACACTGCCCCAAGAATGAAAACGTGCATAACGGTCAAATTCGCTACGGTTAAAGAATAATGCAAGGTATTCAGGAAGAAGTTTGGTTTCATTTTTGCTATAAAAAACCGTACTAATTGATGATACTAAATAATTATTTTTACTTTCGTTAAATGCCAAAGATATTTTATCTCCACGGCGTGAAGTATCTGCGACATAAGCAAAATAACGAGAAGGCACAATTAAATAATTATCTAAATTAACACCTTCTAAATTAGATTTTGTTTCAATAAATGTTTTTGCCGTAGCAATACCCATTACAGAATTTTGATCTAATAAACCGTTATTTTTCACTTTATGTTCCGCAATAAAATCCCCAATCCTATGCAATGGCTCTGAATGTTGCAAATGCTCAATATAGGCGTCACACACCAACTTCAAATCTTCCAATCCTTTTTCATAAGCACGTTGATTGGCAAGCATTGCTTGATACACCGCCACATATTTTTGTTGGATTTCAAGGGATGGGAGGGAGAGTTCGATGTTGCAGAGATCGTCCCAAGATAAACCATCTCTCACTGAACTATCTGTAAATAACCAAAAATAACGATCTTTTTCGTCTGATTTTAGCCACATAAAGAAAAACTCACTTAAGATTTTGCTTTCATCTTTAATTTTGAAAACCGTATAAGCAGGGCTAACAATTCTATTTTTGTTTGTGGTATTTAATGAAATTGGTAAAACAATATCTCGACCAACATGCATTAAATTACACGCAAAGTAATTTGGTGGAACAATCTTATATTTACTGGTATCTGTTCCCACTTGCTTTGCAGGTGAAAAAAATTCTTTATCACGGTTGATGCCTGATACTTCATCTACTGTTAAATTCTCTATTCCACAGGCTTCTGAATAGAGTTCAATTAAATCACCGAGTTTGTGTTTCATTTTATTCCTTGGTTATTTTTTATTAATTTCTTCGTTAATCACTTCTGCCAAATCTCCCCTACCCCTCTTTGCTAAAGAGGGGATTGGATCGCATAAGAGTTTAATTTCAGAGCATTACCCGAACATTATTTTATAATGAATGCAAATGAGCCAGTAATCATTAATTTACTAAAGAATGCCCCCTCTTTAGCAAAGAGGGGTAGGGGAGATTTGGCAGAAGTAAATCCAACCTCATACTCAATCAGCCCTCGTTATTCCTTATTAGCTCCCATGTATTCGTATCTAGCTCTACTGATAAGAAGATTTAACTCACCTGTATCCACGTTTAATTTAAGGGTTAAAACACCTATTCTCCTAATTTAAACCCAATCCCTTCAAACGCTTTTTCTAACATCGCTTGCGATTGTTTTTCGCTTGTCAAAAGCGCGGTCATTTCTGATTGGATTCTTTTCATCTCTGCGTTGTAATCAATCTCTAAATCGCGATCAACAAATTGAATATATTGACTTGGTGCAAGGGAATAATTTTTTGTACGAATGCCTTCAAGAGTTGCCGATTGGCAAAACTCAGGAATATCCGCATAATTTTCACCTGTTTGCCAGTTAAAATAGGTGGATTTTACTTGTTCAATATCAGCTTGTGTTAATTGAATATATTTTTTCTCGTAAACGTTGGTATTAAACGTACGGAGATCCATAAATAACACTTCATTTTGACGATTGCGTAAATTTCTACCATTTAATGACCGCTCTTTTTTGTTGTTATTTAAAATCCATAAGGTGACAGAAATATCGGTGGAATAAAACATTTCACGTGGTAATACGATAATGGCTTCCACTTTGTCATTTTCGATAAGCTGTTTCCAACGCCTGAATCAATCGCAAACACTTGCAAGAAATATTCTTGTACACGCCCAATCAAGTCTTTTTCGTGAAAACGGTTGTTGTCGAGCTTATTGATTTCATCAATGAGGCTTTTAATCTCTTTTTTGCCAATGCCGAGTGTCGCGTAGAAGTTTTGCGGCAACGCGCCTTTAAGTGGCGGATTGCGTTCTTCAATATCCGCCATCGCTTTATCTAATTTCACCGCAATATCATCGCTTGAGGCTTGCTCCACTAAATAAGACCAGCGAGCTGTTTCGTTAAGATAGAATACGTTTTCACTACGATAAAAGGATTCTTGCTCCCAAAAAATTTCAGGATATTGCGCCATTATTTCAGCGCGGCGAGCGGCAAATTTATCGCCAACAAATTTTAAGAAAACCAGTCCCATTACAGTATCGCGATTTTTTTCATTTCCGCCCACTTTACCACGCAGAGCATTACGGCAGTTCATCATTACGCTTTCTAGTGAAAGCTCTTCAATTTTGCTTTTTTTCGGTGCTTTAGCCATTGTTATTCCTTAGTTTGTTTGCCAGAAATTATTAGCAAGCTGTTTCATTTCTTGCTCTTGTTGGCGAATCATTTGTTTTATTTTGGCTTGTTGGTGAAAATTTTCTGCTAATTCTTGCTGTTTTTGTAAAGAAAAAAGTGCTATAGGAAATTCTTTTAAATCCTTCACTGATAACCCTGCAATCATTGCCCCTGATGAGAGTAACTGCAAACGAGATTGACAAAATTCCGAACGAAGTTGCATTAACAACGCAAGCGGTGTAATTTTTTCTGCATTTTGCAGACGTAGCACCACACAGATTTTTCCTGCAATTACACGCCCTTCATATTGTTCAAGTAAGCTTTTTGAAACAATGCCAACTTTGCCTGTTACACCGCGAATGGTAATTAAAATATCATTTTCTTTTAAATAATACTTTTCTAACCCTTTTAGCTGGCTTTCCTCTACCTGATTTGTTTTGCTAATAGAATCAATGTAGCCATATTCCGGAAGATCGCCGCCTTGAATTTCAAAAATAGAATATTTACCTTCTTCTTTTGAAAGCGATGGAGCAGGACGCAAAACTTCTACAAAACTGCCCAATGTTGCCGTTTCGTATTGATTTAAAATCTCAAGAGCGGCTTCGGTTTGTGAATCGACAATATAGCGTTCAGGATCGAGTACATAATCATTTTTAGCCAAGGTTTCTATCGCAATTCTTTGAGAGATTTTGTTTGACTTGCCATTAATGATCTCAACCAAAGTGTCAATTTGAGTAAGTTTATTTTCTCGTAACTGTCTTTCAACAAAATCGGAATCTTTAAGAGAAACTAAATTCACTTCATCATAAATTTTCGTGAAATCAAAAATCAGTAAAGAAAAACCAATATTTGTGCTCTTTATAAAACCGCCACTAGGAAAAGCCACAATTGATTTCAAATGACCTTGCTCAAGCAACCATTTACGCATTTCAATTTCACTTTTTACCGTAGAAAATAAATGGTTCATTGGCACAGCGACAATCGCAAAATCACTTACTTGTTGCCATAAATGTTGAATCGCATAATTCTGATAGTTATTGCTAACGACAGAAAAACGTTGCTTTGCATCTTCATTAAGGCTAATTTTCATTCCCCAAGGCTCTGCCAAAAATCCTTTTTTAAAAGGCATTAGTTTTCCATTTTGCATATAAGCTGGATTTAAAATAGGGTCACTCACTTTATATTGGATGTTGCCTAAAATTAAATTCAACAACGCTGGGATATTTGTAGATTTGATACTTTCTGCCGCCACAGATTGCTGTTCACTTAGCATTAAACTGTGGTAAGTTGCATTACCTGATGTGAGATAAACATCCCCTTCTACACTCGAAAATAGCTGATTACAAAGTGCATAAACACTCTCTTCAAAAGCAAAGAGATCACTTTTTCCTCCTAGCTGAAGATTAAATAAATGATGTAACCAATCTTGCTTATTTTCTTTAGTCAGTAAGCCTTTTTGCTGATTTTCACTTAAATCTGCCAGCAAATTCATCATAGTTGGAGAAAGATGATTACTTAAAATATCGTGGCTATTTTGTAAGAAAACTTCAGCATATTCTCGTTCTGTGCTTTCCACTATAGTACGAAGTTCATCCTGATTTCTTAGCAATTTATTTTCGTTTAAAACCACCACTGCCATTGCTTTAATCGCTAATTCGTTAATGATTTCAATCGACAATTTATTGTGCATAGTTTGGTAAAAATCATTAAAGCTATTTTTATTTAATTTGAGTAATTGAGTCATAATGAACCCTTAATGGTATCTTGATAATTTACGGTTATAGCTGCAAAGGTTATAAGTAGTCAGGAGAGCATTATCTTCCATCACAACAATAACACCTTGTTTATCGGCAATCTTTTTCATCTGTTTGAGTAAAAAGTTAAGTTGTTCTTTACTCATTTGTGAAAAACTATGATTGTATTCTGCTATTCTCATTTTTTTACCTCTCTAATGCTTACGTTTTGCCAATTCTTGCTGAATTAATTTGATATATGAATTGGCAAGTTTTTTGCTGATAACGTATTTGTCTTTTTTGATTTCCCCAAACTCAACAACACAATCTAATAGTGTTTTATTGATTCCGCGATGGTTCATTCTTTGAACGATATGGAAAGTGGTTTTCATACATCCTCCGACTCTTAAGTTGGGTAAAGAATAGCATAGCTAAATTTTAAGTCAATAAAGATTTTAAAATATCTATTGAAACATTTTTAAAATGTATGGAAGATGTAATTAAACTTATGGATTCGCTAAATCATTAAAATTATGCGAAAATAACCGCCGATTTTAAGGAGCTACAATGAATTTATCGCAATATCACTGGACAAAAGCAAACGATATTTATCCCAACCGAGGCAAAAAATCTTATGCAGGCAAGCGTTTACGCTATCGCCTGCGTTCACTTTTACACGTGCAAGCGGTTAAAAAATTTGAGCAATTTGTCAACCAACACCCTTTGCTTATTTCTCTACTTAACGAACGAACAAACTACGGCTATCCATTAGTGCATCGCTTTTTAGATAAACGTTTTAACAGCCAACAACGTTTTAATGCTATCTGTGAGAACTTGCTTTTTATCCCGCAACAACTTGCTCATCTCAACCCACCTTTGTGGCAGCAACCATTAAGTTTTTGCGAAGTTATCCCTGATTTTGAGATTTTGCTTAACATCAACGAACACCAGCCGATGGAAGGTTATTGGGCATTGGAACTTCGTTATAAGCCTAAGAATCAACTGATTTACTTGCTGACTTTTGGCAAGTTGGGCGATGCACTATTGATAGCGGTGGTACAAGGTCCAAATTTTGAAGGCTCAAAAGAGATGGTAAAACAGCTCACTAAAGCTTGCCACGGCTTACGCCCTGCGTATTTGATGGTAGAAGCAATGAAAAGCCTTACCAAAATTTTAGGGTACGATAAATTATTGGGCATTCCGCAAAAATATCAGAACAAATCGCGCCTTGTGCAAAGCAAGCGCTATGTGGTGGATTACGATGCGATTTTCTCTGAAGCAGGCGGAAAACGTGAAGATTATTGGTTGCTCCCACTTGAAGATGACCGCAATTTAGACGAAATCCCAAGCAAAAAACGTTCAATGTACCGCAAACGCTTTGCGATGTTGGATGAATTGTTTGAGGCGATGAAACAAGCGGTAAAAATGTAAGAAAAGTTTGCGAGAAGAAAATGAATCTTGATTTAACCCCACTTAATAATGCAATAACTCGTTTGTCTGAAGGGCTCACACGTTACGAATCAGACACAAGTGATATTCAGATTCGCGATGGTTTAGTTCAGCGTTTTGAATTTACTTACGAAATTAGTCATAAAATGCTTAAGCGATTTTTGGAACAGACCTCTGCTAACCCCGCTGAATTTGATGGGATGACTTTCCAAGATTTAATTCGCACAGCAAATGAACGCAGTTTATTACTCGGAAGTTGGCAAGATTGGCGGAAATATCGTGATATGAGAAGTCGTACAAGCCATACTTACGATGAAGAAACCGCTATCTTAGTCGTGGCTGGCATTCCTGATTTTTTAAAAGAGGTCCAGTTTCTACAAAAATCGCTACAAGAAGGTTTAAATGCTAGCAATTACTGAGGCTGAACGCCAAATCGTACTAGATATTTTACACAAGAATGTGCCTGAATATGAAGTTTGGGCATTTGGTTCACGGGTTAAAGGTACGGCAAAGCGCTATTCAGATTTAGATCTCGCTATTATTACCGAAAAACCGCTTTCACTTGAAACGCACGCCAATTTAGTCGATGCCTTTTCTGAATCCGATTTAGATTGGAAAGTAGATATTGTTGATTGGGCAGCTTGTTCTGAAAACTTCAAAAAGATTATTCAAACGCAATTCGAAATTGTGCAATCAAGATAGTCAAAATCTTACGAATAAATAGTTTTTACCATCAATATTTTCAACAGATAAATATGCAATAATTGCGTCCCTTTTTACTACTCTTAATGAGGTATCTATGAGTGCATTTAATGCGTTTGTTGAATTTGTTGCTAAAATCGTTGCCCCAATGCAACGCCAATTTATCAACTTTATTCGTATTGCTATTTTTATCGTTATGGTTTGGATTGGCGGCTTAAAAGTTTGTCAATATGAAGCGGATGGCATCGCCCACTTTGTATCAAACAGCCCGTTCTTCAGCTATATGTATAAAAAAGGTCCAAATTTAGTTGAAAATGACAAAGGCGAAATGGTGATGGAATACACCCTTCACAAAAATCCTGAAGGCAAAATGGTAGCGAAAAACATCGAATGGCATAAAGAAAACGGTACTTACACCACTTCTTATATCATCGGTGCAATTATCGTGACTGTGGGCATCCTCACTTTAGCAGGTATCTGGAATGCAACCGCAGGCTTGGCAGGCGGATTGCTCACCTTCGGAATGTCGATTGTAACACTCTCATTTTTAATTACTACACCAGAGGCTTGGGTGCCTAATCTGGGCGGTGATTTACCAACACCAGCCTATGGTTTCCCTTATCTCTCTGGTGTTGGTCGCTTAGTCATCAAAGACGTGATTATGATGGCAGGCGGCTTAACTGCTGCGGCTGAATGTGCTAATCGCATTTTAGCAAGAAAACGTGCAGCTTAATTGCAAAACAGTCTAAATTTATGACCGCTTGTAACATTTTCTACAAGCGGTTTTTTTCTGTGTAAAATTTACAATTCGAGGTCGGAGTTGTTTTTTTTTTGCTCGTTCTTGGTATGATTTGCACTCAATTTTACATCAACATTTTTGAGGTCTTATATAATGAAACCAACAACAAAAAAATTACCTGGCTGGGTACATATTCCTTTATTTGTTTTTATGGCGATTAGCCTTGCTCAAACTGCATTAGGCTTTACCGATTTATTCGGGGCTACTTTTGCTTGGGCATTTTCTGCAGCAATTACGATGTTAATGTATGGCTTTACCCTGTTTATTGGGACTCGCCGTTTAAATAAATTGCCCGTTATTGGCTTTTTAATCGCCTACTTTTTCTTTTCACTTTTTTCCTTCGCTGGGAACTTCAATGCGATTTATACCAGCTATCAAAAAGAGCAACTCTTCCGTGATGAACTTCTTAAACATAAGCAGCAGCTTAATGATGTCGTTAGTGCAACAAATAAAGCCTTAAATAATTTCAACCCTGAATTAACAGAAAAACGCAATCGCGTAGAAGCATTAACGGAACAACTTGTGAGCCAAATTTCAGATCCAGCTCGACCTGGTTTAGGCAAACGTGCATTAGAGCTTATTCGTGAAATTGAAGGAGTACTCGGTGAACGCCTCACTGAATTTGGTACAAGAGGTATTTCCCCAAAAGAATTGGCATTACGTTATCAAGAAAATATTGACCAAATCACTCGCCGTAAGCTTACTAATAAAGATTACGATAAAGTAGAGGAAATCCGTGCTAATACGGAGAAAAAAGCAAAAGAAATCAATAATTTAATTGACAATGTGCTATCTACCGCCGCAGATGTTAAACAATATGGTTTTGAAACCAATTTAAAAGCAGTGAATGTGATTAATGAGATTGGCTCAAACACACAAGAATTTATCAACGATACCGCTATTTTCAAATTTGAAAAAGTACCTTTTGAAAGCCAAGAGATTGGTAAAATCGCCTTCTCTTTCAAATCGGCATTTGTAGATCATCCTCTTGTTGCGGTGTTATTCACCATTCTTTGCTTATTTATTGACTGGGCTGTGGTATTAAGTTTACTCGTGTTCTTCGGCCGTAACGAAAAAGAACCTGCACAAGTCATTCATTCTGGTCGTTCAATGTAGGAGGCAGTATGTTAAAGAATCCATTTGAAACCGAAGAGCAAACAACAAAACCTTCAACAGAAGAAACCACTTTTGCCGTTGATTTAGAAAAAACAGAGCAAAGTAAGGAAGAAAATCCACCGCTTGATTTCGTAACGGAAGAACCTGTCATCGAAAAAAATGAATTTGCCGCTTTTGAGCCATTACCAGAATTCAATTCAAACTACACGCATACGCCAATCACTAAGCAGGCAAAATTAGATAAGCGTGAAGTGAAAGAGTTATCTGATGAAGAATATCACGAACGTGTAAAAGAATTAAATGAAAACGCTGAAAATAAGCACTATGTTTTATTCTTTGGTAGCCCTGCATCAGGTAAAACGTGGATTATTGGTAGCGTACTTCACTATATGAAAAATTATATTGGTGGTGTGGTTTATCTACAAACCGACAAAACCACTGAAAGTGAAGAAGAATTATTCTATCAATTACAAGATCGTTTTAATGACATTGTGGGTACAAAAAAATTAACCAGTACTGATACAAAACAATACTTTGAAATGCATATTTCTTTTACGCCAACCGATAAATCTAAGCCACCAATTGAAATTGTATTTGTTGATGCTTCAGGCGAACATTCAGAAGAAGCCTTCCATAGTCGAGATAAAAATAAATCAGGTATGCTGCCAAATTATTTAACAGCTATTTTAGAATCGGACGTTAAAACAAAGATTGCCTTTGTTTACGATCAGTCATTATCTGATAATGGCAAAATTCCACAAATGAATGTATTAAGTGAAGTTTTCACTAAAATTCAATATATTCAAAGTAGTCAAGGGAAACAATTTCCAAAAGCCTTACTGCTTTCTAAAGCAGATAAAATTTTTGCAACAGATATAGCAGCCGTAGAACGCAATGGTTATGACCCGATGCACTATGCGTTAGAAAAAATTCCTGCCTTTGCAAATAGTTTCTTTAATGAATCGCCAAATAATAAAACGATTTTTTATCGAATGGGAAAATTCTCTGTTAATTCCGATTTATTAACCGAATTTGATAAAGAGTGCCCAGAGAAATTCTTTAATTGGTTATATAAAGAGGGCATGGGCGTTTCAGCAGTAAAAGAATTAAATTGTTGGGATAAATTTAAGCGTTGGTTTAGTGGGAAAGCATAATGACACAAGAACAAAATTTTAAACAATATTTAGGCTGGGGATTGGTCGGTACGCCAGCAGGTCGTCAATATACCAATAATGGCATTGACAAACAATTTAATTTAGGCAAAACCGCTTTTGAATTAGGGCAAGATTTAGGTGGTTGTTTGCCTTCACCAAAATTAGGTGATGATGCTCCTCTATATGCCTTAATCAGCCGTACGGAACAAAACGTTTCGCTTTTAGGTTTTGCAGAATACTTCTCTATTTATGAGCAAGGGCAGACTCGAGCAGGCACTTATTTTGGTAGCTTTATTGAAGCGGCTAATGCCTCATTTTCGCCTAACAGCATAAAAGATATTTTTTCTGGCCTTCGTCAATTAAGTATTTATCAAATGACTCACTTTATTGACAACGAGAAAAAGGCTTACCATACCAGTATTACAGGTAAAACATTTGAATCACCAAAAGCATTAGAAAAAATTCAATTAGTTGCACCTGTTAAAAATAGCATTACGAAAACCGCCTCTTCTGACTTTTTATTTATCCATTGCCAAGAAGGTGAAGCGTTAAAAGTCGCAGAGTACTTGATAACAAGCGGATTACATTATCAATATAAAGATATCTTCTTTACAGAAAGTGAACATATTTCTGCACAAGTACGCCAAATGAAGCGTTTGCAAATCTCATCTTCGCAATTATTTAGCTTAGATATCTTTGTTTCGTCTTATAAATCGGAAATTCATTACTTGCACACTTATATACAGGAGCTGAGTAAAAAATATCAAGATGCAACCGGTGAAATCCAACAATTAAAGAGTGAACAAGCGAAAATCATTCAGCAAGAAGTCACAAAAAAGGTTGAAGTCCAAGCTAGGGCTTATCAACAAGAGCGAGATAATGCGATTGCAGAAATGAAAAAAGTGCGAGCTAAAGCTGAATTAGGTGATACTCGGCTTTCTCTTTTTTCAAACGAGGTTGCAAAACAAGTGGCAGAAAAAACTGAACAAAAATTAACTTTACAGCTAGATAATAAGTTCAAATCGCTTGAGTTGAAATTGCGTCAGCCTGTAGAACCAGCTCAAGCTGTACAAGTAGATGATATAAGTAATCCTTCTATGGCAACAAAAGTGTTAGCAATAATTTGTGCATTACTCTTTCTTATGCTTGTTTTCACTTTTGCGTGGCAATGGTTCGATTCGAGTGTAAAGATCAGCGAGGAACAAAATAAGGAATATCTTAAGCTAAAAACAACTCAAAAGAATGTTGAAGAAATGGAGAAAGAGCTGAGTGACTTAAAACAAGAAAAACAAAAAGTTGAGGAAAATAGCAAAACAGAGATTCAAAAATTGAAAAATCAACTTAGTACGGTTTGTTCTAAACCATCTAATAAAAAAGAAAAAGAGTGTGTGGAGTATAAATAATGCAAAGATTAAATAAAATAAAACCGCTTGTATTATTTACCCCTTTGCTGTTAAGCGGTTGTTTTGATGATAGCGTGGAACAATGCCAAACTTTATCAAATGATGAAGCGAAACAATCCCTTGCATTTTCTTTCTGTGAAAAAGCAGCGAATAGTGGTGATATAAATTCGCAACTGAATTTTTCGACATTACTGCTTAAACAAGGCAACACAGAAAGAGCTATCGCTTTTTTAGAAAAATCCGCTAATCAGAAAAATGGGCAGGCTGCTTATAAATTAGGGGAAATTTATGAGAGCCAGGCTGATTTAGAAAAAGCCGCGTTCTATTATGAAGAAGGTTGTAAACAAAGCGAATTAAAGGCATGTGAACGCTCTCGTGCGTTGATAAAACAACAAAATGAGAAAGATAAAGCTGACAAAGTCGCATTAGAAAAAGCGAAATTAGAAGCACAAGCAAAAGCTCAAGCGGAGCAAATCGCTTTGGAGGAAGCAAAAGCGAGAACACTTGCCCAAGAAAAAGCCAAATTAGATGCTGAAGCAAACGCACAAGAACAAGCACGTTTAACCGAAGAAGCCAAACAGCGTAAAGCTGAAGCTGATGAGATAAAAGCGAGAGCAAAAGGCAAAAAATTTCGTTATGGCTTAGCGAAATATCAAGATGGCGCATTGTGGGGGCATATCAATCAAAATGGCGAGATCGTAATTAAACCGCAATGGGCTTACGCTGCTGATTTCTATGATGGTTTAGCCGCAGTAAAAACAACGGATGGGAAATGGGGATTTATTGATACCTCTGGCTATTATCAAATCCAACCACAATTTGCCTGTGTCGTTTATTTTAATGAAGGAATGGCAGCAGCAACAACATCTGGCTATGGTAAAAATTGTCAAGGCGGAAAATGGGGATTTATTGATAAACAAGGAAAATGGGCAATTCCTCCTATTTTAGATAGTACTGAAACCGTCTTTAAAAATGGGATAGCCAAAGTTACTCTTAATGGATATACAGGCTATATTGATAAGTTAGGTAACTGGGTTAATTATCAAGAATAATGGAAAATTAAATATTCTTCTAGCATCACCGCTTGTAAGCATAATACAAGCGGTGTTTTTTAGAAAATTTTTTGCTATTTCAAATCAAACAATAAAAATTCCACTGCACTGGCTGTTTGCAATTCAAGCAAAGTTTCATCACTTACCGCCAACGCATCGCTGCTGTTTAGTTTCACTCCATATTGATAACGCCATAATTTCATCTCTTGATAGACCTTAAACGAGCCACCCTCCGCATTTGGTGAAAGAATTAAAGTTGCACCCTCTTTATCGGCAAACTGCTTTTGCCCATAGCGAGGCGTAATACCATATTCATTCGGCATAATCCAGATTTGCAACAAGTGCAACACGTCCGTTTCAGACGGATTAAACTCTGAATGATATACGCCCGAACCCGCCGACATAACCTGAAACTCACCTGCATTAAATTCCTTCACATTGCCCATACTGTCTTTGTGAGCAATTTTTCCTTCCAGCACATAAGTGAGAATTTCCATATCTTTATGCGGATGCATTCCAAAGCCCATTGTCGGCTGGACAAAATCTTCGTTAATCACCCGTAAATCGGAAAAATGCATATGATTACGGTCGAAATAATCCGCAAAAGAGAAGCTGTGATAAGCCTTTAACCAACCGTGATTTGCATGACCTCGTTCATTTGCACGTCTAATTTTTAACATACTCTATTCCTTACTTTAAGTTAATAATTTGCATTTAAAATGCGTTTGGTTTTGATAGAATACATTATAAAACGGTTAAAAATAGGATAAAGAGAGATTTTATGAAGAGATTATTTAGCAAAAATGAATAAAATAAAAAGCGATCAAATTCTCTTTCATTTTTGCAAAATAGAACAGAAATTTGACCGCTTAAAATCATTAACTTTGAAGTGCTTGCCTTAACTTGCCTTGATTCTCAGCAAGCATTTTTTCGGCTTGGGGTTTATCCACATTGGCTAAAATCATAAGAATAGCAACTTTGGCGTGGTTATCGGCTTGAAGCAAGGTGATTTCTGCGGTTTCTTTGGTGCAGTCGGTGGCTTCCATCACGATTTTCACCGCTCTTGCTTTGAGTTTTTCATTGCTAGCTTGTACATCCACCATCAAGTTTTGGTAGCATTTGCCGATGCGGAGCATCGAAGCCGTGGTAAGCATATTAAGCACCAGTTTTTGTGCTGTACCCGATTTCATTCGGCTTGAGCCTGTGAGTATTTCCGCACCTACGACGGTCTCAATTGCAATATCTGCAATTTGCGACATCGCACAACCTGCGTTACTGGCAATGGATACCGTAATCGCACCTAATGATTTGGCATATTCCAACGCACCAATCACATAAGGCGTACGCCCGCTGGCTGCGATGCCAACTAAGACATCTTTTTCGCAAAAATCGACCGCTTGTAAATCGGCTTTGCCTTGCTCGTAGTTGTCTTCTGCCCCTTCGACGGGATGGCGTAAAGCTCGCTCGCCACCTGCAATAATACCTACCACCATTTCAGGTGGCACACCGTAAGTGGGTGGACATTCAGACGCATCTAATACGCCTAATCGTCCGCTCGTGCCAGCACCAATATAGACAAGTCGCCCGCCGTTTGTGAATGCGTGTTCGATTTTTTCGACTGCTTCGGCTATGTGAGGTAAGCATTTTTCTACTGCCTTAGCAACTAACAGATCTTCTTGGTTGATGAGTTGCACAATATCGATTGCCGTCATGCAATCAATGTTAAGAGAACGGGGATTGCGTTGCTCAGTCATCATCTGAGAGAGCGAATTGAGTAGTGTTTGATTCATATTACACTCGTTTCACAACTATACATTTAATTTGGCGTTTATCTTTGTTTCAGCTCATTTTAATGCAGAATAACTTGCCATTACCAACGCACTCAAACCAAATAATACCACTACAACAGGCTGCCTCATTTTTATTTTTTTCATCTTGATTTCTCCTGTCAATTTTCAATTATAAGCTACTTAGCTAAAGCACAGAATAGAATTTATAGCACAGAATGAAAGAAAAGCTGTCTTTTCAGACAGTTTTTCCTTTTATCCATTAATTATTTCGGAAAAATCACCCCTAAACTAACCGCTTGCGATGCCCCCGTTACGCTTGGCATATTACTTGGCAGGTTTTCCATTCTTTGAAACGCCAACCAGGCAAAAGCAGCCGCTTCCACATAATCAACATCTACGCCATAATCATTAGTCGTACCAACATGCCAATCTGGTAACAAAACATTGAAACGTTCCATCAATAGTGGGTTTCTCGCCCCGCCACCGCATACCAACAACACTTTATTTGGCTCATTTTTCCACTGCGATAATTCAAGAGAGACACTTTGAACGGTAAATTCCGCCAATGTGCGTTGTACATCTTCTACTTTGTAAGCGGTCGATTTTGCCGTTAAATTTGCAAATTGCTTTTCTAACCACGCAAGGTTAAACAGCTCACGCCCTGTACTTTTCGGGGGCGATAATTGTAAAAATGGCTCGCTCAACATTTCCGCCAAGAGTTCAGAGATCACCTCACCCGTTTTTGCCCATTCCGCATTTTTGTCGTAACGCTTACCGAGATGTTTTTCAATCCAACTATCCATCAGTGCATTGCCTACGCTTACGTCGTAGCCAATGGTTTCCGACTTAGGATCAAGCACCGAAATATTACTAATGCCGCCAATATTGAGCACAACGGTAAACTGATTTGGGCATGCAAAAACTGCTTCGTGAAAGGCAGGCACCAGCGGTGCACCTTGACCTCCCATCGCCATATCTTTACGGCGAAAATCAGCGATGGTGGTAATCCCCGTGCGGGCGGCAACGATATTCATATCGCCAATTTGCATCGTAAATGGGAAGTTACCTTGCGGAGCGTGCCAAACCGTCTGCCCGTGGCAACCAATCGCTTTAATTTGGCTGGGTTTAAGCTTATTTTTCGCCAGAAATTCGTTTACACAATCAGCATATAACACGCCCAAGCGGTGGTCGATTTCCCCCAATTTTTGTAACGATGTTTCGCCCGATTTAAGCAATTCGGCTAAATTCGCCCGTAAATCCTCTGGCATTGGCACAAAACCACTCGCAACCAAATTGGGCTTTTCGAAGAAATCCACCAACGCTAAATCCACCCCGTCTAGGCTGGTGCCAGACATAATGCCTAAATATAAATTCATTTTACTTTCATTAAATATGTTATAGTATTGACGGGATTATATACAATTTATTACTCGTTAGTGAGCATTTTATTTGAGTATATCTCTAGCAGGAGGTTTATATGACAGATGAGAGAAATAGATGGCTTGATATTGTAAAAGGATTAACCATTTTTCTTATGATATTAGGGCACTGCATTCAGAATGGAAATGGTGCAGCTTATATCTCTTCTCAAGCATTTTGGAGCGATAAAGTTACAATATTTATCTATTCTTTCCATATGCCGCTTTTTATGTTAATTAGTGGATATTTTCTGCATTACAGTCTTAAAAAACGACCGCTTGTTAAAGCTTTACGCAATAAAATAAATCACCTGCTTTATCCTATTATTATCTTTAATCTCTATAATTACATTATAGGTAATACAGCTTATATAGATAATCTATTCTATATTATTATCAATCTAAATGATTTAGCCTTTAAGATTTTTGATGGATATTGGTTCTTATGGACTGTGCTCATTTTCTCTATATTAGTAACTCTAGTTCATTTCCTTCTTAAAGATAACCTCGTCATATACATTGTTATTTTCTTTTTATTGTTCTTTATTCCTAATTTTATCTTTAACTTGCAAACATTTAGAATAGATTTTATGTATCCTTTCTTTATTATTGGTTATTTATTTCCTAAATGGGAATTTAAACTAACTCGTCCTTTGCTAATTTGGTTTTTAGTTTGTGCAATTTTTGCGATACAGCTTTACTTATTTGATGAGAAAGACTACATCCATGCATCAGGATTAAATATCCTTCATTCTAAACTTAATTTATCAGTTTTAGAACAAATTAAAATTGATCTCTTTAGAATAAGTATTGGCATTTCTGGTAGTCTGTTCTTTCTTATTTCAGTTTATTATGTTTACCATCAGTTTTTTAAATTAGAAAGGCTATGGAAAATATTTTCTTATATAGGAGTAAATTCGCTTCTTATATATTGCCTACAAGAAATTTTGATTACTTTTCTTATTAGATCTTATGCAAAAGATTTTGAACTCAGTTATTTTAATAATCTCTTGCAAACTTTCTTTACCCTTTTCTGCTGTTTCATTATTATAGAAATTCTAAAACGCAATGAATTATTAAGAAAATTACATTTAGGCTAAAAAACCTCAACATACGAAAACGTTTGCGTAAAAAGTAAGCCAAAATGCTCCAAAATTTTTCTATTTTTGTGAACTAGATCACATTTTTACCCAATAAACCTCTAGTCTAAACCAAGCATTTTTGCTTTAATACTAATGTTTTTTATTTAGCGACAAGCGGTCAAATTTTGCGGAAAATTGCAAAACAGCACGGAAGTTTGACCGCTTCAGTGTTCATTTTACGAGGTGCCAATATGTCTAAATCCTACTCTTTAAGCAAAATTTCGCTTGCGATTGCATTGAGTATTGCAGGTCAATCAGCGTTTGCGGAAATCACTAGTGCCGATGCTAATACGCAAGTGAGCAAAAAACAGGGCATTGAAATTATCAATATCGCCAACCCAAGCAATGCGGGTTTATCGCATAACCGATACGATAAATTCAATGTGGATAAGGCAGGAGCGGTGTTAAATAACGCTCGTCAAAATGGCAAATCTCAACTCGCAGGCGATCTGAACGCCAACCCAAATCTCAAAACCCAATCCGCAAAAGTGATTCTTAATGAAGTGGTGAGTCGCAATTCTTCTAAAATTGCTGGTCAGCAAGAAATCTTTGGTGATAAAGCCGATTATGTGTTAGCTAACCCGAACGGCATTAGCGTGGAAGGAGGCGGTTTTATTAATACGCCTCGTGCTTCGCTTGTGGTAGGTAAGCCGCAAGTCGCAGAGGGTAAACTTAAAGGCTATGATGCAACAGGCGATAAAGCGTTAAGCACCAACGGCAAAATTACCAGTTCTGGCGACATTGATTTAATCGCCCCGCAAGTGACCGTTGGCGGTCAAATTACCACCAGCGAAGGGGTGAATGTGATTACGGGCAAAAATAAAATTGCACGTGAAGACAATGGCACGCTTAAAATTACAACTGCAGAGCGTAAAGGTCAAGTGCTAGACGGCAAAGTCGTGGGTAGTATTCAAGCGGGTAGAATTCGTATTCATTCAACCGATGATCGTGCCACCATTACCGCACAAGCAGCCGATTTACAAGCAAAAGAAGTGGATATTACCGCAGGCAATGCAAACTTAAATGGTAGAATTAGTCGTCATACAGATCGTGGTAAAACAAAAATTACGCATCAAAATGGCGTACAAGCTCGTGAACATCAAAGTGGTTCAAGCGAAACTTACCAAGCAACGCGTATTCAAGCTGAACAATTTGATATGAATATCAGCGGTAATTTGAATATCGTAGGCACAGATATTCAAGCCAAAAATAGCAATATTCGTGGTGGCAATGTACATTTAGGGGCAGAAAAAACCGTAAATTTACGTGAACACAGCAAAAACCAAAGCAAAGGTAGCTGGTATCGCAATGAACAAGAGAGTAATCGTGTTGAAACCACACACCGCACTACGATTGCAGGCGATAGCGTAAACATTGAAGCAACCAAAGGCAAAGTGACCGCTGAAGGTGCAAAAGTTTCCGCAAAAACGACCGCTATTTATGGCGAACAAGGCGTGAATTTACGTGGTGTAAAAGCCACTACTACTCAAATGGCTCGAGCTGAATTTAAAAATGAAACTGCACGTTTAAAAACAGGTTTAAGTAGCCAAGATAGTAGCGTGCAACACTACACTGCGACAGAATTAACGACTGAACAAGATCTTATTTTAGGCGGTAAAGGCGACGTACATTTAACAGGCGTAGTGGCAAATGTGGATGGTGCATTATTGGCAAAAAATAGTGGTGCATTGAGCTTTGCGTCTGAAAAATCAACTGAAAGCTACAACCTCAGCGATGATATGCGTTTCTGGGGTGGTTTAGCAGGCTCTAAAACAGTGGGTACAGGCAGAAGTGCGGAAACTGTTCACGGGGCTGATTTTACCGTTAAAGGCGATGCAACTTTAGATGCAAGCCGTGGCGTGCATATTTCAGGCAGCCGTGTCGTAACAGGTGGTAATGGCATGGTAAAAGGCAATGCAGGTGCATTAGTCATTGATAGCACTCAAGCAAAAACCACTGCAGTTGATTACGCTCGTCAAGGTACAATTTTTGATATTACCAAGGCTCGCCAAAGTAGCTATACACATACCTCTACTGCAAAAGGTTCAACCTTAAAATCAGAATCAAATCTCCAACTTTCTACCAACAAAAACGTGAGCATTGTGGGCTCAACAGTGCAATCTGCAGGGTTGCTCGATATTGCAGCAAAAAGTGGCATTGAAGTGAAAGGTGCAGCTAACCACGTTCATACGGAATCAAGTAAGGCTGGTTTTAGTTTCGCAGGCGGTTTCGATAGCCTCAAAACATCATTCCAACACGGACATTTAACTGCAAACCTTAATATTGATAACAGCAAAGGCACGCCAAGCGTGGATTCAGATGTTGAAATCAGCAAAGAGAAAAAAGCAGATTCTGTAAATGCAGAAGGTAAATTCCACTTAGGCTTGAACGTTTACAATAACAGCCAAAATAGTCACACAACAACGCATACAGGTTCAAGCGTAAAAGGTGGTGATGTAGCATTGAATGCAAAAACTGTGACTGTTTCAGGCAGTGAAGTGGCGGCAACTCACGGCAATTTAGTCATTAACGCGGATAAAATCACGACACAGGCAGCTCAAAATCAAAGCATCAACAACAGCGTGAAAAATGAAGTAAATGTTGGTTTGAGCGGTACAATAACAGAGAGCAAATTAAGTGGTACGTTAGGTGTGAGTGTGGCTCACGCTTTAACTTCAAGCGTGGAAAACAAAGCCCAAGCAAGCAAACTTTCAGCGTCAAATGATGTAAAACTCAACGCTAATCGTATTGAGCATCAAGGCAGCCAAGTGCAAGCAGGCGGAAATATCCAAGAAAATGCGAAAGAGGTACTTCACACGACTGAAAAAAATAGCACAAATAGCTTTGGCAATAATGTGAACGTGGATCTCAGCGTGTCGGCTGGCATCAACCAAGCGAAAGCCTTTAATGTGAATGCAGAACTTTCTGCTAAAGGTGGGCACGAAACCGCTTCAATCACAACGCATACCGCAACGCAGTTACAAGCGGGCAAAAATATCAGCGTGAATGCAAACCACATTCAAGATAATGCGACCCAATACAAGGCGGGAGAAACGGCACAATTTAATTCAAACAACCATCAACTTGTAGCAGTTGCAAATCGTGTTGAGAAAAACAGCCTTTCAGCTGGGGCGAGTTTAGGCGTTTCAGCCGATACTACTGACTTCCAACGCTTTAACGTTGCGGCAAAAGTAGGAGCAAATTACAACCAATCAGCTAGCCAAGAAAGCAATGCTGTGCAAGGCTCAATTAATGCGAAAAACGTGAACATTCACACAGGCAAATTGAATAGCCAAGCAAATATTAACGCAAGTGAAAATGTGAATATTCAAGCTCAAAGTGCTCAATTCAGCCAAGCAACAAGTAGTAAAACCCAATCAGGTGGTGGTTTTGATGCGAAAGTCGGTGTTGGTGCAATGGTTGTGCCATCAGCAGGTGCAGCCGTTCCATCTATTGATTTAAGCCTTTCTGCAAATGGTAAAAACGGCAACCAAAGCCAAGCAGTAACAAGCACCATCGCTGGTCATAATGTGAAAGTACACACCACAGGCACTTTAGGCTTACAAGGCACCAACGTACAAGCGGTTGAAAATGCACAACTTTCTGGTAACCGAGTTAATATCACCGCAGGTAATAATGCTGTACAAAGCGTTGCGGCCACTGTTGCTACTGGCGTGAATATTGGAGCTAAAGTAGCAAATGCAGGCTTCAATGCAAATGTAGGCGTAAACACCGAAAACAGCCAAACGCACACAGGCGTGGCGGTAAACGGTAAAAACGTGAGCATTCAAGCTCAAAACGGGGTGAATTTAAAAGGCGTGACCTCAACCTCTGAACAGCTCAATCTTAATGCAGGCAAAGGCAATTTAGCCTTAACGGCAGCAACAGATAGCGTGAACAAAACCGATGTTTCAGTAGGCTTAAAACTAGGCGGTGGCGTGGCTGAACAAAAATGGACTCCGTCTTCAGGTAGCGGTCATCTTGCTGTGAACGTGGTGCGTAATGAAACACATACCGAAACCACTCTCAACACCGATACTGCTAAAATCAATACTGGTGGTGATGCGAAATTTATCGGTGGCTCTGTCAATGCTAACCACGCAAGCGGTACGATTTCAGGTGACTCTCACAGTGAGCAATTAGCTAATAAAGTCAATGAAGTAAGTGTAAGCCTTGCTGCAAATGGTAGTGGTAAACTCGCTGTACCAACTACTGATAAGTGGGCAGAAGCAGCAAAAAATGACTGGAATAACGGTTCTATTGCAGGTGTGAAAGCGGATGCAAAATTAGAGGTTAACGCCAAACATCAACAAACAGCAACTAATGCTGGCGTGAATGCAACACAGGATACAGTTGTAGTCAAAGGCGTGAAATCTCGTACTGAGATGAAAAATCATCGTAGTCGCCAAATACATTTTAAAGCGGAAGCTACTACCGCGATAAAAAAACAAGTTGAAGCAAAAATTCCTGAAAAAGTAAGACAGGTAGTAAAACCAATACGAGCAGTAAATTTACAACTTATTAAAAATAATAAAGTAAATTATAAAGTACGTGTAAGACACTAAACCCCATCAAGCAGTCAATTTTTTGCAAAATTTTATGAAGAGTTGACCGCTTATTTCAATCATCAACAGAGGATTCTTTATGAACAAATTAACTAAACTCTCATTAGCAGTCGTTATCGGTAGTTTAATGATGCCAGCATTTGCGTCTAAAACTGAGCCTTACACTCAATCAGGCACTAACGCCCGTGAAATGTTGGTTGAACAACCCATTCACTGGATTTCAGTTGATCAAATTAAAAAAGAATTAGAAGGCAAAGCACCGATTAATGTGAGCTTTGACATTGACGACACCGTGTTATTTAGTAGCCCTTGCTTCTACTACGGTCAGCAAAAATACTCACCAGGCAAACAAGATTACTTAAAAAATCAAGACTTCTGGAATGAAGTAAATGCAGGGTGTGATAATTACTCAATTCCAAAACAAATTGGTGCAGATTTAATCAAAATGCACCAAGAGCGTGGCGATCAGATTTACTTTATTACGGGTCGTACAGCAGGTAAAACCGATGGCGTAACCTCTGTATTACAAAAAGCATTTGATATTAAAAATATGCATCCAGTGGAATTTATGGGTGGTCGTGAACGTACGACAAAATATAATAAAACCCCTGGTATTATTGCCCATAAAGTGACAATCCACTATGGCGACAGCGATGATGATATTTTAGCTGCGAAAGAGGCAGGCATTCGCGGTATTCGTCTAATGCGTGCGGCAAACTCAACTTACCAGCCAATGCCAACTTTAGGCGGTTATGGCGAAGAAGTTTTAATCAATTCAAGCTATTAAAATAGTGTTGAATGACCTTAAAATAGGATAAACATGTTTATGTGGGCGGATTTCTATCCGCCTACTTTTTCAAAATTTTTGTGGAGTTTTTATGATGAACAGACGCCATTTTATTCAAATTGGTGCGACCAGTATTCTTGCATTAAGTGCAAACCGTTTTGCGATGGCAAAAGGAAAGAGCGATGTTGATTTACGCATTGTGGCAACAACAGATGTTCATAGTTTCTTGACCGATTTTGACTATTATAAAGATGCACCAACCGATAAATTCGGTTTTACTCGTGCAGCAAGCCTTATTCGTCAAGCACGTGCTGAAGTAAAAAATAGTGTATTAGTAGATAATGGTGACCTAATTCAAGGTAACCCTATTGCAGACTATCAAGCTGCACAAGGCTATAAAGAGGGTAAATCTAACCCTGCGGTCGATTGTTTAAATGCGATGAATTATGAAGTGGGTACATTAGGTAACCACGAATTTAACTATGGTCTCAATTATCTTGCAGATGCCATCAAACAAGCTAAATTCCCGATTGTGAATGCTAACGTAGTAAAAGCAGGGACAGAAGAACCTTATTTCACACCTTATGTCATTCAAGAAAAATCTGTGGTGGATAATAATGGTAAAACACATAAATTAAAAATCGGTTATATAGGTTTTGTACCACCACAAATTATCGTTTGGGATAAAGCGAACCTTCAAGGTAAAGTGGAAACCCGTGATATTGTAAAAACAGCACAAAAATATGTCCCTGAAATGAAGAAAAAAGGGGCAGATATTATCGTTGCATTAGCTCACACAGGCCCGTCTGATGAACCATACAAAGAAGGGGCTGAAAACTCTGCATTCTATTTAGCCGATGTTCCACATATTGATGCAGTTATTTTTGGTCACTCACACCGTTTATTCCCAAATAAAGAATTTGCGAAATCACCAAATGCGGACATCGTAAATGGTACCGTAAAAGGCGTACCAGAAAGTATGGCAGGCTATTGGGCAAATAATATCAGTGTGGTAGATTTAGGCTTAACAGAACACAAAGGCAAATGGATTGTTACTTCAGGCAAAGCTGTGCTTCGCCCAATTTATGATGTAGAAACCAAAAAAGCACTTGCAAAAAATGATCCAGAAATCACCGCTCTTTTAGCACCAGTTCACGAGGCAACACGTAAGTTTGTGTCTCAACCTATCGGAAAAGCCACAGATAATATGTATAGCTACCTTGCATTAGTGCAAGATGATCCAACCATTCAAATTGTAAACCAGGCACAAAAAGCATACGTTGAAAAAGTGGCATCAAGTGTGGCAGAAATGGCTGGTTTGCCTATTTTAAGTGCAGGTGCTCCATTTAAAGCGGGTGGTCGTAAAAATGACCCAACGGGCTATACCGAAGTGAACAAAGGTGAATTAACTTTCCGTAATGCGGCAGACTTATATCTCTATCCAAATACATTAGTAGTTGTTAAAGCCACAGGCGAACAATTAAAAGAATGGTTAGAGTGCAGTGCAGGTATGTTTAAACAAATTGACCCTACCAGTGATAAACCACAATCATTAATCGACTGGGAAGGCTTCCGTACTTACAACTTTGATGTGATTGATGGTGTTAATTATGAATACGATCTAACCAAACCTGCTCGTTACGACGGCGAATGCAAACTTATCAACCCAGATTCGCATCGCGTAGTAAATTTAACTTACCAAGGCGAAGCAGTTGATCCTAAAGCAGAATTTTTAATTGCAACCAATAACTATCGTGCTTATGGCAATAAATTCCCAGGCACAGGTGATAAACATATTGTGTACGCTTCACCAGATGAAAGCCGTCAAATTTTGGCTGATTATATTAAAGCAACCAGTGAGAAAGAGGGTTCAGTCAATCCAAATGCGGATAAAAACTGGCGTTTTGTGCCTATCACAGGTAACGATAAATTAGATGTCCGTTTTGAAACATCGCCAAGCGAACAAGCAGCGAAATTTATCGCAGAAAAAGCACAATACCCGATGAAACAAGTGGGTACTGACGAAATCGGTTTTGCAGTGTATCAAATTGATTTATCTAAATAATAATTAGGAAAATAAAATGCCGTCTAAAAATTAAAATTTAGGCGGCATTTTTTCTTCCTAAAGAGCGGTCAAATTTTTAGAGGTTTTTACTTAGTTCGCAATCTATCTTCTTTATTTTATACTTTTCAACCCTTCTATTGCTTTACATTCCTCTTCATTATGTTCACTTTCGGTAACAATGGACTGTAAAAAAGCTTTAATTTCTAATAATTGAGATATTTTATTTTCCACTTGAATCAGTTGATTCAGTACTAATTGATCCGCCTGATAATGATCTTCCATACTGAATTTAATACGATTGAGTACCTTAATATTCTCTAAAGAGAAACCCAATGTCCGACATTTTTTGATAAAGTTTAATTGCTCTACGCTCTCTTCATCATAATATCGATAACCATTAACCAACCGCTTAGGTGGCTGCAATACTCCTTGCTTTTCATAGTATCGGATAGTTTCAATATTAGTATGTGTAGATTTACTTAATTCACTAATTTTCATTATTTCCTCAAGCAATTTTTTACTTTAATGAGAATGATCACCTAATAAGAAATGTGTATTTCTATCATACAATGATTTAACAGCTTGAAAAACTGTAGAAATACCGCTGTATAAGACAAAAAGACTTAAAATACCACTAGCGACTACATCAACCCACTGCCAATTTAACCACCAAGCACTTATTCCTGCAATAATAGCAACAACCGAACCAAATAAATCTACTAAAACATGCAAATATGCTGCACGAATATTCAAATTATGGCGATTACTTTTTAGCATTATAAAAGCTACCAACAAATTAATCCCAAACCCTAGTAAAGCTACACCTAACATTGGCAAAGCGTCTATTTCTATCGGAGCCTGCCAACGTGTTACAGCCTCGATAAAAATCCAAATAGCGACCCAAATTAATGAAATTCCATTGATTAAAGCTAACCATTTTTGCCATTTTAGACTTAAAAATAATCCAATCCATGCTAAAAAAATAGATAAACTATCATTTGCCATATGCCCGGCATCAGCCATCAAAGTAAGGCTGTTAAACCAATATCCCCCTAGAAATTCAACAACCATATAAAAGGTAATAATTGCAAAACTGATGCCTAATACCATTTTATTTTTAGAAATTTGACTATGAGGGCAAGATGCATGCTGCTGGTATTCTTTAGGAGTATAATTTTTTACTATAGAAACTTCTTTCATTTTATTTCCTTAACTATTTGATTTACTTTGCAAGAATCATAAAGTCTGTAGTAACTACAATGTCAAGTCATAAAACGTACATTTAATCGGGTGCCGACGTAGACTCAATACCCAAACCAATTCAACAATTTTGTTTTACCGATAAAGCCAGTTTTAGCTAAATTTAACTTTGTTTTTAAGTTGGCGTTGAAATCTCGCCAATTTGACGAATTACTTGCACAACTAAATACGAAAGATCGGGCGAAATTATTGAGTTTTGTTGAAGCTATGGTGGAATGGAAACAAGAAAAATAATTGAGCGGTAGTAGATTGATTTGTTGAGAGTTGTAAATAGATAAGAAAAACGGCACAAAAAGTGCCGTTTTTATTGTATTACTTCCGAATATCCACCGCAGGATCCGCATCTTTACGATACTTCTCTTTAATCTGTTTTTGTAAACCATAGTCGTCTTTATCCGCTTGGTTTGAAAACAGATCTTCCTCGCCAAGTTTTGGATTTTGAATCCCCACCCAATGGGCGATGCCTTCTAAGAAGTTCAATCCAGATTTGAACACTTTATATTCGTGGCGTTCAGTGTCATCAGACGAAATTTTAAATAGCGGAATATTATGGTGTAACTGGCTGTGACAGTTTTGGTTGAACAAAATCGCACCATCTTTTTCGTTCGTTTGATGACATAAACCGTGGTCAGAGAAATAGATCATCGAGAATGAACGGTGCGTTTTTTGTTCGTTCGTTTTCAATTGCTCATAGGTGCGTTTTAAGAAATCATCGGTTTTCTTAATTGATGATATGTAGCAATTGAGGTAATCATATTGTGGTTTGATTTCACCTTCTTTAAAGATTTTCGGATAATCTTCCACGCGGTCACAAGCTAATGGGTGTGAGCCGTAAAGGTGCAATATGATAAAGCGTTTGCCTTGTTCAGGGGCTTCTAACACTTGAGCGAATTTCGGCAAGAGGTCAAAGTCGCTGTAATTGGTAGAGTTAAAGCTACCACCATTTTTAAGAAAGCTTGTTTCGTCTGCTTTGGAGGCAAGCGAGGAAATTGGTGTGTCATATTCGCCTAAAAAGCCTTGATTGGAAATCCAATAGGTTTTTACGCCTGCGGATTTTACGAGGTCAAGCAAGCTCAAATCATAGTGTGGCTCCCAACTTTCTTTGTTTGGCAACGTAAGCATTAAACGCAATGACGCGATAGTGTTTGTTCCCGCGGAAGTCATTCCGTCAATCAACGTACCATTCGCATTCGACATAAAAGGAGTGTTTTCCACAGGGTAGCCATAGGCGTGATGGTAATCTTTGCGAGCACTTTCGCCTAATACAATCACATAATCATCATATTTCGAATTTTCGAGCGTTGAGCTGCCCCAATTGTTCGCTTTTGCCATCTCTTTAAGCGTGTGCATCTCTTTGGTAATTTTTACCGCAGAATCAACCGCTTGTTTAAGTGGTTCAGCAATGGGTAAATAATAAGCAAAGAGCAAACCCGAAAGAGCCACGAAGGTGCGATTGCGTTGGAATTGAATGCCTGTATTCAAACGGATTTTATATTGTAGCCAGATAAGCAACGGAATTACAAACGCAATGAGGTAGCTGCTGATTGGCATTTGCTGTAAGAACTCTTTAGTTTCAAGCAAATCCGTGGCAAAAATTGAGGCGATATACTGGTAACTTGGTGCCCCAAAATTTAAGCCTGTTGGCGTATAAATTGCGTGAATGATTGCTAGCGGAAGCAGTAAAAAATAGAAGCCTTTTTTGCTAGAGCTGAGGAAAATAATCAGTACGCTGGTCAGCAGAATTTGCCCGAAATCAGGTTCAGGGAACATTCCTGAGCCGATGAGGAGGAAATAGCTGCTGAGTAGAGTAATTGCAAGAATTAATATCAGTGCGGTAGGTTTAGAAAGATTAGTGAATTTCATAATACGAATAGATAAGAAAAACGTTTACTCTCTCCCCCCGTAGGAAGAGACAGGGAAAATTGCATTAAGCAATTTTGCCAAAGAGAAGCAAAAAAGCGGTCAAAAATGACCGCTTACTCCTTTCCCAAATTTCAATGCTCAACGCATCGAAATTATCCCTCTCCCACAAGGGGCGAGGGCAATCATTAAGCCGTTACTTTATTCTTATTCGTGGTAGCTTTCAATAGAATATAGCCCACAACTGCCGATAAATTTGTTCCAATTAAGATACCTAATTGAGCTAATGGGAGCATATTGTTGCTATTATTATCCGCACCGAAAGCTAAGCCTGCGATAAAAACAGACATCGTGAAGCCAATACCGCAAAGCACCGCAATCGCAAAAATCTGTTTGAAATTGACCCCTTGTGGTAAACCTGCAAGGCGAAGCAACACCGCAACATAGCTGAATAAGAATACACCAACTGGTTTACCAATGAACAAACCAAGTGCGATACCTAGTGGTACGGGTGAGGTTAATTTTTCTAAGCTCATACCATCAAATGAAACGCCTGCATTGGCAAATGCGAAGAGCGGTAGAATCACAAATGAACACCAAGGGGCTAAAATATGTTCTAAGTGGTAAAGAGGTGTTTCACCATTTTTACCTCGTAGAGGGATTGCAAAACCAATGATCACACCCGCTAATGTCGCATGTACGCCTGATTTCAGTACAGATGCCCATAAAATTAAGCCAACGATTAAGTAGTGAATCATACTCACTACTTTATAACGGTTCATCGTGAATAACGTAATAATCGCAAGACTCGCCACAATTAACGCAGGCATACTCATTTCGTGTGAGAAGAAAATAGCAATTACCACAATAGCACCAATATCATCAATAATGGCTAACGCAAGCAAGAACATTTTTAATGGTAATGGCACTTGCTTACTGAGTAATGCGACAATACCTAATGCAAAAGCAATATCCGTCGCCATTGGAATTGCCCAACCACGAACAAGTTCAGGATCATGATGATTGATAAAATAGTAAATCAACGCAGGCACAATCATTCCACCAAATGCGGCAAAAGCGGGAAGAGAAGCTTTACGCACGCTTGAAAGCGAGCCTTCAAACATTTCTCGTTTGACTTCAAGCCCTACCAACACGAAAAAGACCGCCATAAAGCCATCATTAATCCACATTAAAAGTGGTTTATCAATCGCAAAGGCTCCAACCTTCAACACCACTTGGGTTTGTAAAAAATCAAAATAGACAGATTGTACGCCTGTGTTGGCACAAATAATCGCTAATATAGCCGCAGTAAAAAGCAGAATACCGCCTGAAGATTCAAGTTTAAGGAAATTCTTAATTTGCCTAATCATCATTCACTCCTTATATTGGCAAAAAACATCGTAAAACAAAACTGCAACACAAACGGTAAAATTGACCGCTTGCACACTTAGTTCTATTATCTTATAACATTTTTTTATCATAAAAGAAAAGTTATTTTATCCATAATTTTGATAAAATATAGTCTATCGAAAATATCAAATTAAAAGAAATTTATTTATGTCAAATCACTGGCTTTATTGGGCACTCGCCTCGGCAGTTTTTGCCTCGCTCACCGCAATTTTTGCCAAAATAGGGTTGCAAGGCGTCAATTCCGATTTTGCAACTTTTATTCGCACCATCGTTATCATTCTTGCTCTTATTCTTTTTTTAACCTACACCAACAAATGGCAGCCACTTAGCTCGCTCAACGGTAAAAACTGGCTATTTTTAATCCTCTCAGGCTTAGCAACGGGAGCATCGTGGTTGGCTTATTTTAAAGCCTTACAAATGGGCAACGCCTCACAAGTCGCCCCGATCGATAAATTGAGCCTTGCACTGGTTGCTGTTTTTGCTTTTCTGTTTTTAGGCGAACGCCCAAGCCAACAAGAGTGGCTAGGCATCGGCTTAGTAGTTGCAGGCGTTTTAACACTTGCTTTCAAGCGGTAGAATTATGGGCAAGATTTGCAATATTGATGTGGTGTTCGCTCACAATGATGAATCTATTACCGAGCCATTTTCACCACCTGAACATTTAACCGAACGCCAACTAAAGCGTTGGAAAAGCCGACGAATAGCAAAATTCCTGCTGAAAACATTGCTCAAAAAGCACAATTTAAATCCAAATTTAGCCGAGCAAATTCAGAGAGCAAAAAATGGTCGCCCTTATTTCGCACAGCAAGAAATCGATTTTAACATCACGCATTCGGGCAATTATGTCGCCATTATTTTTGCAAAAACGGCAAGTGGAGAACGAAGCCCTGTAGTCGGTATTGATTTAGAACATCCGCAAAAAACTCGCCGTTTTGAACCGCTGATCCGCCACTATGCCGATGCTGTTGAAGCAGAACAGTTGCTTGACAAACCGCAGATTTTGACGAATTTAGCCGAACGCTTTTATTTAAGCTGGTGTTTGCGAGAAGCAGTGCTAAAATCGCAGGGCATAGGGATTATTAAGCTATCGGAAGTGAGCCACCGCCCTAATAAGAAAACGATTAAAAGCCAGCATTGCCCGCAAGGCATTTTGCATTTTTATCATCAATTCCCGTTTTTTCTTGCCTATTTCTTTGGAGTTCACAACAAATGCCAACTAGATTTATGGGAATGGAAAAAGGGCAGTTTGCAAAAAAACTGTGCATTTCAACCGCTTGTTTATTCAGTCAATGAAGGAATATCGTATGAGTAATATCTTACAATTTGGTCAAAAAGACCTCGAAATTATTAAAGAAGAGACTGTCTATAAAGGACATTTTGAGCTAAAGAAAATCCATTTTCGCCATAAACTTTTTTCAGGCAAATTCAGCGGCGAAGTGGTGCGTGAATTACTTGTTAAAGGCGAAGCAGCAGCACTGATTGCTTACGATCCAAAATTGGATAATGTGGTGTTGGTTGAGCAAGTTCGCATTGGTGCATATCACAAACATTCAGACCAAACCCCGTGGTTGCTCGAATTAGTGGCAGGCATGGTGGATAAAGGCGAAGAGAACCCAGCTGAAGTTGCCAAACGCGAAGCCTTTGAAGAAGCGGGGATTGAAGTCAAAGAGGTCGAACACGCCTTAAGCGTTTGGGACAGCCCAGGTGGACAATTCGAACGTTTGCATCTTTTCCTCGGTTTAATCGACAGTACCCAAGTCAGCAACGGTTCAATCCACGGTTTGGAAGCAGAAAACGAAGATATTTTAGTGCACGTCATCCCACGCCAACAAGCCTACCAATGGATTGTTGAGGGAAAAATTGATAATGTGATTGCCGTCATTGGCTTGCAGTGGTTAGAACTGAATTATAAGAGATATCAATAAAAAGCCTAAGGCGGTTAATAACCTTGCGAATCAAAATTCGGTAAAAATGCTTGCGTTTTTAACCGCTTGACTTCCGTTTCAATGCGTCCATCCTCAAATAAGGAAAGCTCTCGCCAACCTTGTGGGAGATTATCTAGGGTAAAATCATCACAATTTGGCTTAAATTGAATACAAGTAGAGGGCGTGGAAAGAATGCGAATGCCATTCCAAACATCATCCACTTCTTGATGAATATGCCCGTGCAAAATCGATTTCACGTTCGGATAAAGTGCCAAAATTTCTGCCAATGCATCGCGATTTTTAAGACTATGTTGATCCAGCCACGCTGAGTTAGTAAATAAAATATTGTGGTGCAAAACCACCAACGTAAAGCGTTCAGGATTTTCGCTCAACTTTTGGTTCAGCCACGCCAATTGCCCTTTAGATAAAAAACCACTCGGTGCAGAAGCCACTTGGCTATTGAGCATCAAAATCTGCCAATGATCGCCTGCAAAAATCTGTTTTTCGGGGCGAATATAATCAAACTTGCCTAACAACAAACTCATTTGTGGTTGCTGATCGTGATTGCCTTCCAACCAAAATACGGGCTTTGCAAGCGGTTGTATCATCTCGGCAAAATGCACATAGCCTTCAAATTGATGATCTTGAATTAAATCCCCCGTTGCTAAAATGGCATCAAAATCAACCGCTTGCGTTTGCATTTCCGCTTGGATTTCATCTAATACTGCTTGAAAACTCGCGTGTGTATTCACGCCAAGCAGATCTTTTGTATCATCCGAGAAAAGATGTGGGTCGGTTATTTGGAGTAATTTTATAACCGATGTCTTTGGCTCAAGTGGATAAAAAGTATTCATTTTATAATTCCCTAAATTGATGGCGATACTTTACTGATTTATGCAACGAAGATCAGCAACCAATTTTCAAAAATGAGAAGTATGTTGGATTTTTTTTTCATTTTGCAATGTGAACTATCTTCAAAAGTAAAGATTTGTTCGTTTTTTAGCCACTTAATCAATTGAGAATTATTTTTATTTAGGAATTGCTTGACCTCTTTAGTGATAATCATTATTATTTGTAAAAATTCCAAATAATAATAGGTAATCACTCCAACTCTTTGCGCCGTATTCCCCCACAAAATACGGCGTTTTTTTTCATTTTTTTTTCAAAGCCGTTATAATAGAACCATTTTTCAGCCTATTTTAAGGAACATTATGAGCCAATCAATCGAAACAATTCTTGCCGAGCTTAAGCGTGGTGTAGAAGATATTTACTCCGAAGCCGATTTAATCGAAAAGCTTAAAGAAAACCGTCCATTACGTGTAAAACTGGGTGCAGACCCAACAGCACCCGATATCCATTTAGGTCACACGGTGGTGTTAAATAAACTACGTCAATTCCAAAATTTCGGACACGAAGTCATCTTCTTAATTGGTGACTTTACCGCAACAGTGGGTGACCCATCAGGTAAAAATGCCACGCGTCCACCACTTTCTCGTGAAGATGTGTTACGCAACGCAGAAACCTATAAAGAGCAGATTTTCAAAATTTTAGATCCACAAAAAACGCGTATCGTATTTAACTCAGAATGGTTGGGCGAACTCGGCACGGTGGGTATGATTCGTTTAGCGTCAAACTACACAGTGGCTCGTATGCTTGAGCGTGATGACTTCAAAAAACGCTTTACAAACCAACAATCTATCGCGATCCACGAGTTCATTTACCCATTATTGCAAGGTCACGACTCGGTAGCATTAGAAGCCGATGTGGAACTCGGTGGTACAGACCAAACCTTTAACTTGTTGATCGGTCGTGAATTACAAAAATCAGCTGGTCAAAAACCGCAAGTTGCGATGACATTACCGCTTTTAGTCGGTTTAGACGGCGAGAAAAAAATGTCAAAATCACTTGGCAACTACATCGGTGTAACCGAAGCTCCAAGCGAGATGTTTGGCAAAATCATGTCAATTTCTGACGAGTTAATGTGGGATTGGTATAATTTACTCTCTTTCCGACCGCTTGTAGAAATCGCACAGTTAAAATCTGAAGTCGAAGCAGGCAAAAACCCGCGTGATGTGAAGATTCTACTTGCAAAAGAGATCATCGCACGCTTCCACAATGAAGATGCTGCAAACGCTGCAGAACAGGAGTTTATCAACCGCTTCCAAAAAGGAGCGATGCCAGATGAAATGCCTGAATTTACCTTTGAAGGCGAAATTGGTTTAGCAACCTTATTAAAAGAAGCGGGCTTAGTGCCATCAACCTCTGAAGCCATCCGCTCCGCTCAACAAGGTGGCGTAAAAATTGATGGCGAGAAAGTCGATGATGTTCGCCAAAACGCACAAAAAGGCACTTTTGTTTACCAAGTGGGTAAACGTAAATTTGCCCGTGTGACGGTGAAATAAGTTGACAGTTACGAATAAAGTTAAATCCATTCAATAAAAAGATTCGGTTTTGTGTTATGCAGAGCCGAATCTTTTTTGTTCGTAAAACTAAAAAATTTTTACCAATACTTTACATTGAGTATAAGAGTTATTATCATTTGTGTCATTTCCTATGCATCCTACTTTCTTATTCGGATATTTTAGTTTTTTATAATCTAATATTTCCTCACACGAAAACAATCACACTCATGAAACACATAGCATCTAAACTCGCCCTCGTACGGTGATCATAAAATTCAACTGAGCGTTTTAATTAGCATCATAGCTTGCAAGCGGCCAGCTTTTCTCAAATTTTGACCAAATTGGTTAAGGATAATCTATGAAATCTATAAAAATGAAACTTTCACCTTTACGCCTTGCTATGCTTGTAACATTAGTAAGCAATGCAATGGCAGAAGAGCAATCACTCGAACTTTCTCCAATTGTCGTAACCGCTTCAGGAGCTGTACAAGAATTGCGTGATGCACCTGCAAGCATTAGTGTAATCAGCCAAGCACAGCTAAAAAAACACCCTGCTAATCGTTTAGAAAATGCACTCCAAGATATTCCAGGGGTAAATGTAAGTGGCAGTAATGCGAATAAATCAGACATTTCTATTCGTGGTCTACCTGCCGATTACACTTTAATTATGGTGGATGGACACCGCCAAAATACGCGAGAATCTCGTCCAAATGGTAATGGTGGATTTGAAGGAGCATTCATTCCGCCTGTGAGTGCAATTGAACGTATTGAGGTCGTGCGTGGACCAATGTCTTCGCTTTATGGTTCTGATGCAATGGGTGGTGTCGTCAATATCATTACTAAAAATACGACAAAAGAATGGACTGGCTCATTTTCTAGTGGTTTTACCGTTCACGATAAATCTGAATTTGGTGATGGCTATCACGGAGATTTCTTTGTTTCAGGTCCGCTAATTAGCAATGTATTAGGGTTGCAAGTTTATGGTGGTGGTAACTATCGTCAAGAAGATCGCCTGATTGGAGCATCAAACAAAAATAAAGATGGCAACCTTAACGCCAAATTAACCTTTACCCCTGTGGATAAACAAACCTTTATCTTTGAAGCAGGTCGTCATCGCCTATCTAAAGATGAAACCCCAGGAAAAACCATTGATTTAACCACAACACGTGGGGCTTCAGTAACAAAAAACAGCCCAAGCACTACCCGTGCAACCCGCAACCATTGGTCTTTCACTCACCAAGCAGATTGGGATTTTATGACCTCAGAACTTAGCTTCTCACAAGAAGTGGCTAAACGTGAGGTGATGGTGAATGATGTGATGAACAGCCGTAAGCCAGAAATCAAAAACAATGTATTTGATGCGAAATTTATGTTGCCACTTTCTAACCATTTCTTCGTCTTTGGTGGACAAGTACAACAAGCAAAATTACAAGATGATTCTGTGACAAAAGTGCAAACGAGAACATTACCAAATGGCAAAAAGGCATCAAAAGTGATGTTTGAAAACAGCAAAAATAGCATCAAGCAATCGGCATTCTTCTTAGAAGATCGCATTGATATTGGTGAACATCTTTTGCTTACTCTCGGCTCTCGCTTTGAAAACCACGAAAAATATGGCACACATTGGACGCCTAGAGCTTATGCGATCTACCACTTCAATGATAACTTTACCTTTAAAGCTGGGGTAGCTAAAGCCTTTAAAGCACCAAGCATTCGTGAAATCAGTGAAAGCTATGTAACCTCTACCGAAGCTGGTGCAGGTGTCATTTATGGGAATAAGAATCTCAAACCTGAAACGAGTGTAAACCAAGAGGTTGCTTTCGCTTACAGCAATAATAACGGCTATAGTTCAAGCATTACCTTGTTTAATACTGATTTCAGAAATAAATTAACTAGCCACTACACTGGTAAGGCTGATCCTGTAACAGGGGCTAAATTGTATGAATATGCCAATGTAGGACGTGCAAATGTGAAAGGGGTAGAAATTGCTGCCCATATTCCTTTCAACGAACATTGGAATGCGGATTTAAGCTATACTTACCAACACTCTAAACGCCAATCTGATGAAGATGTCTCTGCCTCTAAAGTTAGTTTGCGCGGTTTACCGTTGGATAACACACCAAAACATTCCGCGAGTGCGAAGCTAAATTGGGACATGAGCGATGCGTTCACAGCCTATACTCGTGTGGCATATAAAGGCAAACAAATTTGGGCAAATCCACGTAATGGCGATAATAAAAATCCATTCCGTACCCGCAAGGCTTATACTACTGTTGATTTAGGTGCAACTTACCAATTTAACCCGAATGTTGCTCTTACTATGGCAGTGTTAAATATCGGCAATCACATTGGAGAGCGTGTGAACACCAATGGGGGCAGCTGGACAGTAGAAGATGGACGCCGTTTATGGACTAACCTTAACGTCACCTTTTAATCAGTTGGGAATTAGCAACATTTAGGCTTTCTAAATGTTGCTGAGCATTTTATGTCGCGATATTTTCTTTACTTTTGGTTGGGCTTGTTATTAATAGCAAAAAGCTATGCCGAGCCTGATTTCACCATTGCAAAACTTAGCTCTAAAATGACCGCTTATTATCATATCCACCAACAAGATATGCACTTTGAAAATAAGGCTTATCGCTTATTTATTGCCGAGCCGAAGCAGCAATCTAAGCCTTTACCCGTGCTTTACCTGCTTGATGGCAATGCACATTTTCCATTGGCGGTAAATGCGGTAAATCCTGATTTACCGCTTCCGCTGATTGTGGGCATCGGCTATGTTTCCGATAATGCTTATTCAATTAATGAACGTCGCAGAGATTACACTTTCTCGGTTCAAGACGAAACCTTCAAAAATGGCGGCGGTGCTGCCGATTTTCTACGTTTTATTCAAACCGAAGTAAAGCCTTATATTGAACAACATTATCGTATTCATAACAAAAAACAGCACTTCTTTGGGCACTCTTTTGGCGGACTTTTTGGGCTTTATATTCTATTCCATCAACCTCATTTATTTCAGTATTACACTCTTGCCAGCCCATCGCTTTGGTGGGGAAAGGGTGAATTTTTACCTAAAAAGAGTGATTGGATTGCACATAAGCCTGAGCATATTTTAATTACTCTTGGTGAGTATGAAGAGTTTCCAGAAAAAGATCCGCAAATAACACCTGAACAGAAACAACGCATTCAGCAGCGCCAACAAATACGCCCATTTAATGCAAAGCAGTTGAGCGAAAAATTAAAATCACAGGGCAATAATACTCACTTTCTTTGGATTTTAAATAAAAATCATGGGAACTCGATACCCGAAGCAATAAAATATAGTGTAGAGCTCATTCAGAAATGAAAAAGGCTAGAACCTTATATGTTGAGGTTTTAGCCTATATTCAGAGGAATCTTGCTTATTGTATGGAGAATTTCTATCCTAAGAAAATCCCCAAACTAAACAGTAAATTGGTGATTAACGCTAAGCCTGCCATCTGCCCTAAAATTGGGCGAAGCTCAATCGGATCTTGATGGCGATAAACAAATAAGCCATGTTTGACTAAAAGTGGTACGGCAAGCAAGAAGAAGTAGTTATACCAATGCTCGAAATTGAGAATCGCAAAAATCAGGTAAGAAACGACCGATAGTGCTAATAGAATCGCGTGGTAAATACGTCCGTTTTTCGAGCCAATGCGTACGATAAGGGTGTTTTTCCCCGCTTTACGGTCTTGGTTAATATCACGGAGATTATTGATATTAAGCACGGCAACCGAAAGCAAACCACAACCAAAGGCAGGGATAAAAATCATTAGTGGCAAGCTGTGAGCTTGCAAATAGAACACACCAATTACCGCCACAAAACCAAAGAAAATCAGCACGAATAAATCGCCTAAACCTAAATAGCCATAGGCTTTCTTGCCGACGGTATAGGTAATCGCGGCAACAATGGAGATCACGCCTAAGCCTAAGAAGACCAACAGATCTTCAATTCCTTCATAAGCGTAGAAACTTAGTGCTGCCCCCGAAATAAAAGAAAGTGCACTTAATATAATCACTGCCATTTTCAGCTGTTCGCCCGTAATTGCCCCGTGCTGGATCGCACGCAGTGGACCAATTCGCTCAGCGGTATCGGAGCCTTTTACGTGGTCGCCGTAGTCATTCGCAAAATTAGAAAGTACTTGCAATAAAATGGTGGTAATAAAGGCAAGTTGGGTGGTGATTAAATCAAATTTACCTGCCCAATAAGCGAGTGCTGAGCCGATAATAATAGAAGCCAAGGCAAGCGGTAAAGTTTTCGGGCGAGCCGTGCTAAACCAGATGGCAAAGGTGGAATTTTTGTTCATTTTAGAGGTTTCGTTTAGAATAGAGAAAAGAAAAACGTAGTTTAGCAAAAAAGAGAAATAATGTGTAATCCAATCAGTTTAAGACCAGTAGCGGTGGTTGAAAGCCCCTATGATGAGAAATTTTCCGTGCCACGCCAATCGAATTTGGTGCAAGAGGGCAAAGGCGTTTTACGTCTACTTCCGCCTTACAACACGCCCGATGCGGTGCGAGGCATTGAGCAATTTAGCCATTTATGGCTGATTTTTCAATTTCACCAGATCCCTGAACGTGAATGGCATGCGACCGTTCGCCCGCCGCGTTTGGGCGGCAATGAGCGTGTGGGCGTGTTTGCTTCTCGTGCCACGCATCGCCCGAATCCTATTGGATTATCGAAAGTAAAATTAGAACGAGTTGAATGCAAAAATGGCGAAGTATTGTTGCATTTAGGCAGCGTTGATTTAGTAAACGGTACACCCATATTTGACATCAAACCCTATATTCATTACGCCGACAGCGAGCCTGAAGCCATCTCTGGCTTTGCCCAAGAAAAACCGCAAGCTAAGTTAAATGTGATATTTCTGCCCGAAGCGGAACAAGCGGTTAAAAAAGCGAAAAATTTTGCAAAGTTTGGCATAAATCAACCGCTTGATTTTGTTCGTGATGTGATTGCTCAAGATCCGCGTCCTGCCTATCAACAAGGGAAAAAATTAGATCGGATTTATGGGATGAATTTGGCGGGCTATAACGTGCGATGGAAAATTGATGAGCAAGATTTGACAAAGGCGGTAGTGATCGCACTTGATAATACCAAGTTTACGTAATTTTTCCGTGTATTTTGCCCCAAATAGGGCTATTATAAGAATAACTATTCTCAAAAGAAGGAACGCCCTATGAACATTCCATTCTGCTTACCTGAAAACATCACACCGCAAGACTTTTTGCAAAATTATTGGCAAAAACGACCGCTTTTAATCCGCAACGGTTTACCGCAAATTGTCGATTTGTTCGAACCAAATGATATTTTGGAATTAGCTTTGGAAGAAGAGATTACCGCTCGCCTAATTCAATGCCGAAATGAACAATGGTCGGTGAAAAATAGCCCGTTTGAAGAGGCGGATTTACAAAACTTGCCTGAGCAATGGTCGGTGATGGTGCAAAATTTAGAGCAATGGTCTCCAGAGTTGGGCGAATTATGGCAAGCGTTTGGCTATATTCCGCAATGGCAACGCGATGATATTATGGTTTCTTGCTCGCCAGCAGGCGGCACGGTGGGCAAACATTATGATGAATATGATGTATTCCTTGTGCAAGGCTATGGCGAACGCCGTTGGCAAGTAGGCAAGTGGTGCGATCCTTCTACTGAATTTAAACCAAACCAACCAATCCGTATTTTTGATGATATGGGCGATCTGGTGATTGATGAAGTGATGCAGCCGGGCGACGTGCTTTATGTGCCTTCGCGTATGGCACATTATGGTGTGTCAGAAAGCGATAGCCTGACTTTCTCATTCGGTTTACGTTATCCGAACGCGGCAGATTTACTCTGCAAATTCACTGAAACTTTGGACAAAGAGCACGATTTATTGCCAACCTCTGAATTTAATATTCCGTTCCGTTTGTCGCCAAATGAGCAACCAAATGCGTTGTTAGATCCAAAAATGGTGGCAAACTTCAAACGCCAGTTAATCAACTTATTGCAAGATTCTGAACAATTTGATGCTATTTTTGCCCATGCAGTGGCTTCTGCGGTGAGCTCAAGACGCTACGAACAACTTACCGAAGAGGGTGAAAATTATCCAGATGAGGTGCAAGAAGTGCTTGAAGCAGGCGGCTGGTTGCAACAAGATGCAAATGTGAAAATGCTTTATACCGAGAATCCTCAACGTATTTATGTCAACGGTGAATGGATTGATGAGCTAAATGAAGCGGAAACCAATTTGTTAATCCGCATTGCAAACGGTGATTCAATTTCGTGGAATAAATTGGCTTCTCGCGTGAAAGATCAGGCAGAATTAGAGTTATTGCTTGATACGATTTGCGATTGGTTAGATATGGGTTGGTTGATTTTGAACGAGGCGGAATAGCTTAATTTCTTCGTTAATCAATTCTGCCAAATTTCCCCTCCCCCTCTTTGCTAAAGAGGGATTTTCTTTCATCAACCAATTGCAAAAAATGCAATATAAAATATCAATAATATCAATTTACGCAACAAAAGGATTGCACTATACTGTTTCCAACTTAAACAAACCCATTTCAAAGAAGGAATGCAAACATGGCCCATAACTATTTCAACACATTAAATTTACGTCAAAAATTAGACCAATTGGGTCGCTGCCGTTTTATGGATCGCAGCGAATTCGCAGACGGTTGCGAAGTATTAAAAGGTAAAAAAATCGTGATCGTGGGTTGCGGTGCACAAGGTTTAAACCAAGGTTTAAATATGCGTGATTCTGGCTTATATATCTCTTACGCATTACGTGCTGAAGCGATTGCAGAAAAACGTGCATCATTCCAACGTGCAACAGAAAACGGCTTTAAAGTTGGCACTTACGAAGAGTTAATTCCAACCGCAGATTTAGTGATCAACTTAACGCCAGACAAACAACACTCTAAAGTGGTGGCTGACGTTGTGCCTTTAATGAAACAAGGTGCAGCATTCGGTTATTCACACGGTTTCAACATTGTTGAAGTGGGCGAAGAGATCCGTAAAGACATCACTGTGGTGATGGTAGCACCAAAATGTCCAGGTACAGAAGTGCGTGAAGAGTACAAACGTGGTTTCGGTGTACCAACATTAATCGCAGTTCACCCTGAAAACGACCCTCAAGGCGAAGGCTTAGCGATCGCAAAAGCGTGGGCATCAGCAACAGGCGGTGACCGTGCGGGCGTGTTAGAGTCTTCATTCGTCGCAGAAGTAAAATCTGACTTAATGGGTGAGCAAACTATCCTTTGTGGTATGTTACAAGCAGGTTCAATCGTGTGCTACGACAAATTAGTGGCAGACGGTAAAGACCCTGCATACGCAGGTAAATTAATCCAATACGGTTGGGAAACCATCACGGAAGCGTTAAAACAAGGTGGTATCACATTAATGATGGATCGCTTATCAAACAGCGCGAAAATCCGTGCGTTTGAATTAGCTGAAGAGATCAAAGAGCAATTAAACTTCTTATACTTAAAACATATGGACGACATCATCAGCGGTCACTTCTCTGCAACGATGATGGCAGACTGGGCGAACAGCGACAAAGATTTATTCGCGTGGCGTGAAGCAACAGGCAAAACAGCGTTCGAAAATGCACCAAAAGCAGATGGTATCAAAATTTCTGAACAAGAATACTTTGATAACGGCGTAGTAATGGTTGCAATGGTGAAAGCAGGCGTTGAAATGGCGTTTGATGCAATGGTGGCAAGCGGTATCTACGAAGAATCTGCATACTATGAGTCACTACACGAATTACCACTTATCGCAAACACCATCGCACGTAAACGTTTATACGAAATGAACGTGGTTATTTCAGACACAGCAGAATACGGTAACTACTTATTCGCGAACGTGGCAACTCCAATCTTGGCAGAGAAATTAATCCCGATGTTACAAAAAGGTGACTTAGGTGAGCCAACACCAGCGGTTGAAATCGACAATGTTTACTTACGCGACATCAACAACGCAATTCGTAACCACCCAGTAGAATTAATCGGTGAAGAATTACGTGGTTATATGACAGATATGAAACGTATCGCAGTAGCTGGCTAATCAGAACTGTAAAATAAACTAGAAAAAACACCGCTTGTGGTTTGCAAGCGGTGTTTTTGTTTATGCAGATTGCGATTGATGATTGCGGATAAAGCTAAAGAAAATAACGCAAACAAAGAAATAAAATATCGAACCTGAATTATGCGCTAAAAATGATTGGCTCGTAAAATAGAACAGATGAGATAAAATATGTGTAATCCCTGAAATTGCAGTACATTTTATTTCTAAATTTTGGTTTTTTAGATTTCTAATAAAATAAACTAAAGGTGTTAATGTAATTAGCATCAATCCAATAAAACCAATCAGACCGCGTTTTACCCAAGATTCTAAATACTGATTATGAAGGCTATTAAATTGCAACGTAGTTTTTGCCATCTGATTCGATTTAATTTGCTGATCTTTAAATGCCTCATATCCTTTACTTCCATGACCAAATAAAGGAGCTTGTTTAATCGCAATCAAGGCGTTTTCCCACATATCGAATCGAGCACCTAATGAGGTATTCTTATTATTTTTTTCAAGGTAAAGCGTAATATCTGATTTTGCAGCATTATAACGTTTCTCAATACCAAATTTAGGATTGGTGATGAGTGTTGTAATGCCAATACCTATAACCGCAATCAATAAGAAAATCAATTTTTTGCTAATATATTGGCGATAAAGGAACAAAATCGTTAGTAGAACAATGGGTAACCCTACCCACCCACCACGAGCACCCGATAATGCGCTGGTACTCATCGCTAACATTACCCCGATAAAACTAAATAATGCAGATTTATATTCTCTCTTTACCGTAAAATAAATGGCAATCACAAGGCTAAATGTTGCAAGTGAAATTGCAATATTTCCAACTTGAATATGCATAATTTCAGGAAATGGCTTATCGTATCCTAGCTGAAACTTCTGAAATAACGCAACCAAGCCAGTAATTATTGCACCAGCTGGAATTGAATATAAAATCATTTTTATTTTTATTGAAAATTGATTAAACAAAAGTAACAATGGAATAAATAATAAAATTCGGCTTGGATTATCTATTTCTCTAAAACTATCTTTGTTGATAATAATAGAAAGCAGAAAGGTAATGAAATAGAATAAAAAAGAGAAAATAAGCCATTTATCTTCTTTTGCCAATTGCCATTTTTGCTTAAATTTTAAAAAATATACGAGAGAATAAATAATACTAATAGCACCTAATGCCATCGGTACATAGCTATAACCTTTTTTGAGCACTAAAACGGTTGCAAAAAATAAAGCAACAAGTAGATTAAGCATCAAAGTAAAGTGTTTAGCCTGAATAAAGTTTGAACGAATCAACATAAAAATTCCTTAAATGAAAAATCAAACGCATTTTACCCGAAATCAGGATGCAAAAGTAGAACGTTTTTGTAACGCTTGATGAAATCAATGTTTAGTGAGAACTAACTTAGTGCAAATTTTGTATAACGGATAACCTACAAAGAACCTAAATCATCTCTTTACTTCCTTTCTAACCTGCGTTAAAATTGGATACCTTTTTTAGTTCTATGCCGCCAAAAATGTGTGCGGTTTAATTTAATCATATTTTTCTGAGGTGATGGCATATGCCAGTAATTAAAGTTCGTGAAAATGAATCATTTGACGTTGCATTACGTCGTTTCAAACGCTCTTGCGAAAAAGCAGGTTTATTAGCAGAAGTTCGTGCTCGTGAATTCTACGAAAAACCAACAACAATTCGTAAACGTGAGAAAGCGTCTTTAGCAAAACGTCACGCTAAACGTAATGCTCGTGAAAACGCACGTAACACTCGTTTATACTAATTCATTCGCTTTTTAAGCACTGAATCTTTACTAAAACCGTGAAACCGCAAGGAATCACGGTTTTAGTTTATCTATTCCACTCTTTTAGCAATGGAGGACCAATGAAAGGCACTATTCCACGTTCGTTTATTGATGATCTCATTGCTCGCACTGATATTGTTGATCTGATCAATAAACGCGTTAAGCTCAAAAAAGCAGGGCGAGATTATCAAGCCTGTTGCCCATTTCATCACGAAAAAACACCTTCTTTTTCCGTCAGCCAATCCAAACAGTTCTATCACTGCTTCGGCTGTGGGGCACACGGCAATGTGATTAGCTTTTTGATGGAATATGACAAGCTCGAATTTCCTGAAGCAATTGAAGAACTTGCGGCAATGCAAGGGCTAGAAGTCCCACGAGAGAATGTACGCCAATCGGGCAACTTTCGCCCTATTAGTTATAAAACGAAACGTGATCTTTACGGTTTACTTGAAGAAATCACCCACTTCTATCAACACAATTTACAACACGATATCCCAAGCCAAAGTTACTTGCAAGGTCGTGGCTTATCGTCCGAAATCGTCGCTAAATTTGAGCTTGGTTTTGCACCAAATAGCTATGATGCTGTGCTCAAACGCTTTGGCGTGAACCCTGAAGACACTCAGAAATTACGCGATACTGGGATGCTTTCCGAAAATGAAAGCGGTCGAATTTATGATAAGTTTCGCAATCGAGTGATGTTCCCGATTAGGGATAAACGTGGTCGCGTGATTGCCTTTGGCGGGCGTGTAATGGGTGATGAACGCCCGAAATACCTCAACTCACCCGAATCTGCCACTTACCACAAAGGTAACGAACTTTACGGCTTATACCAGGCTCTACAAGCTAATGAAAATCCTGAATATTTGTTTGTGGTGGAAGGCTATATGGATGTGGTAGCTCTCGCTCAATTTGGTGTATTAAATGCGGTCGCCTCACTTGGCACGGCAACTACAGGCGAACAAATCCAACAGATGTTCCGTGTAACAGAGCAGATTGTCTGTTGCTACGATGGTGACCGTGCAGGACGTGATGCAGCTTGGCGTGCCTTTGAGAATGCCTTACCATATTTGTATGATGGTCGTCAGCTCAAGTTTATCTTTTTGCCAGATGGTGAAGACCCCGATACTTTCGTACGAAGCCAAGGCAAAGAGGGTTTTGAACAATATTTGGCGGAACATTCCAAATCACTAAGCGATTTTCTGTTTGATAGCTTACTGATGCAAGTTGATTTATCTAGCCCAGAAGGAAAATCTAAACTTGCCTCGCTTGCCATTCCGCTCATTAATCGCATTCCAGGCGAAATGTTGCGGGTTTACCTTCGTAATATCTTAGGGCAAAAATTAGGCATTTTAGACCCCGCTCAGCTCGAAACGATGTTGCCAAATCGCCAACAAAAAGAGGTCGCTAAACCACAAGTAAACCAAATTAAACGCACACCAATGCGCTTGTTAATTGCCCTGTTACTACAAAATCCAGCGTTAGCAAAACACGTGCCAGACCTCACACCGTTAAGCGAATTGAACGAACCTGGCTTTGCCTTATTCTGTGAATTAGCCCAAGTTTGCCAAGCTAATATCGGCATTTCAATGGGGGCTTTGCTAGAACATTGGCGGGACAGCGAACAATTCCGCACGCTTGAGTTGCTGGCGAGTTGGGAGCATATGGTCGCTCCAGAAAACCTAGAAAAAGAGTTTATCGAAACCCTCAGTTTTCTCTACGATAAATTGGTTGAAAAACGAGTAGAGATGTTGATCGCCAAAGAGCGAACTTCAGGTTTAAGTACGGAAGAAAAACAAGAGTTGGTTTTATTACTTTCACAGTAAATCTTACGCCCTTGCTAACGTCCAAACTTGTACCTCTTGCACGCCTGCTTGTTTAATTTCCCTGCAAATCGCATTGAGCGTTGAGCCCGTGGTCACTACATCATCCACAATCGCAATTCGCTCGTAAAATTTGCCCGCTTGCGGTCTAAAACGAAAGGCGTTTTTCAGGTTTAAACGTCGTTCTTGTGCGGTAAGTTCACGCTGTGAAGCAGTATGTCGAATACGGCTAAGACTTTGCGTATCAAGCGGAATATCTAGCCATCGAGACAGATACCGAGCGATTAACTCAGATTGATTATAACCTCGCCTCCAATGGCGTTGCCAAAAAAGCGGAACAGGCAAAATTGCTTCTGGGAGTGCCAAACCATGCTCCCGTTGAGCCTGTTTCACCGCTAACAACAGCAATCGTGCTAATGGCTTATCTAACCAATATTGCTGATGAAACTTAAAACGATGAATCCAATCTGCAAGCGGTTTTTTATATACTGAAATTTGCACCATTCTTTGCCATTTCGGCTCATTTCGCAAGCATTCCCCGCAAGATAGTGCATTTTCTGCCAACAAACTGCCACAATGCCCACAGTAAGGCGAACACGCTAAAAGTTTAATGCAACGACTACAAAAGCCATGATCTGCAATTGCTAATTTGTGATCGCAATGAAAACAGCGGAAATCTAATCTATTCATACACCCTCCGCTATTTACTTTACCAAATTAGCAAAAATTATTTTTCGAGTGAGTTCTAAAAACCGTAAATTTAGTAAAGTGCAGACATAAAAAATGGTCAGGCAAAACCTGACCATTTTCACGTTTTATGTTAGTAAAGCACACGTGCCTTAATTGTGCCGTCAATCTCTTTCAAGCGTTTTAATGCTTCTGAGCTATCTTCAAGCTGAACATCAATCACCACATAACCAATTTCTGGATCTGTTTGTAAATATTGGCCTGCGATATTCACGTTTTGATCCACAAACACTTGGTTGATTTTGTTTAAAATACCTGGTTTGTTTTGGTGGATGTGTAATAAACGTTTCGCATTATTGTTGGCAGGAAGTGATACTTCTGGGAAGTTTACTGCCGATAGGGTTGAGCCGTTGTCGGAGTATTTCACAAATTTATTTGCCACTTCTGTACCGATGTTTTCTTGAGCTTCCGCCGTTGAACCACCAATGTGTGGCGTTAAGATAACGTTGTCAAATTTACGTAATGGCGATTCAAACGGATCGTTGATTGATGCTGGTTCAACAGGGAATACGTCAATCGCTGCACCACGTAAGGTATTCGCTTCTAAACGAGCCGCTAACGCATCCAAATCCACTACTGTACCGCGTGCGGCATTGATTAAAATCGCATCATCTTTTAATTGGGCAATGCGTTCCGCACTCATTAGATTTTTGGTTGAGGCATTTTCTGGCACGTGTAATGAAATCGCATCACAGCTTGAAAGCAACTCTTCTAAACTTGCCACTTGTTGTGCATTACCCAATGGCAATTTATTTTCGATATCGTAGAAGTAAACTTGCATCCCCACTGCTTCGGCAATCACGCTCAATTGTGAGCCGATATGACCATAGCCGATGATACCCAATTTTTTACCACGCACTTCATTTGCACCTGCAGCCGATTTGTTCCATACGCCACGATGCACTTCCATATTCGCTTTGGGCACTTGACGCATTAACAAAATAATTTCTGCCAATACTAATTCCGCCACAGAGCGGGTATTTGAGAACGGTGCATTAAACACAGGAATACCACGACGTTTCGCTTCCTCTAAATCTACTTGGTTAGTACCAATACAGAAACATCCTACCGCTACTAATTTTTGTGCGTGCTCTAAAATCTCTTTGGTTAAGTGTGTACGCGAGCGAATTCCCACAAAGTGAGCATCTTTAATTGCTTCGATAAGCTCTTCACCATCTAGGGCTTTTTTGTGATACTCAATGTTGGTGTAACCTGCCGCTTTTAATACATCCAGTGCGTTTTGGTGCACGCCTTCGAGTAATAAGAATTTGATTTTTGATTTGTCGAGAGAAACTTTAGCCATAGTTATTCCTTATGTTGTGTTTAAAGTGAAAAACAAAAAGCGGTGCGATTTCGCAAAACATTTGCAAAAATCCACCGCTTGACCTTATTCAATAATTTTTGCCCCTTCAGGCGTGCCAACAATCGTAACGTTCGCGAAACGTTGTGCAAAAATACCGTTGGTGACCACACCTGCGATATTGTTGATGGAGTGTTCCATTTTCAGCGGTTCAAGAATTTTAAAGTGATGTACATCTAAAATCACATTGCCGTTATCCGTTACCACGCCTTCACGCCATTCAGGAGAACCGCCAAGTGCGACTAACTGACGAGCCACATAAGAACGTGCCATCGGAATCACTTCCACTGGCAATGGGAAAGTTGAACCAAGCACATCGACTTGTTTTGAGCTATCCACGATACAAATAAATTTTTTCGCCAAAGAACTCACAATTTTTTCACGGGTTAATGCTGCCCCGCCGCCTTTGATCATTGCACCTTGCGGGGTAATTTCATCTGCACCATCGATATACACATCTAATTCCACAACGTCATTAGCACTAAACACTTCAATGCCCAACGCACGTAATCGCTCTTCTGAAGCTTTAGATGCCGCCACTGCGCCTTTAATTTCATCTTTCATTGAAGCTAATTCATCAATAAAGCAATTCACGGTTGAACCGCTACCCACGCCAACGATAGTATCTGGTGTCACAAATTTCAGTGCCGCTTTCGCCGCAATTTTCTTCATTTCTTGTTGGTTCATTACGTTTTCCTATCATATTGCTTTAAAGATAAAAATTGGTCTCATTGTGTGCCAAAGAGCAGGCTAAATCAAGCGGTAATTTTTCATAAGTCATTTGAAAATTTTTTATCGAATACGACATAATTTGTCGCTTTATTTCGTTATACTCCACACAGTTTAAATCAATAGGAGAATAAAAATGTTTAAGACAATTTTTCAAGAACAATATGATTATTTTAGCTCACTTATCATTAAAGGCGAATTTGGCAATAAAGTGGTCAATAATTTAGCTTCGCCCATAGGAAACGTGGATTTTAATATCTTAAAGCTAGAAGAGGTTACAGATCTGTCTGATAACTTTATAACTTTTGTTATTGCTGATAATCTCACTGAAACGGAATGGGTAAAAATTCGCTCTGCTACCTCAAGCACCATTTTTGTGATTGGTTGTGCTTCACCAGTTCAAGAGCCTCAAGCCGATAGCTGTTTTATCTGTGAAACTTCGCCTGAATTATGTATCCAAACGCTTATATCAATGATAAAAATGATTGGCGGATACGGTCTTGTTATGACGGATTTTACAGATATTAGGCATGTGTTAATTGAATGTGGTCAACAAAACCATGTGATTTATATTGAATCAACACATCCCGAAGAAGCTATAGAGAGGGTATTAAAACAGCTCTCTAGTAAATCTATCGCCTTAGATCAGGTAAAAGGAATATTGCTTAATATGGTAATTGGCGAAGATTTTGAGTTTTCCAATATCCATACCATTATCGAAGGGGTCACGGCAGAAGTTTCTGAAACAACTTCGGTTATTTTCGGTACGACATTCGATGTTAATAAACAGGGGCAAGAATTAGACTTAAATATGATTGTGAGTTATTAAAGGTAAGCGGTGGATTTTGCAATTTGTTTTACAAAATCCACCGCTTATTTTTTATGAAAAGATTAGTTGCGTTTCACCACTTCCGCAATTTCTTCTGCACAGCTTTGTGCTAATGTTGCATCTTCACACTCTACCATCACACGAATAAGCGGTTCTGTACCTGATTTACGTAACAAGATACGTCCTTTTCCTGCTAAGCGTTCTTCTACTGATTTTGCAACAGCTTTTACTTCTTCGCTATTGAGTGGGTTTTCACCGCCTGCGAAGCGAACGTTAATTAACACTTGTGGGAAAAGTGGCACAGCTTTTGCTAGTTCGTTTAAGGTCAGGTTGTGTTTTACCATTGCCGCCAACACTTCAAGCGAGGCAACAATACCATCTCCCGTGGTGTTTTTGTCTAACACGATGATGTGCCCTGAGTTTTCACCGCCCAGTTTCCAGCCTTTCTCTTTTAATTGCTCAAGCACATAGCGGTCACCCACATTGGCACGCACGAATGGGATGGCAAGTTCTTTTAATGAAAGCTCTAAGCTCATATTGCTCATTAATGTACCCACTACGCCGCCTTTTAATTTGCCCGCACGTAAAGCTTCACGCGCCAAAATAAACAGAATTTGGTCGCCATCCACTTTGTTGCCTAAGTGGTCTACCATCATAATGCGGTCGCCATCGCCATCGTAAGCTAAACCAATGTCTGCTTCCGACTCTTTCACCACTTTTTGAAGTGCTTTAATGTCCGTTGCCCCGCATTTTTCGTTGATGTTTAAACCGTTCGGACGAGTACCAATTTCGATCACATCAGCCCCTAACTCACGCATTACGTTTGGTGCGATATGATAGGTTGCCCCGTTCGCACAATCCACCACGATTTTTAAGCCGTCTAAGCTTAATTCAGATGGGAAACCTGCTTTACAAAATTCAATGTAACGACCTGCCGCATCGTTGATACGGCTCGCCTTACCAAGGTTTGCAGAGTCAACACAATCCATCGGCTCATCTAACATCGCTTCGATCGCTTCTTCCACTTCATCAGGTAATTTTTCACCCACGGATGAGAAGAATTTGATCCCGTTGTCGTAGTATGGATTGTGAGACGCTGAAATCACGATGCCCGCTTCCGCACGGAAAGTGCGGGTTAAATAAGCAATCGCAGGGGTTGGCATTGGGCCGACGAATACCGCAGATAAACCCGCTGCGGTTAATCCCGCTTCAAGCGCAGATTCCAGCATATAGCCAGAAATACGGGTATCTTTACCAATAATCACTTTTTTCGTGCCTTGGGTGGCAAGCACTTTACCTGCTGCCCAGCCGAGTTTTAACGCAAATTCTGGGGTAATCGGGAATTTACCGACTTCACCGCGTACACCATCTGTACCGAAATATTTGCGAGCCATAAATGTTCCTTATTTTAAAAAGTATTGATAAGCCAAGCTGTCGCTTACGTCTTGGTAGCGATAGCCTAATTGTTCTAAATGTTTGGTTAATTCTGCTTCTGAGCCTGCAGCCATAGGGAATGCGGCTAAAATATCACCGTAGTCCGCACCATGTGCACGGTAGTGGAACAACGAAATATCCCAATCAGTTAAGGCTTGCAAGAATGTAAGCAATGCCCCTTTTTGCTCAGGGAAATCAAAGCGATAGAGCTTTTCGTTTTGAATACTAGCAGGTCTGCCACCGATCATATAACGTACGTGGGTTTTAGCGATATCATCATCTGATAAATCGCTCACATCGTAACCATTTTGGCGAAGCTCTTCGAGAATTTCCGCTTTTTCTTGGCTGCCAGAAATACGAACACCTACGAAAATGCACGCATTGGCATCATCTGCGTGGCGGTAGTTAAATTCTGTCACCGCCCGGCTACCCAGAATTTGGCAGAATTTTAAGAAGCTGCCTTTCTGCTCTGGAATGGTTACCGCTAATAAGGCTTCACGTTTTTCGCCAATTTCGCAACGCTCAGACACAAAACGCAAGGTATGGAAATTCAGGTTTGCCCCTGAGAGCACGCAAGCGAGATTTTCTCCTTCGATGCCGTGCTTTTTCACATATTTTTTCAAGCCTGCAAGCGAGGTTGCACCCGAAGGTTCTGCCACCGCACGCACGTTTTCAAAAATATCTTTCAATGCTGCACAAATTTCATCGTTATCAACTAAGACAACATCATCGACATATTGTTTACAAATGCGGAAAGTTTCATCGCCAATGCGTTTTACCGCAATACCGTCTGCGAATAAACCCACATGATCTAAATCGACAGGCTGGCCCGCTTTTAATGCGTGATATAAACAAGCAGAGTCTTTGGATTCCACCCCAATGACTTGAATTTCAGGTAAAAGCTGTTTCACCAACACTGCGATCCCTGCGATCAAACCACCACCGCCAACAGGCACAAAAATGCGGTTCAGATCGGAACGTTGTTGAATGAGTTCCATCGCGATTGTGCCTTGCCCTGCAATCACGGCTGGAGCATCAAATGGGTGGATAAAGGTCATATTCAACTCTTTCGAAAGCTCAAGTGCTTTGGCTTTGGCTTCGTCAAAGTTCGCACCATAAAGCAATACTTCTCCACCAAAACCACGCACCGCATCCACTTTAATACTTGGCGTATTTTGTGGCATCACAATTAAGGCACGTAAGCCTAAATGTTTCGCTGAAAGCGCGACACCTTGCGCGTGGTTACCCGCAGAAGCAGCAATTACACCTGCTTCTTTTTGAGCTTTAGAAAGATTAGAAATCATCGCAAATGCTCCGCGTAGCTTAAAGCTATGCACCGGCTGGCGATCTTCACGTTTGATGAAAATATTATTTTTTAATCGTGAAGAGAGCTTGTCCATTTTTTGTAATGGCGTGACTTGAGCGAGATCATAAATATTGGAACTAAGAATAGTGCGGAGATAGTCCGTATTCGATTGGATTTGTTGTGTCATATGATTGATTTTAATGATCTTCCCAAAGGCAGGGATTGAAAGGGTTAGATAGTCGAAAAGGGCGTGTTTAGCACGCCCCATTGCAATTAGTTAATTAGTGTCCACCACAACCACAGCCACCATGATTGTGTCCGTGATCGTGATGATGGTGATGACCACCGCCACAGCAGCCGTGACCTTCTTCTTCATCGCTGTCGTGACCACCACAGCCACAACCGTGTTCGTGACCAGAATGAATGTGACCGTGTGCAATCTCTTCTAAAGTTGCTTCCCGTGTACCCACTACTTCTACAGAGAAGAGTAATTCTTGACCTGCGAGCATATGGTTACCATCAACCACTACTTCATCGCCATCCACTTCAGTGATCACAACAGGCAATGGACCTAAGTCAGTATCTGCGATAAAACGCATACCTACTTCTAATTCCTCTACGCCCATAAATACATCTTTCGGCACACGTTGTACCATATTTTCGTTGTATTCGCCGTAGCCTTCTTCTGGGCTTACACGCACTTCAAAAGTATCGCCAACCGCTTTACCTTCTAATGCCTTTTCTAAGCCTTCAACAAGATTGTTGTGACCGTGTAAGTATTCTAGCGGTTGGTTCACAGGTGCTTCATCCACTAATACGCCATCTTGAGTACGTACTTGGTAAGCAATACTTGGTACTACGTTTTTAGTAATTTTCATTAAAAATGATCCTTTGTTTATATAAAAAATTAACCGCATTGTAGCGGTTTGTATGATATTTGCAAATTGTTCTATAAATTCGATCGCTTGTAGAGTGTGTGAAATTCATTTCACGCACGTCAATATAGAAAAGCGTGCGTGGATTTTTCAATCCACACACCCTACTATACTAAATAAAAACAAGATCTTTTAAGCGATAACCTTGTGGCACGGTTTCTTTGTCTTCGAAAGTGACAAATTCCCACGCATTTTCATTCACAAGCACAGCACGGAGTAATTTATTGTTTACACCATGGCCCGATTTATAGGCTCTGAAATCGCCTAAGATGTTGTAACCGCACATAAAGAGATCGCCGATAGAATCAAGCATTTTATGTTTTACCAATTCATCTTTATAGCGTAAGCCATCTTCATTCAAAATGCGGTAATCATCTAACACGATGGCATTATCTAAGCTACCGCCTAGTGCTAAACCAATTGATTGGAGATATTCCACATCTTTCATAAAAGTAAAGGTTCTTGCACGGCTAATTTGCTGAATGAAATTTTCGGCTGAAAGATCCATCGCAAAATGGCGTACATCTTTGCTAATCATCGGGTGATTGAAATCAATGGTGAAATCTAATTTTAAGCCATTTGCATAAGGTCTGATTTCTGCCCATTTATCGCCCTCTTCCACACGTACGGTTTCTTTAATGCGGATGAATTTTTTTGGAGCATTTTGCTCTTCGATACCCGCATCTAAGAAAAGATAGATAAACGGACTTGCACTGCCATCCATAATTGGAATTTCAGGGGCATCAACTTCCACGATAAGGTTGTCTAAACCTAATGCTGCCATCGCCGCATTTAAGTGTTCAACAGTTGAAATACGCACACCATCATCGTTGATCATACAAGTACAAAGCTGTGTATCACGAATTGATTCTGCACTTGCTGGGAAGTAAACAGCAGGCTCTAAATCGGTTCGTGCATAAATAATCCCTGTATTAGCAGGGGCAGGACGCAATGTGAGCGTCACTTTTTTGCCACTGTGCAAACCAATGCCAGTAACTTTGGTTGCTTGTTTTAGGGTTCTTTGTTTAATCATTTTTTATTCCTCGCAAGCGATCGAAATTAACGACCGTTTCGCATAAATCCTGGAATAGAGCTCGGTGAGAACACTTGGTTTGGATCAATTGTTCTTGGCTGTTGCGTTGTTCCAGCATTTTGTGGTGCGTGGTTAAAGCCTATTGGTTGTGACTGATGACCATAATTCTGGTTTGGCTGAACAGACTGTTGAGTCCCATAACCTACTGGTTTTGGTACTGGCTGAGATTGTTCAACTGGCTGTGGTTGTTGCAACATACCTGTACGTGGCATGGTTAACTCTTCTGCTTGACCCAAACCAGTTGCAACCAATGTTACACGGATTTTACCTTCCATTTCAGGATAGAACGTTGTACCGAAAATAATAGTTGCATCAGGATCTGTTGCTTCAGTAATATATTTTACAACAGAATCCACTTCATTTAGCTCTAAGTCATCGCCTGCTGAAATATTAATCAACACGCCTTTTACACCTGATAAATCAACATCTTCTAATAACGGACTTGCCACTGCTTCCATTGCTGCACGCTCTGCACGCCCTTCACCTTCTGCAATGCCCGTTCCCATCATTGAACGTCCCATACCAGACATAACTGTTTTCACGTCATTAAAGTCTACGTTTACCAAACCTTCTTTGGTAATCATATCAGTAATACCTAATACTGCGTTACGCAAAACATCATCAGCATATGAGAATGCATCCTTAAATTTTACGCCTTTAGGTAAAACTTTAAGTAATTTTTCATTTTGAATAATAATCAACGCATCTACATTTTTCGCTAATTCTTTAATGCCTTGTTCTGCGAAATTTAAACGTTTTCTACCTTCAAAATTAAATGGTTTAGTAACAATCGCAACGGTTAAAGCACCCTGACTTTTTGCAATTTCAGCAATAACTGGAGAAGCCCCTGTACCAGAACCGCCCCCCATACCAGCTGCAATGAATACCATACTTGCATCACTTAACATATTAGTTAATGCTTCACGGTCTTCTTCTGCAGATTGATAGCCAATATTTGGATCGCCACCAGCCCCCAAACCATGAGTAATACCTGCACCAATTTGTACAGTATTACGTACTGCACTTGAACGCAATACTTGTGCATCTGTATTTACTGAGAAAAACTCCACGCTGCCAATATCATCTTCCTGACAGCTTCTAACCATATGGTTCAATGCATTACCGCCACCGCCACCAACGCCAACAACTTTAATTACTGCATCAGGCGTTGTCTCATAAACTGGTTCGAACATTCTTTACTCCCTAAAATAAGCGTATGCCAACTTATTTAATTTAAAAATTTGACTTAATCCAACGTATTGCTTTACGAGTCTGCTTTTTGACACCTTTAAACATACCAACTACATTTGGATTATTTATTATCGTTTTTTTGCTTTCTGCTGGATGCTCAAAATTATATTGTAATAGCCCCAAAACTGTTGCATATTGTGGCTTATTCACATAATCGGTCAAGCCTGCGATATTAAGAGGGTTCCCCACTCGTACGTGTGCATTAAAGACATTTTTTGCACATTTTACAATATCTTCTATTTGTGAACCACCACCCGTAAGAACAAAACCCGCAATTAATTCCTGTTTTATCCCTTGGTGATATAAATTTTGACGCAATTTTAACAGATCTTCGTTAATAAGCTTAAATAAATCGCTATAACAAAGTGCTGTAATTTCTGCAACGTGTGCTTTCGTATAAATTCGAGGCGCACCTCCAGCTAAACCTGAAATCGAGAATTTTTTATCGGCATTCATCGTCGGTGGTGAAACCGCACTGCCATAATTAACCTTGATGGTTTCAGCTTCTTTGCGAGAAGTCGTAAAAACTTGTGCAAGATAATCCGTCACATTATTGCCACCAAACGGATATGATTTACTAAAGCGTAATGCACCATCAACGTAAACCACCACATCCATCGTGCCCGCACCGATATCAATCAAGCAAATACCAAGCTCTTTTTCCTCTTCAGTAAGCACCGAATAAGCAGAGGCAAATCCCGAAAAAACAATATTGGCAACAGACAATCTCTGATTCGATTCTACCGCATTAATTAAATTACGTTTCCAATCTTGGTGAGCTGCAATTAAATGCACATAGGCAGTGAGACGATTACCTGACAAGCCAATTGGACTTTTTGTCAGCGGTAAATGGTCTACTTTAAACTCTTGTGGCACAATGTGTAGCATCTCTAAGCCATTAGGTAATCGAATAGAGCTTGCATTATATTTCGCTTCTTCCACGTCTTCTTTTGTAACTACATTCTCTAAAACCGCCTGCCCCATTTCATTAAGCCCTGTAATATGAGCCCCTGAAATACCCAGAATCAGATCAGAAATTTCAAGATTGTTTGCAATTGATTCAGCCTCAGCAATCGCATTATCAATAGCACGAACGACTGCATCTAAATCAACAATTCCACCTTGATTTGCCCCTTTTGAAGGAGAAACTCCAGTTCCTAACACTCTAATTACACCATCAGGTAAGGTCTCACCAATGACAACAACTGTTTTAGATGTCCCAATATCTAACCCAACAATGTAATCCTCATCATCAATATTATCAGTCATTTTATTTTCGTTCGTTTGCAATTAATTATTTCTGTATTGGATAGAAACCTACCGCTGCACCGTGTTCATAACGTAAATCGACATACCCCAAACGCTGTCCTTCTGGCACCTCAATTTCAGGGAAAATCATCATAAAGCGGTCAATTTTTGGCGTCCATTCTCCACGTCCTAATCTTAACTCAATATTATTCGCTAATGTAATCGACCAAGAACCACGATTATCCATCGCCAGTGATTTAAGTGATAAATTGCGAAATGCTAATTCCGTTTGAATTTTACCCCACGCTTCAAGTACTTCTTTACTTTCCGCATCAGGTCCAAACATTATCGGTAAACCTGTTTTATCAAACCGTTCTGGGGGTAAACTAAATACAACCCCTTGTTCAGAAAGATAGTGAATATTATTCCACACGGCTACAGGTTTATGCTCAACCAGGCTAATACTTAAGCGATCAGGATAGGATTTTCGCACAATCACATCTTTTACCCAAGAGAGTTGTAACAACTTATCTTTAACCTCTTGAATATCTTGGGCAAAATATCCTTTTAGAACAGGTTCTTTGGCTAAAGTTTCACGAATATCCGCATTTGTTGTAAATTGCGTTTTATGAGTTAACGCATAAGCACGAATCGGCGTTCTATCCAAACTCTCAAGAAGTACCGACCAATTTGCATATACCGTATAAATCACAATCAACCAAAATAATAAAATCAATGGTTTAATTGAAGTGAGCCAACTCATCGGCAGAAAATGTAACTTCGAACCGATATGCTCCTTAGCAAGGCGAAAATAATTGGGTTTTCTCTTTCGAGCAAACTTAGCCATTACGCACTTAACTCCAATACGCGTTCAACTAAACGTTCAAAGCTATAACCCACGGTTGCTGCCGATTTCGGGAAGATGCTGTGGCTTGTCATACCTGGGCAGGTATTTACTTCCACCAAACGGAATTTGCCGTTTGCATCTTCCATCACATCAATACGGCTCCAACCACGACAGCCCACCACATCAAAGGCTTGTTTCACGATTTTCGCCACCTCTGCTTGGCGTTCTGCATTTAACGCTGGCACAACATATTGGGTGTTGTCTGAAATATATTTTGCGTGGTAATCATAAAACTCACCCTCTGGAATCACTTGCACCGCGGGCAACACTTCGCCATCTAACACCGGCACAGAATATTCCGCCCCTGCTAAAAATTCTTCAACTAACACAATGCTGTCAAATTTTAACGCTTCTTCAATTGCAGGTTGTAATTCTGCTTCGGTTTTTACTTTGAACACACCAACACTTGAACCTTCGCAAGAAGGTTTAACAAACACTGGTAAGCCTAATTTTGCAATAATTTCCGCAGAATCGATCGCTTGTCCGCGTTTTACCACCACCATTTCTGCAGTCGGTAAACCAACAGCTTGCCATAATAATTTGGTGCGGAATTTATCTAAAGTGATTGCTGATGCCATCACGCCACAGCCTGTGTAAGGAATGCCCATCTGTTCCAAAGCACCTTGCAACACACCGTTCTCACCAATACCACCGTGTAAAATGTTGAAGACACGTTGAATCCCTTTTTCTTTTAATTTTTCAATTGGGAACTCTTTGGTATCAATGCCTTCCACATTATAGCCAAGGCTTTTAAGGGCTTCGGTTACCGCTGCACCAGAGTTTAACGATACCTCGCGTTCCATCGAAACGCCACCAAATAACACTGCGATTTTTTCGTTTTTAATGCTCATCGTATTCTCAATTTTCTATAGGGTGGGCTTTCTTGCCCACTATAATATCTGGTGGGCAAGAAAACCCACCCTACAAGCGATGTAATTTGCAAAATATATTGCAAAAACAACCGCTTACGCTTTCCAACTCTCTGCTAAATCACGCGACAATTTGCTCACGTTACCTGCACCTTGTGCCAAAATTAAATCGCCATCTTGAATAATCTGGTCGAGAACTTCACCTAATTGGCTAGTATCCGACACTAAAATCGGATCAACCTTACCCAAGTTACGGATAGAACGACACAACGCTTTACTATCCGCCCCAATAATCGGTGATTCGCCTGCCGCATACACATCCAACATCACTAACGCATCGACTTGCGAAAGTACTTGCACGAAATCATCGAACAAATCACGCGTACGAGAATAACGGTGCGGTTGGAACACCATCACGATACGTTTATTTTCCCAGCCTTGACGAGCCGCTTTAATTGTTACGTCCACTTCAGTTGGATGGTGACCATAATCATCCACCAACATCACTTTACCATTTGGGCGAATAAATGAACCCAATTGGTCAAAGCGACGCCCCGCTCCTTGGAAATCTGCAAGTGCAGCTAAAATCGCTTCATTAGCAATGCCTTCTTCTTTAGCAACCGCAAGTGCCGCAGTCGCATTTAAAGCATTATGACGACCAGGTACGTTTAACAGCACCTCAACACGTTCCCCGTTCGGGCAAATCACCGTGTAGTGTCCTTGGAAACCTGTTTGTTGGTAATCTTCAATACGATAATCCGCATTTTCGCTAAAGCCGTAAGTGATCACTTGGCGGCCCACTTTCGGTGCAATTTCCATCACTGTTGCATCATCGGCACACATTACTGCTAAGCCGTAGAAAGGCAAGTTACGCAAGAATTTAACGTAAGTCTCTTTCATCTTCTCGAAGTCGCCACCGTAGGTGTCCATGTGATCTGGCTCGATGTTAGTGACAACAGAAACCATTGGTTGTAAATGTAAGAATGACGCATCACTTTCATCTGCCTCCGCCACTAAATAACGGCTTGCACCTAAGTGAGCATTTTTACCCGCAGATTTTACCAAACCACCGTTTACGAAGGTTGGATCTAAGCCAGCTTCAGTGTAAATCATTGAGATCATTGCAGTGGTTGTGGTTTTGCCATGGGTGCCCGCAATCGCAATCCCGTGGCGAAAACGCATAATTTCTGCCAACATTTGCGCACGTTGAATCACAGGAATACGTGCTTCTTTTGCCGCTTTTACTTCAGGGTTTTCTTCGTTAATCGCACTGGACGCCACCACTACGCTCGCCCCTGCGATATTTTCCGCACTGTGACCAATAAAAATATGTGCCCCTACAGCAGCTAGACGCTTGGTAACCACACCATCAGCAATATCTGAACCGCTGATTTTGTAGCCTTCATTCAGTAATACTTCAGCAATACCGCTCATCCCCGCACCGCCAATCCCGATAAAGTGAATTTGACTCACACGGCGCATTTCAGGCACGAGTTTTTTTATATTATCTTGGAAATTTTTCATTTTATATTCTCTAAATTAGTGGCTTTCTTCTACTATCACTTCCGCCACGCGTTTTGCAGCAGTTGGCGTGGCTTTTGCTCTGGCTTTGATTGCCATCTCGGTTAATTTAGTACGATCAGCAATCAACGGCTCTAACACCGCTAACAGTTTTTCTGGCGTAAATTCGGGTTGCTCAATCACATAAGCTGCCCCCGCTTCCACCAAATATTCCGCATTTAAAAATTGCTGTCTATCTTTATGTTGGAACGGCACAAAAATAGCAGGCAAACCCGCGGCAGCAATTTCGCATACCGTTAATGCCCCCGAACGGCAAATGACTAAATCCGCCCATTCGTAAGCAGCTTTCATATCATCAATAAACTCGCTTGCCACGCCATTGCCTGTAGCGTGATAAACCTCTTCAACGCCCGCTAATTTGCCTTTACCCACTTGATGGCTAATGAATACCTGATTGCCCAACACTTTCGCCACTTCGGGGACAGTTTGGTTAATCACTTGTGCTCCTTGGCTACCGCCCATCACTAAAATGTTGATCGGGTAATCACGCTCTGCAAAACGCTGTTCTGGTGCTTCAATCTCAAATAAATCTTGGCGAACAGGGTTTCCTACCACTTCTGCATTCGGGAAAGCATTCGGAAAGGCTTGCAACACACGGCGAGCAATTTTTGAAAGCCACACATTGGTTAGCCCCGCTACCGCATTTTGCTCGTGTAAAATCACAGGTACACCGCAAAGTTTTGCCGCAATTCCACCGGGACCTGACACATAACCGCCCATCCCAAGCACCGCATCTGGCTTGAATTTTTTGATGATTTTGTATGCTTGCAACACCGCTCTTAGAATAGCAAAAGGGGCTGTTAGCAAGGCTTTTACGCCCTTACCTTTTAGCCCTGAAATTTGGATAAATTCAATCGGAATACCATGCTTGGGAACGAGATCTGCTTCCATTCGATCTTTTGTGCCTAACCAACAAATTTCCCACCCTTGTTGCTGTAATTCGCGTGCAACGGCAATCGCGGGAAATACATGCCCCCCTGTTCCACCTGCCATCACTAATAATTTTTTTGCCATTGATATTCTCTTTTTTGCTTTATTTTTGGGATAATTTTCTGTTGTAAAGAAAAAATTCTCAATATTCTACAAGAATTTATACTTTTTCGGAAAAAGAAAGCGGTCAATTTTGTAAATTTTTTCACAAAATCGACCGCTTAAACTCAATTTCCCTTCGCACGGGTATAACCAATTCTTTCCAATCGATTTTCGTGGTCAATCCGTATTAAAACGGCCATCGCAATGGAAAGAATAACCATACTTGAGCCACCATAACTGACAAAAGGGAAGGTTAAACCTTTTGAGGGAATCAAGCCCAAAGCCCCTCCTAAATTAATTACACCTTGTAGTAAAAACCAAAGTGCAATGCCAAAAGCAAAAAAACCTTTAAAGCGTTCTTCCATTTGTAAAGATTCTCGGCTAATTTTTATAGTTCTTGTTACTAAACAGATAAATAGAAAAATTAAAAAAGTAGTTCCAACTAAACCAAACTCTTCACCAATTACTGCAGTAATAAAGTCTGTATGAGCTTCAGGTAAATACTCCAATTTTTGAATTGAATTGCCCAATCCTCGTCCTAAAATTTCTCCTTGTCCAAATGCCATTTGAGAGTTAGCCAATTGGAAACCATCTCCATAAACATCAACGAAAGGATCGAAATAGGCCCTAATCCGCTTCATTCGATATTCAGAAAATAAGATATAACTCGTTATTCCAACTGTCGCAACAATAGCTACCGCAATAAATTGTGCAAATTTTGCCCCCATAATAAAAAGCATCCCAAACGCAATTACACTAATAATAATGATGCTACCAAGGTCAGATTGTACACTTAAAATGGCAATAAAAATAGCAATTACTACCGCTGGGCGCCAAGCACTCAATGTTTCTTTTTTAAGCTCATCATAACGGCGAACATAGAAACTTGAAAAATAACAAATCAGAGCTAATTTAGCTAGTTCTGATGCTTGGAAAGTGATAGGCCCAAACGAGATCCAGCGCTTTGCTCCATTAATTTCTTTACCCAAAGGAATAACTAATGCCAATAAAAGTAATGAAATAAAAAAAATCCAGATGTTGTATTTTTCCCAACGACTCATTGGTTGTTGAACAAAAAACGCAAAAATGCAAAGAGAGACTAAAATATAAGCCCCATCCATGATAGCAAAATGAAAAGCTTCATTATGCAAACGCCAACTTACAGGAATAGATGCAGAACTCACCGCAATCAAACCAATGCTTAGTAAGCTCACATAAATCCACAACAATGTGCGATCATAAAGTGAATCACTTGGAGTAATTCGAAAGAAATTATCCCAAGTAGTTTTCAATCGTTGCCACATTAAATCTCTTCCCCTCGTGCTAACGCCATAAAAATATCACCACGTTGTTCAAAGTTTTTGAACTGATCTAAGCTTGCACAAGCAGGAGAAAGCAACACCATATCGCCTTGTTTTAACTGCGGGCGGATTTTTTCCACCGCTTCATACATCGTCTCTACCAACACACTTTGGCTAGAGAGTTTCGCCAATGCTGCCCCATCTTGCCCGAAGCAGTAGCAAACGATATTCGGTTTGTTGATTAACGGTTTCAATTCTGAAAAATCTGCTGCTTTACCGTCTCCGCCTAATAATAAATAGAGCGTGCCCGCTACCTCTAAGCCGTTCAGTGCTGCCACTGTGCTGCCCACATTAGTCGCTTTGGAATCGTTCACCCAACGCACGCCATCATGAGTTGGCACAGCTTGGAAGCGGTGTGCTAAACCACCGTAGACTTGCAATGCTTTCACAATGCCTTCGCGAGAAATACCCGCCGCATCAGCCAACGCCATGGCAGCTAACGCATTCATCTCATTGTGACGCCCACGAATTAACATCTGTTTTGTCCCAATAATCGCCGTCTCTTCTGCATAAAGTACGCCATTTCGCAAGCTATATTCTGCATTGTGTTCTGCAAAACGAATCAATTTTTTAACCGCTTGTTCAGGATACGTTTGGGGATCTTCGCCATTCACAATGACATTTTCTGCATTGTTATAAATTTTAAGTTTTGCTGCACGGTAATCAGCAATTGAATCATATCGGTCCATATGATCTTCACTCACATTCAGTACAGTTGCCGCAACCGCCTTGAGCGAAGAAGTCGTTTCAAGTTGGAAGCTTGAAAGCTCTAATACATAAAGTGCATAATCACCATTTAACAGGCTTAATGCAGGCACGCCGATATTGCCGCCCATTCCGACTTTAATACCCGCTTGCTTTGCCATTTCGGTCACCAAGGTTGTGACCGTACTTTTACCGTTCGAGCCTGTGATCGCAATAATTGGCACGCTTGCCTCACGGCAAAACAGCTCAATATCGCCCACCACTTCTACGCCTGCGTTAATCGCTTGCTGAATTTCTGGCGTTGCCAATGCAAGCCCCGGGCTAATCACGATTAAATCGGAATTGAGCAACCACTCAAGATTTAATCCGCCTGTATGTAATGGAATTTCTTTTGATAATTGTTCCACCCCAGCTGGTTTCTCGCGGGTATCAATCACTTGTACTTTCGCATTTTTATCTGCAAAAAAATCGACACAAGATAAGCCCGTTTTACCTAAGCCTATAATTGTTACTGTTTTATTTTCGTATTGGTTTTGCATTTTTTTATTCTCTTTTTGTTGTCTTACTTTCCCTGCTATCCGCAAGCTAGGGCGTATAAATAACTATCTCTGCGGGCTTGCGTTTTTAGCAGGAATAAACGATTTCCAAGCGAGTTTTGAGGGTTCAATAACTAAATCCGCCAAAACATCATTCGTAGTAAAATAACGCGCAGCAGGTAACCCTCTTATACAAATTTTTTGCCATGCTTTGGGAATACGAATTTCTGCATATTCAGAGAAAGTAATTAAATATCTGCCTTCATATTGCCCATCTAACATTTTTTGAAATCCCGCCACTTTAGCAATGAAAAACGCTGTGCCTTGTGGGATATTTTTGTCCGATACTGCCCAATCTTTGGTGTAATTTTTACAAGCAATCAAGTATTCCACTTTTTGAAGAGAAGAAGCGCCTAATTTCCAATATCCCGATCCGCCTTCCGCAATCATCATATTGAGATCAACACCTGTATAAACCAAAAGCGTTTTATTTTTCATTACACCTCCTTTTGCAAAAGTTTTACGAAATCTGCCCGCTTGTTTTTCACATCGCTATGGCTAACTGCTTATCCATTGATAAAATAGGCTTTATCCCACCTTTGATTTTTCATCATATTTTGGTGGAAAAAAGCCTACTCAACTGACCTTAACGTAATTTCAATGTTACCAAGCCAATTAACACCAGCATTAAAGTAATAATCCAGAAACGAACAATAACACGCGGTTCCGGCCAGCCTTTTAATTCAAAGTGGTGATGAATTGGCGCCATGCGGAAAATACGTTTTTGACGAAGTTTATAAGATCCCACTTGGAGAATAACGGATAACGCTTCCACAACAAATACACCGCCCATCACAACTAATAATAGCTCTTGACGAACCAGTACTGCGATAGTGCCTAATGCGCCACCTAATGAAAGTGAGCCCACATCTCCCATAAACACTTGTGCTGGATAGGTGTTATACCATAAGAAACCTAAACCTGCGCCGACAATAGCAGTACATAAAATCACTAACTCGCCTGCATTTTGGATAAATGGAATGTGTAAGTATTGTGCGAAATTGTAGTTCCCTGTTGCCCACGCGATTAAGGCGAATGCACTTGCCACCATAATGGTTGGCACGATTGCCAAGCCATCTAAGCCGTCAGTCAGGTTCACAGCGTTACTGGTGCCGACAATCACGAAGTAAGAAAGAATGATGAAGAAGATGCCAAGTTGTGGCATAAAGTCTTTGAAGAATGGCACAACCAGCTGGGTGGCGGCGGTATCTTTGCCAACCGCATAAATGCCGAAAACTGCTACTAAGGCAATAACCGACAACCAGAAGTATTTCCAGCGGGCGATCAAACCATCTGTATTTTTACGTTTGATTTTCCAATAATCGTCCACAAAACCGACGATCCCATAACCAAATAAAACAAACAACACAAACCAAACATAGCTGTTGCGAAGATCTGCCCACAAAAAGGTGCTGATGCCGATAGAGGCTAAAATCATCACCCCGCCCATGGTTGGCGTGCCGCGTTTTTTGAAGTGGCTTTCAGGTCCGTCGTTACGCACTTCTTGCCCAAATTTGAGCAATTGCAAACGGCGAATTACTTCCGGCCCAATCCAAAGCCCGATACCCATGGCTGTTAATAACGCCATAATGGAACGGAAAGTAATATAAGACACGACATTAAACGCCGTATTAAACTGAACAAGATATTCAGCAAGCCAAACTAACATAACAAACCTCTATTTATTTTTATTTAATTTCCAAGATAGAAAATATTGATTGAAACTCATATTTTCTTCATCATTTAAATTTCTTTGTGCTAAACAACTCCTTTTATATAAAAGAAGAGCATACATTTCCTCAGCATTACTTTGGCTTATTTCTTTAAGGCGTTCATATTCTTCTACTATATATGTCTGCTCATAAGCAAGATCATAATCTCCTATTTTATTTGCTTTTTCAATTAGCTCACTTAATTTATTAAAGGCTAAAAAATATTGCTCATCAATTGAGTCTAATTCATCCAGTGCAGTGTTAAGTTCTTTTTCTAACTTAATAAGTTCTTGCTCAATTTCCACTGTAGACTCCAAATGTACAGGAAATAGACTGGGATAACATTTCAATTAATTCTTCCATTTTCTGACGACGAGAGCCTTTCGCCAATAAAACAAGCGGTTGTTTTTCTACAATTTTTTGCGAAATAATCGGTAGCAAGAAATTGCTCATGGTTTGCTTATCGGTAAAATGATGCTGTGCATTAGCACTAATCACTGCACTTTCTTTGCCAAAAGAGACAATTAAATCTAACCCTGCCTGTTGAGCAAAATCTGCAACTTCTTGATGGCATTGCGTACTCTCTTTGCCAAGTTCTGCCATATCACCTACCGCCAAAATACGAAATGCAGGGTAATTTTTCAGCACAGAAATCGCTGATTTCATCGAATCAACATTCGCATTGTAAGTATCATCAATCAGCAAACAGTGCTCGTTAATTTCAACAGGATATAAACGGCCTTTCACTTGTGAACGCTGTTCAAGCCCAGCTTTAACATCCGCTAAACTTGCACCAACTGCCATCGCTAACGCAGTTGCTGCTAAAGCATTAGAAACGTTATGTGCACCTAAATAAGGCAAATTGATTTCAATTTCCTCTTCAAAGGCATGCAAAATGAAAGTTGAGCCGTTTAAATTAAGTGAAACGTTTTCTGCCCAAAAATCCGCATAAGAATCTTGGTCTGAGGCGGTATAGCTAAAAGATTGCAATTCATGATCACCAATTTCTTTACGCCATTGCGGATAATAAAAAGCTTGGTTAATAATCGCTTTACCGTTTTCTTTTAGGCCTCGATAAATTTCGCCTTTTGCAGCTGCAACACCTTCAATCGAGCCAAAGCCCTCTAAGTGAGCAGAGGCGACATTATTCACTAAGCAAGCATCGGGTTGTGCAATCGCAGTAGTATAAGCGATTTCGCCGATATGATTTGCACCAAGTTCGATGACTGCAAATTTATGCTGTTCTGTTAGACGTAATAAAGTCATCGGTACGCCTAAATCATTGTTCAGATTGCCGAAAGTATAAAGCACATCCTCTTCACAAGCGGCCGTTTTTTGCAAGATTTTTGCCGTCATCTCTTTCACGGTTGTTTTACCCGATGAGCCAGTCATGGCAACCGTTTTAGGATTCAATGTGCTTTTTAGCCATTTCGCTAATTCACCTAAAGCTAATCGTGTATCCGCCACAATAATTTGCGGCACAGCAATCGGCAATTCACGCTCAACAACGAGTGCTACACAGCCTTGTCCTACCGCTTTTTCTGCATAATCATGTGCATTAAATTTTTCGCCTTTTAATGCAAAAAATAAGCCATTTTCGACCGCTTGTCGCGTATCGGTACTGACTGTCGTTACCGTTACATTACCATTACCAAACAGCCTTGCATGAAGGATTTCGGCGATTTGTTGGGTTGTTTGTTTTATCATTATTTTCCTCCTAGGGCTGTTGCCCTAGGTTACGCATAAATTTGCCCCACTGGGGCAGTTATTTTCTTCATTAAAATTCAATGCTTAGAGATCAGCCCCCTCTTTAGCAAAGAGGGGGATTGTCCTACAAATACTTCCTAGCCACTTCCTGATCCGAAAAATGATGCTTAGTTGTGCCAATAATTTGGTAATCTTCATGTCCTTTGCCAGCAATCAAAATCACATCTTGCGGTTTTGCTTGCAGAATGGCAGTTTTAATCGCTTGTTCGCGATCATGAATGACTTGAACAATACCAATATTCTCAAAGCCCTTAAGAATATCTGCCATAATGTTCTGATTATCTTCAGTACGCGGATTATCATCTGTCGCAATCACACGATCTGCAAGCTGTTCAGCAATTTTTGCCATCATTGGACGCTTACCCGCATCACGATCGCCCCCACAGCCAAAAATACAGTAGAGTTCGCCTTCAGTGTGAAGTCTTGCAGCTTGTAATGCTTTTTCTAAAGCATCTGGCGTGTGGGCATAATCAACCAACACCAGCGGGCGATTTTCCGCAGTCACACACTCCATCCTTCCAGCCACGCCTTTAAGAAGCGGTGCAGTTTCAACTAATTTTTGCAAATCATGACCAAGCGCTAACAAGCCGGCTAATGCTAGCAGTAAATTGGCGACATTAAATTCTCCAATTAACTGGCTATGTAAAGTACCATTGCCCCAGCTTGATTCAAATTCAGTGGTCGCACCTTGTAAGGTAAACGTAACACGAGTCGCTTTAACATATCGGTGTGAAGTTTGAAAATCAGGATTTACGCTCACTGCAACGGCATCAGGCAATTTGGCTAACCAATCTGCACCCGTTTCATCATCGGCGTTTAACACCTTAGCCTTAGTATTAAGCTCACTAAATAAACGGAATTTTGCCGCAGAGTACTCTTCCATTGTGTGATGATAATCAAGGTGATCTCGACTCAAATTAGTAAACATTGCCAAATCAAATTGTAATGCTTCCGTACGATACTGCACTAAACCGTGAGAACTCACTTCCATCGCACAAAAATCAGCACCAAGCGTAATAAAGTTTGCAAGATTTTGTTGAATTTCAACTGCAGAGCCTGTGGTGTTAGCCGCTTCTTGAACTTGCCCAAATAAGCCATTACCAATCGTGCCCATCACAGCAGATTTGCCACCCAGTAAATTATGCCATTGTGCTAATAACTGAGCTGTTGTCGTTTTGCCATTTGTGCCGGTAATGCCCGCTAACGTTAATTTTTCGCTTGCGTTGCCATAAAATGCCCCAGCAATTTCAGAAAGACGTTTTGCTAAATGGGGCACATTCAACACACAAGCGGTCGAATTTGTAAAATCTTTTGCAATTTCTACCGCTTGCACGCCTTCGTCTGCTTCCGCCAAAATCAGGCTTACACCTTGTTCAATCGCTTTGGGAATAAAGGTTCTGCCATCCACATTATGCCCTTTTAAGGCAATAAACAGATCGCCGTTGCCCACTTTGCGGGAATCGAGCGTCATTTTTGCAAGCGGTGAAATTTGCACGTTATCTTGCAATTGAGGGAAAAAGGTGAGTAATCGTTTCATTATTCGGCTTATTCTGTTAGGTTATCTGGTTTAATATTATACGCTTTTAGCGTATAGCCCATAATTTGTGAGAACACAGGAGCGGAAACCGCACCACCATAATATTTGTCTTTGCTTGGTTCATTAACCAACACCACCAATGCAAAACGCGGGTTACTTGCTGGGGCAAGACCTGCGGTATAAGCGAGGTATTTTTCTACATATTGCCCTTTTTCGAGCTTACGTGCTGTCCCTGTTTTGACCGCCACACGGTAACCATCAACCATTGCACGGGCTCCGCCTTCGCCTTTTTGGGCAACACTTTCCATCATATGTACCACATCACGGGTAATTTTCTCAGGCAATACACGTTCGCCAATCACAGGTGGATCCACTTTGGTTATTGAAAGTGGGCGATAAATGCCGAAGCTGCCAAGGGTTGCATAAGCACGAGCTAGTTGAAGCGGGGTAACATTCAAGCCATAGCCATAAGCCAAGGTCGCTCGTTCAATATCTGACCAACGTTTGCGGTCACCATTAGTGCCGCGCTGTTCGCCCAAGCCTAAACCTGTATCTTTACCAAAACCAACTTTGCTATAAGTATCAACCAGTGCGGTAGAAGGCATACGCAACGCTAAACGGCTCACCCCGATGTTACTTGATTTCTGTAAGATACCCGTAATCGAGAGGCTATCACGCGGTGCCACATCGCGGATGGTGTGTCCATTTACCACAAATGGATGTGTGTTAATCACTTCATCACGGTAGGTTACGCCGTTTTGTAAAGCGGTTAAAACCGTGAAAGGTTTTACCGTTGAACCTGGCTCGAATGTATCGGTAATCGCACGATTACGCATCAACTCAGGTTTAAATTCGGCACGGTTATTCGGATTGAAGGACGGTGCATTTGCCATGGCTAAAACTTCTCCCGTTTGTACATCGACCAACACTGCCGTGCCTGAAATCGCATTATTCTCTTTTACTGCATTTTTGATTTCACGATAAACCATCGACTGCAAGTCTTGGTCGATACTTAGCACCACATCTTGCGGGTTGTACTCTTTCTCATCACGAATATTCTCAATAATATTGCCACGGGCATCTTTACGAATAACCTGTTTACCGCTTTTACCAATGAGTAAAGTATCAAAGCTACGTTCAAGCCCTTCTGAGCCGTGTTTATCGTCAATATCGGTAAAGCCAATGAGCTGCGAAGCCTCTTCTACTAACGGGTAAAAACGGCGAGATTCTTCACGTAAGACTATCGCATCTAATTTTAACTCTTGTGCATAACGGGCAATACTTTCTGTTTCGTGGCGTGCTAAATAGATAAAACGTTGACGATGAGCCTTATATAGGCGCTCCATCATTTCGTTATAAGGCACTTTTACACTTTTTGCGAAGGCTTGCCATTTATCTCGCTCTAATTTGGCTTCAGCATTTTCTAACTGAACAAAATACGAATTTGGATTTTGCCTCACCTCTACTAATTTTTCAGGTGAAATGCCTGTAGATTCTGAAAGCAATGTCCAATATTTTGGATCTTGCGTATTCAAAATAGCACGAGGATCAACATCCACTTTTTCAGCAGAAAGGTTCTTTTTATCTAAAAATTGTTGAATACTTTTGACTATCTTGCTTTTGGAACTCCCCGTTTCAATGGCAAGAGCGATCAAGGTTTCTTCAGAACGTTTAATCTTGCTATCAAAATATTCGCGTGGGTCGATGGTAATAGAATACATCGGAGCACTAACCGATAAAAATTTACCGTTTCGATCTAAAATACTCCCACGTGTGAAAGGTAATTCAATGGTGCGTAGAGAGCGGTTGTTTGCTTCTTTAATTAAGCGAGGGGAATGAATGACTTGCACCACAACGGCTTGAAAAACCAGTGCAAAAACAGCAATACCTACCCCCCCCAAAATGAAATAAAAGCGTTTTGGGAGATAACTTGCTTTCTCTTCTTGATTTTCAGCACCATTATTTTCTTGTTTACGTTTGAAAAAATCAAAGAATGATTTTTGCTTATCTTTTTGTTTCACTCCCCGTGCCATGCTGAATTCCTATTTTTTCTCTAATAAAATGACTTCTTGCTCTTTCTTAATGGATTGTAATTCTGCTTTGGTTGCAAACGCACTGATCCGATTTTCTCGGCTTGCACTATTTTCTTCGAGTTGTAAGTGAATATATTGGTTTTCTAACTTACGATTAGCCTTGACTAACTTGCCTTGCTCTGCGGTTAAAAGGCGTGTTTGGGCAGTAATCCACACCGTTGCAAGTGCAGTAACAACGATTAAAGCAAGCAATAACAACGCGAATTTATTCCGCCCAATTAAATCTTCAAAAATTTCCTGCCCTAACGGATAACGTTCATTTTCTGCCATTTTTATTCCTTAACGTTTCTCTGCCACACGCAACACAGCACTACGTGAACGCGGGTTAGCCTCAATCTCTGCCTCGCTTGGCATAATCGCCTTACCAACGGCTTCCAGCGGAATATCTTTGTTCAATTCGCTTTCTAAAATCGGCAAGCCACGCGGCACTTCTTTGCCTTTGCTGTTTTTCTTGATGAACTGCTTCACCATTCGGTCTTCTAACGAATGGAAGCTGATGATCGATAAACGCCCTTCGGGGGCTAACACGCTTAACGCAGAGCTTAACGCTTTTTCCAGCTCGTCCAATTCGCTATTGATAAAGATGCGAATCGCTTGAAATGAACGGGTCGCAGGGTGTTTGTGCTTATCTTTAAACGGCACAGCATCGCTGATAATTTGGGCTAATTGCAAAGTACGGGTAATTTTTTGACCGCTTGTTTTGTTGAAATTCACGATAGCCGTTGCAATACGTTTAGCAAAACGCTCTTCACCAAATTCTTTCAGCACCCACGTTAAATCATCAATCGAAACTTGATCGAGCCATTCGGCAGCAGATAAGCCTTTGGTGGTGTCCATTCGCATATCGAGCGGCCCATCACGCATAAAGCTAAAACCACGCTCTGCATCGTCTAATTGTGGAGAAGAAACGCCAAGATCGAGCAAAATACCATCAATTTTACCCGTTAAGCCCAGCTCTTCGCACACTGCTGGAATTGCTGAAAAAGTGGTATGGAAAATCTGAAAACGCGGGTCTGAAATAGTTTTAGCTTCTTCAATCGCACGAGGATCGCGATCAGTGGCAATTAAACATCCATTTTTGCCTAGCTGAGAGAGGATAAGTCGTGAGTGCCCACCACGCCCAAAAGTCCCATCAATATAGATGCCGTTTGGTTTGATTGCCAAGCCTTCCACGGCTTCGTGGAGTAAAACGGTGATATGCTTATGGTGTGTATCGCCCATCGTGTAGCCTTAAATGAAATGTTATTTTAATAAGAGGTTATCACCAGAAAGAAGTTCCCTGGCAAAAGGCTGAATTTTATCGGTTCATATTAGGTCGGGCAAGCGGTTTTCTAAATTTGTTTAGGATTATTGGCAAAAACTTGATACTATGCTGAACGTCATTTCACAAGCGGTAGAATTTTACCGAAGTTTTGCAGCAATACCCTTCGCTCTCTCCGTTTACGTAGGGAGCTGTCGCAAAGCGACTGAGGGAGGGATTGCAACAAAGTTGCAAGAATTTATTATACTAAAATTATTTATTCCCCTCCCTCCGCCTTCGGCACCTCCCTCCGTAAACGGAGGGAGGGAAGTTATAACAACAATAACATCCAAAAGAAAATCCAATGATAGTCGATCCTAATTATCAACAAGAATTAGAAAAATACGAAAACCCTGTACCCTCACGCGAATTTATTTTACAAACCATACGCCAATTTGATGCACCAATGAGTCGCGAAGCACTGCTTAAAGCCTTCCATATTTACGATGAAGAACGCACCGAAGGCGTGCGTCGTCGCTTACGTGCGATGGAAAACGATGGGCAGTTAGTTTTTACCAAAGGGAAACGCTATGACCTACCTGAAAAAATGGATTTACTCAAAGGCACGGTCATCGGTCATCGCGATGGCTATGGCTTTTTGCAAGTTGAAGGAGCAGATAAAGGTAACGATTGGTTTATTCCAAACGTACAAATGAACCGTGTGATGCACGGCGATTTTGTGCTTGCTCAACCAAATGGAACAGATCGCCGAGGACGTAAAGAAGTGCGTATCGTACGCGTGTTAGAAGCCCGTAAAAAACAGCTCGTTGGTCGCTTTTTCCTTGAAAGCGGCATCGGGTTTGTCGTACCAGATGATAGCCGTATCACGCAAGATATTTTGATTCCTGATGAATACCGCCAAGGTGCTCGAATGGGGCAAGTGGTGGTAGTTGAGCTATTTGAACGCAAAGCCAGTTTTAATCGCCCGATGGGGAAAATCACCGAAATTTTAGGCGACAATCTCGCCCCTGGTATGGAAATCGAAATCGCCTTACGTAACCACGATATTCCGCATGTTTGGGGTGAGGCAGTTGAAAAACAGATCCGCCATTTTAGCGAAGACGTCCCCGAAGAAGCAAAAAAAGGGCGAGTGGATTTACGAAATCTACCGCTTGTGACCATTGATGGCGAAAGTGCCCGCGATTTTGACGATGCGGTATTCGCCCAAAAAGAGCCAAACGGCTGGCGTTTATGGGTGGCTATTGCCGATGTAAGCTACTACGTTCGCCCAAAAACGGCTCTGGATTTAGAAGCGGCAAATCGCGGAAACTCAGTCTATTTCCCAAATCGGGTGATCCCAATGTTGCCTGAAGTGCTTTCCAACGGCTTATGCTCGCTCAATCCGCAGGTGGATCGCTTATGCTTGGTAGCAGAAATGACGGTTTCCGAGCAGGGTGAACTTACAGGCTATGAATTTTATGAAGCGGTGATGAATTCACACGCACGTTTAACCTACACCAAAGTGTGGAAAATGTTGGAGGGCGATGAGGCATTGCGTGAGCGTTATGCCCCGCTTGTCCCGCATATCGAAGAACTTTATCGCTTATATAATGTACTGGCAGAGGCTCGCCAAAAACGGGGAGCGATTGAGTTCGAAACAGTCGAAAATCAATTTATTTTTAATCCTCAGGGAAGAATTGAACGAATTGAACCGCTTGTTCGCAACGATGCCCACAAACTGATTGAAGAGTGTATGATTTTGGCAAATATCGCTTCGGCACGCTTTGTGGAAGAAGCGAACGAGCCAGCGTTGTTCCGTATTCACGACAAGCCAAGCGAAGAGAAACTAACTAGTTTCAAAACCTTTATTCGTGAATGTGGCTTAACGTGGAATGTAGGCTTAGATCCAACACCTAAAGATTATGCGGCATTGATTAAGCAGCTTGAAGGTCGCCCAGATCGCGAGCTTATCCAAACGATGTTGCTCCGCTCACTCAAACAAGCAGTTTACGCAGCGGATAACGTAGGGCACTTCGGCTTGGCATTAACCGAATACGCTCACTTTACTTCACCAATTCGCCGTTACCCCGATTTACTGTTGCACCGTGCAATTAAATATTTAATCGAAAAGGGAAAAGGTAATACCAGAAATTACACGGAGGGTGGCGGTTACCATTATAAATTGGACGACATCGATCAATTCGGAGATAAATGCTCTGCTACCGAACGCCGAGCAGATGAAGCAACCCAAGAGGTGGCAGATTGGTTGAAATGCGAATTTATGCAAGACCATTTAGGCGAAGAGTTTGAAGGTGTGATTTCCTCCGTCACAGGCTTCGGTCTGTTCGTGAAATTAGACGAGTTGTTAATTGATGGCTTAGTACACATTTCTACGCTTAAAAACGACTACTACTATTTCGATGCAGACAGACAGCGTTTAGTTGGTGGTTCAGGCATCATTTACCGCTTGGACGACAAAGTAAAAATACAAGTAATCAATGTAAATTTAGACGAGAAAAAAATCGACTTTGCCCTGTTAGACAACTTCCGCAAAGGAATGAACCTCGGTAAAACCGCCAAACAAAAAGCTAAAAAGACAGAGAAACCTGTGTTCAAAGGAGTGAAAACTTTCAAGAAAGAGAAACCTAGAAAGGAGAAAACGAAAAAGAAAAAA
>NZ_CALIFA010000029.1:0-92102 GCF_938021905.1 Pseudohaemophilus parahaemolyticus
TCTCTTTAGACACGCTTATTAAGAAGGTTTATCCAACTAAAAGCTGGTTGAAATTCCTCTAACTATATATTCAATATCAAACTCTAGGAGATTTAAATGAAAAAATTATCCACTTTAGCCGCATTAGCAGGAGCATTAACGATGACAGTAGCTACTGTTGCACACGCTGAGCCAAAATCAAGCAGTACAGATAAAGCTGCAACACCTTGTGTGGGTGATAAATGTGTGAAAACAAAAGCTGCAGAAGGTAAATGCGGAGAAGGCAAATGTGGTGCAAACGAAACGAAAGCCGCAGAAGGTAAATGTGGTGAAGGTAAATGCGGTGCGAGCAAACCAAAAGCTGCAGAAGGTAAATGTGGTGAAGGTAAATGCGGTTCTAAATAATCGTATTTAAATCTAGATGCCATACATAACACTGGTGTAATTCTACGCCAGTGTTGTATTAAAAGGAGTAAATAATTATGTTACAAGGTGCAGGATTAGGGTATCGTCGAGATTTAGCGGATGATTTTTTGAATTTATCATCAAATAATGCGATTCAGTTTATGGAAGTTGCTCCAGAAAATTGGGTAAAAATGGGAGGAGCTGCTCGTTATAAATTTGATCAAGCCGCTGAAAGATATCCACTTGCGGTACACGGACTATCACTTTCATTAGGCGGGCAAGCACCACTTGATCGCGAGTTATTAAAAAATACTAAAGCATTAATGACTCAATATAATTCGACATTTTTTTCTGAACATTTGAGTTATTGTGAATGTGAAGGGCATTTATATGATTTATTACCTATGCCATTTACAGAAGAAGCTGTAAAACACGTAGCACAGAGAATCCGCTATGTGCAAGATTTTTTAGGATTACAAATTTCATTAGAAAACACCTCTTATTATTTACACTCTCCCACCAGCACAATGAATGAAGTAGAATTTTTAAATGCTATTGCACAAGAAGCGGATTGTGGTATTCATTTAGATGTGAATAATATTTATGTAAATGGCGTCAATCACGGTTTACTTGATCCTTATGTTTTTTTAGATCAAGTAGATGTGAAACGTGTCAATTACATTCATATTGCAGGACACGACGAAGAACATTCTGCCGCACAAGTTGTGGAGGATTTAGAAGGAGAATCATTTAATAAAATAAAAGGGGCATATCGCTATTTACCAGAGTTATTAATTGATACACACGGTGAGGCAGTAAAAGGTACTGTGTGGGATTTATTAGAATATGCCTATCAACGACTACCTGTCATTCCGCCAACATTATTAGAGCGTGATTTCAATTTCCCTCCATTTGCAGAACTTTATGCTGAAGTTGAACATATTGCACAACTACAGCAAAAATATGCTCAAAAAGAGGTAATATCCTATGCAGCCTAAACCTTCGCTTATTGAAACACAAAAAGCACTTGCCACAGCAGTTCGATTGGCTCATGCTCAACCTCTAAATGGTTATGCTCCGAATCGCCTTGCTGTTTATGCTCGCTTAGTTCGAAATAACATCTTTGGTTTTATTGACCGTTGTTTTGTTGAAGCACCTAAACACGTTTCTGCTGAGAGTTGGTCTCAGACAAAAGAAACGTTTGTATTAACAGGAAAATCACATTCGCCTTATTTTCAAGATATTGCTGGAGAATTTCTCTTATTTTGTCAAGAAAAAGAGAGTTTTGATGCCAATATACTGGCATTGATGGATTTTGAAAATACACAATTACTTGCAGAAGTTTCTTTAGCAAAAGTACCTGAAAAATTTGAGTGGAATAAGTATAGCGTAATGCAGTTATCTGATGCAGCTTATTTAAAAAGCTATGAAGTCGATTTTTTATCAAGCGATTTTAAACAATTTGATGAAAACCCTATGCAAGCTGTTATATGGCGGGATAGCGATTTTAATATTCTGCAACAACGCTTATCTGAACTTGACTTTTGGCTATTAAGTTATATACAAGAACAACCTTCGTCTTTAGAAGAGGTATTATCTGCCTTAAATACTGTAGTTGAAGATAGCACCCCCTTAATTCCATTATTGGAAAACACTTGGGTGAATTGGATTAATGCTGAAGTGCTTTATCCTAAAGAGGGATAAATTTTGGTTCAGAAAAACGTATCCCAATATGAGATAGGTGAAAAAAATATCTTTTTCACCTAATTTTTATTAGGGCAATAGCTTATCACGCCTTAACGTCATTTCTTCCCAGAACTTACTTACAAGTGGTAATTTTTTTAGCTTTTCTAACAAAGTTTGTTAAAATGCCTTATTCTTTTTTACGCTTGATTCTATATGATAGACTTCCGTCCTTTTTATAAACAAATTGCCACCTCAAACCTCTCTGCGTGGCTTGAAACCCTTCCCGCACAGCTCAAAGCGTGGGAAAAAACCACCCACGGTGACTATGCCAAATGGGCAAAAATTGTCGATTTTATGCCAAATTCAACCGCTTGCATTAACCTGAAAGATAAAGTGGAATCCATTCCAACCGAACCGCTTTCAGCAGGTGAAACCCAACGCATTACCCATCACTTAAAACAGCTGATGCCATGGCGAAAAGGCCCCTATCACCTGCACGGTATTCATATTGATACGGAATGGCGTTCTGACTTTAAATGGGAACGTGTATTACCTCATCTAGCACCATTAAAAGACCGTACAATTTTAGATGTAGGTTGTGGCAGTGGTTATCATATGTGGCGAATGGTGGGCGAAGGAGCAAAAATGGTGGTGGGAATTGACCCAACTGAGCTGTTCCTTTGCCAATTTGAAGTCGTACGGAAATTGCTTGGTAATGATCGCCGTGCGAATTTGATTCCACTTGGTATTGAACAAATGCAACCACTTGCTGCCTTTGATACCGTTTTTTCAATGGGCGTGCTGTATCATCGCAAATCTCCGCTTGATCATCTTTCACAGCTCAAAGCCCAACTGGTCAAAGGCGGGGAATTGGTACTAGAAACGCTGGTCATTGATGGCGATATGAACACTTGCCTTGTGCCTGCCGACCGCTATGCGAAAATGAAAAATGTCTATTTTATTCCGTCCGTGCCGTGCCTGATTAATTGGCTGGAAAAAATTGGCTTTAAAAATGTGAGATGTGTCGATCAAGCTGTTACCACGCTTGAAGAACAACGAAGAACAGATTGGCTTGAAAATGAAAGTTTGGTCGATTTCTTAGATCCAACCGACCACAGCAAGACTATCGAAGGTTTACCTGCTCCAAAACGTGCAGTGATTTTGGCGAATGCTTAGTTTATAATCTTGATACTTAAAATAACAAACACAACGGAACCTTTATGACACAATTAGAACAAATTACTCTTAAACCAATCGCTCGCGTAGAAGGTGAAATCAATTTACCTGGCTCAAAAAGCCTTTCAAATCGTGCTTTGCTGCTCGCAGCCCTCGCACACGGCACAACCCAAGTAACTAACTTGCTCAATAGCGACGACATCCGCCATATGCTCAATGCTTTAAAGGCATTGGGTGTAAGCTATCAACTTTCCGATGATAAAACCACCTGCACAATCGAAGGCGTAGGTGGAGCTTTTAATTGGCAAAATGGCTTATCGCTCTTTTTAGGAAATGCAGGCACAGCAATGCGTCCGTTAACCGCTGCACTTTGTTTAAAAGGAAAACACGATGCAGAAGTGATTTTAACAGGCGAACCGCGTATGAAAGAACGTCCAATTCAGCACTTAGTTGATGCACTACAACAAGTGGGGGCTGATGTGCGTTATTTAGAAAATATCGGCTACCCGCCAATTGCAATCCGCAATAAAGGTTTGCAAGGTGGCAAAGTGAAAATTGATGGTTCGATTTCTAGTCAATTCTTAACCGCGTTATTGATGGCTGCTCCACTTGCAGAGGGTGATATGGAGATTGAAATTATTGGTGATCTGGTTTCAAAACCTTACATAGACATCACGCTTGCGATGATGAAAGATTTTGGCGTAACCGTTGAAAACCAACACTACCAAACCTTCTTAGTAAAAGGCAATCAGCGTTATATTTCGCCTGAAAAATACTTAGTCGAAGGCGATGCGTCTTCTGCGTCTTATTTCTTAGCAGCAGGGGCGATTAAAGGTAATGTAAAAGTTACCGGCATTGGTAAAAATTCTATTCAAGGCGACCGCTTGTTTGCTGATGTGTTAGAGAAAATGGGGGCAAAAATCACTTGGGGCGACGATTTTATCCAAGCGGAACAGGGAGATTTACACGGGATTGATATGGATATGAATCATATTCCCGATGCTGCAATGACCATTGCTACCACGGCTCTGTTTGCTCAAGGCGAAACCGTAATCCGTAATATCTACAACTGGCGTGTGAAAGAAACTGACCGCTTAACTGCAATGGCAACCGAACTACGTAAAATAGGGGCGGAAGTGGAAGAAGGAGAAGATTTTATCCGAATTCAACCGCTTGCATTGGAGCATTTCAAACATGCGGAAATCGCAACCTATAACGATCACCGTATGGCGATGTGTTTCTCACTCATTGCGTTATCCAATACACCAGTAACAATTTTAGATCCAAAATGCACCGCCAAAACATTCCCAACCTATTTTGCAGAATTGGAGAAGTTATCAATCAGATAACAAAGAAAGAGGAATAACCTCTTTAGGTTATTCTCTTTTAGTAAATACAAAGTTTATAAATCCCCAGACTTTTCCTTAAATTATTTATAAACTATTTTTGATAAAAAGAGTCAGTAAAAGTAGCTTATAAATAATATGATCATTAGGACTTATTATGTCAAAAAAATTAAAAACATTTCTTCTTGCCTCTTTATTATTAACTTCTTCTTTACCTGTTTTTTCGACTGATTATATTACTGAAAATCTAAGCACTTATATGCGTAAAGGTGCGGGAGATCAATACAAAATCTCAGGTTCAATCCAAGCAGGTGAAAAAATTACTCTCTTAGATCGTAAAGACCGATTTGTACTCATTCGTGATAGCCGTAACCGTGAAGGTTGGGTTTTAGCCTCCGAAATCTCACAAACTGCAAGCCCTAAGGAGCTAATTCCCCAATTACAACAACAAGTACAAGATCTTAGTGGAAGGTTAAGCCGTATTGATAACGACTGGCAACAACGTACAATCGAAATGCAGAGACGTAGTAATGTCGCAGAAAAACAAACAAGTGATTTGCTTGCCGAAAATGCACAATTAAAACGTGAAATTGAGGTACTAAAAAATAAGAATCGCAGTCTAGAAACAATGCAAGATAGCGAAAAACGGGCAATAGCCATTCAATATTTTATCTATGGTGGAGTTGTGCTCATTGCTGGCTTAATCTTAGGACTACTGATGCCATATATCCTGCCTCGTCGTAAACGTAATGGATGGGCTTAAAATAAATAAAGGGAGCATCTGCTCCCTTTATTTTAAGTTATTTTATCTGTTCAGCACTAAAACTGGTATTTAAGTCTTTTAACTCTTCTGAAAATGTTGCTTTACCCGCAACCTCTTCTGCTCTTGGTCCGTAGAATTTACCTTCATACTCGCCTTTTCGAGTCATCAAAATATGATTCTCTCCCGCAACGGCTTCACCTTTAAATCCATTACCTTGAATATCAGCCTCTTTTAGCGAAATATTTCGACGTAAACCATCAATTTTTAGTTCACCTTTAATTTTTTTATTTTCAAAATCCGCTATTAGCTCTGTCGTCCCAATATTTTTAACTTGAGCTGTCACGTTATCGTAACGGCTTGCATTACCTTTATAAGTAACTATACCACTTTTAGGAATACTAGACTCTGGTGTTTCATCACCAAAATAGAAAATATCACGTTCTGGATTTTGCGTCGCATTATAAAGAGAAACGATCGCCTTAGATAAGCCAAAGCCTGTTAAACCACCTATTGCTCCAACTTTATCTGCTAATTTAAGTACTGTATTTCCTACAATTATTTTACCTAGTCCGCTATCTTTTGATTTCATTAATGCCCCATTAAAAGAATATGCCCGATTATAGCCAGATAACTGTGCAATTTCTTTACCATTTTGATCTAAGACGGGTTCTTTATTAATTTCGCCTTTTATAAAATCATTTTTATTCAAAGAAACACCGGTATCCTTTAGCTTAATATCGGGTTTCGACACTGTCGCAACTGGCGTTGACTGATTTGATGTAGTGCCTTGAGTTTGTTTAGACGGAGCAGCTTCTTGTGTCGCAGGTTTGTTTTGGGATGAATTATTTATAGTCGGTGTTTGTGTAGCTGTAGGAATTGAAATGGAAGGCTTGCTACCACTAGAACCACAAGCGGTTAATATCAATGATAAAGCAATGGCTAAAGATGTTTTTTTCATTATGATTTCCTCAAGAGTTGGATTAAAAATTGTTGAAATGATATACTCACGCCAATTTAAAAACCATTAACTAAGTGTATGAAAAACCATACTTTTAGTTATGAATATTTTACTTAGAGAATCTAGTATGGAAATCCACGATAAAATTCGAGTCATGAGAGAAATCAACCAATGGTCACAGGAAGAAATGGCTGAAAAGCTTGAAATGTCACCAGCAGGTTACGCAAAAATTGAGCACGGAAAAACGAATCTAACAGTTGATAAACTTAAGCAAATTGCTCAAATATTTCATATTGATATTGTGGAATTAATCTCTTCTCAAGATAAATCTTTTTTCTTTACCATTGGAGACCATTCAAATAATGGTTGTTCTTTTGGTTCAAATAGTATTCTAGCGATGGAAAATGAGAAACTTAAATTATTATTAGATGCAAAAGAGAATGAAATTATTGCATTAAAAGAGATCATTGAATTGCTTAAAACAAAAAAATAAAGTGATTAATATTATTTCAACATAGGGCAGAGTTTTCTCTGCCCTAAATCACTATATAAGATATATCATAGAGTAGTGAATAAGTAATATGCTTTATTTATATACCTATTACTAATCAATTTTTCTAAATCTTTACTGGCTCAATAATCTCGCTTGGATAACAGCCTAACACTTTTAAGAAACTAGTTACAGCTTTTAATGCTTCTAACGCTTTTTGTGTGTTTTCGTTGTGCATATTGGTTTCCAGTTCAACATAGAACATCTCTTCCCACGGCTTGCCATAGATTGGGCGAGATTCTAATTTCAGCATACGAATGCCAAACTGTTTGAATACGACTAACGCATCGACTAAAGCACCTGCTTGTTGTGTCGTCGTCATCAATAGCAACGTTTTAGTTTGCACTTGTGGAGAAACTTTTACCGCCTCTTTTGCCACTACAATAAAGCGAGTAATGTTATTCACTTGGTTAGCGATTTCCGATTTAATACTGCTTAAGCCGTAAAGTTTACCGCCATCCTCATTGCCAATGGCTGCCACGTTTGGTTTGTTTAAGCGAGCAACCATCTGCATTGCGTGTGAGCTACTTTCACAATATTTGATATGCACACGGTCAAGGCTTTGAATAAATTGGCTACATTGCTGAGCGGGTTGTGAGTGAGTGTAAATGGTGTCAATTTCAGCTAAATCTATATTACCATTTGCCAACAAACAATGTTTGATTGGATAAGCCAATTCGCCCACTAACGCCAATTCAGTGTGTTGTAATAAGTCATAAACTTCGTTGATTGAACCTGAAGTCGTATTTTCCAACGGTAATACACCGAAATCAGCTTCGCCATTTTCCACTTTGGCAAAAATCTCATCAAATGAGGCACAATTTAGTTCTACCAAATTGCCTTGATATTTCTTCGCAAATTGGCGAGCCGCCATATTCGAATAAGAACCACGCATCCCTAAAAAGGCAATGGAAAGGCTCTCTTCTTTTTGCTCATTCAATTTATTTTGTAGGTAATGTTGCTGAGTCAGCACAGAATCTTCAATAATGCGTTGGAATATTTGGGTCACATATTGCGGATCGAGCTGGTAATTTTCAGACTCAGCAAAATTTACAAGCTCCTGTAAAAGCTCTTTTTCACGAACGACATCACGAAGTGGTTTTTGAGTAATCTCTTTGCTACGCACTACATCAAACGCCAATCGATGACGTTCTGATAATAGCTTTAAAATATGGCGGTCAAGACTGGTAATTTGTGTGCGGATATTGGTTAGGTCTAGGGACATAATTTTTCTCATAATCTCATAAAAATAATTGGATTATAATGATTTCAGCGTTAAAGAAAAGTAACAAATAAAGATAACACCAACAAAGACAAATTCAGTTTCGCCATGTCCATTTTATACAATATTCAATACTAATACCCGCGATTTCCGTTGATGATCATAATGCTCACGTTTATACGCAGGCAAATCTTCTGTGCCTTTAATCTCAAACCCTCGTTCTTGAAACCATTGTGTTGTGCGAGTAGTAAGCACAAAGAGTTTTTCAATGCCCATTTGAATAGCACGGCGTTTAATCGCTTCTAATAATACATCGCCACGGGAAGAATCACGGTAGTCTGGATGCACAGCCACACACGCCATTTCTGCCATTTTTTCGTTTAAATAAGGGTTCAAAGCCGCACAAGCAATCACAATACCATCACGCTCAATAATGGTATAACGGCTGATTTCAACTTCCAATTGCTCACGCGAACGTTTTACCAAAATACCTTGCTCTTCAAGCGGTCGAATGAGGTTGAGTAAGCCAGGAATATCGTGCGAAGTTGCAATACGGATATGCTCTGAACTCTCTTCTGAAAGCTGCGTACCTATACCATCACGAGAGAAAAGTTCTTGCAAGAGCGAGCCATCTTCCTTGTAGCTTAACAAATGAGAGCGTTTAATTCCTGCATACGAAACTTCAATCGCAGCTTGCAAGAAACGGGCAGCAGAATTGTGGTAATCGTTATTCTCAATAAATTTATTGAGGTAGCGTTTTGCTTCCCGTGGATGAATGTCAGAAATCACTTCACCCTTTTCATCCAGCAAACCTTGCTCACCACAAAAGCCAATCAACTTATCCGCTTTGAGTTTAATTGCCACTTGAGTTGCAATTTCTTCAAAGGGTAGATTAAACATCTCGCCCGTAACGGAGGGAGCAATCGGCCCAATGACAACAATGGCATCTTGCTCTAGCTGCTGCTGAATGCTTTCAACATTGATGCGACGAATTTTACCGCTTAAGCCAAAATCAACTCCATCAATTACGCCAAGAGGTTGAGCCAGAATCGCGTTACTGCTGACCACATTTAGTACGGGAGAGTTTGGCAGACGAAGAGAGAGTTTGGAGAAAATATCATAATGCAAACCGCCTACTGCTTGCTTAACGTATTCCAGCGAACTAGGATCTGTCACACGAATATGGTTGTGGTAATGCGACAAGCGATTGTTTTTTGCCAATAATTCGTCAATTTGCAGCCGTCCGCCAAACACAATCACGAGCTTAATGCCAAGGCTATGCAATAAGCTGACATCATTGGCGATACTCACAAAATTAGAATGAGCAATTGCATTGCCGTCTAGCATAATGACGAACGTTTTGCCTCTATGCATATTCACATAGGGTGTGGATTGTCTAAACCATTGGACTAATTCAGTATTACGCATAAGATTTCCTCTCAAATTTTACGAGTAGTTATACATTAAACTGCATATTTATGCAAATTTAACGAATTTAAAATCAAACTCAACAAACTCGAAAATAAATTCTCTATTTTTGAAAAAAAAACTTGCATATTTTTAAGTATTTTTGCAATCTATGAAAGCAAGCCAATCATAATAAAAACAGGAGTCGAATTATGGCAATGCCTTTATTTCACGGTAGTATTGTAGCACTGATTACCCCAATGACACACGGTGAGGTGAACTACGAAGAATTAAAAAAATTAGTAGAATATCACGTTCAAGCTGGTACGCACGGGATTGTTTCAGTAGGTACAACGGGAGAATCTACTACGTTAAGCATCGATGAAAATGTGAAAGTGATTAAGAAAACCGTTGAATTTGCTGATGGTCGTATTCCTATTATTGCAGGCACAGGCTCAAACGCAACTAGTGAAGCGGTTACAATGACTAAATTACTTGCAAACAGTGGCGTGGCTGGCTGTTTAAGTGTAGTGCCTTACTATAACAAACCAACTCAAGAAGGGATGTATCAACATTATAAAGCGATTGCCGAATCAACCGATTTACCACAAATTTTATATAATGTACCAGGTCGTACAGGCAGCGATTTAAAACCTGAAACTATTGGTCGCTTGTCAAAAATTGAAAATATTGTTGGCGTAAAAGAAGCTACAGGCGACTTAAGTCGATTACCGCTCATTAAAGAATTAGCTGGTAAGGATTTCATTTTCTTAAGCGGTGATGATGCAACAGGTTTAGCGTCAATGAAATTAGGCGGTCAAGGTGTTATTTCTGTAACCAATAACGTAGCAGCTGCTGATATGGCGAAAATGTGTGAGTTAGCTTTAGCGGGCAAATTTGAAGAAGCAGAGGCGATTAACCAACGCTTAAATGTACTACACCATGATTTATTTGTGGAAGCAAACCCAATTCCTGTGAAATGGGCAGCTTATAAATTAGGCTTAGTGAGTGAACCAAACTTACGTTTGCCATTAACGACTCTCTCTGAAGAAGCTCAACCAAAAGTGTTAGCAGCTTTAAAACAAGCGGGTTTAATTGCATAATTTTAGTAAGGCGGGCTTTAGTCCGCCATTTTTGTAAATTTTCCGTTAAAAACCACCGCTTTTCATTCCTCTCCCGCTTTTTTTATACTATAATTCGCCATCTTTCTTCGTTCTTTAAAATCTGGTGGAAATATGAATCCAATGTTAAACATTGCTATTCGTGCAGCACGAAAAGCAGGCAATATTATTGCAAAAGGTTATGAGCAAGCACCTCAAGATACTGAAGTGGCTCGTAAAGGCTCAAACGACTATGTAACTGAAATCGATAAAGCCGCAGAAGCAGCAATTATCGAAGTTATCAAAAAATCTTATCCTGATCACGCTATCGTTGCGGAAGAGTCAGGCATTGTTGAAGGTAAAGATAACAGCGTGCAATGGGTGATTGATCCATTAGATGGCACAACTAACTTCGTAAAACGTTTACCGCATTTCTGTGTTTCTATTGCTGTTCGCGAGAATGGTCGCACAACGGTTGGCGTAGTTTACGATCCTATCCGTAATGAACTTTTCACTAGCGTACGCGGTGAAGGGGCAAAATTAAATGAATTCCGTTTACGTGTTGATACAAGCCGTCGTGATTTAAACGGCACCGTGCTTGCAACAGGTTTCCCATTCAAAAATCCAAAACATCGTCCTGCACATTTAAATATGCTTGAAGGCTTAATGAACAATGGCGTAGCAGATTTCCGCCGTACGGGTTCAGCAGCGTTAGATTTAGCTTATGTTGCAGCAAACCGTGTCGATGGTTTCTTTGAAATCGGCTTAAAACCTTGGGATTGTGCTGCTGGTGAGCTGATCGCTCGTGAAGCGGGTGCAATCGTAACCAACTTTGTAGGTGGCACAGATTACTTAAAATCAGGCAACCTTGTTGTTGGTCAAGCTCGTGTTGTGAAAGAGATTTTAAGCACCATTCAACCTGTATTAACAGAAGATCTTAAATAAGCCAGATAAGCGGTCGAAAGCCGTTTCATCTTTACATTACGCCCAAATGGATTATCTTTTATGCAAAAATCATACCCTTTGCTAAGCCAAATCAATTCGCCTGAAGATTTGCGTTTGCTAAATAAAGATCAATTACAACCGCTTGCAGACGAATTGCGTGCTTATTTGCTTGAATGTGTAAGCCAGTCAAGCGGGCATTTAGCGTCAGGGTTGGGCGTGGTTGAACTTACTGTTGCCTTACATTATGTTTATCAAACGCCGTTTGATCAGCTCATTTGGGACGTAGGTCATCAAGCTTATCCGCATAAAATCCTTACAGGTCGTCGTGACCAAATCAAAACCATCCGCCAAAAAGATGGTATCCATCCTTTCCCTTGGCGTGAAGAGAGTATTTACGATGTATTAAGCGTAGGGCACTCTTCTACTTCGATCAGTGCGGGTTTAGGTATTGCAGTAGCAGCAGAAAAAGAGAACGCAGGGCGTAAAACCGTTTGTGTGATTGGAGATGGTGCAATTACCGCAGGAATGGCATTTGAAGCCTTAAACCATGCGGGTGCATTACATACTGATATGTTAGTTATCTTAAACGATAACGAGATGTCGATTTCCGAAAACGTGGGGGCGTTAAACAACCACCTCGCACGCATTTTCTCAGGTTCGCTTTATACTACCATGCGTGATGGCAGTAAGAAAATTCTGGATAAAGTGCCGACCATTAAAAACTTTATGAAGAAAAGCGAAGAGCATATGAAGGGCGTGATTTTCTCGCCTGAAAGTACGCTGTTCGAAGAACTTGGCTTCAATTACATTGGTCCAATTGACGGGCATAACATTGATGACTTGGTGAAAACGCTGGAAAATATGCGTGACCTAAAAGGTCCACAATTCTTGCACATTCGTACCAAAAAAGGCAAAGGCTATCAGCCTGCAGAAAACGACCCAATCGGTTTCCATGGCGTGCCAAAATTCGATCCTGAAAGCGGAAAATTACCAAAAACGAAAACCATCCCAACCTATTCGGATATTTTCGGTAATTGGTTATGTGAAATTGCAGAGCAAGATCCGAAACTTATCGGCATTACCCCTGCTATGCGTGAAGGCTCTGGAATGGTGGAATTTTCTAAACGCTTCCCAGAGCAATATTTCGATGTAGCCATTGCAGAACAACACGCGGTTACTTTTGCAACAGGACTTGCGATTGCAGGCTTTAAACCTGTGGTGGCAATTTATTCTAGCTTCTTGCAACGTGCTTACGATCAGTTAATTCACGATGTGGCAATTCAAAATCTCCCTGTCATTTTTGCGATTGACCGTGCGGGCATCGTGGGGGCGGATGGGCAAACCCACCAAGGGGCATTCGACTTAAGTTTTATGCGTTGTATTCCAAATATGACGATTATGACGCCATCAGACGAAAATGAAATGCGCCAGATGTTATTCACGGCTTATTCAATGAATACGCCAACAGCAGTGCGTTACCCACGTGGCAATGCTCAAGGTGTAGCATTACAGCCAATGCAAGCGTTGGAGGTAGGTAAAGGTCGTCTGATTCGAGAAGGTAAAAAAGTTGCGATTTTAAACTTTGGTACAATGTTACACGAAGCCCAAATCGTTGCAGAGCATAACGACTACACCCTTGCTGATATGCGTTTTGTAAAACCTATTGATGGCGATCTAATTACACAACTTGCAGATTCACACGATTTATTAGTAACCATTGAAGAAAACGCTATTCAAGGCGGTGCAGGCAGTGCGGTAAATGAATATTTGCAATCGTTCAACAAAATTAAACCGCTTGCAATGCTCGGTATTCCAGACTATTTCATCCCACAAGCAACACAACCAGAAGCTTATGCAGAAATTGGGTTAAATGCGGAAGGGATTGAACAGAAAATTCAGGCATTGTTGAGATAAACTCTATAAAAAACGGCTTAATAGTTTAAATATTAAGCCGTTTTTTATATTTCATTAGCGAAAACTACTTACCATCCCAAGCCTGGATTGCATCTAAGCGAGCTTTGATTTTGCTTTGAGCATCGCCTTTAAAATAGTCTTTGGCTAAACCACCTTCCCAGCCACCGTAGTTCGGGTTAGGTAATACGATGTAAGTTTTACCAAATTTTGCTTGGTTTTCTTTTACAAATGCACTGCGTTCTGCATTTAATTTACCGTACACTGTATCACCAAAGTCATCTAAGTTATCGCCTACATAAAGGACGATTTCATAGCCTTGTTTTTCAATTTCCGCAAAACGAGCAGCTTTCGCTGATTTATCTTTTTTCAAGTAAAGCACTGACTCGTCCACACCTTCAAAGCCTAAACGTTTCATATCGTCAATTGTACCTGCTTTTTCGGAGCTATCTTTACGGTTGGTTACATAGAACATTTTACCTTTGTGTGAATTAACATAGTTGTTAAATTCTACCGCACCAGGAACTGCACGAGATTGTCGAGCATCAACCCAGCGTGTCCAATCTTTACCATCAAACCCTTTATTATTTTGAACTTGCCAGCCAGCGTATGGGCTGTTGTCTAGCATCGTTTCGTCTAAATCTACTACCACCGCTTTTTTCTTACCTTTAGCTACTTTTGCATGATCAAAGGCAGTTTTAGCCGTGTTATAAGCTTGGTAGGCAAGCGCTTTATATTCGCCCGAATCTTGCATCCAGTTAATGCCCATTACTGCTTGTTGTTGCAATTGAGCTTCCGCGTGTGCTTTTGCATCCATTTGATGATGTGCACAACCTGTTAAGACTAATGCAGATAACGTCGCTAATACACTTACTTTTAAAGTCATTTTCATATTTTTTTCCTTCTGAAATTAAATGACAAATTAGACAAATAGAGAGGGTCTATATTTTCACGGGAATTTGCCAATGTTCCAAGTAGAAATGTTTGAATTTGTGATTTAGATCACATTTTTCCTTGAGAATCCGCCCGATAATGAGCCCCTCTACTCTCTTTCCGCACTAACATCGCATTCACCACTGCTTGAGCCGTTTTTAAGCCGTAGAAAATTTCAATACCTTGAAAATCAGCATTCGAGATTGGATCAAATGCTCGCTCCAAGCGCGCTAATTTTTCTTGTAATTTGCAAAGGTTCTCTTCAGTACGATAAACATTGGCGAATTTTGTCATTGCTTGGCGAATGTCGCTCAGCACTTGCGAAGCACTGAGCGTCGTATCTGCATTTTTATTATGTAAACGGTTTAATGCCTGTTCTGCAAAATTTTTGGCATTTTCAACCGCTTGTTCGTCTATCGTTGCATCTTGGCAAGCGGTTAAATCTTGCTCAATTTTTGCCATTGCACGTTTGGCAAACACTAAACTTCCGCCAACAGAATTGCCGCCCAAGCGGTTTGCTCCCTCAATACAAGAAGAGACTTCTCCCACTGCAAACAAGCCTTGCACCGCACTTTCTGCGTTGGTGTCAATTTCAATGCCTCCGTTGCAGCTGTGGGCGAATGGTGCAATCGACACGCGATCAGTTAATAAATCGATCCCCGCATCGGCTTTCAGCCAATCTAAATAAACGCGGTAGAATTCTGTTTGATCTTGGTAAAGTTTTGACGAATAGTGCAAATAAACGCCCTGTTCTTCTGGATTTTCGAGCAGATATTGCATAATGCGTAAGTCGAATTTTACGCAGTCAAAATCGACCGAAAATGGTGCGTAGGCACTGCGTTCAGCAACCATTTGGGCAAATTCTTCTGCCGATAAATCAGGGAATAATGAGTTTCCGTTTTTATCCGTTACCGCAGTGCAATATTTCAGCGTATGTTCACCAAACAGCACTTTGTATTTCGGGGCAATAAACGAAGGAATAAACTGAATAAACTCTAAATTGGTTAGCTTCGCACCCGCTTGCAAAGCAAGAAAATGGGTAGTTCCAATCACATCAGCAGGGTAAAGATTATCTTTATAAAGCCCAGCAATGCCACCACTGGCAAGAATAATCGCGGAAGTTTGCACGTAAAAATAAACGATTTTTCGACCGCTCTTTTCTGGAGGTTGGTAAGCAAAAACCGCCCCTACTACGCGATGATTTTCAGTTGCGATATGTACAAGGCTAGCATTTTCAAACAACGTCGTCGTATTTTGTTGAGCAATAATCGCCTCCGCATTTTTACGTGCTTTTTGCCATTCTTTAATCAGATAAATCGGGCGGGCGTGTTTGGCAAAACAAGCAGGGCGGTTATCGTTACGTTTCCACGGACAGAAGCCAATTTCATTCAATAATTCAACCGCTTGCGGTGAATCTTCAATATAGGCTTTGACGATTTCAGGATTGTTCATCCCTTGTGCAACACGTTCAATATCTTGCTGAAACAAGGCTTTATCACTCTCATCGCCTGTCACTTGAATGCCAAGGCTTGCTTTCAGTGGAAAAAAACTTGCCCCAGAACCAAGTTGGGTTTTAGTGATAAGAATGTGATTGATACTTTTTTTGTGGGCTTCAACGGAACAGCTCAAGCCACCAATGCCTGAGCCTACGATAAGGAGATCGGTTTTAAGGGTTTGGGTAATTTGGATGTTGGGCATTATAGATTTATCCTCTTATCTAGCCCCCGCTTTGCTAAAGAGGGGGTATTCTTTAAACATCAACATCTTGAAAAAACTCAGGCGAGTTTCCTCGCCTGTTATTCACTCTGAAGAGCGGTCAAATTTGCAAAAACTTTTGCAATCAATTACAACAATGATGGTGCTGCACCGAGCAATTTTTTGGTGTAGTCAATCGTTGGGTTTTCAAAAATTTCTGCAGTAGTACCTATTTCCATAATTTTACCGCCGTTCATTACCACAATGCGGTCAGATACTTGGTGGACAGTTTGGATGTCGTGTGAAATAAACACCATGGCAAGGTTGAGTTCTTTTTTCAAGTCTGCCAATAAGTTTAGTACTTGAGCACGGACGGAAACATCGAGTGCGGACGTCGGTTCATCTGCCACAATCAGGCTTGGATTTAACGCTAAGGCACGAGCGATCGCAACACGTTGTTTCTGACCGCCAGATAAGCGAGTTGGCTCAACCGCTGCGGCAGAGCGTGGAAGCCCTACGCGTGAAAGCAATTCATACACACGTTTTTCACGTTCGTGTGGTTGCAGAATATTATGAATATCCATCGGATCTTTCAAAATATCCAACACTTTCATTCGTGGGTTTAACGCAGTGGCTGGGTCTTGGAAAATCACAGAGACTTGGCGACCAAAACGTTTGCGTGCTTCTGAGCTACCATATTCCATTTGTAAGCCGTTAAATTTTACCGTGCCTGAAGTCGGTTTTAAAAGACCGATCATCACATTCGCCAGCGTTGATTTACCGCAACCAGATTCGCCCACCAAACCAATGGTTTCGCCTGCTTTAATACCTAAAGAAACGTTATTCACGGCGGTGAATTTTTTGCGATTAAACAACGAGCCGTCGCGAGAAGGGAATTGCACCACAATGTTCTCTAAGTCGATGATGTTTTGTTCTTTGATTACTTTGATACTGCTCATATTATGCCTCACTTGCGACTTTAGTTTCAGCTACTTTGCCTGCTAAATGCGAAGCCCATAGGTGTTGTGCATCGCCTTCGATTGGCGTTAATACGAGTTTTTGGTTCGGGTCAGCTTCTGGGCGTAATGAACGGCTTGCGAAGCGGTCGCCGATGGCAAAGTCGTATGGAGACGGGACGCTACCAGGGATTTGGTATAAGCGTTCCGCACGCACTTCAGTTGAAAGCACAGAACCTAATAAACCTTGGGTATATTCGTGGGTTGGATGTGCCAATAAGGATGATGTCGGCGCAGTTTCCACCACTTGACCTGCATACATTACGGTGATGGAGTGTGCAAGTTGTGCGACTAAGGCTAAATCGTGGCTCACGAATACCATCGCAAAGCCGAGTTTCTCACGCAATTCGTTGAGCAATTTCACCACTTCTGCTTGAACAGTTACGTCTAATGCAGTGGTTGGTTCGTCCGCAATTAAGAGTTTCGGTTCGCGGGTTAATGCCATTGCGATTACCACACGTTGGCGTTGTCCTCCAGATAATTCGTGCGGATAACGATTCAAGACTTTGTTTGGATCTAAGTGTACCCATTCCAACAATTTTTCAGCGGTATGTTTGCTACCACGTTTAATCAGTTGGTTCATTTGATCTTTGATACGCATTGATGGGTTTAATGCACTCAAAGAGTCTTGGTAGATCATCGCGATTTCTGTACCGCGTAGATCCGCTAAATGGTTTGAATTTAACAAGCTATGTTGTTTGCCACTGCGGTCGGTGAAAAGAATTTCACCTGTGATTTTCGCGGTTTTCGGCAATAAGCCCATAATGGAGAACGCCGTAATTGATTTACCACAACCAGATTCGCCCACCAATCCCATCGTTTCACCTTCGTTTACAGTAAAGCTGATGTTATCCACAAGAGGAATGTCACCATAACGATTTGGGAAACGAATCGACAAGTTTTTCACTTGTAAAATTGGTTTCGCATTGCTGTTAAGTTGCATACGGTCAGTGCGGGTAACTTCTTTATCGTGTAAGCGTAAGAGATAGCGTTTCAGTGCCAAACCTTCGCCCAATGCTTCTTGCACGTCAGTTGATAAACGTTCATCTGATTTGTGTTCAGATTTTTTGCTTGCTTTCAAACGTGGGTTAACTAATGCATCAGTTAAGCCTTCTGCAAGAATGTTTAACGCTAATACGGTCAGTAAAATCATCACACCCGCAAAGGTTGTTGCCCACCATGCACCGTTTAACACGATGTTACGACCTTCCGATAACACATTACCCCAAGATGGATGTGGTGGTTGTACGCCTGCACCTAAGAAAGAGAGTGAAGCTTCAAACACAATCGCATCTGCTACCATTACGGTTGCGAAAACCAATACAGGTGCCGCAGTGTTGCGAACTACGTGTTTGAGTAAGATGTAAGTGCGGCTACCGCCAATTACACGCTCTGCACGCACATAGTCTTCATCCCATTGAGAGACCACGTTTGCACGCACTACACGAGCAAGTTGCGGTGTATAAACCACGGCGATGGTGAAGATAATCACTGGCACTGTGTTACCGAATGTAGCAAGTAATACAGCCGCTAATGCGATACCTGGGAATGCCATCAAGATATCCATCAATCGCATAATGATCTCATTACCCCAGCGGTCTGCGGTTGCAGCGGTTGCTCCGAGAATGCCCCCAAAGAGAATCGCACAACCTACTGCACCTAAACCGATAAAGAGTGATGTCTGAGCACCATAAACGATACGAGAGAAAATATCGCGACCCAAGCGGTCTGTTCCGAATAAGAAATCACCACTTGGTGGACGCATACGGGCAATTGCCGCTAATGGATCGTGCGTTGCGACCACTGGTGCAAAAACTGCCACTAATGCCACTAAAACTAAGAAAACTAAAGCGATTTTTGAAGCGGGTGAGAGTGCTTTGAAACGTGCTCCGCCCATCGCTAAACGCTGTGCTAAACCTTGACGAAACATTATAGACTCCGAATTTTAGGGTTGATTAGAACATACAAGACATCCACGATGATATTCACAATCACGAATGTAAATGCGATAGTTAATACCACACCTTGCACCAAGTTTAAATCGTGGTTCACGATACCGTTGAAGATCAATTTACCCATACCCGGTAAGTCGAAGATTTGTTCGATAACCACTGCACCACCTAATAAATAGCCCACGCGTAAACCAAGAACAGTCACAGGCGTAATTAAGGCGTTGCGTAACACGTTATAGCGAATCACGGTTGGATATGGCACACCGTTACCAATTGCAGTACGCACATAGTCTTTATCCATTTCTTCTACCATGGTAGTACGTACCACACGGATTAAAGACGCACATACAGGCACTGCTAATGCTAGTGAAGGTAAGATCATTGATTGCACATAACCGCTTGGATCTTCACCAAATGGCACAAAACCACCAGATGGTAGCCAGTCAAGTTCAAGCGAGAACCATTGAATAAGTAAAATACCGAGCCAGAAAGATGGCGTTGCGACTGCCGCAACAGAGATTAAACGAATCACTTGGTCTACCCAGCTGTCACGATAAAGTGCCGCTAACACACCAAGTGTAAATGAAACCACCGCAGCAAATACCACACCAATTAAAGTAAGTTGGAGGGTAATTGGGAACGATTTTGCAATCATACCGCTAATTGGAAGCTCTGGCGGCATTGTCATCCCAAAATCAAAGAAGAATAAATTGCCGAGAAAACGGAAATATTGTACGAAAAGTGGATCATTTAAGCCGTGGCTTTCACGATAAAGTTCTTTTGCCGCTTCTGATGCACTTTCACCCAATGCAACAGTGGCGGGATCGCCAGGAGTGAATTGAAGTACCACAAATACAAGTGCGGTTACTCCCAAAATCATCACGGGCAATGCCATCAATCGGCGGAAAAGTAAGCGAAGTATAATTTCCATGTTGTCCCCAGTTATCACTGCGAATATAGAGAATATATGGCAGAGTTGTGTTTAAGAATAGAATGTGGGTTGTTTATTTTCATCCCCCACAAGGGGAGAGAGTGAATTAACAACCCAACATTTTAAAGAGCGGTTGATTTTACCGAATTATTTACGACCAACACCTAAGAAAGATACCCCTGTTGTTGCCAATGGTTGATAACCTTCAAGTTTACTTTCATCCCACGCAGATGGAAGTTTGCGGTGAACGATTGGATAAAGTGGTACTTCAGCTGCAATAAGATCGAACGCTTCTTTCCAAAGTTTGCGTGCTTCTTCGTGGTTTGCCGCACGTACAGCACCATCTAAGAAACCTTGAAGTTTCGCAAATTCAGGCGTATTGCTCCAACGGAAACGGCGTTTTGGCCATACATCACCACGGTACCACCAGCTTAATAATAAGTCTAAGTCGTCACCGAATACAGATGGATCCCCTGGGGCGATACCCACACTAAATGAGCCCACATCTACGTTGTTTGCATAGAATGCTCCAGATTGTAAGTGTTGAAGCGTCACTTTCACGCCTGGGATTTTATTCCAAGATTCTAAAATTAATGGTGCACACTCTTTCACCCAGTCGTGGTCGGTTGAAAGTAATTCAAATTTAAGCTCAGTTAAACCTGCTTCTTTTAACAATGCCGCCGCTTTTTCTGGATTATATTCATATTGCGTTGCCGCTTTCATATAATCTGGGTGAGTGCTTTGTACATAGCAGGTTGAGGCTTCTGCATTGCCATCGAACACAAAGTCTACTAATTTTTGTCTGTCTAAACCGTAGTGTAATGCTTGACGTACTTTTGGATTGTCAAATGGTGCTTTTTCGCAGTTAAACATTAAGAATAACAAGCCGAATGATTGCACTGATTTAACGGTTTGTTTTTTCGATTTCAAACGTGGAATGTCAAGATATGGCACACTTTCCATCGCTTGTGTACGTTTAGATTCTTGTGCAGTAACACGAGCTGCTGCATCAGATAACAAGAACCACGACATTTTTTCCACTAATGCTGGATATTTACCGTTATAAGGCTCATAAGCTTCAAAGATGATTTTGTCATCTTTTACCGCTGAAACGAATTTATACGGGCCGGAACCGATTGGGTGAGCATCAAATTTGGATTGACCTACCGCTTCAATCACGTGTTTCGGTACAATTTTCACAATGGTTAAGCGTTTAGCAAATAACGCAAATGGATATTTGAGTTTGAACTCAACAGTTTTATCATCCACTGCTTTCACGCTCTCAACAAAATCAATAAACATCACGAATAAAGATTTATTCGCAGGATCCATAATACGATTGTATGAATATACCACATCTTCTACGGTAACTGGTTTACCATCATGGAAGGTTGCCCCTTCACGAATCATTACACGCCAAGTGGTATCGTCAATTTGTTCTGGCTCTTTCGCTGCTAATGCAAGATAAGGCTCGCGAGTTGCAGGGTGTAAATCCACCAAGCCTTCAAAAAGATGCAAGTTCGCTGCAAATGGTGAAGCACCACTTGATGTCATTGGGTCAAAACCTGTTGAAAGCGGGTATGCGATCCCTGCTTCAATGGTTTTACCTTTAATACCACTTGCCACTGCATTTGGCACAAATGTACCTAATGAACCACTAAATGCAAAACCTGCAGTAACACCCGCTGCAACTTTAAGGAAATGACGACGAGACTCATTATTGAGGGAAGAACAATATTTAGTCATATTAGACTCCTTGTGTGTGATGAAAAACTCATTGTGTTCCTATCGTTTCTCAATAAAAAACTGAAAACACAACCAGTAAACTCATTCTTTTAAAATGAAGTGAAACAATCACTTTTTAAAATAAAATGATTTGGTTAAATCATATTTTCTTACGGGATCTCTGTCAATAAAGCAAAACGGTTAAATTTCTATTCTGTGATCAATGTCACACTCTTTTTATTTCTACTCTTTTAGGAATTTTTACAATATACAAATAAAATACTTTTAGAGTATTACGCCATTTTAATAAATTAAATATAGTGATCAACTTCACAAATTTATATCATTCATCTTGCTATTTTTAATACAAAACCAGTATTCTTTATATACATTCAAAACAAAAGGAGCTTCTTATGAGTATTCTCAGCTATGCACAAAAAATTGGGCAAGCCTTAATGGTGCCTGTAGCAGCTTTACCAGCCGCTGCGATGTTGATGGGGATTGGTTATTGGACGGATCCTGAGGGTTGGGGAGCAAATAGCCAACTTGCAGCCTTACTGATAAAATCAGGCGGGGCAATTATTGATAATATGGGCTTATTATTTGCTGTTGGGGTGGCATTTGGGCTTTCTAAAGATAAACACGGCTCCGCAGCACTTTCAGGTTTAGTCGGTTACTATGTAGTGACTACTCTACTCTCCCCTGCAAGCGTGGCTCAATTACAACATATTGATGCCAGCCAGGTGCCCGCTGCATTTGGTAAAATTAACAACCAATTTATCGGGATTTTAATCGGGGTGATTTCTGCTGAACTTTACAACCGCTTCTATCAAGTAGAATTACCAAAAGCACTATCCTTCTTTAGCGGCAAACGTTTAGTGCCAATCATTGTTTCTTTCGTAATGATGCTTATCTCTTTCATCTTACTTTACGTATGGCCACACATTTTCAACGCTCTCGTTGCATTTGGTGAATCCATCAAAGATTTAGGTGCATTCGGTGCAGCAATCTACGGCTTTTTCAACCGCTTGTTAATCCCAGTTGGCTTACACCATGCATTAAACTCTGTATTCTGGTTTGATGTGGCAGGCATTAACGATATTCCAAACTTCTTAGGTGGTGCAAAATCTTTAGCAGAAGGTACTGCGACTGTCGGTGTGACAGGTATGTACCAAGCTGGTTTCTTCCCAATGATGATGTTCGGCTTGCCAGGTGCAGCCCTTGCTATTTACCACTGTGCGAAACCAAGCCAAAAAGCAAAAGTTGCCTCTATTATGTTAGCTGGTGCATTAGCTTCTTTCTTTACAGGTATCACCGAACCGCTTGAATTTTCCTTTATGTTCGTTGCACCTGTGCTATATTTAATCCATGCAATCTTAACAGGTATCTCCGTTTTCATTGCAGCAACCATGCAATGGATCGCAGGCTTTGGCTTTAGTGCGGGTTTAGTGGATATGGTGCTTTCATCAGGTAACCCACTTGCCGTGAACTGGTATATGCTTATCCTACAAGGCTTAGTTTTCTTTGTAATTTACTATTTCGTATTCCGTTTTGCGATTAAAACATTCAACCTCAAAACATTAGGTCGTGAAGAAGAAAAAGAGGAAACCGAAGTAGTTCCTCAAGGACAAACAAATCAATCACGAGAAGAAAGAGCAGTTCAATTTATTGATGCACTCGGTGGCGCAGGAAACTTCAAAACTGTAGATGCTTGTATCACTCGCTTACGTTTAACCCTCGTTGATCACAACAACATTAACGAAGTCAAACTCAAAACCCTAGGCTCAAAAGGCAACGTTAAAATTGGAAATGATGGATTGCAAGTGATTTTAGGCCCAGAAGCGGAATTAGTTGCAGAAGCAATTAAAGCGAAACTTTAATTTCTATCACTAATAATAAAAACATAGTTTGATCTGCACCCCAAAAGTTGGACTAAACAACCCACTAACTAAGGTGCAGATTTTTTGATGACCAAATACAATTTTCTTTTTAAATTACTCACCTGAATTTAAACTGAACGTAATACAAGCGGTTAAACATGGGCAATTTTCTGCAGAAACTGCATGTTTAGCATTGCTCATTCAGGTGTTACCAGCCAATGATGGAGAAAACGCTCCATGAGTGCATTTATTATTACAACCATGAGTGCATTCAGGGGAAACTAAAAGGACTAAGCCCTGTGAATAACAGAACTCAGTCCTTGAACTACATAAGTCTAACTTCTTGGAGGCGGATCAAAACTATGCCTTTTGCTTTATCCGTCTTCTTTCTAACGACTATATTTCCCTGCCATTGCTTGATACACTAAATTTTCATTCATTAAAATCGTATATTTTTGATTTAACAAAGAAATTTGTGAACTCAGCTCGGTATTCATCGCACTAATCCAATCGCGGAATTCTGCTACACCTTGGTTGTAACGGTTTTGGTAGTAAGTGCTGATCTTACGGTTTTTCTCGTAAGTTTGCTCTAATAAACCGAAACTGCTACGTGACTGGTTGTAAGTGTAGTAATAGCTGTCAATTTCGTTTAATGCAGTAGTAATCGTTTGTTCGTAGTTCATACGAGCGGTAGTGTAATCTGCCTCAGAGATTTTCACGTTATTTTTCACACGATTCCAATCTAAGAATGGCAGATCGAATGAGAACACGCCGTTTGCAATTGGGTTATCTGCCACATTTGATGCTGAACGTGCACTACCCGAGATTGCTCCACCTAAGGTTAAAGTTGGGAACCAGCTTTTTTCGGTTGCTGTTAAGGTTTTAAACGCACTTTGTAAACGATTTAAACGCATCGCCACATCTGGACGGTTTGCAATGGCGGAAACAGGGACATTAGTATCCACGCCTTGTAATTTCACGTTAAGAATGTTTGGATAACGAGATGGAAGCGGTTGATTTGGCTGAAGATTTAGCAAATTACGCATTGTTTTTTCAGCTGTTTTTAAGCTTGTTTCTAAACCAACCACGCTATTACGAGCACTTAGCGTCGCTTGTTGAGCCTGCTCTACCGCTAATGGGTCGATTGCACCCACTTTCAATTTATTGTTTAAGATATTGCTGATTTGCTCATAGTTTTTGATGGTGCGGTTTGTTACCGCAATCGCATCTTTGTAGTAAGCTATTTGGTAATAAGTTGCCACCACAGAGTTAATCAATGAAAGGCGAGCCGCTTTTAAGTCTTCTTGTGTCGCTTTATGTTCCCACTCTGCCGCACTTGCACTGTCTGCTAAACGACGCCATAAGTCGATAGTATAACTTAAGTTAAAGCTTGCGGTATTATTTACCGTTGAAGTGCCAACAGAATTGGTATTGTTACTTGATCCAACACCTTTTGATGCCGATGATGAAGCTGAACCGCTAAAGGTTGGTACAAGGTTTGCTCCCACTAAATTTGCATTATAAAGGGCACGATTTACTGCAATGGCACTTTTTGCAAGATCTACGTTATTTTTAATCGCTTGTTCCACTAATTCATTCAGTTGTGGATCGTTATAACCGTGCCACCATTGTTCATCAACAGAGAATTGTTTAGTAATATCTTGGTAATTTTGATAGGTTTGTTTTGCTTGGTCTAGGCTGCCATCATTGCTCATATTTGAACACGCAGAGAGGGCTAAGCCTAAAACCACAGAGAATGCGAGTTTGGATAGTTTCATTAATGTTCCTTATAAAATACTAATTTTTTTGAAACAATCGGCATCGAAATAGCGATTAACTCGTAGGGGAGGGTTTTATCCCCTCCCTGAGAAAATCAAATTTGGACGGGGATAAACCCCGTCCCTACGCCAATAATAAATTTAGAATGACTTACTTATCTAAAAGCTGTTCAATCAACGCCTTATGACGAATTTCTTGAGAGGCTAATTTCAAGCGTTCGGCAGTCAAAATGGCTTTAAGTTCCGCCAAAGCCTGTTGGAAATCATCGTTTACAATCACGTAATCGAACTCGTTGTAATGGCTCATTTCTGATTCCGCTTCTGCCATACGTTTTGCGATGGTTTCTTCTGAATCTTGACCGCGCCCCACTAAACGATTTTTTAACTCTTCACGTGAAGGAGGTAAAATGAAGATCGTTTTCACATTCGGTACTTTTTGGCGAATTTGTCTTGCCCCTTGCCAGTCGATGTCTAAAAACACATCTACACCTTGTTCAAGTGATTTTTCAATCATTGGTAAAGATGTGCCGTAATAGTTGCCGAATACCTCTGCCCATTCAAGGAAGTGATCTTTCTCAATCAGTGCCTCAAATTCAGCGTGAGTAGTGAAATAATAATGCACGCCATCTTCTTCCGCTGGGCGAGAATTACGGGTGGTGTGAGAAATCGATAAACGTACTTCGTTGCGAGGTAAATCAGCAAGTAACGCATTGATTAGAGAGGACTTTCCTGCACCGCTTGGGGCAGATAAAATATATAAATTACCTAAACTCATAACAACCTCAAGAGGAAATCAGATAAAGGGAGTAAAAAGAGAAAATGGGTAACGAATCCACTTCATTACCCATTTTGATGATTATTTTTTCGCAAGAGGTGGAACGAACTGAATGCCTAAATCCCAAGGCTGTTCAATCCAAGTTTCTTGAGGAATATCAATGACATAATCGTCTACTAACGGTGCACCTGCTGGTTTTGCGAATACGGTCACAAATTTCGCTTTTGGATACATTCTGCGAATTTCGCGAGCAGTGTTACCCGTATCAACTAAGTCATCCACAACGATAAAACCTTCGCCATCCGTTTGTGCTGCGTGTAATACTTTTAACGCACCTTGGTTATCGTGATCGTAGCTTGCAATACATACGGTTTCAACGTGGCGAATGCCTAATTCACGCGCTAGCACTGCCGCTGGGAATAAACCGCCACGGCTTACGGCAATAATGCCTTTCCATTGTGAAGCAGGTAATAAACGCTCTGCCAATTTGCGTGCGTGCATATGGAACATATCCCACGTTACAACATATTTTTCATTTGTGTATTTTTCGCTCATAACTAGATCCCAAAATATAAAAAATCGACGAATTGAGGTTTCGCCGAATAAAAAAATTGCGTTATTCTAACCTAAAAATGACATTCGTGCTATTATTTCCCGCACATTCTTTCTCGCTTTTGAACATAAATATTTTACAAGCGGTAGAATTTTCTCGATATTTAACAGAAATAAACAAATGAGGTGTTATATGTCTGAAATTGCTTCTTTAAATCCACAAGCACTTTGGCAATGGTTCGATAAAATTTGTGCTATTCCCCACCCTTCTTATCACGAAGAGCAAATTGCTAATTTCATTGTAGATTGGGCAAAATCTCAATCCCTTTTCGTTGAGCGTGATAATGCAGGTAATATTTTAATTCGTAAACCCGCCACAAAAGGTATGGAAAATCGCCAAACTCTCGCCCTGCAAGCACACTTAGATATGGTGCCACAAGCCAACGCAAGCACAGTGCACGATTTTTTGAAAGATCCGATCCAACCTTACCAAGATGGCGAATGGGTCAAAGCTAAAGGCACAACCCTTGGTGCGGATAACGGCATCGGTTTAGCCTCTTGCCTTGCTGTGCTTTCTTCAACTGATTTAGCTCACCCAGAAATCGAGGTGCTTCTCACAATGAGCGAAGAAGTAGGAATGGAAGGAGCATTAGGCTTGCGTCCAAACTGGCTAACATCTAACATAATGATCAACACCGATACCGAAGATAACGGTGAAATTTATATCGGTTGTGCAGGTGGCGAAAACGTAGAAATCCACTTGCCTATTGAGTTTGAAAAAGCAGAAGGTCAAGCAGTGCAAATCACGCTGAAAGGCTTACGCGGTGGGCATTCTGGCTGCGATATTCACACCAACCGTGTGAATGCCATCAAGCTATTAATGCGAATCCTCTCAGATCTTTACCAAATAGAAGCCTTCCAACTGGTAAATATTGCGGGCGGTTCAGTACGCAATGCGATTCCACGAGAAGCTCACGCTACCCTTTTGGTTAAAGATGTGGCAAAAATTACCGCTTGTATTGAGCAACTACAAGCAAAATTCCAATCAGAATATCACTTAGCAGAACCGAATTTAACACTGGTTGCGGAAGCTACAAATTCAGCCGAAAAAGCCTTTACTGCAAAAGCAACCCAAACCGTATTGCAGTTCTTAACGCTGTTGCCAAACGGCGTGATCCGCAATAGTGATACGGTAAAAAACGTGGTGGAAACCTCACTCAGTATTGGCGTGCTTTCACTTCAAAATGAGCAATTAGTAGGCACGATTTTATCTCGTTCATTAGTTGAACACGGCAAAGAAGAAGTGCGTAGTCGCTTAAATGCCTTAGTACAATTAACAGGAGCAACGGTCGAATATTCAGGCAATTACCCTGGTTGGGAACCAGCACCAAATTCTGAAATTACGGCACTCACGAAAAAAATCTATGATGAAGTGTTAGGTTATGAAGCTCAAATCAAAGTCATTCATGCAGGCTTAGAATGTGGCTTAATCAAAGAGGTATATCCAAACATGGATTTAGTCTCTATCGGCCCAACCATCCGCAATGCTCATTCGCCAGACGAAAAAGTACATATTCCAGCGGTACAAATTTATTGGGAATTGCTCACCAAATTATTGGCGAATGCACCGCAAAAATAAGGCAAAAAATCACCGCTTGTAAAGCTAGGTAATTTTTGTTGCCTTTTGGGGATTGTGCTATACAATCCCCATTTTCTTAACCAACTTTTACAAGGATAACTCAATGAAGAAAATTTTATGGATCGTACTCATCGCAATCGTAGGTTTAGGCGGCTACTCTCTGACTAAATATAATGACTTAATGCGTGCCGAAGAAGACATTAACTCTGTTTGGGGTAACGTAGAATCTGCTTACCAACGCCGTGCGGATCTCATTCCAAACTTAGTCAATGCAGTAAAAGGGCAAGCGAATTTTGAGAAAGAGACACTAACAGCAGTGATGGATGCACGCTCAAAAGCAACCGCGGTAACAATTAATCCAAACACCGCAACCGAAGATGAAATGGCGAAATTCCAAGCCGCTCAACAAGATGTAAACTCATCACTTTCACGTTTATTGGTGACGGTTGAGAAATACCCAGAATTGAAAGCTCACGAAGGTTTCTTAAACTTACAAGCCCAGCTTGAAGGCACAGAAAACCGCATCAATACTGAACGTAATAACTTCAATGTGGCAGTGAAAGAATACAACAAACAAGTGCGTGAAATGCCAACCAAAATTGCAGCAATGATTATGGGCTTTAAAGCCAAACCACAATTCAAGGCAGAATCTGGCGCAGAAAAAGCACCTGTAGTGAATTTTAATTAGTTTCCAGAATTAGCGTAGGGCGTGTGCACACGCCCCTACAAAAACGAATGATTGCTACAATACAAGGATTTTGCTATGCCCTCAATTCCTTTCTTCTCCAAAAAACTTCCCATTAGCACCAAACAAATCGAACAAGCTATTGCCCATTTAGAAACACAGACCTCCGCTGAATTACGTGTAGTAGTTGAGCGTAAAAACACCAGCAAACTCGATGCGATTGCTCGTGCCAAGCAGCTTTTTGATGAGCTAAATATGCGAGAAACGCAAGAGCGTAATGGTGTGCTAATCTACCTTGCTTTTAAACCACATCATTTAGCGGTGATTGGCGATCAAGGTATTTACGAAAAAGTGGGGAAAGAGTTTTGGCAAGTGGTTTATGAAGCAATGAAAAAACAACTTCAATTAGGCAATTACACCCAAGCAATTTGCGATGGCATTGCTCAAATTGAAGAACAACTCGCCCGTTATTTCCCTTATCAAGCCAATGATGTGAATGAACTCCCAAATGAGGTGGTGATTAAATGATTAGCAAATTTTCTCAACATTTTTACCGCTTGTTTGGGCTATTTTTATTGTTTTTTAGCTTAAACAGCTGGGCGGTTGATTATCCTAAAGCACCCGATCCGTTCTATTATGTGAATGATTACACCAACACTCTCAACCCGCAAGAATGGCGAACGCTGGAAAATGCGTTAATTGAAAACCGCAGCAAAACCAGCTCGCAAATTATTGTAGCGATTATTCCTACCACGCAAGGCGAAGAGATTGCACAATATGCAACCAATTTATTCAACAAATGGGGCATTGGTCGAACCAAACATAATGAGAATAATGGTGTATTATTGCTTGTTGCCAAAAATGACCGCAAACTCTTTATTGCAACGGGCCGAGGCATTGAAGGGGCGCTGCCTGATGCAACGGCTTCAACCATTATCCGCCATAATATCACGCCTTATTTCAAGCAAGAACGCTATGCGGAAGGCATTGCCAGCGGCTTATCGGCAATTATGGCAGCCATCAACGGCGAATATGCTGCTTACGACAGCTATGGCGAAGAACAACAACCATTTGATGACATTGACGGACTACTCTTTTTCTTAGGAATGGGATTGGTCATCTTCGTGATTTTCTATCCGCGTGGAAACAGCCGTTATGTTAGCCCAAGCACACTAGACCAACTCGGACGTGAAATGATGCGTGCATCTCGCAGCAATAACGGATTTGGCGGCGGATTCGGTGGTGGCTTTGGTGGCGGAAGCCGTGGTAGTGGCGACAGCTTCGGTGGCGGCTCTTCTGGCGGCGGCGGTGCTGGCGGGAGTTGGTAAATTCTCCTCTTCTTCCTCAAAGGAAGAGAGTAATAATACATTTTAACAACGAAGGAATTAATATGAAAAAATCCCTTTTCACACTTTTAACAAGTGCAATCTTATTAGATAATACTGCTTTAGCACACAATCTCAAATTAGAACAACCTTTACCGCAAGTAAGCGTTTCAGATGAAGGTGAAATCGTATTGAAAGGCAAAGAAGTAGCATTTCAACCGTGGAAATCGACCACTTTAAATGGCAAAGTTCGCATTGTGCATCACTTAGCAGGCAGAAGTTCAGCCAAAGAAAAAAACCAAGCAGTCATTGATGCAATTAAAGCAGCTCACTTTAACCCAACCCAATATCAAACCACAACCATTATCAATGCTGATGATGCTATTGTAGGCACGGGTTTATTTGTTAAAAGCAGTGCAGAAAATGGCAAAAAAGAGAACCCTCATAGCCAAGTGGTGTTAGACGATAAAAGCTCAGTTAAAAACGAATGGGGTTTAAAGGGCAAAGAGAGTACGGTTATTGTGTTGGATAAATCAGGCAAAGTGAAGTTTGTGAAGGAAGGTAAACTTTCGAGTGAGGAAATTCAGACTGTTATTGGTTTAGTCGAAAATTTAGTGCAATAATTTATTTGCCCCAATGGATATTCTATTAATCTGCACCCCAAAAGTTGGATTAAATAACCAACTGACTAAGGTGCAGATTTTTTATGACCAAATACAACACTCTTTTTAAACAATAAGTCATCGAATTTTATCTCCAAAATGGTAAAAATCGTTCACTTACCCGCAGGCATTTTCAATTTGCCGAAACAACATTAGAACGTTCATTGTTACAACTATGAACGTATTCAGGGGAAACTAAAAGGACTGAGCCCTGTGAATGATAGCACTCAGTCCTTGAACTAAATCAGTCTAACTTTTTGGAGTCAGATTAAAATGATTGGGAGTTTTTGTATGAAAATAGCGATAAAAGCGGTCTAAAATCAGAAAGAGTTTGCAATTTTTCACAACTTGGCGTATCCTTCTTATGTCAAATTTATAGCAGGAAGCTATATCTCTCATAGTAATATGATATCCAATCCTCATTATTTTTAACTTATCAAAAATTCCTATGCATCTTACTCAATTAAAAAATACCCCCGTTTCGGAGCTTGTCGAAATGGGTGAAAACCAAATGGGCTTAGAAAATTTAGCCCGTTTACGCAAGCAAGATATTGTTTTCGCCATCCTTAAACAACATGCAAAAAGTGGCGAAGATATTTTTGGTCAAGGCGTGTTAGAAATCTTGCCAGATGGTTTTGGTTTCTTACGTTCAGCTGATAGCTCTTATTTGGCTGGTCCTGATGATATTTATGTTTCGCCAAGCCAAATCCGCCGTTTTAATTTACAAACGGGGGATAAAATAGAGGGAAAAATCCGCCCACCTAAAGAAGGCGAGCGCTATTTTGCTCTACTTAAAGTTGATCTTGTTAATGACGACAAACCAGAAGTTTCTCGCAGTAAAATCCTTTTCGAAAACTTAACCCCTCTTCACGCCAACTCTCGTTTACGTATGGAACGTGGTAATGGCTCAACCGAAGATTTAACCGCTCGTATCTTAGATTTAGCCGCACCCATTGGTAAAGGTCAGCGTGCGTTGATCGTAGCACCGCCAAAAGCGGGTAAAACCGTTCTTCTGCAAAATATTGCACAAAGCATCACGCACAATTACCCAGAATGTGAGTTAATTGTGTTATTGATTGATGAACGCCCTGAAGAGGTAACTGAAATGCAACGTACCGTGCGTGGCGAAGTGATTGCTTCAACCTTTGATGAACCTGCAACACGCCATGTTCAAGTTGCCGAAATGGTAATTGAGAAAGCAAAACGTGCAGTTGAACACAAAAAAGATGTGGTGATTTTATTAGACTCTATCACACGTCTTGCTCGTGCTTACAATACCGTGACCCCTGTTTCAGGTAAAATTTTATCAGGTGGTGTAGATGCTAACGCTTTACACCGTCCAAAACGTTTCTTCGGTGCAGCACGTAATGTTGAAGAGGGCGGTAGCTTAACTATTATCGCAACAGCTCTTGTGGATACAGGATCGAAAATGGACGAGGTTATTTTCGAAGAGTTTAAGGGAACAGGTAATATGGAACTGCATCTTTCTCGTAAAATTGCAGAACGTCGTATCTTCCCAGCAATTGAATTTAACCGTTCTGGCACACGTAAAGATGACCTATTGATGAGTCCTGAAGAGCACCAAAAAACCTGGATGTTACGTAAAGTGCTTAACCCAATGGGTGAAGTTGAGGCAATTGAATGGTTGATTGATAAACTCAGTGTTGCAAAAACCAACGAAGAGTTTTTTGAAATCATGAAACGTTCATAGATAATAGGGGCAGGGATGTTATCCCTGCCCCTGATCATTTCTATTTTAAGAGCTTTCTAAGGTCTTACCCCTAAAGTATGACAAATCGCGTAGGTTAATTCTGAGCGGTTGAGGGTATAGAAGTGGAAATCTTTTACGCCCTCTTTTGATAATACACGAACCATATCCATTGCGATGCTTGCAGCAACAAGGTTGCGTGTGGTTGGGTCATCATCCAAACCATCATACATTCTGTACATCCAATTTGGGATTTTTACGTTGGTAATTTTCGCCATTTTTTGAAGTTGTTTGAAGTTAGTCACAGGTAAAATTCCTGGTACGATTTCAACATCAATCCCAACATTCACACAGCGGTCTCGGAAACGAAGGTAGCTGTCGATATCAAAAAAGAACTGGCTGATTGCACGGTTCGCACCAGCATCTACCTTGCGTTTTAAGTTAATTAAATCTGCTTGTGCCGATTTTGCTTCAGGGTGAACTTCTGGATAAGCGGCAACAGAAATATCAAAGTCTGCCACTTCTTTTAATAATGCTACTAAATCAGACGCATAAAAAGGTTTTTTCGCGTAGCCTTTGGGTTCATCGCCGCGTAAAGCTACGATATTACGGATACCATTATCCCAATAATCTTTGGCAATCTGGCGTAACTCGTCAGGCGTTGCATCAATCCCTGTTAAATGCGGTGCAGCAATGAGCCCTGTTTCTTGTTGAATACTTTTTACGATGCTATGTGTACGATCACGTTCGCCTGAGTTTGCCCCATAAGTCACGGAGACGAATTTCGGTTTAAGTGGTGCAAGACGAGAAATAGAATCCCACAGTAAATTTTCCATTTTTTCATTTTTAGGTGGAAAAAATTCAAAAGAGACGTTAATTTTTCCGTTTAAATCTGCGATGTTTTGGTTTAAGTGATCGATATCTGTTGCAAAGCTCATAGCTACCTCTGTTATGCTGTAAAATCGAAATTAATTTCACTTTAAATGGATTAATTTATTAAAGCAAGCTCATATTTTTAGGATTTAATATGAAATCTATTCATACAAAATATTTTTTTTGATATACATCAATAGTACCCCTTTATTATTAGATTTTTGATAAAAAATCAGTAGAATGCTCAGGAATTATTTTTTCACTGAAATAAACCACTTTTGTTAATTTGAAATAAGGAACGCATTATGCAGATAACCAAAGCTGCCGTAGCTGGCACATTAGAATCTAGCGATGCACAAGTGCGAATTGCACCAGCTAATACGCTTGAAATTGAACTTAATAGTTCGGTAGGTAAACAATTTGGCGACGATATTCTTGCCACTATTCACGATGTGTTAAAACAGTTTGAAGTCTCAAACGCCCAAGTGATCGTGGAAGATAAAGGTGCATTAGATTGCGTGCTTCGTGCAAGATTAAAAGCAGCATTATTACGTGCAACCGATGAGCAAATTAACTGGGAGAAAGTGCTATGAGCCAACCAATTAAATTAAGAAGAAGCATGTTGTTTGTGCCAGGTTCAAATGCAGCGATGATCAGCAACACTTTCATTTATAAACCTGATGCCATTATGTTCGATCTTGAAGATGCGGTGGCGTTAAAAGAGAAAGATTCAGCACGTATTTTAGTCGCTCATGCCTTACAGCACCCACTTTATCAAGAGATTGAAACCGTTGTGCGTGTAAACCCATTAGATTCTGAATTTGGTTTAGCTGACCTAAATGCCGTTGTACGTGCAGGCGTTGATGTGGTACGTATGCCAAAAACGGAAACCGCACAAGATGTAATTGATATGGATCACGAAATCACTGAAATCGAAAAAGCGTGCGGTCGTGAAGTGGGATCAACCAAAATGTTGGCGGCAATTGAATCGCCATTAGGCATTACCCAAGCAAACCAAATTGCGACGGCTTCTAACCGTTTAATCGGTATCGCATTAGGGGCAGAAGACTATGTGCGTAACTTAAAAACTGAGCGTTCTCCAGAAGGTATTGAATTATTATTCGCTCGTTGCTCAATTCTCCAAGCTGCTCGTGCTGCAGGCATTCAAGCATTCGATACGGTTTACTCAAATGCAAACAACGAAGAAGGTTTCTTAGCAGAAGCAGCGTTAATCAAGCAATTAGGCTTTGATGGTAAATCGTTAATTAACCCTCGCCAAATTGAGTTACTTCACAACTTATTCGCACCAACACAAAAAGATGTGGATCAAGCAAGACGCATTATTGACGCAGCAGAAGAAGCTGAACGTAACGGTTTAGGTGTAGTTTCATTAAACGGTAAAATGATTGATGCACCAATTATTGATCGTGCGAAACTCGTTCTTGAACGTGCAAAATCTGGTATCCGTGAAGAGTAAGGGGAATAAAAAATGACAACTCGTGAACAACGTATCGAAAAATTCAACGCAGGTCGCCCAGTTTATCAAGCGGTGCCAAAAGCAGAATCTCTTGCACGTACAGCAAAAGACCGCAAAATTTGCGATAGTCTTGAAGACGCTATTCGCCGTTCAGGCTTAAAAGATGGAATGACTGTCTCATTCCACCACGCTTTCCGTGGTGGTGATTTCGTAGTAAATATGGTGATGAACAAAATTGCGGAAATGGGCTTTAAAAACTTAACCTTAGCTTCAAGTTCGTTAATCGACAGCCATTACCCAATTGTTGAACACATCAAAAATGGCGTAGTCACCAAAATTTATTCTTCTGGTTTACGTGGTCAATTAGCGGATGAGATCTCAAAAGGAATTCTTGCTGAGCCTGTAAATATCCATTCTCACGGTGGTCGTGTTCACTTAGTAAAATCAGGGGAGTTGAAAATCGACGTTGCCTTTTTAGGCGTGCCTTGCTGTGATAAATTCGGTAATGCAAATGGCTTTACAGGCAAAAGCAAATGTGGCTCATTAGGTTACGCTCGTGTAGATGCGGAATATGCCGATAAAGTGGTGTTATTAACGGAAGAGTTTACGGAATATCCACACCACCCAATTAGTATTGCTCAAGATCAAGTGGACTTAATCGTGCAAGTTGATGCGGTAGGTGATCCGAAAAAAATCGGCGGTGGAGCCACCCGTATGACAACCAATCCGCGTGAATTATTGATCGCACGTAAATGTGCGGAAGTGATCTTTGGCTCTGGCTACTTCAAAGAGGGTTTCTCACTTCAGACAGGTTCTGGCGGTGCAGCACTTGCGGTAACCCGTTTCTTAGAAGACAAAATGGTACGTGATGGCATTACGGCTGATTTCGCTTTAGGTGGCATTACCTCAAGTATGGTGGCGTTACACGAAAAAGGCTTAATCAAAAAATTGATCGATGTGCAAAGTTTTGATGCAGTTGCTGCTGAATCTCTTGCACGTAACCCAAATCATATTGAAGTATCGGCAAACCAATATGCAAACTACAGCTCAAAAGGGGCTTCTGTTGAGCGTTTAGATGTGGTGATTCTTTCAGCACTTGAAATCGACACCAAGTTTAACGTGAACGTGTTAACAGGTTCTGATGGTGTGATCCGCGGTGCTTCAGGTGGTCACTGCGATACTGCCTCTTCTGCTCAAGTGGCAATTATTGTTGCACCACTCGTTCGTGGTCGTATCCCAACGGTAGTGGAAAATGTGATTACTTGCGTAACGCCAGGTGAAAACATTGATATTCTTGTGACCGATCACGGTGTTGCTGTGAACCCGAAACGTCCAGATTTAATCGAAGCATTAACCAATGCGGGCATTCCGTTATTCACGATTGAGCAACTTTGTGAACGTGCTTACAGCATCACAGGTAAACCCAAAGAGATAGAATTTACTGATAAACCAGTTGCGGTAGTGCGTTACCGTGATGGTTCGGTGATTGATACGGTGTATCAAGTAAAAGAGTAACCTAATTCATCCCCCTCTTTAGCAAAGAGGGGTTAGGGGAGATTTGGCAGAATTGATTACATTGATATGGTGATGAGTCAAGTCTTAATAGCTTTTAATTAACTATTTTCTTCGTTAATTACTTGTGTCAAATCTCCCCCTCCCCTCTTTTCTAAAGAGGGGGGCTTTCTTTAGAAATTAAGAGTAAGCGGTCAAAATTTGCAACATCTTTTCAAAAAATTTTCCCTTGAAGGGCAGGAAATTTCACTCGAGCAGCTTTTAGAAGCCCGAGAAAATCGTGCTAATCTTCAACAACAATGCCTTGAACAATATGGTGAAACGGTACTTTCGCTCACTTTGCTTGCGGTTGGGGGAATAAAGAAAAATGCTTTGCTAGATTTTGTTTTTGCAAAAGTACTAGAAAATTTGACCACTTTATTTGACAAATTGGGCGTGCAACCCAGTGCCCAATTTATTCGCCCATTGGAAACAGGGCACGAAGCACTATTTGTACTGCCTATTGAGGCAAATTTACTCAAGCAAGAAACAATGCAGCTGGAAGATAGTTCGCCACTAGCTCGATTATGGGATATTGATGTGATTGACCATAACGGCAATTTATTAAGTCGTGCTGATTTTAATTTCCCGCCACGTCCTTGCTTGGTTTGTCATGAGAATGCAAAAAATTGTGCTCGTTCGCGTAAACATCATTTGGATGAAATTTTTGCAGAGATGCAAAAGCGTGTGCAAGCGGTTGATTTTGCTGCTCAAATTGCAGAATTGGCTTACGCCGCTTTGCTGAGTGAAGCCAGACTTTCACCTAAACCAGGTTTAGTAGACAGTATAAATAATGGTTCGCATAAGGATATGAATTTGCATACCTTCGAACAAAGTGCGTTGGCGTTAAAGCCATTTTTCTCGCATTTTGTATTAGAAGGAATGAAAACCGCTGAAGAACCAAGTTCGCAAATTCTCCGCCAAATTCGACCGCTTGGTTTGCAAGCAGAACAGGCAATGTTGCAAGCAACGGAACAGGTAAACACCCATAAAGGGGCAATTTTTGCTTTTGGCTTGGTTTGCACGGCAATAGGTCGATTATATCAGCAGCATCCTGTGGCAATAAACATCGACCAGATTTGCGAAATGGTAGCAGAATTTACCCAAGGGCTTTGTGCTGAATTGCAATATTTCCCGAAAAATCAACCGCTTACCGCAGGCGTTCAGCTCTTTCAGCAGTATGGTTTAACGGGAGCAAGAGGCGAGGCAGAAAGCGGTTTTGCGTTGATTCGTCAGACTATTGAGTTTCTATCAAGCAAGCAGGCTAGCTCAACCGAACATCAATGGTTAATGGCGTTGGTCTATTTGATGGCGGTGAACCCCGATACCAATGTAATACATCGTGGCGGCATGGAGGGACTGAAATTTGTACAGCAAGAGGCAAAAAAATTGCTGGATAATCCAAGCATATTGCTGAATGAAAGCGAACTAAAAAACAATTTGAGCCAACTTGATCAGGCGTGTATTGCTCGTAACCTCAGCTCAGGGGGCAGTGCAGATCTGTTAGCATTACTGATTTTCCTTAAACATTATCTTAAACTTTAATCTTTTAGAGGTGAACTATGGCTTTATCTAAAGCTCAGAAAACCGCAGTGTTGGTTGCCATCCCTGTGATTTTCTTCTTGTTGCCTGCACCAGAGGGGCTGTCTCTGATTGCGTGGCGTTTATTAGGTATCTATATCGCAACTATCGTTGGTTTGGTGCTCAAACCATTCAGCGAGCCAGTCTTATTATTGGCAGCAGTTGCCGCATCTGCCGCAACCATTGGTAATACCGAAGGGGCTAAAGAGCTTGTGAAAGTGAGCCAAACACTTTCAGGTTACCAATCTGGTACAACGTGGTTAATCTTCACTGCATTTACGCTTAGTTCTGCATTTGTGATTACTGGCTTGGGTAAACGTATCGCGTATCATATGATCAACTGGTTCGGTAGCACCACATTGCGTATCGGTTATGTGAGTATGTTCTTGGATTTATTATTATCTCCTGCAACACCATCAAATACAGCGCGTGCAGGCGGTATCGTGTTCCCAATTATGAACAGCGTGGCAGTAGCATTAGGTTCAGATCCCGAAAAATCACCTAAATTAGCGGGTCGTTATTTAATGATGAACGTGTATATGTCGGTAAAAACCACCTCATACATTTTCTTAACTGCAATGGCACCGAATGCATTGGCATTAGAGCTAATGTCGCCAATTTTAGGTATCAAATTAAACTGGGTAGAGTGGTTCTTAGCCGCTTCTGTACCAGGTTTATTATGTTTATTCATTATTCCATTTATCTGCTACATCATTGCAAAACCAGAATTAAAACAAGTAGATAACAAAGCGATTGCGAAAAAAGGCTTGGAAGAGTTAGGTCCAATGTCTTTCCGTGAAAAATCATTAGCGGTGTTATTCGTGCTAGCACTATTTGGTTGGATTTTCGCCGATTTCTTACACGTAAATGCAACAACAGTTGCGTTAATCACCATGGTACTTTGCATTGTATTAAGCATCGTATCTTGGGATGATGTGCGTAAAAACAAAGCAGGTTGGGATACCTTAATTTGGTACGGTGGTATCATCGGTATGTCAAGCATCTTAGATAAAGCAGGTTTCTTTACGTGGTTAGCAAAAACCCTTGAAAACTATCTTCAATTTGAAGGTCAAGGTGGATTAGCATTAATCGTTATCTTAATTTTAAGTGTATCTGTGCGTTACTTGTTCGCATCAGGCGGTGCTTATGTTGCTGCGATGGTGCCAGTATTCGCAACCGTAGGTAAAGTGGCGGGTGCACCAGTTGAATTATTAGCATTAGGCTTATTATTCTCTAACTCTTACGGTGGTTCTGTAACACATTACGGCGGTGGCCCAGGCCCAATCACATTTGGTGCAGGTTATAACGACATCAAATCTTGGTGGATTGCAGGTGCAGTGGTTGCATTCGGTAGCTTAATCATTCACGCAACTTTAGGTTTAGCGTGGTGGGAATACCTTTTCGGTGCAGGCATTTTACCTTCAGTAAACTAATTATTTCTTAATCAACTAGCGGTGGGATTTTGTAAAAATTTTGCAAAACTTCACCGCTTTTTGTTATCTTATATACCATATCAAACTTATCTTTCTTAATTTGATAAAAACCTCTACATTCATCCCCTAACACAATAAAATAAGGACATAATATGAGCGATTTAAAACAAGAAGCCCTCGATTTTCACGAATTTCCAATCCCAGGTAAAATCTCTGTGACCCCAACTAAAAACCTTGCAACTCAGCACGATTTAGCTCTTGCATATTCACCTGGCGTGGCAGAGCCTTGCTTAGAAATTGAAAAAGATCCTGCCACAGCAAGCCGTTATACTGCTCGGGGTAACTTAGTGGCTGTTATCTCAAATGGTACAGCGGTATTAGGGTTGGGCAACATTGGGGCATTGGCATCAAAACCTGTTATGGAAGGTAAAGGCGTACTTTTCAAAAAATTTGCAGGCATTGATGTTTTCGATATCGAAATCAACGAAACCAATCCTGAAAAATTAGTTGATATTATCGCTTCTCTTGAGCCGACCTTTGGTGGGATTAACCTTGAGGATATTAAAGCACCAGAGTGTTTCTACATCGAAAAAACATTACGTGAACGTATGGGCATCCCTGTTTTCCACGATGACCAACACGGCACGGCAATTATCGTGGGGGCTGCTGCATTAAATGGCTTACAAGTAGTGAGCAAAAAAATTGATGAAGTGCGTTTAGTAGTAAATGGTGCGGGTGCATCAGCCATTGCGTGTACTAACTTGCTTCGCTCATTAGGCTTCAAGAAAGAGAACATCACAATGTGTGACTCGAAAGGGGTGATCTTCCAAGGTCGTGGCGATAAAATGGATGAGACTAAACAGTTCTATGCTATCGAAGATAATGGTTGGCGTACCCTTGCAGATGCAATTAAAGGTGCCGATGTGTTCTTAGGTTGCTCAAAAGCAGGGGCATTAAGCCAAGAGATGATCAAAACGATGGCAGATACTCCGTTAATTCTTGCACTTGCGAATCCAGTGCCAGAAACAACTCCGCACGATGCGAAAGCAGTACGTCCAGATGCGGTTGTATGTACTGGTCGTTCAGACTATCCAAACCAAGTAAACAACGTGCTTTGCTTCCCATTCTTATTCCGTGGTGCATTAGATGTAGGAGCAACCGCAATCAACGAAGAAATGAAAATGGCAGCCGCTCACGCCATCGCAGATTTAGCTAAAGAACCTGTGCCACTTGAAGTGATTTCAAACTACGGCCACTTATCATTCGGTTCGGATTATTTAATCCCAACGCCATTTGATCCGCGTTTAATCGTGCAGGTATCATCAGCAGTTGCAAAAGCTGCAATGGAAAGCGGAGTCGCAACGCGCCCAATTACCGATTGGAATGCTTATGCAGAAAGATTGAAAAAATTGACCGCTTAATCTGAATTTTGCAAAAGAGATAGCCGAAAAGCTATCTCTTTTCTTCATTTTCAGGCTTGGCATTTAGACGGAAAGTGTGTAAAATACATCCCGACTTTTTGTCAATTATTCACGAAAATAGCTGGGTCGCCTGCTATTTTTTATTTTTAACGGAATGAAAATTCCATTTATTTAAAGAGAATTACACTATGTCATTCAAATTTGAAGCTGAAGTTCGTACAGCGCAAGGTAAGGGTGCGAGCCGCCGCCTGCGTCATGCTGGTCAAGTTCCTGCAATCATCTACGGTGGTAATACAGAACCTGTATCAATCGTTTTAAACCACGATAACGTAAACAACGCACAAGCTCACGATGCGTTCTACAACGAAGTTTTAACTATCGTCGTAGCTGGCAAAGAAGAAAAAGTAAAAGTACAAGCAATTCAGCGTCACCCAACTAAACCAAAATTGGTTCACTTGGACTTCAAACGTGCATAATGCGTAAAAAATATAGTTAAATCAATAAGTTAACTAGAAAATCATTTCCGAAACTATTAGCAACTTCTCTGATTTTTACCTAAAAAAATCAATATTTTGCGAAATAGTTTCGGAAATTTTTTTTGCATACAGTAAGCATACCTTTTAAAAACAAAAACGCCTTGCATTTTACTGCAAGACGTTGATTTTAAAAGACTTTTAAAGTGTTTAATTTTACTTTAGATATTAGCCTTTATAATTGTAAACGTGAGCTACTAAGTCTAATACTTTGTTTGAGTAACCAGTTTCGTTATCGTACCAAGATACTAATTTAACGAAAGTATCTGTTAATGCGATACCTGCAGCTGCATCAAATACAGAAGTTTCCACAGCGCCGTTGAAATCTGTTGATACTACAGCATCTTCTGTGTAACCTAAAACGCCTTTCATTTCATTTTCTGAGGCACGTTTAATTTCTGCACAGATTTCAGCGTAAGTTGCTGGTTTTTCTAAGTTTACAGTTAAGTCAACAACAGAAACGTTTGCTGTAGGAACACGGAATGCCATACCTGTTAATTTACCGTTTAATGCTGGTAATACTTTACCTACTGCTTTCGCTGCACCTGTTGATGAAGGAATGATGTTTTGTGAAGCTCCACGACCACCACGCCAGTCTTTTGCTGAAGGACCATCTACAGTTTTTTGAGTTGCTGTAGTTGCGTGAACGGTTGTCATTAAACCTTCTTTGATGCCGAATTTAGCGTGGATTACTTTAGCTAATGGTGCTAAGCAGTTTGTTGTACATGAAGCGTTAGAAACGATGTCTTGACCCGCATATTCGTTGAAGTTTACACCGTTAACGAACATAGGTGTAGCATCTTTAGATGGACCAGTTAATACAACTTTTTTCGCACCTGCTGTGATGTGTTTACGAGCAGTTTCATCCGTTAAGAATAAACCAGTTGCTTCAACTGCGATATCAACACCGATTTCATCCCATTTTAAGTTAGCTGGATCACGTTCAGAAGTTACACGGATTGTTTTACCGTTTACAACTAATTGACCATCTTTAACTTCAACAGTACCGTTGAAACGACCGTGAGTTGAATCGTATTTTAACATGTAAGCCATGTAATCAACGTCGATTAAGTCGTTGATACCTACAACTTCGATATCATCACGAAGTTGAGCTGCACGGAATACGATACGACCGATACGACCGAAGCCGTTAATACCAATTTTAATTGCCATAAGATTTTACACCTATATTAAAGTTAAACAAATTTGTTCTCTCACCTCAAAGAGGTATCAAGACAGTTGGATTATAACACACCATCTCGTTGTTTTGACAACAAAAAAGAACGGTTCTCAATATATCAGATTGTTTTTATATGATCTATGTCAAAATTTTCAGATTTCTCACACTTTTTAGATAAAAAATTGTAGAATCTGAAATAAGTTTTTGAGGAGATAACCAATGATTAAAGATATAGACGAGCTTTCTGATGAGCAAATAGATATATTAATTAATGCAGGCACAGAGTTGCCTTTTACAGGAAAATTTTTAAATGAGGATCGGATAGGAACATATCGTTGTGTAAGATGCCATAATGCCCTTTTCCGTTCCGATACTAAATTTGATGCTGGTTGTGGTTGGCCAAGTTTTTATGAAGCAATATCAGATAATGCTCTGCGTTATTTAGACGATTACAACCTGGGTCGTCATCGTACAGAAATTCGTTGTGGTACGTGCGATTCGCATTTAGGACACGTATTTCATGATGGTCCAGAACCAACAGGCTTACGTTTTTGCTTAAATTCTGTTGCTCTCAATTTCAAATGGGATGAAACAGGAGAGGACGTTGACGGCTGATCATTTTTCCAAAATGCATTATCTAAAGCCTATAGGGCGATTCTTTTTCAACTTAGACGCGGGGAATGCCCCCGCTTTTTAGTAATTTTATGGAGATTGTTTTTATCTTTTATCTGTCTTCATACAACAAACATAATAGATTGCAGCGGCTAAGACTACACAAAGTGCCATTGCATAAAGCATTGGTTTTGCACTGGTAACCGCAATTTGTGAAAGCAATGCACCAACAAGAGAGCCAATACCAAATCGCATCGTACCCGCAACCGCATTTGCCGTGCCTGCCATTTGCGGAAATTTATCTAATACCGCAGCCGTTGCATTACTGCCGACGGTTGAAAGCATCCCGACATAGAACGGCACAGCTACCACCATTAACCAGAAATTCAATTCAAAGGTTGCCACAATCGCCAACCAAATACCTGCTGTTAACATAGTGATTAAACCAATTCGGAGCATGGTTTCAGAGCCAAGTTTAGTGACTAACTTACCGTTAATTGCCGTCATGGAAATCATCACCACCATATTGAGCATAAAGAAGTAGCCAAAGTGCTCTTGCGAAACACCGTAGATTCCAATGTAAACCAGCGAGCCAGAAGTTAAGAAACAGAACATTCCCGCAAAAGTAAGCCCGCCTACAATCACATAACCCAAAGTTGCTTTATGCGAAAGCAGTTTTGCATAGTTGATGAGAACCTGTTTAAAATTTATTGGTTGGCGTTTTTCTGGCACTAACGTTTCTGGGATTTTCCACGCCACCAACACCACACAAGCAATCCCCATTGCAACTAGCGTATAGAAAATAGAGTGCCAATGCAGATATTTAGCAATATAACCGCCCAATACAGGGGCAACAAGCGGGGCAAGCAAGGTAATAATCATAATCACCGACATCATTTGTGCAAAGCGGTTACGCTCAAACAAATCTCGAACTAAAGCTCCAAGAACCACCGCGGGTGCAGCTCCAAACAAGCCTTGGGTTAAACGTAAAAAATAGAAGGTGTTAATATCTTCTACTTGCGTTAAAAAATAGGCGGCTAATGCCGCACCTACCAAGCCAATCAAAATAATCGGTTTACGCCCGAAGCTATCGGCAACAGGCCCCCAGAAAAGCTGACCGACTGCAAAGCCAAAGGTAAAGACCGCTAAGGTAGTTTGCACCTTTTCTTGGGAAACAGCTAAATCTCTCGCAATATCTAAAAATGACGGTAAATACATATCAATGGCAAGCGGTGGAAGCATTGCCATCATTCCTAAAATAATAAAAAAACACGGATGCGGTTTTTTCTCACTCATTAAAAACTCCCAATTTCTTCGTTTGTAAGCCGGCGGAATTCGCCTTCTTCTAATGTTTCATCTAAAACCACATCACCAATTCGCCAACGGTGCAAGGCTTCTACCTTATTGCCCAAGGCGGCAAACATTCGTTTTACTTGATGATAACGCCCTTCGCTGATGGTTAAGTTCACGTTATAGTCATCAATAATTTCCAATTGAGCAGGCAAGCACGGATCTTTCTCTCCACGCAGCAAAATCCCCTCTGCTAATTTTTCTGCATAAAAATCTTCAACAGGATCAGCCAACGTTACCAAATAGGTTTTCTCACAATGATGCTTCGGCGAAGTAACACGGTGCGACCATTTCCCATCATCGGTTAAAAGCACCAAACCTGTGGTATCAACATCCAAACGCCCAGCAGTGTGTAGTTTCGTCATCAACGGATAATCAAAAAATTGATAAACGGTTGGATACTCACCATCATCATTCGAACAAATATAGCCCTGTGGTTTATAGAGCATAAAATATTGCCCTTCCTCCATCCATTCAAGCGGTTCACCCTCGTAGCAAATCTGATCTTGTTCGGTAATTTTAACCGAACCACTTTTTACAATCTCACCATTTACGGTCACCAAACCGCCTTTCAACACCTTCGCCGCCTGTGAGCGGGTTAAGCCTGTGTTTTCCGCAATAAATTTATCTAAACGCATTCTGTTCTCTTATTTTTATTTCAATTGAATTTATTATACGCCTTAATCTTCACTTTCTAAAATTAAACGCAAAAATTCGCTGTTTTCATCTATTAAAGGCAAATCTGATCCTTGCCATTGTCGTAACAATTGCCACTGCATCAAATTCAACGTATCCAGCCCTGCCACCATTTCAGGCGTATATTGTTTAGCAATACGAGCCAACTGCGTTAAGCCCAAACTGCTTTCAATGCTTGAGCTAATTACCACACTTATCCCTTGTGAATGGGCTTGTTGAATGAGCGAAACGCATTTTTCAAGCGAACCCGTTAATGTTGGTTTAATCACTATAGCGGTCAAATTAGGTTCGTCTTTTACCAAAAAATGGGGTTCGCGTACACTTTCATCCCACGCAATATGGATGCCCGTCATCTCTGCAAATTGGCGGGAAAGGGCGGGCGTTTGACAAGGTTCTTCAATAAATTGAATGCGAGATCGCAGTGGCTTTGCAATTTTCTCGGCAAATTTTACCGCTTGTTCGAGCGAGAAAGCACGATTTGCGTCTAATCTGAGTTGTAAAGCAGGGAACTGCATAAGCAACAGGTTGGCAAGTTCGCCCTCTTTCGCCGCATTAAATCCGATTTTGATTTTGCCTAAATGAGCCTGACAAGCGGTTAATTTTGCCGAAAATTTTGCAACATCACCATCGCATAAAATCGCAGAGCGAAAATCTCCTTCGGGCTGTAATGTTCCGTTTAATTCTGCCAATGCACAGCTGATGCCAAAAGCTACAGAAGGGGCGAAGTTATCCATCAAGTCAGTTGGCTTTTTAAGCCATTGGCGGACTTGGGCTTCACATTCTGCCAAGGTTTCACGGCTAAAAGTTGGTAGTGGGGCGATTTCTCCCCAGCCGATTTTACCATTTTTCTCTAGGCGAATAATCAAGCCTTCCCGCTCGGTTAAAGGCTGTTTGCGAAGCACGACGCCTGTGCGACAAGGAATGGTGTAGTGGTAGAGTTTTATTTTCATTTGATAAACTTGTGAATATCTACTATGAACTCAGTTTTTATTTCTGACACATCTGCCCTCCCCCTCTTTGCTAAAGAGGAGAAGGAAAGATTTGACGGTAGCTATTTACGGAGAAATGAGTTTAATTTACCCATTCTGCAACGTATCAAAAATTACTTCCGCCAAGGCTTTGGAAATTCCTGGTACAGATTCAATTTCTTCCAACGTTGCCGATTTCACACCTTGCATTCCACCCAAATATTTTAACAACGCTTGGCGGCGTTTGGCTCCAACGCCCGCAATGGCTTCTAATCCGCTTTCGGTAAAGGCTTTTTGGCGTTTTTTGCGGTGCCCTGTAATGGCATGGTTGTGTGACTCATCGCGAATATGTTGAATTAAATGCAATGCAGGGCTGTCGGGTGGGAGATGAATTTCCTTATCCCACTTACTAATCAACAAGGTTTCCAAACCTGCTTTACGTTCAACACCTTTTGCCACACCAATTAAAAGCGGTTTTGATTTATCCCACGACACCTTCAAATTGGTAAAAGTTTCCAACGCACGGTTTAGTTGCCCTTTGCCACCATCAATAAAAATAATATCTGGGATTTTCTCTGGCTCAAGTGGCTTATCATAACGCTTCAGCAAGGCTTGTTCCATTGCAGTGTAATCGTCTCCGCCTGTGATACCTTCAATATTAAAGCGGCGGTAATCCGATTTTAGTGGCCCATTTTCATCAAACACTACGCAAGAGGCGACAGTTTGATTGCCCATCGTATGGCTAATATCAAAGCACTCCATTCTTGCAATTTTCGGCAAAGAAAGCACCGCTTGTAAGGCTTCGTAGCGGGTTTTAATGTGAGCATCTTGTTGTAATTGCAGTGTCAATGCGGCTTGTGCATTCGTTTTCGCCAAGGCAAGATAACGGCTTTTTTCGCCCCGTACATTCGCGGTAATGCTCACTTTATGCCCTGCCTGCTCAGACAGTACTTCTTCCAATGCCTTCGTTTCACTCACTTTATGGTCAATAATAATCTGGTTCGGAATGGTACGATGCTGGTTCATCTGCAAATAAAATTGCCCGATAAAGGTATCACTCAGCTCTTCAAATTCGGTATGGCTTGGCACTTTCGGGAAGTAACTTCGATTTCCTAAAATCTTACCCTGACGCACAAATAAAATATGCACGCAAGCAATGCCGTGTTGGTAGGCAATGGAGATAATATCCAAATCGTCTAAACGTTCGTTTGAGACAAACTGTTTCTCTTGCACCGCTCGCACCTGTTGAATCTGATCGCGAAAACGTGCTGCTACTTCAAAATCCAACTCTTCCGCTGCCTTTTCCATTTTGCCGATTAAATGCTCAACTACTTGGCTATCTTTGCCTTGCAGAAAGAGCCGCACCAGATTGACTTGCTGATCATATTCCTGTTGCGAATAATAGCCTTCCACACACGGAGCAAGACAACGCCCAATTTGATATTGCAAGCAAGGGCGGGAGCGGTTTTTGTAGAAATTATCTTCACATTGTCGAATCGGGAAGATTTTTTGCAGTAAATTCAACGTTTCTCGCACTGCACCTGCGTTCGGATAAGGGCCGAAATATTCTCCCGCAATTTTTTTACTACCACGGAAACTTGCTAATCGCGGATGCTTATGTTTGGTAAGCAAAATGTAAGGGTAAGATTTATCATCGCGGAGCAATACATTGTAGCGAGGCTGATTTTCCTTGATGTAATTGTGCTCCAACAACAGGGCTTCTGTTTCGGAATGGGTAATGGTGGTTTCAATATGGGCAATTTGTGAAACTAATGCTTCCGTTTTTCGGCTGGCGAGGTTAGTGCGAAAATAGCTCGACAAGCGTTTTTTCAAATCTTTCGCCTTGCCCACATAGATAATTGTTCCTTTGCTATCATACATCCGATAGACCCCAGGCAGATGTGGCACATTAGCTAAAAACACTTTGGCATCAAATTCGCTCATTTTCTCCTCATTTTGCAATTGAAAGATCGTTAAAAGCGGTCATTTTAGCGGGATTTTTGGCGATATAAAATAGCCCTGATATGATCTGCCCCCAAAAAGTTAGACTTGGCAGCGATTCCACTATGATTAAATTGGTTGATCCAACGTTCTAATGTTGTTTCGGCAAGTTGAAAATATTTACGGGTAAGTGAACGATTTTTACCATTTTGAAGATAAAATTCGATGAATTGTTGTTTGAAAAGTGTGTTGTATTTGGTCATAAAAAATCTGCACCTTAGTCAGTTGGTTGTTTAGTCCAACTTTTAGGGTGCAGATCATTTCTAATTGAGGGTTCTGTTAGATTTTAATAATCTAAAGATTACCAGTATACACGTAAACCTACACCGACAGCTTTGTCAGCATTTTTCTTAGCATAGTCGTAACCTGCTGTAGTATAGTCGTAAGATTTAGTACGTGCGTATTTACCTTCTACGAATGCAACCACTTGTTTGTGGAATTTATAGTCAACACCAAGTAAGAATGCATGAGTTTTCTCTTTTGAAGCTTCTTTTACTTTCACACGTTCGTATAAGTAGTTACCATATACTTTAGATGCTGGCATTACTTGATATTGGAAACCCGGTGATACATAGAACTTATTAGTTTTTGTTGGTTGTTCGTTAACCACACCTTCTTTTTCATAAGCATAACCAAAGTCACCTGTTAATTTAAAGTCACCAAATTGTTGACCTAAAGATACCAAATAACCATCTTTATAGTGTTTATGTGCAGTACCAGTTTCATAATTTGTGCGACCAAATGCTGCATGAGCTTCAAAACCATTTACTTCATATAATGCACCAACTGCGGCACCATTTTTGATTGCTGTATCTAATGGAGAAGCAGAACCATTTTCTTTATTTTTTTGTGCAAAATTATAGTTTGCACTTAATTGTAAGCCTTCGATACCACGATAGTCATAACGAATAACTGACGTTGCTGATGTAGGAATATAGTCACCGTTTGGAATGAGACCATATTCATAATCTTTTGCTTGGCTTACATCATCTACGATAGTAAGTTGACGACCGAATGTAACTTCGCCATATTGTTTGCTACCTAAACCAACATAAGCACGTTTAGCATATAATTGACCCCATTTATCAGCTGATTTTGTATCATCAAAACGGAACTCTAAACGACCTAAAGCATAGAAGTCTTCAGCTAGTTGATGTTTAACATTTACACCAAAACGAGAACCTGAGTTCTTAATTGTTGAGTGACTACGATTTTTTACTGTAGCTCCTGCTTTATATAAAGTACCATTTTCAACGGTATCTTTGATATAAGTAGTTTTTGAACTGTCTTTTTCTGTAATTACACGTAAAGAACCAACGAAGTCAATTTTCGTACCATCTTGATCTAATACGGTTACAGCTTGTGCTGAAGATGCTGCAAATGCCGCCACTGTTAATGCAACTAATGTTTTTTTCATAATGACCACCTATCTTATAAGGTTTGTTTTAATAATACGTCCTTTATAACTAAAGGACCATTCTAAAAACGGCAAACATTTCAATCCGATATGCGGGGAATGTTTGTGCAAACGCATAATGGCAAAAAGCGGATAGACTGTCAATAGTTCAACAATGATTCCAAAATAAATTTTTATCCCTTAAAAATCAATAAGTTACAAACCAATGGAGTTTTTATTGAGCCTTTTTTACGTTCTACTCCAGAATAAAACAAACACCTAACACATTGATAAATAAAGCATTTTTAATTAATTTCAAAATTAAAATAAAGTTCAATGAAAAATAAAAAATATTTTGTGAACTACTTCACATTTTTGACATTTAGTTGAGTTCATTGACTATTTCTGGTGGATTGAATCCAAAAGAAAGCAAGTTATAATAGCCAAAATTCTTTTTTTACGCTTTCTTATGCAATCATTTATTGAAAAATTTGAGCAAAGTATTCATCCTTTTATACCGTTTGAAAACGAACAAGCGGTTATTTCAGGACATTTTTTTACGAAATCAGAGGCTTCTGTTGCCTTTTTTATTGGAGAAATCCGCCAAACTGCTCAGCGATTACAGCAACAAACCGAAGTGGCTTATGCGGAAATTTATGCCAAAAAACTGCTAGATCAAATTGATGCTCTGCAAAAAGCGATCCAAAAAATTCGAAAAACAAAAAAAGTTGAACGTTTTATCTCTCCCTATCGCCCGCCCCGTAATGTGCATTCTCTCCCCAAAGAAAAAAGATTGGTGGAATACCGCAAAGCGTTGCGAGCTTTAAATGAGAAAATTTGTTGGCTTACTGAAAAACAATATCAAGCGGAAAATCGGGCAAATAAAGAAGAAGTTCTACTCTATCAGCAACAAATTCAAGAGACGGAATTTCGCAAGGTAAAGTGTTTAATTGCCATTGAGCAACTCGCGGAAGAATAGAAAAATGCGGCACTATGTCGTAGTTGCACAAGATACCAGAAAAACGAAAATCTGCTATACTCAAAACAGACGCTAAACTAAGGATTTATTATGTTAACCAATATTGAACTTGAACAGGTTTTAGACACAAAATTGAATGCAAAGCAAATTTCTGACTATGCACCAAACGGTTTGCAAGTTGAAGGACGTAAGCAGATTCAGAAAATCGTCACAGGCGTAACCGCCACACTTCCATTGATTGAAAAAGCGATTGAATTAAATGCTGATGCTATTTTAGTTCATCACGGCTATTTTTGGAAAAGCGAAACACCTTGTATTCGTGGTATGAAAGGCAAACGTATTAAACAGCTGCTTGTAAACGACATCAATCTATTTAGTTATCATCTTCCACTTGATGTTCATCCAGAACTTGGTAATAACGCTCTATTAGCTAATCATCTTGGTGTGCGTAATTTAATAGGATTAGAAGATAAACCTAATTCGATTCCTGTTTATGGCGAACTTGAGGCACCAATTTCTGCTCAAGAAATGGCAAAACGCATTGAAAAGACATTAAATCGTCAGCCTATCTTATGTGATGAATTTATTGCAGATTATCCGCATAAATTGATTAAAACTGTGGCAATTTGCACAGGAGGGGGGCAAGGCTACATTGATCTTGCAGCAAACAAAGGCATTGATGCTTTTATTACAGGGGAAATCTCGGAACAAACCACACACTCCGCTCGTGAACAAGGCATTTATTTCTTTGCCGCAGGGCACCACGCAACCGAACGTGATGGCGTAAAAGCTCTTGGTGAGTGGTTGGCAGAAACCTATCAACTTGATGTCACTTTTGTGGATATTGATAATCCAGCTTAATGCCCAATATAAGGCGGGTTTAAATCCGCCCTTTATGCTATCAACTCCGCATTCAATAGAATCAAGCTAATGCTTTACTTGTGCAACTACGACATCATTCTGCTTCTTTCTCTTTTTAAACCTTACCCGTCTTCAATCTCGCAAAATAATCTTTTGTTTCGTTAATAATTACTTTACGCAATGCAATCAATGCGATTAAGTTTGGAAATGCCATTAAACCATTTACAATGTCAGCAATCGTCCAGATAGTTTGCAATTCCAAGAATGGTGCAGAAGCAATTAACACCACAAATAACAAGCGGTAGAATTTAATCCCTTTGGTGCGACCTTTCGTTAAGTAAACAAAACAACGCTCACCGTAATAGCACCAGCCTAAAATGGTTGTAAATGCGAAGAACACTAAACCAATCGTAACAATAATTGCCCCAAAATCGCTATTTAAACCTTGATTGAAAGCAAGATTCGTCAGCTCCGCACCTTGTACACCTTCTGCCCAAGCCCCTGTAATCACAATCACAAGTCCTGTCATCGTACACACAATGATGGTATCAAGAAATGTTCCTATCATTGAGATTAAGCCTTGACGCACAGGTTCTTTAGTTTGAGCTGCAGCTGCTGCAATGGGAGCAGAGCCTAAACCTGACTCATTCGAGAAAATACCACGAGCGACACCTAATTGGATGGCTTGCATTACGGTAAAGCCAAATGCCCCGCCTAACGCGGCTTCTGGGTTAAATGCAGCATAAACAATCAACTTCACGGCTTCTGGAATTTTTTCCGCATTAAGTGCTAACACACACACAGATGCAGCCACATAAGCGATCGCCATAAATGGCACCACGACGCTGGCGATTTTGGAGATGCGTTTCACGCCACCAAATACAATTGCGATAACGATTAACGTAAGCACAACAGCGGTAAGCACAACAGGAATATCAAAAGTGGCTTGTAATGCGTGGGTAATCCCGTTCACTTGCGGGAATGTTCCGATGCCAAGCAACGCCACTAACACACCGAAGAAGGCGAATGCTTTAGCAAGCCATTTCCACTTTTTGCCCATCCCCATTTCGATGTAATACATCGGGCCACCAGCAACGAAACCTGAGCGATCACGTCCACGGAATTTGATGGCAAGCAAGCCTTCAGCATATTTGGTTGCCATACCGAATAATGCAATCAGCCACATCCAAAAGAGTGCACCAGGCCCGCCCGAATGAATTGCTGTTGCCACGCCCACAATGTTACCCGTACCAATAGTTGCCGCTAATGCGGTAGACAGTGCAGCAAATGCGGAAATATCACCTGTTTGCCCCTGCCCTTGTTCAGGCTTAAACATATAGACGAACGCACGGAAAAGTTGCGTGATTTGAATACCCTTAAGGCTAAGTGTGAAATATACGCCTACACCAGAGAGCAAAATCAATAACGGTGCTCCCCAGATAAAACTGCTAATTTGGCTAAGAATGGTGTCGATTGACATTTGATGTTCCTCGTAAATTTTGCTTACAAGGAAAGAAAAGCGAAAGCAAGCGGGCGATTTTCGCAAAAGTTTTGCAGAAAATGACCGCTTGTTTATGGAATAACTTTTCTCCCCTGTCCTTTTGCCTGAGCGTTTCACACTTAACGGGCGTTAAGCATTTTCGCCTTCGGCGTCCATTTTCTGCATTGCAGATTGGATCTCTCCAAGGGTTCGTCCAGTAACAGTCCTCGCACAATGTGCACCTGAAAGATTTTACCTCGTCGGTGAAATGTTAATTCATTTCTCTCCAGCTACCTTCATCCGAACAGTTCTTTATAAAAAAGAATGCCAGAATTCTAGCAATTCATTTTTTTCAGTCAAGTAAATAATTTAATATTATGTCTAATTAAATATGAGGTTAATTCACTTCTGCCGAATCTCCCCTACCCCTCTTTGCTAAAGAGGGGTAGGGGAGATTTGGCAGTTTTAATTAGCGAAGAAATTACATTGATAGTAAATAGGTTATCCAACCCAAACAAATTTAATCAAAAACAAGATCGATACTACTGCAACAGAAGGGTTGATCTCTTTAAATCTGCCTGTGCAAGCCTTCATTACGCAATAGCTGATAAAGCCGAATGCAATGCCTTCGGTAATTGAGTACGTAAATGGCATCATTGCGGTAGTGATGAATGCAGGGGTGGCTTCGGTTAAGTCATCCCATTTCACTTCAATCAGGCTTGAAGCCATTAAAATGCCTACAAACACTAGTGCTCCCGCAGTTGCATAAGGAGGCACAACGCTTGCTAGTGGCGAGAAGAAAATGGTCAGCAAGAAGAGCACGCCAACCACAACCGCCGTTAAGCCTGTTCGACCGCCAACTGATACACCTGAACCGCTTTCAATGTAGGTACTAACCGCCGACGTGCCCATTAACGAGCCTACCATTGCTGCAGTGCTGTCTACAAAAAGTGCTTGTTTCATCCGAGGAAAACGCCCTTGTTTATCAGCAAAGCCTGCTTTGGTCGTTACTGCAATTAGCGTGCCTGAGCTATCAAAAAGGTTAACAAGTAAAAATGAGAAAATGATACCAAATAAACCTAAATCAAACGCACCAGCAACATCCACTTGCCCAACAACAGAATCTAAACTTGGTGGCATAGAAACAATACCGTGGAAAGCTACTACAGGATCGAAAATCAAGGCAAGCCCTGTGATGAGTGCGATGGAAATTAATACGCCTGAATGAATGTCTTTGGCGGATAAAATCACAATCACAAAGAAGCCGAGCACACCTAACAAGACTTTTGGATCGTGCAAATCGCCCAAAGCAACTAAGGTATCAGCATTCGGCACAACAATGCCCATATTTTTAAAGCCGATTAAAGCAATAAACAAGCCGATACCCGCACCAATCCCAACACGCAAACCGTGCGGAATTGATGCCATAAACCAGTAGCGAATTTTAAGCAGTGTGAGCAAGAATAAGCCGACAGAACCTAAGAAAATTGCCCCCATCCCAACTTGCCACGAGTAGCCCAATTTTTGCACGACGACAAAAGCAAAAAAGGCATTCAAGCCCATCGCGGGTGCAAGTGCGATTGGAAGATTACTGAATAATCCCATGGCAATCGTACCGAACGCTGCAATTAAACAGGTGGTTACGAATACCACTTGCGTATCCATTCCTGTAATGCCTAAGATCGATGGGTTCACAAACACGATATAAACCATCGTGAAGAAAGTGGTAATCCCCGCAATCACTTCAGTTTTAGCATTACTGCCTTTCTCTTTTAATGCGAATAATTTTTCTAGCATTCTCTTTGCCTCAATTAGTAATCTAACACCAATGCCAATAATTCAACCGCTAAAAATGCAAGGCTAAATTTTTGTTCATCGGCAACAGACCAGAATTGCAAAGCATTTTCCTCTTTTGCAAGTAACTGGCTGATTTGCAATGCATTTTGCTCTTCATTTTCACCATTTTTCACAGGCGTTTGTACTTCATTTTCGCTGAAATGAATCCAAGCATTGTTTTCCCAATCGGCACTTAATGCTTCCACATCTAATTCATATTCAGACTGGACGGAAACCATTTGTGATACGCCATAGAACACAGGCACTTGTACTGAGTGGAAAGTCACGGGAGCGGTTAAATTTGGCAAAACTTTTGCAAGTTGCAATTCAAACACACGAGAGAATGGCAGTTGTTTTTCTTCGCCTTGCACATTCGCAGGCACAACATCAAAGGCAATGCGTTCCACATTGTCATCAAACGGGATACCGTTTAATAAACGTGCGGTTTGCCCTGCTAACTCTTTCACTTTTTCTTCACCAAAATAGGCTGATGGCAGAAGTGAAGTTACGAAAATCTGGCTAAGCTGTTGATCTAAAATCGGTTGTAGTGCAAGCACTAATTGCGAAATTTGCGGGTTAGCCAATGCCACAATGTTGTGTTCACGAAGGTTAATGAGGGCTTCATTATTCACATTTGGCACAATCACTGGCACATTACCAATCAGCGAGGTAATGCCAAAAAGATCGAGAATAATACAGCCCGCTTGAGCGGCTTTTGCTAAGGTTTCTGCTTGAGCTATTGGTGCAGCAAATAACACATGGGTAAATTCAGACCAATCGAGATTATCTAATTCAAATTGCTCAACGGCTTTTGTTCCAAAGCGGAGGTTTTGCTCTTCGCCAAAAGGTTCGATTTCAACCGCGGAAACTTTATCAAAGGTCAAATTACTGTTTTCTAATGCTTCAAGTAATTTTTCAGCTAGGGTAAAATCAGCGGCAATGGCGAGATAAATTTGAGACATTTTATCTTCCTTATTTGCATTTAAAGTGTATAAAGCATGATTATAACCTAATTTCAAGGAGCGAGTGATGACACCAGCGGTAAATCTTTTGAAAAAACAGAAAATTGCTTTCCAACTACACCCATACGAACACGATCCGAATAACACGAATTTTGGGCAAGAAGCGGTCGAAAAATTAGGCATTGATGCAGATCAAACGTTTAAAACGTTGTTAGTGGCAGAAAATGGCGATCAGAAGAAACTTGCTGTGATGGTTGTGCCCGTTTCAAGCACGTTAAATTTGAAAAAAGCGGCTCACGCCTTAGGCGTAAAAAAAGTAGAAATGGCAGATAAAGAAATCGCACAAAAAACAACAGGCTATCTGCTTGGGGGTATTAGTCCACTTGGGCAGAAAAAACGTTTACCAACGGTGATCGATGAATCGGCAACGCTGTTTGCAACAATGTTTGTTTCAGGCGGAAAACGTGGTTTAGACGTAGAACTCGCCCCACAAGATTTAGCGAAAGTGTTGGATGCGAAGTTTATGGAGATTAGAGATTAAACGAAAATGTTGGAGGCGGAAAAATCAGTCATCATTCCGCCTCTCTTCTTATTTTTGATTATTCAAAATCTCATTCATCAATTGGATATCAATGTGGCAATAGCCATTTGGGTTTTTATCTAAATAATCTTGATGATACTCTTCCGCAGGGAAATAGTGCTCAAGCGGTTTATTTTCGACAGCAAGTGGCTGATTATATTGTGCTTGCAGTGAATTTAAAGCCTGAGTAACCACATCTTTATCGGCTAAATTGCTGTAATAAATGCCCGTGCGATATTGAATACCTTTATCTCCGCCTTGTTGATTGATACTGATTGGATCAATCACTTTAAAATAATAATCTAGCAAAGTTTCAAGGCTGATTTTATTCGCATCATAAGTTACTTTTACCACTTCTGCATGTCCACTTCCTGAGCATACATCTTGATAGCTTGGATTTTCGGTGCTGCCATTGGCATAGCCTGATTGAGCATCAATCACACCGTTAATACGTTGCATAAAGGCTTCAGTTCCCCAAAAGCAGCCGCCCGCTAAATAAATTTCACGAATATTTGACATAAATTCCCCGTTATTCTTTTGTTTGTAATGAATAGAAAAATGTACTACTTGTATTATAGAATTGAAAATCGTCTTTCCAATAGTAAATAAGTGCCCTGAATAATCCAACCAACGGTTAAAGCAAAAAGGATCGTGCTGATGCCAAAGGTTCCCCCCATAAAAATGCCGAAACAGCAAACACTAATTTCAATAGCTGTCCGAACACGACCTACATTCCAACCATATTTTTGGCAAATACCTACCATTAACCCATCACGAGGACCAGTGCCTAATTTGCAGGAAAGATAGAAAGCTGTACCAATGCTGAAGATGATAATACCGAAGATCATATAAAAAATACGAGTAGATAAGAGTTCAGGCGGTTCTACCCATTTGGTTGTTTGATCGATAAAAAAGGAGATGATGAGTACGTTGAGAATCGTCCCTAAACCAAATTTAAGTTTGAAAGGGATCCAAAATAGAAGAACAATCACACTAATCAATGCAATTGCCCAACCAATGGACATTCCTGTTTGTAAGGCTAAACCTTGCGAAAGCACCGTCCAAGGTGCATTACCCAATTTAGCAGAAACAAGCAAGCCTTCGCCAATGCCCATAATTGCCATAGAAATAGAGATAATCAGCAAATTGGCAGGTTCGATTTGCCATTGATGTTTGGCAGCCCAAGGCATAAGTGGAATAGGCGTTTTTTTCGACATAATGTGTAGCGATAAAATTGTTTTAGTCGTTGAAAATAATATAGCATAAACAAATTGTGTTTTTATAATATTTCGGAATAAAAAATAATTAAGATTTTTTAATCAATAGCACAAAAGTTTGATAAAAATCAGAAGATTTTTTTTAAAAAAGCCGTTATAGTAACCAAACTTTTTTTACCACTTCGTTTTTTTAAGTAAAAAACGATTAATATTTCACTTTTTGAGGTTTTTATGGGTGCTTTAAATAGTCTTTTAGGTATTGTAGTACTATTATTAATTGCCTTTTTACTTTCATCAAATAAGAAAGCAATTAATTATCGAACTGTATTAGGTGCGTTAGGTTTACAATTTGGACTTGGTGCATTAATTCTTTACGTTCCTGCAGGTCGTCACTTGTTACAAGCGTTAGCAGATGGCGTAAATAACGTGATCGGTTATGGCTTTGAAGGTATCAAATTCGTATTTGGTGGCTTAGCAAGCGATAAAATTTTCGAAGTAATGGGCGGTGATGGCTTTATCTTCGCTGTTCGCGTTCTCCCTTCAATTGTATTCTTCTCTGCATTAATCTCTCTTCTTTATTACATTGGCGTAATGCAATGGATCATCAAAATTATTGGTGGTGGCTTACAAAAACTACTTGGCACTTCAAAATCTGAGTCAATGTCTGCAGCTGCGAACATTTTTGTGGGGCAAACGGAAGCACCATTGATCGTCAAACCTTACATCAGCAAAATGACTGAGTCTGAATTATTTGCGGTAATGGCAGGCGGGCTTGCATCTATCGCAGGCTCTGTAATGGCTGGCTATGCAGGTATGGGGGTTCCGTTAACTTACTTAATCGCAGCATCATTTATGGCGGCACCAGCAGGTTTATTATTTGCAAAAATTTTAGTACCACAAACTGAGCAGTTTAACGATGATATGGCGAAGGTTGAAATGGAACAACCAGCGAATATCTTAGATGCCGCAGCTGCGGGTGCCGGTGCGGGTATGCAACTTGCATTAAACGTTGGTGCAATGTTAATCGCATTTGTGGCATTAATCGCATTATTGAACGGTATCTTAGGTGGTGTTGGTGGTTGGTTCGGTATGCCAGAGCTTTCACTGGGTATGCTTTTTGGTTACATTTTCCGACCGCTTGCATGGGTAATTGGTGTGCCGTGGGAAGAAGCTCATATTGCAGGTCAAATGATAGGTACGAAACTTGCTATCAATGAGTTTGTTGGTTATTTAGAATTCTCTAAATATTTATCGCCAGAATCTGCTATTCAATTGACAGACAAAACTAAAGCAATCATCACATTTGCGTTATGTGGTTTTGCAAACTTTAGTTCAATTGCAATCTTAATTGGTGGCTTAGGTGGTATGGCACCTAACCGTCGCGGTGATATTGCACGCCTTGGCATCAAAGCAGTTATCGCAGGATCACTGGCTAACTTAATGAGTGCAACCATTGCAGGCTTATTTATCGGTTTAGGCGGATCAATCGCATAATCTAAATTCAAAAAATAACACCACATAATGTGGTGTTATTACTTTATAGCGAGCGAAACCGTTTGCTTTATTCTAGATAATTCGTAGAGTAACCTTTCTAGCCTGATAAACACATATTTGCGTAAAGATAATCTTACTTCTACGAATTCTAAATCATTTCGTTAATACAAAAAGAGGAACAAAAAATGACTCCACATATTAATGCCCCTGAAGGTGCTTTTGCTGATGTTGTAATTATGCCTGGCGATCCACTTCGTGCAAAATACATTGCAGAGAAGTTCTTAGAAGATGCAAAATTAGTCACTGATGTACGTAATATGTTCGGCTACACAGGCACATACAAAGGTCGTAAAATCTCTGTAATGGGACACGGTATGGGTATTCCTTCAGCATCTATCTACACCAAAGAGTTAATCACTGAATACGGCGTGAAAAAAATTATCCGTGTTGGTACTTGTGGTGCAGTACGCCCAGATGTACACGTTTATGATGTAGTAATCGGTTTAGGGGCTTGCACAGACTCAAAAGTAAACCGTATCCGTTTCAAAGACAACGACTATGCACCTATTGCGGATTTCGATATGACAATGGCTGCAGTCCAAGCAGCAAAAGCAAAAAACATTGATGTAAAAGTGGGTAACTTCTTTAGTGCTGACTTATTCTATACTCCTGATGCTGGAATGTTCGACGTAATGGAAAAATATGGCATTGTTGGCGTTGAAATGGAAACATCAGGTATTTATGCTGTGGCAGCAGAATATGGTGCGAAAGCATTAGCAATCTGCACAGTGTCAGACCATATTCGCACTCACGAAGTAACCAGTGCAGAAGAACGTCAATTAACCTTTAACGGTATGATTGAAATTGCATTAGAATCTGTGTTAATTGGTGACCAACAATAATTGATTGCATTATCCCTCAAACGAAAGTTTGGGGGATTTTTATATCTGTTATTTACTCAATATACTGCATAATTATGCAATTTTATTGAGATTAAATTCAATTCGGTATAAACTACCCAAAACTCAAAAAAACAGGAAACCAATATGAGCAAATACAAAATTTTCGTCGATGGGGCGGTAGGCACAACAGGTTTACGTATTTTTGATCGCTTAGGACAAGCGGACGATATTGAATTACTGACCTTACCAGAGGAACAACGCAAAGATTTGAATGCTCGTGTGGCAAAAGTAGCTGAGGCGGATTTAACTTTTCTTTGCTTGCCAGATGAAGCCTCAAAAGAGCTTGTGGCTCACGCCCCTGAAAACGCTCGCATTTGTGATACTTCAACGGCACATCGTGTTAATCCTGGTTGGGTTTATGGGTTTGCAGAACTCTCGGGGCAGCGTGAAAAACTCCAAAATGCAAACCGCGTTGCTGTACCAGGTTGCCATGCGACAGGCTATATTGCTTTGGTTCGTCCATTGATTGAAAAAGGCATTTTGCCTGCGAATTACCCACTTTCTTGCTACTCTTTAACAGGATATTCGGGCGGTGGTAAAGGGATGATTGCGGAATATACAGATAAAAAGCGTACTACAAAATATGATGCCCCGCACGTGTATAGCTTAAGCTTAAAGCACAAACATTTGCCTGAAATGCAAGTGATGACAGGGGCGAGCCAACCACCCATTTTTACTCCTGTAGTGGCAGACTATTATAGCGGAATGTTGGTTAGCGTACCTGTACCAATCATTGCCTTACAAGCGGTCAAAAATGGCGAAGATGTTGCAAAATCATTGGCGGAGTATTACCAAGGCTCAAAACTTATTTCCGTGCATAGCTATGCAGAAATGCCTGAAGATAATATGCTTGCTGCTAATCAGTTAAGTGGCAAAGATAACCTCGAAATTTTTGTTTATGGTAACGACACTCAGCTGTTATTGGTTGCTCGCTTTGATAATTTGGGTAAAGGTGCATCGGGGGCAGCGGTGCAATGTATGAATATTATGCTTGGGCGTGAAGAAACCGCTGGGCTTGAACTTTAAGGAAAAATATGCAAACAGAAGAGATTATCCAATTCGCAAATATATTAGAAAAATCGACCGCTTACCTCGCAAAATGGCAAGGTAAAATCCTCGTGGTGAAATATGGCGGCAATGCGATGATCAATGAAACGCTCAAACAAGCAGTAATGAAAGATATTTTATTACTCAATCAATTTGGTGTAAAAATCGTACTGGTACACGGCGGTGGTCCTGAGATTTCTCAAGGTATTAAGTTACTCGGCAAGGAATCGCAATTTATTAACGGATTGCGTGTTACCGATAAAGAAACCATCGACGTGGTGCTACAAATGTTGGCGGGAAAAGTGAATAAAAGCCTTGTTGCTTTGCTTAAAGGCAAAGGCGTGGGACTTTGCGGAGCAGATGCTTCAATGATTGAGTGCGAGAAATTGCAAGCGGAAGTAGATTACGGATTTGTGGGCAATATCACCAAAGTGAATACTCAGTTGTTGGAACTTGCACTGAACGCCAACCTGATTCCCGTGATTTCAACGGTCGGTGTAGATACAAGCGGTCAAATTTATAATATCAATGCCGACACCGCCGCAAGTGAAATTGCAATGGCATTGAAAGCGGAAAAATTAGTGAGTATGACCGATATTGCTGGGTTATTGCGAGATCGTTTTGATGAGAGTACGCTCATTCCCGAAGTAAAAGTAGCAGATGTGCAACCCCTCATTGATGGGGGCATTATCGCAGGCGGAATGATCCCGAAAATTGCTTGCTGTACGGATTTTATTCAAGCGGGCGGCAAAGAAGCTTCTATCATCGATGGACGAGTAGAACACGCCATTTTGCTTGAAATGTTGAACGACAAAGGCAACGGCACAAGGTTTTATGCGTAAAAATCCCCCTCTTTAGAAAAGAGGAGAGCTATAAACAAGCGGTGAAATTTTAAAGGAAAAAACACAATGACAAACACAACCAGCAATGAAATAAAACAATTAGACAGCGATTACATTGCCCAAACTTACGGCAGATTTAACCTCGCACTCTCACACGGCAAAGGCTGCCAAGTGTGGGATTTTGAAGGCAACGAATATTTAGACTTTACCAGTGGCATCGGCGTAAACAGTCTTGGTTGGGCAGATGAAGATTGGCTAAAAGCAGTGATACGCCAAGCAAGCTCGCTTGCCCATACTTCAAATTTATTCTTCACCGAGCCTTCTTCTCGTTTAGCTAAAAAATTGGCAGAAGCAAGCGGTCTAAAACGTGTCTTCTTTGCCAACTCTGGTGCAGAAGCGAACGAAGGGGCGATCAAAACTGCACGTAAATATAGCCACGATAAATATGGAAAAGATCGTGCAACCGTTTTAACGCTGGTCAATTCTTTTCACGGACGCACCATTTCAACCCTTTCTGCTACAGGACAAGAGGTATTCCACCAACATTTTTTCCCATTCACCAAAGGTTTCGATCACACGCCAGCCAATGAACTACGAGCACTTGAAACGCGTTTAGGACAAAAAGATGTGTGTGCGATTATTTTGGAAGTCGTGCAAGGTGAAGGCGGGGTTTGCTCGTTAGATCACGAATATTTACAAGGTGTACAAGCTCTCTGTCATCAATATGATGTGTTGTTGATCATTGACGAAGTGCAAACGGGGATTGGTCGTACGGGCACAATGTTTGCCTACCAACAATTTGGTTTAACACCAGATATCATTACGCTTGCCAAAGGATTGGGCGGAGGCTTACCTATCGGGGCGTTTATATTGGGCGAGAAAGTGCAAGATACTCTTGGCAAGAGCGATCACGGCTCCACTTTCGGGGCAAACCCTGTAAGCTGTGCAGGAGCGAATGCTGTGCTTGCGAAAATTGATGATGCATTTTTAGCTGAAATCAAACGCAAAGGCGAAAAATTGCAAAAAGCATTAGCAACATTGCCAAAAGTAAAATCCGTTTCAGGCTTAGGCTTGATGATTGGTGTAGAGTTTAAAGAAGGCACAAAAGCTGCGGATATTGTTGCAAAATGTATCGAAAAAGGCGTGCTTTTCCTAACGGCTAAAACCAAGTTACGCTTATTACCGCCGTTGATTATCAACGATGAACAGATTGAGAAAGGGATTGCACTCTTGAAAGAGGTGTTAGAAGCGTAATACTTGACCTATTTATTATTTTAGGGCGTATAGATTTTTAAATTCATACGCCTTATTTTTAGAAAATCACACTTTCCCTCTTGCTCTTTCTCAAAAGAGGAGGATAATAATAGAATAGGAATTAGTTTCATTTGGAAGAGATCTATGCATCGTCTTATTCTTTCTTTTATCTTTTCTTTCATTTTGGGGTTATCCCAACAACTCTTTGCCCAAGACAACTACCAACAATGGGTCTTCGATATCACAAATCGTCTCAACAATACCGAGCAGTTGATTAAAGAGAACAAAATTGATGATGCCAAAACCGAAGTGCAAATGGCGTATTTTGAAGTATTTGAAAATTTAGAAGGCCCGATTCGCATTAACTTCTCGGCACAAAAAAGTTACCAAATGGAAGCCACTTTTGGTGAAATTCGCAAAATGATTGGCGAAGGCAAACCGATGAGCGAAATTCAAGCGAAAATCGAAGGGCTAAAAAAGGAATTGCAAGAAGTGTTGCCTTCTTTGATTGAAGGTCACCAACTCAACGCCGATGGACAGCACGGGGTTTACGATAACGCAGAAATCAAACCTTACTGGCAGCAAAGTTTCAAAACCATTGACGATTTAGTTGCCCAAGCTATTACTTACTACGAAAATGGCGATTTTTCTAACGCAAAAAAAACTTTCCAACAAGCCCAATACGATGGCTACAAAAATTCTGAAATGGAAATGTCGGTACGAACCAATCGTTCGTCTGAAATTTCATCTGCCATCAATCAACAATTCTACAATTTGATCCGCCTAAGCGAACAGCCTGATCAAATGACAGAAATCGCCTACCAAAGCACGCAACTGTTGCAAGATATTGAAGAACAGTTACCAAATTTACCGACTACACGAGAAGAACAAAACGCGCAAGCGATGCAATCTGATGCGCAAACTGCAAATGATAATGCCGATCAAGATTGGGCAAAAATTAGTACAGACATCAATCAACGCATTCAACAAGCGATTGTGTTATATCAGCAAGGCGATGCGAAAAAAGCGATGCTTTCGGTGCAAGATACCTACTTTGACGTGTTCGAAAATTCAGGAATGGAGAACAAAATCGGCTCGCGTGATAGCAATTTCAAAGCCGAACTCGAAGGCTATTTTACCCGCTTAGTTAGCCTAATGAAAGCAGGACAAGGCGATAAATTGCAAGATCAAGCGGTTGGATTAAGTCAAAATTTAGCAAAAGCAGTGGAAATGTTGCAAGGTGGCGAACAAAGCGACTGGTCGATGTTCCTTTATAGCCTACTCATTATTTTACGTGAAGGCTTGGAAGCCTTGCTCATCGTCGCAGCAATTGTAGCTTATATGGTGAAAAACAATCATCACGACAAACTGCCTATCATTCGCCAATCGGTTTACGTGGCATTAGTAGCTAGCGTGGTAACTGCCTTTATCTTCCAGCTTATTTTTGAAAATTCAGGGCAAAATCGCGAATTGCTCGAAGGTTTCACGATGATCATCGCCGTGTTTATGCTCTTTAGTATGAGCTACTGGCTACTCTCCAAAGTGGAAGCTCAAAACTGGAAACGCTACCTTGAAGGCAAACTGTCCACCGCTCTCACCGCAGGCTCACTCTTCGGTTTATGGCTCACCAGTTTCCTAGCAGTCTATCGCGAAGGAGCGGAAACCGTGCTGTTCTATTATGCGCTCATTGGCGATGCCAAAAGTGCGGTTAGTCTCGCCTATCTTTTCGCGGGCTTTGTAAGCGGTGCAATTTTGCTCGCAATTTGCTACTTCATTATGCGTTATAGCGTGGTGAAATTGCCGCTCAAACCGTTCTTTATGTTCACAGGTTCGTTTATGTATGTGATGGCGTTTGTATTCGCAGGTAAATCTGTTTTGGAACTCATTGAAGGCAAATTGTTTGAGCCAACTTTAGTGGCAGGTGTACCTGAAATTTCGTGGTTAGGCGTTTATCCGTATGTGGAAACCCTTGTGCCACAAGCGATTTTAATCCTTGCTGCTATTTTTGCGTTTTTTGTAATGAAATATCAAAGCAAAAAAGCAATGTAATCGTAGGGTGCAACTTGTTGCACCATTTGGTTAATTAATTTCTAACGGTGCAACAAGTTGCACCCTACATATAAACTCATCTCAGGAGAGAATCTATGAAAAAAGCACTCTTTGCAACTACATTATTAGCAGGTATGTTCGCAGCATCTTCTGCCAACGCTTTCCAAGAATACCCAATCGGCGAAGCTGTTACGATGAACGAACTAGAAATTGCCGCAGTTTACTTAAAACCAATCGATATGGAACCACGTGGAATGGGCTTACCAGCAGCGAAATCTGACATTCACTTAGAAGCTGACATCCATGCCGTGAAAGGTAATAAAAACGGCTTCGGCGAAGGCGAATGGATGCCATACTTAACCATCAACTATACTTTAGTGAATACCGACACAGGTGCGAAACAAGAAGGCACATTTATGCCGATGGTAGCAGGCGACGGCCCACACTATGGCGCGAACGTAAAAATGATGGGCGTAGGTAACTACAAATTAACTTACCACATCGACCCACCATCAAAAGCTGGTATGCACCGCCACACTGACGAAGAAACGGGCGTAGGCCGCTGGTGGAAACCGTTTGATGTGAGTTATGAGTTTAAATTTACGGGTTTGAAATAACCTTTAGACCGTGGGTAAGTATATCCACGGTTAAGCATAGTTGTTCCCCTTTGGGGAACCAGCAGCATCTACCCCAAAGGGGTAGAATTATGCTTAACCTAGGGTAACTTGTTACCCTAGGCATTGACGAACTGTATTCTATGACCTACTTCTTCATCTTCCTACTCCAATCCCTATTGCCAATTTCGCTTTTACTCGGGGCTTCGTGGGCAATCAAAAAAGGCGCGATTTCCCCCAAAACACTGATCTTGCTTAGCCTGTTCGGCTTGGCTTGTGGCGTTGTCTTGCGGTTGAATTTACCGAACGGACAAGTGCCGAACCTAATTCTTACCCTTGGCTTTTTAGTTGCATTTTTGCTTTTTGCGATCTGCCAATGGTTTCCATCTGCAAAACTCGCGGGCTTCTGGCAATTTGCCTTTATGCTCATCGCAGGCGCAACGTGGGCGAAAGATCCGAATATCACCGCACTCACCAACACCGATGTAATAAACACCGATTTTATCTTGAACCTAAGTGCGGTCATTTTTGGCGTGATTTTCTGCTTTGCCGCTTCGGCTTGGCTCTATTTCTTACTTAAACAGCAACAAAAAACACAAGGCAAATCCACCGCACTTTTTGCCTTGAGCTTTTTGCTTTTTATTGCCTTAATGCTACCGCTTGTGGGCGAATTATTGCTCACGCTGATGAAATTACAGCTTATCGAACTCACCAAACCACGCCTTAGTTTTGTCGCAAAATCGGGTGAAATCACTGCGTGGTTGAATGCAATTTGTGTGATTTTAATGGCGATCATTTTGGCAATTTTTACCATTCAAACTCATTCTAAACGCCTAAAACACGCCAATGTAGAAAACGATCCGATTGAAAAACGCAAAAAACTCACTTTGGTGCAGATTTCCAAACGATTAATCGGCTGGGGCGTATTCGGGCTTTTATTGGTGGGCGCAAGCCAGCTTTATTGGGAAAAAGTGGCATCGCAACCGCCTCAACTTTCCCAAGCTATGCCTGTGCAGCTTAACGAAAAAGATGAAGTGCATTTAGCCCTTGAACCGCTCAAAGATGGCAAATTACACCGTTTTGTATGGATTGCCGACGACGGTAAAGCGGTGCGATTTTTCATCATCAACCGCCAACCAAGCAAAGTGAGTATGGCGGCAGTGTTTGATGCTTGCTTGCTCTGTGGCGACCAAGGTTACGTGATGCAAGGTAACCAAGTGGTGTGCGTGGGCTGCGGCGTGCATATGTTCATTCCGTCCATCGGCAAACCGGGTGGCTGCAATCCTGTACCGATTGAAGATTGGCAGCAAACCGACAGCGAAATCATTATTTCTCGCAAAAGTTTGGAAGATGGCTTGAATTTGTTCAGCACCATCGTGGAAATTGATGTGCAAGATCCGATTAGTGGCACGAAACTCAAAAACACCAAAACCGAATTCAAATATAGCCACGAAGGGCACACTTATTTCTTCGAGAATGAAAAAAATCTCGATCAATTCCGTGACAACCCTGAAAAATATCTCGGCGACAAAGAGAGTGAGAGTAAGGGGGAATAATGCTGGCACGAATGTTATTTCAATCTTGGCGGTTTGGCTTAAAACGTAAATTGCTCGCCATTATTACGATTTTCTTGGCGGCGGGCTTGGTCTCTGCCCTACTTGCAGTTTCCATTGATATTGGCGACAAAATGGCGAAGGAGCTGAAATCTTACGGCGCGAATATTTTAGTGGAGCCTGCCAGCAATGCCGCCTTGCCCGATGAATTGAGCCACAGCAGTTCACTTTCCAGCCAAGATTTTCTGGATGAAAAAGAGCTGCCGAATATCAAAGATATTTTCTGGCGAAACAATATTGTCGGCTTCGCTCCGCTGCTTTCTGCCAACGTGCAAGCGGTTAAATTCGCAGATTATTCTGCAAATTCACCTACAAAATCACCCTCTCTTTCAGCGAAAACGATTAACGTGTTGGGGACGTTTTTCGATCACCAAATCGCTATTCCCGATGAAGGTGATTACCATACAGGGCAGCGCATTATCAGCCCATTTTGGAAAGTGAACGGTGAATGGGTGGACGACTTTAGTGGTGAGTTTGGCGATTTCATCCCTGCCTTGGCTGGCGAACAACTTTCCAAGGCGAACGGTTGGCAGATTGGCGATAAATTAACGCTCAGTTACACCAATGAAAATAGTGAAACGCAGAAAAGATCTGTGGTAATTCAAGGCATTTTAAGCACTGGCAGCTCAGAAGATAATCAACTCGTGATGCCATTAAACTCTGTGCAAACTTTGCTCGGTTTAGAAGGCAAAGTGCAATCTGTTCGTGTTTCTGCGCTCACCGTGCCTGAAAACGATCTTTCCCGCAAAGCACGTGCCAATACGGATGCATTAGATGCGGAAGAATATGACCGCTGGTATTGCACGGCTTATGTGTCGTCCATTTCGCACCAGTTAGAAGAAGCGATTTCAGGGGCAATCGTCCGCCCGATTTGGCAAGTAGCGGCATCGGAAGGCGTAGTAATTGGCAAAATCCAGCTTTTATTAGCAGTAGTCACAGTCGCTGCCCTGATTGCGGCGGCAATGGGAATTGCATCGCTAATGAGTGCAGGTATTATTGAGCGTTCCAAAGAGATTGGCTTGATGAAAGCACTTGGTGCTTATCAGTGGCAAATCACGCTGCTGTTTTATTGCGAAGCGGTGCTCAGTGCGTTGGTTGGTGGCGTGCTTGGCTGCATTGCTGGCTGGGGCTTGGCAAAATTTATCGGTGCTGCATTGTTCGGTGCACCACTGGATTTCGCTTGGATTGTTGTACCTTGCGTGTTGGTGCTTTCAATGTTGATTGCCGTGATTGGCACCTGGTTCCCTGCACATAAAATCGCAAAACTTTACCCTGTGGAGGTGCTCTATGGGAGAGCATAAAAAAGCAGACAATAAAGTAGCAAATCACAGTATGTTTTGGCGATTGATTTTCCGTGCTCTACGCCTTAGATTACAACGCGTGTTGATTATTTTCACCGCACTCACCGTGGGGGCGAGCATCGTGACGGCGATGTCGGCGGTTTACTTCGACATCAACACCAAAATGAGCCAAGAACTCCGGACCTTCGGGGCAAATTTCTATATTGGTTCAGCTGATGGCGGAATGATCAACGAAACTGAACTCAACGCCATTTTGCAAAATGCTCCAAGCGATTTAGTGACCGCATCCAGCCCTTATCTTTACGGCGTAGCACGCAGCGATTTGGAAAAAATCGTGTTAATGGGCGTGAATTTCGATGCAATGCGAACCCTTACACCTTACTGGCAAATAACAGGCTCGGCAATCAATGTGAACTTTGACGATCGCAATGCGATGATCGGCAAAACTCTCGCCGAACGGCTACATTTGAAAGTGGGAGATAGCATTCAGCTTTCCAAAAATGCCGTAGAAAAACACCGCTTTACCATCAAAGCCATTGTAGAAGCAGGCGATGCAACCGACAATATGTTGCTCGTCAATCTCGCCTTCGCTCAAAATTGGCTAGAAAAAGAAGGTTTGGCGAATAATGCCTTACTAAATGTGAAAAATGAGCAAGGCGAAAACCAAGCGGAGCAATTCGCCGAACAAATTATACAACAACACCCCGATTTAACTGCTCGCCCAATCCGTAAAGTTTCCGCTTCCGAAGGGCTGATTTTAGATAAAATCAAAGGCTTAATGGGCTTGATTTCGCTCGTCATTTTGGTACTTGCAACCCTTTGCGTGAACACCACACTGATTGCAATTGTGGGTGAACGTGCCAAAGAGTTCGCGCTTCAAAAAGCCCTGGGAGCGAAAAAATCCGACATCATCCGCCAAATCAGTACCGAGATTTTCATCATCACAAGCGGGGCAATTATTGCAGGGCTTTGCTTGGGCTATTTGCTCGCACAAGTGCTTGGCTTAACGGTGTTTAAATCCTACATTGATATGCGCTTGCCCGTGTTGCCTATTACGATTGTGCTGTCGTTGTTGGTGGCATTCGTAGCGGTGGTTATCCCAACACATAGAGCGTTGAATATTAATATGGCGAATGTTTTAAAAGGTGAGTAGGGGATGTGAAATGGAACATTTCACACACATATTCGTTTTATGCGTGCGTGGATTTTCAATCCACATACCCTACTAGCAAGAGAAAAAATATGAGTGAATTTGTAATCGAAACCCAACATTTATACAAACGCTTCGGGCAGGTAACCGCTCTTGAAGACATCAACATCCAAATCAAACAGGGCGAATTTGTCGCCATTATGGGGGCGTCAGGCTCAGGCAAAACCACACTGATGAACATCCTCACCGGCTTAGACACCTCAAGCGAAGGCAAGGTGATTTTAGACGGTGTCGATGCGGCTCAACTAGACGAAGTCGGTCGCCAACGTTTCCGTGCGGAAAAAATCGGTTTGGTGTTCCAACAATTCCACTTAATTCCCTACTTAACCGCATTGGAAAACGTAATGCTCGCCCAGCATTATCACAGTGTGATTGATGAGGAAGCCGCCAAAGCTGTGCTTGAACAAGTAGGCTTAGGGCACCGCATCGATCACCGCCCAAGCCAACTTTCAGGCGGTGAACAACAACGGGTTTGCATCGCTCGAGCGCTAGTCAATCAACCACCTGTGATTTTTGCGGATGAACCGACAGGAAATTTGGATGAAAAAAACGAAACGTTGGTGCTCGATCTGCTTACAGAACTCAACAAGCAAGGGCGAACCATCGTGATGGTGACGCATAATCCAGAACTCGGAAAACTCACCGACCGCACCATTTATCTGCAACACGGCAGATTTTTAAAAGAAGAGAGAAATTAAAATGATGACAAAAACCTTATTCAAACTGAGTTTACTTGCGGTTGTTTTTGGTATTACCGCTTGCAAAGAAGAAAGTGCGGTAATTGGTCAAGCCGCTCCTGAGATTGCGGCTTATGATTTGCAAGGCAACTCTGTAAAATTAGAGGATTGGCAAGGCACCCGCTTACTCACTTTTTGGTCGGAAACTTGTGGGCATTGCATTATGGAGCTAAAAATGTTCGAAAAAATGGCTGATGCTCATCCAAACAGAGTGCAACTGATTGCAATCAACGTCGATGGTGAAAAAGCAGATACGCAAGCGGTCGTAAATAAACAAAAACTTGCATTGCCTGTCGTAAAAGATCAGCTGAAAATCACAGCCGAACGCTATCATCTTGTTGGCACACCTACCACTTATGTTATTGATGCAAAAGGCAATATTACAGCCAAATATGAGGGTAAGATTCCTGATGCGGATTTGGAGAAGTTATTTAAAGGATAGTATATAAAATACGCTAAATGGATGTTGGCTATTTTGCTTGGCAATTTGAGTTTTTCTGCTTGGGCTGACATGGATATAATTCCAGCGGGAAAACTCTACCGCCGTTCTTGTGCCACTTGTCACGGTAAAACCGCAGAAAAATCTGCAATAGGGAAATCGAAAGTTGTGAATCAACTTAATTCAGCAGAAATTGCAGAAGCTTTAATCGAAAGAAAAAACGGCAAAGTAAATGGTGGAGGAAATACCGCAAAACGGCGGTTAAGCGATAAGGAGATAAAAGTGTTGTCAGAATATTTGCCAAGTTTAAAAAGATAATAGTATAAACAGAACCAGCGGTAAAATTTGTTGGGAATTTTACCGCTTAGCTAATGATTAAGCCTTACGCCACGTAGTCCCATTTGGCGTATCTTCAAGCACGATATTCATTGCTTTTAACTTATCACGTACTTCATCCGCTATAGCCCAATTTTTCGCTGCTTTCGCTTCATTACGTTGTTTGATTAAAACTTCGATTTCCGCTGCTTCATCATCATTCGCTCCCCCTTTTAAGAAGGTTTCTGGATCTTGCTCTAATAAACCAAGCACGCCCGCCAACTCTGTTAAGCAAACTGCTAAACCATTCGCTGTTTCGGCATCTTCTGTTTTAAGTTTATTCACTTCACGAGCGATTTCGAATAACACAGCTAATGCTCCTGGTGTGTTGAAATCATCATCCATTGCGATTTTAAAAGCTTCAACATATTGCTCTCCACCCTTTGCAGGAACCGTTAAATCGCACCCACGCAATGCCGTGTATAAACGTTCTAGTGCCGAACGTGCTAAATTTAAGTTCTCAATGCTGTAATCAAGCAAACTACGATAATGTGCTGTTAAGAAGAAATAACGCAAGCTTTCAGCATCATATAAATCCAACATATAGCGAATACTGAAGAAATTGCCAAGCGATTTTGACATTTTTTCTTTATCAATCGTCAGCATCCCAGTATGGAGCCAGTAGTTCACATACTCACCATGATTTGCACAGCAAGATTGGGCGATTTCGTTTTCATGGTGTGGGAACATTAAATCTGAACCTCCGCCGTGAATATCAAAATGTTCGCCTAACTCTTTGCTGTTCATTGCTGAACATTCGATATGCCAACCTGGACGACCTTTACCCCAAGGGCTTTCCCAACTTGGTTCGTTTTCTTTCGACATTTTCCAAAGCACGAAATCCATCGGATTTTTCTTCACTGATTTGATTTCAACGCGAGCCCCTGCTTGTAGCTGATCTAAATTTTGACGAGAAAGAGCCCCATATTTCGGAAAAGATTCCACATCAAACATCACATCGCCATCTGCTGCCACATAAGCATGACCGTTGGCGATAAGCTTTTCCACCATCGCAATAATTTCAGGAATATGATGGGTTGCACGTGGCTCAACATCTGGGCGAAGAATGTTTAACGCATCAAAATCTTTGTGCATTTCTGCAATCATTCGATCAACTAGCTGATCGCAAGTTTCATTATTTTCAATCGCACGTTTGATGATTTTATCATCCACATCGGTAATGTTACGCACATAACGCAAATTGTAGCCAGAATAGCGAAGATAGCGTGCGATCACATCAAAAGAGACAAAGGTACGACCGTGCCCAAAATGACAAAGATCGTAAACCGTTACACCACAGACATACATCCCAACTTGGTTGGGATTAATCGGTTTAAATTCTTCTTTTTCACGTTTTAGCGTATTGTAAATTTTGAGCATAAGATCCTCGTTGATGAAATAAAGAAAGTAATTGCAAACGGCAAAGTAAAATCAACCGCTTACCGTTTGTAAATGGTAGGAAGTGTAGCAAATAAGCGGTAAAAATAAGAGGATTTTTTGCAAAATCCTCTTAAAAAGTTGGTTGAGTACGCGTATTCGAAAAGATTAGAACCAGAATAAATACCCAATTGTACCAATCACAAACACACAGATGATATTAAGCCAGAAACCTGCTTTGACCATCTCAGTTTGTTTGAGCATACCTGTACCAAACACAATCGCATTTGGTGGAGTGGCAACTGGCAACATAAAGGCACAAGATGCACCTAAACCGATAATCAATGCTAAGCCAAGCGATTGAATATTTAAAGCCTCAGCGATTGAGATAAAAATTGGCACAAGCAATGCCGCACTGGCAGTATTTGAGGTAAACTCAGTCAAGAAGATGATGAAGGTTGCTACAATTAAACCAATGATGTAGTAATGACCGCCTTCAATAAAGGATACAATGCCATCTGCCATAATTTTGTTTGCACCAGTATGCCCTAAAATCGCACTTAAGGTTAAGCCCCCCCCAAAGAGGAATAGCACGCCCCATTCTGTACCTTCTTGAATTTGTTTCCACGTTGCTATGCGAGTAATACAAATAACCGCCGTGGCAATTAAAGCAATAATGGTATCGAAACTTACAATTTTGCCTTGTAACCCAAGTAAACTTGAAAGCGTTAGATTAATTTTTGAGCTAAAAATCCAACCAATTGCTGTCAATGCGAAAATAATTAAGGTTAAGATGCGAGTTGGCGTTAGCTCAATTTTTTCGAAGGATTGCTCAAATTGTAAGTCAAATTTCGGGCGGAAAACCACATAAAGCACACCAATCATCAATGGCATTAAAATCAGCATAATTGGCAAACCATATTTCATCCATTCTGCAAATGATACGCCTAATTGCGTTGCCACAATCCCGTTTGGTGGACTACCCACAAGTGTACCCATACCACCGATACTGGCACTATAAGCGATACCAAGTAGAACGAAAACGTAAGTGTTGTGATCGCGTTTCGGGTCGAGTTTGCTTAAAATCCCCATTGCAAGCGGTAACATCATCGCCGCAGTTGCGGTGTTACTCATCCACATTGAAAGAAATGCGGTCACAGAGAAGAGGTAAATCGCCGCCACAGAGAGTTTGCCGCACGACATTGCCATAATTTTATTGGCAATCAAGCGGTCTAAATTTTGAATATGAAGTGCAGTTGCAAGCGCAAATCCACCAAAGAATAAGAAGATGGTTGGATCGGCGAAAGCGGCTAATGCCTCTTTCGATTTCACCAAGCCAAGCAAAATACCTAGAATGGGCACTAATAGAGCCGTCACGGTTACGTGCAATGCTTCAGTGAGCCATAAAATCGCGATAAACACGAGCAACGCCAAACTTTTATTGGCTTCGGGCGTAAAAGGCAAGGTATTCAAAAGAATAAAAAAGAGCACCACATCGGCAATAAAAATCAGATTATTGCGTGTGTTTACTTTTTTAATTGCGTTTAGATCAGTATCCATAAAGTCCCCCACAGCTAAATAGCTAAAAGATGACTTAAATATACATAAACTGAGGTAGAAAAAAACAAAAATGTAATAAAATTGTGAAGCGCGTCACAAAATTATTACATTTTAAATCTAATTAGGCGGGAAATTTATTTTAGGCGCTCAAACCCTTTTTCTAAATCGGCAATTAGGTCTTCCACCGCTTCCAATCCTACGTGAATACGAATGAGCGTTCCCGTTAGCTTACGCTCAATATTCGGGCGAATACGGGCAATTTCAGCAGGTTGATTAGCTAAAATCAGTGATTCAAATCCCCCCCATGAATATGCCATCGTAAAGAGCTCAAAATGATCTAAGAAATTCGCTAATTGCTCATCACTCAATTTTTCGCAAAGTTCAAACGAAAATAGACCGCTTGCACCACTGAAATCTCGTTTGAAAAATTCGTGTCCAGGGCAGCTTGGTAACGCAGGATGGAACACTGATTTTACTTCTGGGCGTTTAGCTAACCACTCTGCAATTTGAAGCGAACGTTCACCATGTTCTTTTAAGCGAATTCCCAATGTACGCAAACCACGAGCCGTCATATAAGCCGAATCCGCATCCACCATTTGCCCCATTAAATAAGAGCGTTCGCGAAGTTGATCCCAGCAACGAGCATTAGAAACCGCCGTACCAATCATTACATCAGAGTGCCCAACCAAATATTTGGTACCTGCTTGAATAGAAATATCGATCCCGTGTGAAAGTGCAGGGAACAGCACACCACCACCCCAAGTGTTATCAATCATAATCACGATTTCAGGATTCACTTCACGAGCTACACGCACTAGCGTTGGCACATCAGGCACTTCCATCGTAAGTGAGCTAGGACTTTCTAAGAAAAGCACTTTTGTGTTTGGTTGAATGAGCTCACAAATGCCTTCTCCAATCATCGGATCGTAATAGGTGGTCGCCACGCCTATATTTTTTAAAATCACATTACAGAAATCTTGGGTAGGCTCGTATGCTGCCCCCGTCATCAATACGTGGTCGCCTTGTGCAACAAAAGCTAAAATCGCATTAGTTACAGCAGCCGCCCCACAAGGATAGAGATAGCAACCTGCACCGCCTTCAAGCTCACACATTGCATCTTGGAGAGCGAAGTGAGTCAACGTACCGCGGCGACCATAAAATAACTCACCTTTGTAACGGTTTTTGGTCGCGTGTTTTTTATCCGCAACGGTTGGAAAAACAAGTGATGAAGCACGTTGAACGACGGCATTTACCGAACCTTGCGTATAGCGAGATTTGCGCCCTGCATGGACAAGTTTAGTTTCTAAGTTTGAGAATGAAGTGTCTGACATATAATTTCCTGTAAAATGCAAAATAAGCGGTAAGATTTTAGAGTGATTTTACAATCTTTGACAAGGCTTTTCTAATTATAGAAATAAGCCACGCAATGCGTGGCTCTAGATTAGGAAAATATATTATTGAGCAAGCAAAATTCTCGCTGCCTCTACTACCGTAGCAACCGCTGCTTCTTCAGTTGCTTTCATTGTGGCTTCATTTGGAATCTCTTGTTGTGTGCGGTTTACAATTACGCCTGCAACCATCCCCGCACGTAAGCCTAATGCTGAACACATTGTAAGCAGCGTTGCGGATTCCATTTCATAGTTCATAACGTGTAAATCCTGCCACTCTTTGAGTGTACCTCTAAATTGAGCACACACTTTGCCTGTATAGGTGTCGTAACGTTCTTGCCCTGGGTAGAAAGTATCCGATGAAGCAGTTATTCCTACAAAAGTTTTCACGCCTTGTTTTTGGGCTGCTTGATAAAGTGCAGTCGTACATTCAAAATCGGCAACTGCTGGGTAAGCAAGTGGTGCGAAATGTTGGCTTGCACCGTCTAAACGAACTGAACCTGTGGTCACTAACAAATTCCCCACTTCAATATCCGGTTGGATTGCCCCAGTTGTGCCCACACGCAAGAAGGTACGGATACCAAGTTGAGCAAGCTCTTCAACACAGATTGAGGTAGATGGTCCGCCAATCCCCGTTGAGCAAACCACAACAGCTTGGTCACCAATAAAACCTAACCACAAGTTAAATTCGCGATGGCTTGCCAAAAATTCTGGATTTGCTAATTGTTTGGCGATGCGTTCGCTACGCGCAGGATCACCTGGAATAATCGCAAGCGTTGCCCCTTTTAACATCGCCTTGGTTAAACCTAAATGAAAAACTTCAGACATTTTTTTCTCCTTTCTTTTTGTCCTGTTTAAATAAAGTTTAACACATCCTTTCATTAAACATTTTGAGGTAAAACAAGTTTTTAAGCCAAAACGAAGTAAAAATAGCAAATAGCGATTATTTTCATAATAGTTGAAATCCGAATCGCTGTTGAAAAGTGTAAAATAAAGCGACTGCTCACGTGAACTCGTGGTTTGCAGAGATGAATGCGGAATAAAATAGGTGTGGTTTTAACATGAGACGTGTTTGAGTCTCGGGAGTAATACGGTAAAGCCATAAGAAAATCTATTTCATCAAATATTGTTGTAGGGATCGGCTTTATGCTTGTCCTTCTCTATGCCTACGTTTAATTGGACGAGGGTAACCCCGTCCCTACGAAAAATTAAGCAGGAAATTTAGTAAACAAACCGATAATAAACACTATGATGATACGGCTCGTTTGCTTGCGAAATTCCGCCAAATGCTGCAAGTTCTGGGTGGTTTGGGCTGTCTGGGAAAAACTCGGGTTCTAACGCTACGCCCGCATAATCTTCACAAACACCACTCTCTCCACGAGGCTGCCCAGCAAGCCAGTTGCCCGTGTAAAGTTGCACCGCTGGCATTGACGTTTCAAGGCATAATTGCAAGTCTTCCACACTTAAACAAGCGGTGAAATTTTGATTTTCTTTTGCAATCAAGAAGGCGTGATCGTAGCCTCGCACCGCACGTTGATCTGTATCAGCAAGCAAATCTTCCTCAATCGCTTTCGGTTGGCGGAAGTCAAAACTGGTGCTGTCTACTGCTTTTAATAAGCCGTTTGGAATGCCATTCTCGCTTACGGGTAAATAGTGCGATGCGTTGAGCTGCAAGCTATGATGGTGAATGGTTGTGCTGCCATCTAAGTTGAAATAGGCGTGATTGGTTAAGCAAAGCGGGGTTGCTTGGTCGCTTAGTGCATCAAAATAGACTTCAAGCTGATTATCAGTTAGGCGATAAGTTACCGTTGCTTTTACTTCTCCGCCAAATCCCTCTTCGCCATCTGCAAAAGTGTAACCAAATTTAACCGCTTGCGAGCTCTGTTCTAGCACTTGCCATTCCACAAAACTCGCCCCTTTCAAGCCACCGTGCAAGTTGTTATCCCCGTTGTTTTTCGCTAGTTGATAAACTTTACCATTCAGTTCATATTTACCATTTGCGATGCGGTTCGCATAACGCCCAACGGTTGCACCAAAATAAGCGGACTGCTCTGCCCAACGTTTTGGCGTAGTAGTAATTAGCACTTCTCTGTCTCCTTTGGGGTGTTTAACAATGCAAGAGAGCCAAGAAGCACCAAAGTTGGAAAGGGTAATTTTGAGATGATTATTTTCGAGAGTAAAGGTTTTCATTGAGAACTCCTTTTCAAAGAATAAAGGCTGTATATACTAATTTCTCCGTAAATAAGTACTATCAAATCTTCCCTACCCCTCTTTGCTAAAGATGGGTAGGAGAGATTTGGCAGAAGAAAAAACGGAGAAATTATTTTATTTTAGTTTATGAAACCACTCTCACTCCATCACTCGCAGTGCAGAGGTAGAAGGTTTCTTTAATGCCCGTTTGTTTTTCGTAGTTGTCGGCAATCAATTGGCGTAATGCCTCCACTTTCTCATTTGGCATAAGGCAGACGATACAACCTCCGAAGCCGCCACCCGTCATACGAGCACCACCGTTTTTGCCAATCGCAACTTGAGCCAATTCCACCAAATAATCAATTTCTGGGATGGTAATCTCAAAATCATCACGCATTGAATCGTGCGATTCGCCCATCAATTGACCCAGTTTCACCATATCATTCGCTTTTAAGGCTGCAACTGCATCCAACACGCGTTGATCTTCATAAACCACGTGTTTTGCACGTTTATAAGCCAATTCGCTTTCAGCTTTTAACTCATTTTCGCGCGCGTGGAATTGCTCAGGTGTTACATCTCGAAGAGCTTTTACGCCAAAGAATTTAGCCGCTTGTTCGCATTCTTGACGACGGTTGTTGTATTCGCCTGTGACTAAATCGTGTTTTACATTGGAATTAATGATCGCAATGGAATAGCCTTGTGGCACAGGGGTTGGAGTAATCTCAAGGCTGCGGCAGTCAATCATAATTAAGTGGTCTTTTTGCCCTAATGCAGAGGTCAATTGATCCATATTACCGCAGTTTGCACCCACAAATTTGTTCTCTGCTTTTTGTCCGATAAGGGCAATTTGGGCAAGCGAAAGCGGTAAGTTGCCTAACACTTGACAGGTTTTGCCGATAGAAATCTCAAGTGCGGCAGAAGAACTTAAGCCTGATGACATCGGCACATCGCTGGTCATCACTAAATCCGCCCCTTGTTTAAATTCTGGGCATTGTTCTTGAATATATTTCACCACGCCACGCACATAATTTGCCCATTTGTGTTCGCTTTGGGTAAAATCTTGGCTTAAATCGAATTCGTCTTGTTCGTTAATATCAATCGCATACACACGCCAAATACTATCGTTGCGTTTTGCGAAGCTGACCGCCATTCCGTAGTTGATCGCACAAGGCATAACAAAGCCGTCGTTGTAGTCAGTATGCTCGCCAATAATGTTTACGCGACCTGGTGCGAAAACGTTTTTTTCTGGATTATAACCATAGTGTTCATTGAATTTTTGTTGAGAGAGTTGTTGTGGGGTCATCGCCATCTCCTTGTCTTTATTTTTTGTCTTTATAGTGAACGCTATCGCTTACCGCATTTAAACGTTCAGCTGCTTGCTCTGGTGTTAAATCGCGTTGGCTTTCTGCCATCATTTCATAGCCCACCATAAATTTACGCACGGTTGCTGAACGTAAAAGCGGTGGATAGAAATGTGCGTGCAATTGCCAATGTGCGTTTTCTTCGCCGTTAAATGGAGCGAAGTGGAATCCCATAGAATATGGGAAGCTGATGTTAAATAAGTTATCGTAACGCGTAGTTAATTTTTTCAACGCTAACGCTAAATCTTCACGTTCCGCTTGATTTAAATCTTCAATTGATTTGAATTGTTTTGCTTTTGGTAATAGCAAGGTTTCAAACGGCCAAGCTGCCCAATAAGGCACAACTGCAATCCAATCTTCAGTTTCAGCGACAATACGTTCGCGTTTTTCTAATTCACGTTTCGCGTAATCAACTAGCAATGGCGAGCCATATTTTTTGAAATATTCTGCTTGGCACTCATCTTCAATCGTAATTTCATTCGGTAAAAAATTACTTGCCCAGATTTGACCGTGCGGATGCGGGTTTGAACAGCCCATCATTGAGCCTTTGTTCTCAAAAATTTGTACCCATTGGTAGTGCTGTTTAAGCTCGCGAACCTGTTGTTGCCATACTTGGATCACTTGCTCAATTTCTGGCACGTTAAGTTGAGGTAAGGTTTTGCTATGGTCTGGAGAAAAACAGATCACACGGCTTTCACCTTGCGTATGCGAAATTTGGAACAGTGGATCATCATTTTTCTCTGGTGCTGGTGTGTCTGCAAGCAAGGCAGAGAAATCGTTTTTGAACACAAACGGTTTAGTATATTGCGGATTTTGCTCACCTGTGATGCGTCTATTGCCTGGGCAGAGATAACAGGTTGGATCGTAACTCGGTTTATTATCAGCTACCACTTCTTCTTGTTGCCCTTGCCACGGACGTTTTGCTCGGTGTGGCGAGACTAAAATCCATTGATTTTTTAACGGGTTAAAACGGCGATGCGGATGGTCGTTTAAAACAAATTGTTCACTCATAATCATATCCCTATAGAATTTTGGAGGAAGTATAGAAGATTTATAAAAAAAAATATGTGACGAACTTCACAATAAGCGATTAAATTTAGAGGAAAATTTACAAAAAATAGGATTTATACTTCATTTTGCTCGGTATTCCTCTCTCTTTGTCGATTCCAAAAGATGTCGCGGTAGTGAATTTATTCTTGCTATCACCGACCACCATGCAACTCCACCACTAGAAATGTGTTTGATAGAAAACCACAGAAGCATAGAAATTTATCCGATTGAATGCCCATTGATTGTGAAGAAGCCTTGTTGAATAATTCATGTTGTAAGGGAAGATATACGGAATAAAATCGCCCTTTTATCGGCTTTTATGCTATAATCTTGCACAATTTTAGCCTTATGATTTAAGGCATTCTTTTTTTAAATATGATTAGGAAATTTCAATGAGCGAACTAGCCAAAGATATTACCCCCGTCAGTATCGAAGACGAACTTAAAACGTCTTATCTTGACTATGCAATGTCCGTTATTGTTGGACGTGCATTACCTGATGTGCGTGATGGATTAAAACCCGTTCACCGTCGTGTGTTATTCTCAATGGATAGAAATAGCAACACATTTAACCGCCCACACGTAAAATCAGCTCGTGTTGTAGGGGATGTAATCGGTAAATACCACCCACACGGTGACTCCGCAGTGTATGACACTATTGTACGTATGGCACAGCCATTCTCACTTCGTTATATGTTAGTCGATGGGCAAGGTAACTTTGGTTCAATTGATGGCGACGCAGCCGCTGCTATGCGTTATACCGAAGTGCGTATGCAAAAAATCACTCAGGAATTGCTCACTGATTTAGATAAAGAAACTGTCAATTTCTCGCCCAACTATGATGGCAAAGAGATGATCCCCGACGTGCTTCCAACAAAAATTCCTGCGTTATTAGTTAATGGTTCGTCAGGGATTGCGGTTGGTATGGCGACCAACATTCCACCACACAATTTAAATGAAGTATTAGATGGCTGCTTAGCCTATATCGAAAATGAAGAAATTTCGATTGATGAGTTAATGCAATACATTCCAGGTCCTGATTTCCCAACAGGAGCATTAATCAATGGTCGTAAAGGAATTGTAGATGCTTACCATACAGGTCGTGGTAAAGTTTACGTGCGAGCAAAAGCAACCATTGAAACGAGCACAAAAGGAACTGAAACAATCATCGTTTCAGAACTACCTTACCAAGTCAATAAAGCTGACTTAGTAAAAAAAATTGAAGAACTTTCAGACGAAAAGAAAATTACTGGTATTTCAGAGGTTAAAGATTTATCACAACGCTCAGGCATTAAAATTGAAATTAAAGTAAAATCTGATGCAGTAGCTGAAGTGGTTCTAAATCACCTTTATGCACTTACCCAAATGCAGGTGACTTTTGGTATCAATATGGTCGCACTAGACAACGGTCAACCAAAAGTGTTGAACCTAAAGCAGATCATTGCAGCCTTTATCAAACACCGCCGCGAAGTAGTTACACGTCGTACTATTTTTGAACTTCGTAAAGCACGCGAAAGAGCACATATCTTAGAAGGCTTGGCAATTGCATTAGCAAATATCGATCCCGTTATTGAGTTAATCCGCCACTCTAAAACAGCAGATGAAGCACGTGAAGGCTTGCTTTCTCGTTCTTGGGCGTTAGGTAATGTTGCAGCAATGTTGGATGCAGCAGGTGGGGATGCATCTCGTCCTGAAGATCTTCCTGAACATTTAGGCATGCGTAATGGTGAATATTACTTATCAGAAGCTCAAGCACGTGCGATTTTAGAGTTACGCTTACATCGTTTAACTGGTTTAGAACACGAAAAGATCGTTGATGAATACAAAGAATTACTCACTGAAATTGCAGAATTATTACACATTCTAAACGACGCTGAACGCTTAATGGAAGTAATCCGTGAAGAACTCGAAACAGTAAAATCCTCTTTCGGAGATGAACGTCGTACTGAAATAACTGCTGCATCAGGTGATATCAATATTGAAGACTTAATCGCCCAAGAAGATGTCGTAGTCACACTTTCTCACGCAGGTTATGTGAAATATCAACCACTTTCAGACTATGAAGCACAACGCCGTGGCGGTAAAGGTAAATCAGCCACGAAGATGAAAGAAGATGACTTCATCGAGAAATTATTGGTGGCAAATACCCACGATACTATCCTTTGCTTCTCAAGCCGTGGTCGTTTATATCAATTGAAGGTGTATCAATTACCACAAGCTAGCCGTGGAGCACGTGGTACACCAATCGTGAATATTCTACCGCTTGTAAAAGAAGAAAATGAACGCATTACGGCGATTTTACCAATTCCAAACGGTGAGTTCTCGGCAGATAAATTCGTCTTTATGGCAACCGCAAGTGGCGTAGTGAAGAAAGTCGCATTAGACGCATTTAGCAATGTGCGTGCGAACGGTCTCATTGCACTAACACTGCGCGATGGCGATGAACTTATCGGTGTTGATATTACCAACGGCGAAAGCGAAATTATGTTGTTCTCTGCACAAGGTCGAGTGGTTCGTTTCGAAGAAAAAGCGGTACGTGCAATGGGGCGAGCTGCAACAGGTGTTCGCGGCATTAAACTGGCAACTACAGAAGTCAGTGATGACGTGGAAGAAGCGGAAATCGTTGATATCGAAAGCGAAGAGAACGATGAAAGCATCAACCTCAACACTGATAAAGTCGTTTCACTTGTCATTCCACGCGTTGAAGGCGATATATTAACCGTCACACAAAACGGCTATGGTAAACGTACTGTACTTGCGGAATACCCTGTGAAATCACGTGCAACCAAAGGCGTAGTTTCAATTAAAGTGAACGAACGTAACGGCAAAGTAGTTGCAGCCGTTCAAGTGGAAGAAACTGACCAAATTATGTTGATTACCGATGCGGGCACATTAGTTCGCACTCGTGTTTCAGAAGTAAGCCTGGTTGGCCGTAACACGCAAGGTGTTCGCATTATTCGTACCGCAGAAGATGAGCAAGTCGTGAGTCTTGAACGTATTTGTGAGCCTGAAGAGGACGATGAAATTGAACACTCAGAGGTAACAGAAACAGAAAACCGTTCCGAGACGACTGAAGAGTAATTTTTTTAAATAAGTTACAAACCCTGTTTAGTACAGGGTTTGTTTTTATATAGCTATGAAACTAATCCGCGTTGCTTTACCCGTACCGTTAAATCGCTATTTCGACTACCTTTTGCCTGATTTTTTCTCTGTGACAAAAGGAGTGAGAGTCAGCGTGCCTTTTGGTTCACAAACCAAAGTCGGCATTGTGATTGATTTTCCTGAAACAAGTGACATTCCCGTCGAAAAACTCAAACCCATCAAAGCAGTGTTAGATTTAGAACCAATTTTTGATGAAGAGATATTTAAACTACTCAACTGGGCTTCGAGCTATTACCATGCCCCAATTGGTGAAGTATTGACTAGTGCGTTACCTGTAAAACTTCGTCAAGGTGATTCAACCGAGCGTGCTCAGCCAGACTATTTTATTGTCTCTGAACTCGGATATTCCGCTCTTGAATTGGATGAGCTTAAGCGGGCGAAAAAGCAGCAAGATTTGCTAAATGAATTGGCACAATTGGCAAATTTGTTTGAAAAACCGACCGCTTGTAGCCCCTCCGCGTGGAAAGGATTGCTGGAAAAAGGCTTCATCGAAAAAGTCGATATGCCATTTATTCCCCAATCTTGGCAAGAAAAATTGGGAAATCGACCGCTTGTGAATAGCTCAAATCGCTTGGTATTGAATAAGCAACAGACTTTAGTCGTCAGCCGTTTGAGCGTTCGCAACGGTTTTGAGACGTTTTTACTCAATGGTGTGACAGGTTCTGGAAAAACTGAAGTCTATTTGCAGACAATTGAAAGTTCGCTTAATCGTGGCGAGCAGGTGCTTGTGCTTGTGCCTGAAATTGGTTTAACACCGCAAACTATTCAGCGTTTTAAAGCTCGTTTTAATGTGGAAATGGATGTACTGCATTCCAATATGAATGAGACTGAACGTCTGAATGCGTGGCTTCGTGCAAGAAATGGTGAGAGTGCAATTGTGATTGGCACGCGTTCAGCACTTTTCACTCAATTCCAAAATCTGGGCTTAATTATTATTGATGAAGAACACGACAGCTCGTTCAAACAGCAAGAAGGCTGGCGTTATCACGCTCGTGATTTAGCGGTCATTCGAGCAAAAAATCTTGCGATTCCAATTATTTTAGGTTCAGCCACACCAAGTTTAGAAAGCGTGCAAAATGTACAGAAAGGTAAGTTTACTGAACTTACTTTAACCGCTAGGGCGGGTAATGCTGAGCTGGTCAAGCAACAGATCATTGACTTAAAAACACAACGAGTGACAGCAGGGCTTTCAGAGCAGCTACTTGCTAAAATGAAATCGCATTTAGCCAAAGGCAACCAAGTAATGCTATTTTTGAACCGACGCGGTTTCGCTCCAGTGTTGCTCTGCCACGAATGTGGTTGGATATGCCAGTGTGAAGCATGCGATAAACCCTACACGTACCATCAAAAACAGCATGTGTTGCGTTGCCATCACTGCTCTTCGCAACGGATTATTCCTCGCCAATGTGGTCATTGCGGTTCAACCAATTTAGTAACAACTGGCTTAGGCACGGAACAGCTTGAACAAGTACTTAACGAACAATTCCCAGATTATAAAATTAGCCGTATCGACCGCGATTCGACCGCTCGCAAAGGAGCATTAGAAACGCATCTCAACGATATTCGTGAGGGCAAAAGCCAGATTTTGATTGGCACACAGATGCTTGCAAAAGGGCATCACTTTCCTAATGTGACTTTGGTGGCGATTATCAACGTGGATTCAGCACTGTTTTCAACTGATTTTCGAGCCGAAGAGCGTTTAGCCCAACTTTATTTACAAGTTTCAGGGAGGGCAGGGCGAGCTGAAAAACAGGGGGAAGTTGTTTTGCAAACACATTATCCAGACCATCCTTTGCTAAAAAATTTAGTGGAAAAGGGCTACGAAGCTTTTGCAGGAGAAGCACTAAAAATGCGTCAATTGATGATGCTACCACCATTCTCTTCGCAAGTGCTGTTTAAAGCAACGAGCAAAAACAGCGAACACGCGGTGCAATTTTTGCAAGAATTGGCAAATTTCTTTGCCCAAAAAGCAAATGATTTAGCCTTACAAGGCTTGCAAATTCGCCCACCTTTTTCTGCACCGCTTGCGAAAAAAGCGGGCTATTACCGTTGGTTACTGATTATTCAACACCCATCCCGAATGGCTTTGCAAAAATTACTGAATATGTTTGATAATGAAAAGGAAAAAATTACAGTGCCAAGCTCGATTAAGCTAGCAATGGATATTGATCCGCAAGACATTAATTAGCGACGTAGAAAGAAACTCCATCTAAGAAGGCATGGAATACATAAAGTCATGATGCGACGAAGAGGAACATAAAAAACAAGCGGTGAATTTCTTGCAAAACTTTGCAGAAAATTCACCGCTTACCATATCAATATAATCCCGCTTTTTCGTACCAAATACGGTTAATAAACCACATCACTTTGCCCGTTGGCGTTTGGACGATAATTTCATCATCTTCCTGTTTACCAATTAAAGCACGGGCAACAGGGGAATCAATCGAAATCCAATTTTTCGCAGGGTCAAATTCATCGCATCCTACGATGCGATATTTCGCAATCTCACCCGCTTCATTTTCCAATTCCACCCAAGCACCAAAAAAGACTTTTCCCTCTTGTTGCGGATGGTAATCGACGATTTGTAGCACTTCTAACCGCTTGGAAAGAAACCGCACACGGCGGTCGATTTCACGCAAGCGACGTTTGCCGTAGATGTATTCGGCATTTTCGCTGCGGTCGCCAAGGGCTGCGGCATCAGAAACCGCTTGAGTTACTTTCGGGCGTTCCTCTTTCCATAAGAATTTCAGCTCTTGGTCTAACGCCTGCCAGCCTGAGCGAGTAATGTAATTTGATTTTGCCATGGTTTTCCCTAAGCGTTGAGCAATAAATTTGCCACGGTTCTTACGCCAAGCCCTGTTGCACCTGCCGCCCATAAATCGCTGGCGGTTTTGCGGAAGGTAGCAGAAGCATCAATATGCACCCAATTTTGTTGGTAATTTTCCACAAAATAAGAGAGAAACGCACAAGCGGTGCTCGCCCCCGCGCCCACTGGCACAGAACCGATGTTGGCAATATCCGCAAAGTTTGAGCTAATTTGTGAACGGTGGAACGGCTCAAATGGCAAACGCCAGAATGGCTCATTTTGATTTTTTGCAGCAGCGAATAACGCCGAAATCCAGTTTTCATCCATTGAAAGCACGCTGTGATAATCGTTCCCCACCGCCACTTTTGCTGCACCGGTTAAGGTTGCTGCATCTAAAATCAACTGTGCATTTTGTTTGCTCGCTTCAATTAAACCATCTGCCAACACTAAACGCCCTTCCGCATCGGTGTTTAAAACTTCAGCCGTAACGCCATTGCGATAGGTGATAATATCGCCCAATTTAAAGGCGTTATGACTAACCATATTTTCCGCACAGCAGAGGTAGAGTTTCACGCGTTTTTGCAAGCCTTGGGCAATCGCCAAACCTAACGCCCCCGTGAGCATTGCGGCACCGCCCATATCAGTACGCATCGTAGACATTGAATCGCTTGGTTTTAAGCTATAACCGCCAGTGTCAAAGGTAATGCCTTTACCGACTAAACAAGCCAACACGGGAGCATCTGCCTTGCCCGTTGGATTGAAATCTAACGCTAAAAAAGCGGGCGGATTTTCAGAGCCTTTGCCCACCGTCCAAATGCCTGAATAACCTTGTTTTTTTAAATCTTCGCCTGAAATAATTTCCGCAGAAATTGCAGAATTCAAGCCTTTTTTAACCGCTTGTTGAGTAACAAACTCGGCCGCTTGTTCAGCTAATTGTACAGGTGTTAATTGGTCAGAGGGTTTATTGATGATCGTGCGTGTAAATGTGGTGCATTCAAGGTAAGCATCAAATTCAGCTTGTGCTTCGCCCAAATTGGGATATTGCACTGAGCCTGCATTTTTCACGCTGACGTATCCTTGATGAAATGCCCAACATTGTTCTAAATCCCAGCCTTCACCTGCAAGTGTTACCGATAAAATGCCTTGATTTTTAATTTTACGAGCGGCTTGCTGAATAGTGATAAATGCTTCGCTCGCAGATTTCTCGTTAAGATGAATCATCATTCCATTTTCATTGGCAGAAAGAATGGCTTTTATGCCCCATTTTTCGGATGCGGGCGTATTTGACAGGGTAATTTGCATTGACATAATTATTCCTTATTCTGTAAATTGAATGAAGCGGTCGAATTTTAACAAGAATTTGTTAAATGTTCCTATTCATTTTTCCTTCATTTTCGGGTAATCTCAAGCCATTCTTTCTAAAATATCTCAAACACAATCCTATTCTATACAGGAAAAAAGCATATGAATTTGCACGAATATCAAGCAAAACAACTCTTTAGCCAATACGGGTTACCTATCAATCGTGGCATTGCCTGCCATTCTATTGAAGAAACAGAGCAAGCTCTCAGCCAGCTAAGCGGTGATATTTTTGCCGTAAAATGCCAAATCCATGCAGGCGGACGGGGTAAAGCAGGTGGAGTGAAGTTAGTAAAAAATGCCGAGCAAGCTCGCCAGTTTGCAGAACAGTGGTTAGGCAAAAAAATGGTGACTTTCCAAACCGACAGCAAAGGCTTGCCTGTGAATACCATTTATGTGGAAGAAACTTGCGAGATTGAGCGTGAACTTTATCTTGGGGCGGTGATTGACCGTAGCTCGCAAAAAGTGGTGTTTATGGTATCTAGTGCAGGCGGAATGGAGATTGAAAAGATCGCTAGAAATACGCCTGAGCTTGTCCATAAAATTAGCCTCGATCCTCTCACTAACGCTCAACCTTTCCAAGCACGTGAACTTGCCTTTAAGCTTGGTTTGAAAGGCATAGAAATCAAACAATTTACCGCGATTTTCCTTAACCTTGCCAAATTATTCCTTGAAAAAGATCTATCCTTACTTGAGGTAAATCCGCTGGTGGTGACCAAACAGCAAAATCTTATCTGTTTAGATGCCAAAGTGGTTATCGACAACAACGCCTTATATCGCCACCCTGAATTAAAAGCACTGGAAGATGAAAACCAAGAAGATCCGCGTGAAGCCTACGCCTCTCAATGGGAGCTAAATTATGTGGCACTGAACGGCAATATCGGCTGTATGGTCAATGGTGCGGGGCTTGCGATGGGCACGATGGATATGATCAAATTGCAAGGCGGCGAGCCTGCGAATTTCCTTGATGTGGGCGGTGGTGCCACCAAAGAACGCGTTGCCGAAGCCTTCAAATTGATTTTATCCGACAGCCAAGTAAAAGCAGTGCTTGTTAATATTTTTGGCGGCATTGTACGTTGTGATCTGATTGCCGAGGGGATTATTTCTGCGGTGAATGAAGTCGGCGTAAAAGTCCCTGTAGTCGTGCGTTTAGAAGGTACGAATGCGGAGCAAGGCAGAGCCATTTTAGCTCAAAGCGGGATGAATCTAGCAGTAGCTGAAACCTTAACACAAGCGGCGATTTCTGCCGTGAATTTTGCAAATCAAGCGTAAAGACTAAAAAAGAGAAAGGATATAAAATGGCGATTTTAATTGATAAAAATACGAGAGTGATTTGCCAGGGTTTCACGGGCAGTCAAGGCACGTTCCACAGCGAGCAGGCTTTAGCCTACGGCACGCAATTAGTGGGAGGCGTTTCACCAAATAAAGGTGGCACAATACATTTGGGCTTACCAGTGTTTAATACAGTGCGAGAAGCGGTCGAAAAAACAGGGGCAACTGCAACCATTATTTACGTACCTGCCAGCGGTTGTAAAGATGCGATTTTAGAGGCTATTGATGCAGGTATTCAGCTGATTGTGTGTATTACTGAAGGTATTCCAACGCTCGATATGCTTGTTGTTAAACAAAAATTAAACGAGACAGGCGTGCGAATGATTGGCCCAAATTGCCCTGGAATTATTACGCCTGATGAATGCAAAATGGGCATTATGCCTGCCAATATTCATAAAAAAGGCAAAATTGGTATTGTATCGCGTTCGGGCACGCTGACCTATGAAGCGGTTAAACAGACGACAGACGAAGGCTTTGGGCAATCCACTTGCGTAGGCATTGGTGGCGACCCGATTCCAGGTTCCAGTTTTATTGATATTTTACGTCTGTTACAAGATGATCCAGAAACCGAGGCTATAGTGATGATTGGCGAAATTGGCGGTTCTGCGGAAGAAGAAGCGGCTCAGTTCATTAAAGTGCACGTAACTAAACCCGTAGTAAGCTATATTGCAGGTGCAACTGCCCCGAAAGGTAAACGAATGGGGCACGCGGGTGCAATTATCAGTGGCGGAAAAGGCACGGCAGAAGAGAAGTTCCAAGCCTTAGAAGCAGCGGGTGTTACTTGTGTAAGAAGTTTAGCGGAAATAGGTAAAGCATTGCGAGCTCGCTTAGGCTAAAGAGAATCAGAGAGGGAGTCTAAACTCCCTCTTATAAGACTAAACCTCATCAATCACAAACTCAAACCAATCAATCACCTCTTTTTCATGGATACCTTCGGGAATGAGAATATTTGCTTTTTTCACTGATTCAGGATCGTGAGAAATCAGCGGATGCCAATCAAACAGCGGCTTCCCTTCATAAAGCAGGCGATAAGCACAGGTTTTCGGTAGCCAACCAAAATCGGGCAGATTTTTCTTGGTCAGTTTAGTACAATCAGGTTCTCGCTTAAAGCGATCAGCATAGTGCATACAACGCCCCGTATTCACATCTAAAAGATTGCACGCCACACGGGTATAATAAAGGCGTTCACGCTTGCCTCGCCCTTGAATATATTTACGATAACAACATTTTCCGCAGCCATCACACAACGCTTCCCACTCGGCATCGTTCATTTCAAGTAGCGACTTTTCCTGCCAGAAAAGTGGTTCAATTTCGGTATTTTTTTGCAAAATCCCCCCTATTCCGCGACAACCGCCGTGCCTGTTGCAACCACGATAAACATACTCTTATCGCCACCCATAGATTGATATTCAAGCGAGACACCGACCACGGCATTCGCCCCTACCTTACGTGCTTCTTCTGCTAACTCATCCAAAGCCTCTTGGCGCGATTTGTTCAGTTTGCTTTCATAAACACCTGAACGCCCGCCAATCACATCGGTAATGCTAGCGAAGAAATCACGAATAAAATTCGCACCAGAAACCACTTCGCCAAACACTAAACCTTTATATTCTTTAATGCGTTTGCCTTCGATCGTTGGCGTTGTTGTGATAATCATTTTGAGTCCTCAAATTGTGCTTTTAATTGAGCCAGTGCAATGGCACGGTGCGAAATTTTTTTCTTCTCCGCTGTTTCTAATTCAGCAAAACTGCAATTTTTCGGTGGATAGAAGAAGAGCGAATCATAACCAAAGCCGTTTGTGCCTCGTTCTTCGGTTAAGATTTCCCCAAAACATTCGCCAATTGCAATTTTCGGAGTGGGATCGGTTTCGTGATCTAAAAAGACGATACAGCTGACAAATTTAGCTTGGCGGTCTTGAGCAGGCACGGATGCCATTTCACGCAACAATTTTTGACGATTCGCCACATCGTTGCCCTCTTCGCCCGCATAACGCGCAGAATATAAACCAGGTGCACCATTTAAGGCTTTAACCGATAAGCCAGAATCATCAGCAATGGCGGGTAACCCCGTGATTTTTGCCGCATAACGGGCTTTTAATAACGCATTTTCAACAAAGGTTAAGCCTGTTTCTTCTGGGCTTTGGATACCAAATTCAGATTGAGCCACCACGTCAAAACCGAATTGTGCCAATACATCTGCCATCTCTTTTACTTTGCCTTGGTTGCCCGTTGCAAGGACGACTTTTATTTTTTGCATTTTGGATTCCTTCTAAAAGATTTAGCGTATTATAGCCTAAAACCCAAAAGAAAAGGGATTGTCTTTACTGTTTAATGCGTTAAGCCTTTATCTCTTGTCTCCTCCATAAACCACAACCCAACCAAGCTCAATACAGCGTTTAGGGTTAAATAAATCCCGACACCTTTTAGCCCGTATTGTGCATTCAGCGGTAAGGCAATGATTGCCGCAACACTTGCACCAAATAAGCCTGCGATGTTGTAAGTGAGCGATGCACCTGAATAGCGGGCGTGAGTTGGGAAAAGCTCAGGCAAGAAGCTGGCGAGTGGGCCGTACCCCATACCGATAAGTCCCATTCCGATAAACAAGAACCAAAATAGGCTGGCGGTAGTGCCGTTTTCAAGGAAGAATGGCAAAGCTAAGCCGAAAATCGCAACGCCAACAGTTGTCCAAATCAGCCAAATGCGACGACCAACTTTGTCGATATATTTGCCCGAAGCGGCAATGGTTATTGCCAAAGAAACCGCACTTGCCATCAATAAAGCGGTGAAAATTTGTGGTGAAAATCCTAATCCCATCGCATAGCCTGCTTCTGATACTGTTGGAGCAGATTTTGCGTAAATTTGGCTAAAGGCAATCATAATGTAGAACAGCA
>NZ_CALIFA010000030.1:0-89009 GCF_938021905.1 Pseudohaemophilus parahaemolyticus
CGATACATTTACCGTTACGAACCACAGAAACAGAACCACCGTTACCTAAGTGACATACGATAACGTTTGTTTGATCAACTGGTTTGCCCACACGCTCAGCCACTTCACGAGAGATGAATAAATGGCTTGTACCGTGTGCACCATAGCGACGAACGCCGTGTTCTTTATATAAAGAGTATGGAAGTGCATATAAGAATGCTTCTTCAGGCATAGTTTGGTGGAACGCTGTGTCGAATACAGCAACGTTTTTCTCTTTTAATTCAGGGAAAATGCGGAATGCTTCTTTGATACCGATTAAGTGAGCAGGGTTGTGAAGTGGTGCAAATTGGATTGCATCTTCAATACCTTTAACAACATCGTCATTGATTACTACAGATGAAGTGAATTTCTCTCCACCGTGAACGATACGGTGACCGATAGCACCAATGCTTGCTTTTAATTCTTCTGATAATAACTCATTTGCGATGAAAGAAAGTGCTTCGCTGTGTGCAGCGCCTGCACCTAATTCTGCGTTGCCTTTTTCACCGTGTAATTTCCATTTGATGCGTGCATCTTCTAAATGGAATGCTTCAGCTAAACCAGATAATTTTTCATCACCTGTTTTAGGATCTAAGATAGCGAATTTTAAAGATGAGCTACCACAGTTAAGGATAAGAATTAAATTTTTAGACATGTCAAATACCTTAGTTTCGTTAGGGTTTCGTTTTAAGAAAGATAGATAAGACACGCAAAGCGTGAAATATGAGGTATAGAATATCACGTTTCATAATCTGAATTAAAGCGTAAATGCAAAAAATTTGATTTAGATTAGCAAAATACAGTCAAAGAGTTATAAAAACAATTTTTGCAAAAACATCTGAAAAATTGACCGCACTTTGGAATGAGAAGGCTGTATGAAACTTAATTTCAGACGGACTTTTATGTTTAAATCGTCATTGACTTAAATACATTGGAATGTCAGCTGTAGCTTGTTAAGGTATTTGTCGGAACTAGGCTACGACTGCTGAAATTCCTTACGAAATGCCAACGGTGTTTTCTGCATTTCTTTCTTAAAAATTTGCCGAAATGCGTAGCCTCTTCAAAGCCGAGTTACCACGCGATTTCTTTGACGGACGCTTTCGTATAGGCTAACAATCGCTTGCTTCCCAGTAAAATCCTTTGATTAATGAACTGTTTTACCGTTAACCCCGCATATTGCCGGCAAGTTTGGTGCTGTGTGGAAAAATGCATTTCCAGCAACGCACAAAATTCCCGCCAACGCTGCTTGGAGAGGTTAGGCAGGGCTTTTTGCGGCGAATACACCGACGACAGCCAAGTTAAAAATACACCGAGTTGCTGCTGTACCAGCGTGGCTTTTGCGGATTGTGTCAAATCGTCCGCATAGCGTAAATCAGAGAGGGTATACATCATCTAGGTAAGCGGCACGTGTTGCGGCACCACTTTGCCTTGGGAAGCAGTTGTCTCAACTTGTCCGAAATGTCTGTGGTCAGTATTTGTGGAGCAAAGGAAATTACCCATCCGTCCCAGTCTGCTACACCTGCAAAATGGTGAATTTGCTTAGGGCGAATCAGTAGCCATTCACCTGTTTGCTGTACCGTCTCGGCAAAGTCCAAAATGTGCCGACATTTCCCTTGTCGCCCCCTGAAAGTGGAGAATAGCAAACGGTTTACAAAGTGACTATCCAATCAGAAAAATTGCAGGCATATAACCTCACTGGGATGAAGATCATACATACTTTATTAAAGGTGCTAAGATTGATAGTCAAGGTGTATGGGTGCATAATGATTGTTGGAATAAATTGCCGAAAAGTGCGATAGAAACAGGAAAAACTACGCCTGGTGGAAGAAAACTTTATACTTTTAAGGATGAGAAAGGTAATCAAGTTACAGCTTATCAAGGAAGTGATGGGCGTTATTATAACCCCAAAGTATATTCTCCAAACAATCCAATTAATGTGAACGTTAAAGCAGTTGACTATTGTCCAAATAGGAATGGAGCGTTGGCTACAAAAGGTGAGGTTTATTATACAACTCCAGAGGCAACAGAGGCAGCTAAGAAATTAGGATTTGAAAAAACGAATCAAACAATAAAAGGAGAAGCTATCTATAAAGATAATAAAGGAAGGTATATTACAGTAGATGTAGGTAATGGTCGGAATAAAGGCGGAGCCCATAATGGAGGAGTTTGGAAAATGGCTGATTCTATTAAAAATCTAGGAAAAAAAGAAACAAGAATGGGAACTTACGATGCTAATTTGAATAGAATAGGAGATTAGTATGAAATATACATTGCTTAAATCTAAAGTGGATAACTTTGTTTTATTACTAGATGAAGGATTTTTTGATGTGAATAATTATTCAGAGATAGAAAAAGAACTATTGGAAATTTCATTTTTGTACCGTGAAGAGGATAAAATAGAAAAAAAAATAGTAGAAATATTTTATTTTTTCTCTACATCTATAGCTTCTAGCTTCCAGTTTCATATAAATGAAAGTGATATTTTTGAAGTTGAAAATATAAGTACAGAAAAACTAAAACACTATAGTGATAGAGCTAGTATATTAATAGGCATACTTCTTGGAATGTATTCTTATTTGGATAAAAAATATTATTTTGAGTAGATATTGGAGAGATATTCCACAAAGTATGCTGTTTATAATTTGACCTTATTAGAAGCATTGAAAATACAAGTTTCTTCATTATGAGAATTTTTCACAGCATACAATGTGGAACACAGGAGGATACAAGTGATTAAAGGTATGTCACAGGAAGTATATATTGATCTAAGAGGGCAATCTTATAGTAATAAAGATCTTATTGATATACGAAATAAAATTATACTAAACAGCAATGGAATTCTTGATAAAAGAAATATTCATTTTATGGAGAATGAAAAATGATATATGCAGGTTTTTCTTCTTCATTATTAACTCATTATTTTTCATCTAATGATAGAATGGAGTTAGATTCTTTCTTTCGTTGTTTAATAAAATACTTATATATTAATTGTATCAATAATCATAAATTTATTTCAGATAGATTGTATAGGAAGTATATAGCAAAAGAAAATATAAAAGACCTCTGTTTGCTACTAGATTCTATAAAAATAGGGTTTATTGGTTATTTGAATTCAAATTCAAAATTTGAAACATACAGAGAATACTTTAGAGCTCTTAATAAAATTTCTTTAGATTCTTTAGAGCTTTTAGAATTAGGTGAAGACGATGTCAAAATACAGCATCCATTTGATGCTACCTTATTGTATAGAGGAAAAGAAACTTCCCGAGTCATTTCTTGATAATTTGCCAAATAATGCGAAACCTTTCTGGTTAAGAGAAATAAGTATGAAAGAGTATGTGAAAAAATACTCTACATAATGTGGAACACAGGGGTAATACAGCTTAGGGGCGTTAATCGATGCGAGTTTAGGCGGCGACAGCAACACGGTAAACCAATCGGCACAGATAGCGTGGAGAACGGAGAAATTTAATAGACAACTTCATCCAACCGAAAAACAACGAATTAAGGAGTTAGTGAAAGAAAAAGGGAAAGATCCGAATATTGGGAAGAACAACTGACATTAGTGACTTCTGCAATGAATGATGAAAAAGAAAATCAGTTGATTTCAGCTGGATTAGCGATGATTTTTAATAATGAACAATCCGCCCCTTCTATTTCAAAAGAAAAACTTGAATCGGAAATAAATAATTTGGCGATTGCTTATCAAGTTATGCAGATTTAGAAAGTAGAAGTAAAAACCTAGATAACATCAAAATATTAAATAAAGAGGTGAAGTAAATGTTTTTATCTCAAGTTAAAATTTTCACTTTGATTTTATTGATTTGCTCATTGAAGCACATAGGGTTATTGATTTATGGAGTAGTTAAATATGATATATTATATTGGGCTGAAGATGCTAATAGAGATATATTGATAATGTCAGTTATTCTTTATTTAGTAGTTCTAATTAGGAAATGGATTGGAAAGAAATTTTTAAAGGAATAATTCAAAATTTATAATGGTAGATAAAGGAGTTGATTATAATTATAGTCAACTCTTTTTCTGAGGTTTTTTGTTTTTTTTAGGCTTTAGAAAAAACATATAAATTTATAGAAGAGAAAGCGAACGCAGCCAAACGCAATCGGCGATTAGCTCAAATATCAATGTGCAAATTACCGACATGAAGCCCAAAAACAGAAAACAGGCAAAACGGCAGAAGAAACCTTGCAAAGCCTAAACCGAGATACACAAAATGCGAACCAAAAACTGGAGAAGCAGGATTTACAGGCTGTGCAGGAGCGTCAAGAAATGGCACAGGTGACGCAGGCGGGAATTAATCATCTTGTGGGTGATAAGCTCGAAGAGGCGGATAAAAAACGCCAAGAAGCGGACGCTATCGAGAAAGAAAATCCGGAAAAAGCCACCGCATAGGGCTCAAGCTTCTGATGGAAAATAAATCTTTATATATCAATTATTTATTGTGAGAGAGAATTTTCGTTATTTTATCACTATTACTTAGATTACTTTATTTCGCATAATGTAGATTATGTTAAATAGAATACAGGAATAATCAAAATAACTATACTCCATATGTTTCTATAACCTCTATAAAGAAAAACCTAGCGACATTTTTTGCAGCTAGGTTTTTGTTCTTCTAGTTTTTATTATTCGTGATGCTTATCTTTCGCACGTTCCAAAATATGTTGGATTTCCACCATCATCTCTTGGTCTTCATCTAACGCAATTTTACGCATTGCTTCGTTTTTGAAGCTCTCCAATTTAGGGTCATAAACTTCAGCCATCAATTTCACACGGTGACGGTCTTTATCGAAGTAATATTTACAGATCTCATCTGCTACTTCATATTCAATGCCTAGTTCTTCAAGTGCTTTGCGTCCCATACGAACGGATGAATCGAATAATTCACGCACTTGCACATCTGCTCCTGCTTTGTAAAGCTCAAACACGTGGCGACGGTCATACGCACGGGTTAAAATGCGAATATTGGGATTTAACGCACGCGCTGTTTCTACGATATGTAGAGCCTGTTTTTTGTCATCAACTGCGACAATCATTAAATCAGCGGTTTCAATACCCGCATTACGCAGTAATTCTGGACGCGTTGCGTTGCCATAATAGCTTTTCACGCCCATACTTTTCAAGCCTTCAACCAGTTTAGCATCCATATCAATTACTGTCGCGTGATAGCCCGACATCGTTAAAATATGGTTCACAATTTGACCATAACGACCAATACCCACCAAAATAATGGAACGCTGCTCATCAATATGATCATCCAGCTGATCGTTGCTTGCGGTTAAGCGAGGTGCAACGTATTTATTGTGAAGCAAAATGGTAACAGGCGCAAAAATCATTGAAAGCACTACAATAGCGGTTAAATTTGCTTGAATTTCTGCATTGATTACGCCTTTTGTCGTTGCTGCAGCAAATAATACGAAGGCAAACTCCCCGCCTTGTGCCATTACCACTGCTCTGTCCATCGCATTTGCATTTGAACTTCCCGCCAGTTTTGCGATACCGAAAATCACTAATGATTTTACAAACATCATCGCAACAACCGCAGATAGAATCAGCAACCAGTTATTGAATACCACGTTGAGATCTAGCGCCATCCCTACACCGAGGAAGAATAACCCAAGCAATAAGCCTCTGAACGGTTCGATGTCCGCTTCTAATTGGTGACGGAAGCTCGATTCTGAAAGCAACACACCTGCAACAAACGCCCCCATTGCGGTCGATAAACCACCCTCTTCCATCAACCACGCTGAGCCAAGTACCACAAATAACGCCACAGCAGTCATCAATTCACGGATTTTGGTTTTCGCTAAAATGCGGAATAACGGGTTTAAGAGCCAAATGCCTGCCACTACTAACGCGGTAACTGATAAGCCTGCAATCCCGATTTTCTGCCAAATTGGTTGTGTATCAACTACTGTCGTTGCATCGGCTGGCGCGAGGAATGATACGACTGCAAGCAATGGCACGATGATTAAATCTTCAAAAAGCAAAATCGAAATCATTTTTTGACCACGATAGCTTGCCATATCGCCACGTTCGCTTAACACTTGCATTACGATTGCCGTTGAGGTTAAAACAAAACCCGCTCCCGCAATAAACGCCACTTGCCAAGGGAAACCAAATGCCATCGCCACGAAGGTTAATAAAATCGCACTTACGACAACCTGTGCACTACCCAAGCCGAAAATCTGACGGCGTAAACCCCACAAATGTGAAGGCTTCATTTCCAAGCCAATAATAAAGAGGAACATCACCACACCGAGTTCAGCGATATGAATGATAGATTGCGGGTCAGAAAAAAGTCCAAATCCAAATGGACCAATTGCCAAACCTGCGGCTAAATAGCCTAAAACCGAGCCTAAACCAATTCTCTTGAAAATCGGTACTGCAACAATTGCCGCCCCTAATAAAGTCACGACACTTAATAATTGACTTGCCCCTTCAGCCGCCATAACACTCCTTAAAAAATAAAAACGAAAAGATGCCTTCATTATCGGCTAAAATCGCTTAAATTTCTAGCTAAAATCTTGACATTTACCGAACTTTTACCGTTTTCTTTAATCGCCTTAAGAAATTTACTAAATAGTGATAAAATAATGAAACTTCCCTCTAATGATATTAGGAAAATAACGATGACTACCCCATTTATTGATTTGCAAATTGCCAGCGAAAACCAAGAAGGTTTACCAACGGTTGAGCAGTTTACCCACTGGGTGCAAACTGCCCTTGCTTTCGAAGCTCAAACTGACGATTTCCCCGAAACGGAAATGACTATCCGCATCGTAGATGAAGAAGAAAGCCACCATTTGAACCTCACTTATCGTGGTAAAGATAAACCAACCAACGTGCTCTCTTTTCCATTTGAAGTGCCTGATGAAGTGGAGCTTGCCTTATTAGGCGATTTAGTGATCTGTCGCCAAGTGGTTGAGCGTGAAGCCGAAGAACAACAAATCAGCCTTGAGTCACATTGGGCTCACTTAGCAATACATGGTACGTTACATTTGCTTGGCTATGATCACATCGTAGATAAAGAAGCTGAAGAAATGGAAGGATTAGAAACAGAGATTATGCAAAAACTTGGTTTTGACGATCCTTATCTTTCTGAAAAAATGATTGAAGAATGATTAGCAAGTACAATGCGTAAACTAATTATTCTTACTCAAATCCCTTCTTGGCTATACGATAATTTTAGGGAAAGCGTTACAACGCATCGAAATAATGTTATTCAAGAAGGGATTTTCTTACCTTATTTTCAACATACGCAAACAGAATATCAATTCATTACTTTTTCTAATGCCAAAACCTTACTCGGTTCAGAACACCCTTTCGCTTTTTATTTTACAGGCACAGACTCTCTTTATTTCAATCTGGATGCTTTTGCCATTTTAGCAGGTACTATTGAACAACAAGGCTGTTTATATTTAATTTGCCCAAATTGGAATAAAATCGAAACCGTCACTGATTATAATACGTTACGTTGGAACGAAAATCGCTCTATCCCCTGCCCTGCTTTTTTCCAACATTTTAAAACATTAGTAGAACATTTCGATTTTTCTGTTAAAAATACATTAACACAAGATGACTTACCAAGCGGTCAAAATAGAACAACATTTTGCAAACTAGCAGATGCAAATTTAACAGAAGAACAGCAACACATTTTTCAAAATCTACCGCTTGCAAGTGAAAGTATCCATCTGATTACCGCACCACGTGGACGAGGGAAATCAACTCTTTCAGGAAAATTAGCCGAGCAAATTGCCCGAGGACACAATGTTGTGATTACCGCTCGAAGTCGCTCAGCATTAACCAATTTCTGGAAAATTTCAGACGAGGCACAAGTGACATTTTTCGCTCCTGATGCGTTATTGCAGAAAGTGGAAGAAAAATCGATTTCGCCTCATCAATGGCTTTTTATTGATGAAGCCGCAAGTTTGCCTTTGCCATTTTTGCATCAATTTTGTCACTATTTCGACAAGGTTGTTTTAACGACAACAACGCATAATTACGAAGGCACGGGCAGAGGTTTTTCGCTGAAATTCTTACTTCAACTTCACCGCCAAGCGAAACATTGGCAATTAACCCAACCGCTTCGCTGGAAAACAAATGATCCGCTTGAAGCCTTTGTAAATATGCTTTTGCTGCTAGATGAAGATCTTTCATCTACCTTACAGAAAGCAAGATCCCACGATCTCCACTACTCCTCAGCGCTTATGCGTTTGGATGAGAAAAAGGCCTTTTACACCTTGCTTGCACAAGCACATTATAAAACGACACCAACAGATCTTCGCCGCCTGTTTGATGGTGGCAATCAGCAATTTTTCCGCGTATTACATCATCACACCCTGCTTGGTGGCATTTGGGCGATAAATGAAGGCGGTTTAGCGCCTGAACTTGCCCAAGCAATTTGGCGAGGAGAACGCCGTCCACAAGGGAGCCTAGTCGCGCAATATCTTTGCTTTCAAGCTAATTTACCTGAGGCTTGCGAACTTCATTCAGTGCGAATTTCGCGAATTGCTATCGCGCCTCAATTACAAAATCAAGGTATTGGCAAGCGGTTAATTTCTGAGTTTATTTTGCAAATCCGCCAACAAAAACACCCGCTTGTCGATTTTGTGTCAGTAAGCTTTGGGATGGCTGAAAATCTGTTGCATTTTTGGCAACAGGCAGGCTTTGAGTTGGTTCAAATAACACCGAATAAAGAAGCCAGCAGCGGTTACCCAAGCGCGATGATGCTCTACCCTTTAACGGAACAAGGTAAAGCCTTTTGTGAAAAAGCGGCACAACGTTTCCAATCCGATCAAGCGGTGATTTTAAGAAAGGAAAATGCAGATGTAACTTTTAGCGAGGAAGATCTTCAAAACTTAAACGGATTCGCAAATCATCAGCGAACATTAATCGCTTGTTATGCCAGCCTCAAGCGGTTGTATTTGTCTGATACTTTGCAATTTGCCGAGCTTGCTGAGATTTTTGAACAACCAATCGGCTATAAATATAGCAAGTTGCAAATAGCGAAATGGAAAGAAACGGTTCAGCACAAATTATTCAATGCAAACACTTGCAAAACGCCCTATTTAGTTTTATAAATCTATTATTCTATTTTTTAATCAAACACAACCTTGAGAGGTCAAAATGTCAATGTTTAATCATATCCAAGCAGCGCCCGCTGACCCAATTTTAGGCTTAGGCGAAGCATTCAAAGCAGAAACCAGAGAAGGTAAAATCAACTTAGGGATCGGCGTTTATATGAATGCGGAAGGCAAAACAACGATCGTTAAAGCGGTAAAAGAAGCCGAACGCCAATTATTAGCCAATGAAACAACCAAAAACTACTTAACCATTGACGGCGTGCAAGCCCACAACGCTTATACGCAAAAATTACTTTTCGGTGAAAATGCTGAAGTAATTACCTCGGGTCGTGCAAAAACGGCACAAAGTTTAGGGGGCACAGGTGCATTACGCATTGCTGCTGAATTTATCAAACGCCATACTTCTGCCAAAAACGTTTGGATTTCTAACCCAACTTGGCCAAACCACAATGCAATTGTAAACGCCGTGGGTTTAACCATAAAACATTACCGTTATTACAATGAAGCCACTAAACGCCTAGATTGGGATAATTTAATCGCAGATTTAAGCCAAGCAGAAGCAGGCGATGTCGTGTTATTCCACGGTTGCTGTCACAACCCAACAGGAATCGATCCAACACCCGCACAATGGGACGAATTAGCTAAAATGTCAGCTGAAAAAGGTTGGTTACCTCTATTCGACTTCGCGTATCAAGGCTTCGCAAATGGTTTAGAGGAAGACACCTACGGATTGCGTGCTTTCGTGAAAAATCACCGCGAATTATTAGTCGCAAGTTCTTATTCGAAAAACTTTGGTTTATACAACGAACGTGTAGGTGCTTTCACACTGATTGCAGACAATGCCGAAGTGGCAAATAAAGCCTTCACGCAAATTAAAGCAATTATCCGTACCCTCTACTCTAACCCAGCCTCACACGGAGCAAGTGCAGTTGCAACCGTATTAAGTAATCCAGAATTAAAAGCCTCTTGGGAAGCAGAATTAACCGAAATGCGTAACCGCATCAAATCAATGCGTAGCCGTTTGGTGGAATTATTAAAAGAGAAAGGCGCAACTCAAGACTTCTCATTTATCAACGAGCAAAACGGAATGTTCTCTTTCAGCGGTTTAACACCAGAGCAAGTCGATAAACTCCGCGAAGATTTCGCCATTTACGCCGTTCGTTCAGGACGTATTAACGTAGCAGGTATCGTTGATAGCAACATCGAAAAATTAGCAGAAGCGATTGTAAAGGTGTTGTAAGGTAAGTTTTAAAGGAATATGAAAAAGCCAGCAACCGCTGGCTTCTCTCTAGCATTTAATATTTCCGTTCAATCTCTTCAGGATTAAACATCCTCCGCTTTTCTACTCCTTGCAATAACTGGTAATAGTAATCGTAAGTTACTACATTTTGCACATAACCTCGAGTTTCCAAAAACGGAATAGAGGCGATAAATTCATCCATTGCCAATCGTCCGCCAGCACGATCTAACCAACGGGTTACGCGATTCTGCCCTGCGTTATAGGCAGAGGCAATTAGAATACGGTTTTGTGGGTATTTCTCATTTAATTCCGCCAAATGCGCGGTGCCGAGCATAATATTTCGAAAAGGCTCGATTAAATCACGCTCGCCCGTGTAAATTAATTCATTCACTTTCGCTGTATTACTTGCTGTACTTGGTAACATCTGCATTAAACCGATCGCATTGGCGTGTGAGCGTGCTTGTGGGTTCCACGCACTTTCTTGGCGAGAAATTGCCATTGCAAAAGTTTGCGTTATCGGTTTTCCTTGCAAATTCATCGCAAACCAATCGGTATAAGCATTCGGCAAGCGAAGCGGAATGTAATCCCACGCTTTGGCTTGAATTGTCCCCTCTACCGCCAAATCATACCAATTCTGCTCAAGGGCAAATTGGCTAATTGCAAGTTTTTCCTCAAAACCAACCACTTGTAATAGCTCAATCCAAGCGGTTTTTGCTTGTGCCATACGGTTTAATTCGCGCAGTTCGGCAATGCGTTCAAGCGGTTGTTTCCATTGTAATTTTTGCAAATCTGTCAGTAGTGTAACCGTTGGCATTTCAACTTGGTAGGCTTGTCCTAATTGCTCAGCGGCTAACATTGGATAGAAGCCTCGCTCTTTAGCTAATGCAGCCAACACCTTTTGTTGTGCTTCTTTTGGTAAGGTCTTTGCCTGCCAATAACGCCATTCCGCCTTATTTTTCCCTTCATCGCTAAGTAATGCTAGCCAAGGTTTGAGATCGCTTTGTTGCCAAATTGCCATTCGTAAACGACGCTCAGTGAGATTATCCGCCTTAAGTTCCTTCAATTGTGTATCTCGCCACAGTTGGAAACTCGGATCTGAATGGTCAAACAGACGGCTAATAAAACCGACTTTCCAATCCCGAATTTCATCTGCTGACAGTTGCCATTTATCCGCCCATTGCTGATAAAGTGCAAAACTTGGGTTTGGCATTTGCTCACTTAAAGTGTTTATCCATTTGGGGAAAACGGCTAGCACAATTCGTTTGTTTTCAGCGGTAAGCGGTTGATTTTCAATAAAATTCTGCAAGCTGTTTGGATTGTTCTGTAATGCTTGAACCGCAGTTAACCAAGTTTGCAATTCAGGATCTTGAGTTTGAGTGAGCAAATTGGCTAAACCTTGTTTTGCTTCTAAATGGAAAAAATTGACCGCTTTCTGTCTGATTTTCTCAGGCGTTCGTAAGCCTTGATCTCGCCAATAAGCCTCAATTCCTGCACATTCTAATGGCAATTGTCCGTTTGTCTTCCAATAATTCGGCTCTACATTGCTTGGTGTCATCCAAAAATCATTATTTTCAGGGTTATTGCCTTGCCAAAATTGATCAAATTTCGTCAGTAATTTATTCATCTCCTCTGAACTTGGCTCTGCGGTTTGATTAGCTTGAGCTGCTTCAGGATTGACTTGTAACTGCTCGGCTAACAATTGAAATTGAGCAGAAAATAGACGACATTGATTAAGTACGCTTGTTGCACTTACCGTTCGTCCATAAGCCAACAATTCTGCCCATTTTTGTTGTTGATAAAGCGTTTCAAACGGGCGTTGTGCAAGCTGATTGCGTTTCGCGATGTTCGGATATTGTGCAATAAACTGCTGCAATTCCTCATCAGTCAGTATATTTGCCTTAATTTTGGCTCTTATCAATGCCCATTGAGCATCTTCATATAATGGATATCCAACTAAAGTCATCTGAAGTTGCTGAACCAATGCCAAAATATTTGGCGATAAATTCTTTTGTTGTTCACTGGCTTTAAGTAATCCTTCAAGTTGTAGAAAATTATTACGTTGCATCAGTCTTGTTCGTTGCTCGGATTGTTGAGCCTGCTTCCAACCTTTTTCCCAATCCGCAATATTGATGGTCGCGATATTTTGTATTTCAGTTGAAGAGTGAGGTTTGGGATTATTTGCCCAAACCAAGGGGGTTGCCAAGCAAAGGGCAAGATAGCTTTTTTTCCACATTTTATCTCTTTCCTTAAAAATAATTTCTTTTCTTTGAATACAAAAAACGCTTGAAGTTGCAAGCCTCAAGCGTTTTCTTTGGTAGAACAGATTACTCGTCAATAACCACTTTACCAATATAATCTAAATTGCGGTAATGCTGTGCGTAATCGATGCCAAAGCCCACCACGAATTCATCAGGAATAGTGAATCCAACCCATTCTACAGGCACTTCTACTTCTCGGCGAGATGGTTTGTCTAAAAGAGTACAAATAGCAATTGAACGTGGCTCACGAAGTTTTAAAATTTCACGCACTTTATTAAGCGTAAAGCCTGTATCAATAATATCTTCCACGATTAATACATCTTTACCTTGAATTTCGCTGTCTAAGTCTTTTAGGATTTTGACATCACGACTTGATTCTGTGCTTAATCCATAGCTAGAAGCGGTTAAAAAATCTACTTCAACAGGTAAGTCGAGATAACGAACTAAATCTGCCATAAACATAAAAGAACCGCGCAATAAACCGACAACCACCAAGTTTTGGCAATGCTCAAACTGTTGATAATGACGGTTAATTTCTTGTGCCAACTCTTTTACGCGAGATTGAATATCTTCACGAGAGATTAGCGTTTCAATGTGATGTTTTTTCATAAAATGCTCTCTTTAAAAATTTTTGCTACTCTAGCAAAATTCAATTCATTTTACTAGCTGTTTGCAAACGTTTGCAATTTTATTTAGGCTGCAGACATTATCTCTTCAATATCCTCAATCTCTTTCGGGCAACTGCTGGTCAGGTTTTTATTTCCGTACTCGGTCATCAATAAATTATCCTCAATGCGAATACCAATGCCCTTATATTGCTCTGGCACATCTGCATCACTGGCGATATATAAACCAGGTTCAACAGTAATTACCATACCGATTTCTAATGGGCGACTGCGTTCGTTACTGTAATCGCCAACATCGTGTACATCTAAACCAAGCCAATGGCCTAAACCGTGCATATAAAATTGGCGGCACGCTTTTTGTTCAATCAATGTTTTTACATCACCTTTTAGAATACCGAGTTCTACCAAACCTTCAGTAAAGATTTCCATCACACGATCATTTACGATTTTGATGGAATTATTCGGCACTAACAGCTTAATCGCCTCTTTTTGGGCTTTTAGAACTAATTCATAAATCGCTTTTTGCGACTCGCTGAATTTACCGTTTACAGGGAATGTGCGGGTAATATCACCTGCGTAATAAGCAAACTCTGCCCCTGCATCAATCAACAACAAATCCCCATCTTTCATTACCGCACTATTCTCATCATAGTGAAGCACACACGCATTTTCACCGCTTGCAACAATCGAATTATAAGAAGGAAAACGTGCTCCAAAGCGGTTAAATTCGTGCTGAATTTCGCCCTCAATTTCCATTTCATAGCGATTTGGACGCGTCTGTTTCATTGCACGAATATGAGCTAATGCTGAAATATGACAAGCCTGTTGAATAAGTGCAATTTCCGCGGTTGACTTAATTAAACGCATCTCTGAAAGCATTGGTCGCCAGTCAATCACTTCTTTAAACTGAGCAGAAACAACCTTATCGCCCCATGCTTGATACCCTTGGGCATAGTAGCAAGCGGTCAAATTTTGTATTTTTTCTGCAAAAGTTTTGTCAAGATGTTCAATTTCAAATGCAGCATCAACTTTTAAGATTTCTGGTGCAGCTTCCACACCTAAGCGACGACCAGTCCAAATCTCTTTTTCGCGATCTTTTTTGCGTAAGAAAATGGTACTTTCATATTCTCCATTTCGCTTAATTAACAACAACGCTGACTCTGGCTCCGCAAAGCCTGTGAGATACCAGAAATAGCTATCTGGACGGAAGTGGTAATTGCAGTCGTTATTACGGCGTTTTTCGGTTTCTGTAAAAATAATAAAGGCGGAATTGTCTTGCATTTGAGCAAAAACTTTTTTGCGGCGGATAATGAATTCTTCTCGTGGAAGTTCAGCAAGATAGGCGAGATCCATAGTTCCTCTCTTAGCCCTATTAGGCTTTTAACTGTTCAATTTCTTTAATAAATTCGTCAATATCTTCAAAACTGAGATAGACAGAAGCAAAGCGGATATAAGCCACTTTATCCAACTCTTTTAATGCATTCATTGCTAACGTGCCTACCAATTTACTTGGCACTTCACGTTCGCCAGTGGCTCGCAGTTGCATAATTATCTGATTAATAGCACGCTCTTGGTCATCAGTACTCACTGGACGCTTTTCCAATGCTTTGACTAAACTAATACGTAATTTATTGACATCAAAAGGTTCGCGGTTACCATTATTTTTTACAATATAAGGAATAAAAAACTCAGCTGACTCGAAAGTGGTAAAGCGCTCTTTACAACTTGTACATTTACGACGACGGCGAATTTGATAACCATCTTCCGCTAAGCGCGAATCAATCACTTTAGTCTCTTCTTTACTACAAAATGGACAACGCATAATTCTCTCTCATGTTCTAAATTGTGTTTTTATTTAGTATAAAAAACATTCAAATAAATAAAAAAAGCCCCTTGAAAGGGGCTACTCGGAAAGCAAATTTATGAAATAGGTTGTTGAACACAACTCTAGTTTTTGTTGCTTGCAAAGATACTCGAAAATTTTTGCTTTTTCAAACGCATTTTACAAAAACAGAAAACCAATGTTTAAATTTGTGATCGAGTTCAAATTTTTATTTTTAACTCGATCATTTTTTAATCAAATTAAACTCTATAAACGGCGTGCTTGCCAATAAGCTTTTGTCCAAAATGGCGTATTCATACTGGAATAAATAACCCCACCTTTAGTTGAAGCGTGTAAGAATTGCCCGTTTTTCACATAAACTCCAACGTGCTTACCATTTGGTCCTCGCCCCGTATTGAAGAAAACCAAATCGCCCGTTCTGATTTCGTGTTTCTCGATTTTTCTGCCCACCTTAGCTTGATCAACCGTCATTCTTGGCAAATCAATGCCAAACAAGTCTCTAAACGTGATTTGCATAAAACCAGAACAATCAACCCCGCTACGAGAATTTCCACCTAGCTTATAACGCGTGCCTTTCCAAGCTTGTTGATGCTCGCTTAAATTCTCCATGACCATAATGGGATCGCCTAAGCTGGTTTTATGTGTGCGATAAATTTTGTTTGCTTGCGATTGAGATGATGGACCTGAAGAACAAGCAGTCAAAATGGCTGCTAAACTTAGCATCATCGCTTTCGATAAATGTTTTTTTAAAAATGCTTTCATAGCTCCACCCAATGAAATGCCCAAAAACATTTGAGCACCTTTTAGTTTTGGCTCTCTACTTACTCTTTTGTGCTGAACTTACACGATCACGCATTTTTTGTCCTGCTTTGAAAACTACCACACGACGAGCAGAAATCGTAACACTTTCACCCGTTTTCGGATTGCGACCTGGACGTGCTTTTTTCTCACGTAAGGTAAAATTACCAAAACCAGATAGTTTTACCTCTTCACCTGAGGCTAATGTTTTTCTAATTTCGTCAAAAAATTGATCAATAAACAATTTTGCGGCTTGTTTATCAAATCCTTTTGCCATCAATGCTTCCGCAAGTTCAACTTTAGTGAGAGCCATAGAATATCCTTTTACGAATTAGTCACGAAGTACTGCATTAAAGCGTTTTGCAAGTGCTGCTAACACAGCTTGCATTACCGCATTAATTTCGTCTTCTTCTAAGGTTTTTTCGGTATCTTGAATCGTTAAGCTAATCGCTAAACTTTTCTTACCTTCTGCAAGGTTTGTGCCTTGGTAAACGTCAAATAAATTCACGCCAACCAATTTTTCCCCGCCTGCTTTACGGCAAGTTTCAAGCACTTCACCCGCTGCAACAGTTTCATCAACTACTACCGCAATGTCTCGATTATTCGCAGGGAATTTAGAAATCTCTTTTGCTGCTGGCACAGGACATTCCGAAATTGCTGAAGCTAATAATTCAAACACTACAGGTTTGCCTTTAATGCCCAGTTTTTGCACGATTGAAGGATGAACCGTACCAATAAAGCCGATTTCTTTACCATCAAGCATAATTGCAGCCGATTGACCTGGGTGTAAGGCTGGGAATGGTTTTGCTACAAATTGCAGATCTTGACGTATTGCTGTTAAAGAAAGCACGCGTTCTAAATCACCTTTTAAGTCGAAGAAATCTACCGCTTCGGCTTTGTTTTCCCAGTGAACCGCTCGTTTATCACCCACAATAGCTGCCGCAAATACAGGCTCTTGGCGTACGCCTAATTCTGCATTTGCATCAGGAATAAAACGTAGTCCTGCTTCAAAAATACGTACGCGGTTTTGTTGGCGATTTTGGTTATACACGATGGTTTCCAACAAGCCCGTTAAGAGCGACACTCGCATTGCCGACATTTCGCTTGAAATTGGGTTCGGCATAATTAACGCTTCTTGGTCTGGATGTAAAAGCTGTTGGATTTTCGGATCAACGAAGCTATAAGTAATCACCTCTTGATAATCGCTATCGACTAACGCCGTACGCACACGAATGGCCTCCAATAATTTCTCTGGCGTGCCTTTCATTTTAAGGTGGGCTAATGGCGAATTATTTGGAATGTTGTTGTAGCCATAAATACGTGCCACTTCTTCGATTAAATCTTCTTCAATTTCAATATCAAAACGCCAGCTTGGGGCAACCGCTGTCCAAGTGTCATTCGCGAAGGCAACATTCAAGCCTAAGCGAGTGAGAATATCGGTCACGATTTTATCTTCGATATGGTATCCGATCACCGAATCTAATTTGCTACGGCGTAAGCTCACAGTTTGGCGAGTTGGTAAATGTTCTTTTGCAACCGCTTCTACAATTTCGCCCGCTTCACCACCACAAATTTCAAGTAATAATGCGGTAGCACGTTCCATTGCTTGGCGAGTTAATTCAGGATCGACACCACGCTCAAAACGGTGTGAAGCATCGGTGTGTAAGCCGTATTGACGTGCACGTCCCGTAATCGCAAGTGGTGCAAAGAATGCGGCTTCTAATACCACATCTTTGGTTGCTTCATTCACGCCACTAGCTTTACCACCAAAAATCCCTGCCATTGCTAATGCACCTTTGCTATCAGCAATTACAAGCGTATTCGGCTGTAATTTTGCCGTTGTGCCGTCTAACAACACTAATTCTTCGTCTGCTTTCGCCATACGCACTTGAATTGCACCATTAATTTTAGCCGCATCAAACGCGTGCATTGGCTGACCTAACTCAAGCAAGCTCAAGTTTGTGATGTCCACAATTGGATCGATAGAACGAATACCGCAACGGCGTAATTTTTCCTGTAACCATAATGGCGATACTGCTTTCACGTTCACATTTTTTACCACACGAGCTAAATAACGTGGGCAAGCCTCTGGGGCTTGTAATTCAACTGCAACTTTATCGGCAATGGTTGCAGGAACAGGGGAAACCGCGGGTGCTTTTACTGTTGCACGGTTAATCACGCCCACTTCACGTGCAATACCTGCAATGCTCAAGCAGTCTGCTCGGTTTGGTGTTAAGCTAATTTCAATTGCCACATCGTTTAAGTTTAAGTATTCACGGAAATCTGTGCCGATTGGTGCATCAGCAGGAAGCTCGATAATGCCACTATGATCTTCTTTAATGCCTAATTCAGAGAATGAGCAAAGCATACCTTCAGACGGCTGGCCGCGTAATTTGGTTTTTTTAATTTTGAAATCACCAGGTAGCACCGCACCTTCTGTCGCACACGCCACTTTTAAGCCTAAACGGCAATTTGGTGCACCACACACAATATCTAATAAACGATCACCGCCCACGTTCACTTTTGTTACACGTAATTTATCTGCGTCAGGGTGTTGTGCACATTCCACTACTTCACCAATCACCACACCTGTGAACGAACCCGCCACAGGCTCCACACCATCTACTTCTAAACCTAACATCGTAATTTGGTCGCACAGCTGTTCCGTTGAAATCGCAGGGTTTACCCACTCACGCAACCAAGATTCATTGAATTTCATTTTATATCCTCTAATTTTTCTATTCGTTTTTCTTCCCTCCCTCCGTTTACGGAGGGAGGTGCCGAAGGCGGAGGGAGGGGAAACAAGCGGTTAATTTACCTGAGTATCTTGCAACTTCGTTGCAATCCCTCCCTCAGGCGCTTCGCGACAGCTCCCTCCGTAAACAGGAGGGAGCGAAATCCCATCAGGAAATGAATAATTATTTAAATTGTTTTAAAAAACGTAAATCGTTTTCAAAGAACGAACGTAAATCGGTTACGTTATAACGTAACATAGTTAAACGCTCCACGCCCATACCAACGGCGAAACCGCTATATTCGTCAGGGTTGATACCCACGTTGCGTAACACGCTTGGATGAACCATTCCGCAACCTAATACTTCCAACCATTTACCATTTTGACGCATCACATCCACTTCGGCTGAAGGCTCTGTGAATGGGAAGAATGACGGACGGAAACGCACTTGTAAATCTTCTTCAAAAAACGCTTTTAAGAAATCGTGGATTAAACCTTTTAACTCGGTAAAATTCGCTTTTTTATCCACATAAAGTAATTCGATTTGGTGGAACATTGGGGTATGGGTTTGATCGTAGTCATTACGATACACACGACCAGGTGCCACAATGCGAAGTGGTGGTTGGACTTTTTCCATCGTACGGATTTGCACGCCAGAAGTTTGGGTGCGTAATAGACGGTTTGCATCAAACCAGAAAGTATCGTGATCAGCACGTGCGGGGTGGTGTGCAGGAATATTTAACGCATCAAAGTTGTAGTAATCGCTTTCCACTTCAGGACCGTTTGCCACGGTAAAACCTAACTCAGAGAAGAATTTCACCACACGCTCAATCGTAATAGAAACAGGATGTAAACTGCCCAATTCAGTTTTACGACCAGGTAATGAAACATCAATGCTTTCGTTCGCTAATTTTGCATTTAACTCTGCTGTTTCTAACGCTTCTTTTTTCGCATTTAACACATTTTGTGCAATTTGTTTTGCATCATTGATTTTTTGCCCTACCGCAGGACGCTCTTCTGCAGGCACATCACGTAAGCCTTGCATTAACGACGTGAAATGTCCTTTTTTGCCAAAATATTCTACTTTTAATGCTTCAAGTACAGCCACATCTAAAGCTGCATTCACCGCTTCAACTGCCTGTGCCACCAAACTTTCTAAGTTTTGCATTCTATCCTCTAAAATTACTGATGAAAAATTGTAGAGATAATAATACTTTGCAGGCGGAATGTAAACGCGAAGATAAGTTCAAGCCAAAAATTTTCCTTTTAAATCAAGGGTTCTTTGCTTTTAAGCAAACCTTCAAGCGGCCAACTTTTTAACAAAAGTTGTAAATGCTAAAAGAAAAAAGTCGATAGAGTTAAATACTCTACCGACTTTATTGTTATTGTTGAACATAAGGATAATACGGCTTACCCCAAGTAGGCTCATCATCATTACGCAGCATAATTTTTACCATCGCAGGCACAAATAAGGAAAGCAACGCACAGGCATCTTCCAATTGTTTACGGTTCGCACGGCTTTCATAAGTTGAACCACCATGTATAAGCTGATTTCTGAGCGTATATAAATGCCCAAAGACAACTTCTAACACCTCTGCTGTTTCTTGCTCTTCAAATGCAAAATTTGCTTTTTTCTTTGCAGCCGCAAACATTGTTTTCCACTCTTTGCCTGCTAGCAAGCCATTATGTGCATCCCAAAATGGCTGGAATGTGTAAGGCGTGTCCAACAATGTTCTTACTGCACCGGGAAATTCATCCCAAATAATCCCATAAAGCAAACGTTCGGTATCCAATTCGCAAAGGCGTGTAATAAACTGGTGAAACACCTTACGTTCAACCTCTTCTTTATTTAACTCATCAGCATACGCTGCATTAAAGGCAATCCAAAGGGCGATAAATTTGAAATCCAAATTTTCTTCTTCATTGGCTTTTTTTAACCAGCTCAATGTACGGTGCATTTTTAGGCGAAAGTTATCGTTAAAAGTATCACGATTTTCTTTGTAGTAATCGTTTAAATTTTCTAATTGTTCTGTCAGTGACATAATAGGCTCCAATATAGTCAAAATTAGGCTATTATGGTACAGATTGGCAAGTTTGTAAATTTTAAAAGCAAACCGACCGCTTGGATCGGTTTTGGGGCATGATTTTATAGCTTTTGGCAGATTTCTAAATTAAGTTTAACAAATTCTTCCCATTCATAAATTTCTTTTAAATAGGTTTGATAATATTGCTCTACTCGACAAACAAGCGGTCTATTTTCATAGATTAAACATAATTTAGTGTTCTCATCAAAATGGTAACAAGTGCCATCTCCGCGATCTAGAAATTTTGTTTGCTCACTTTTATCTACGTTTTGACAGCATTTGCCGCAGGCTGTGCAAGGGAAAGACTTAGTAATAGTCGTCATCATCGTCATCTAATGAGGCAAATTCTTCAAAGGAGATTCCACTGCCTTTAATATTATACATCTCTCCAATTTTTCTAACTGATTCAGCAACTTGAAGATGATCATTGTTTTTAGATGCTATTTCTATAGAACTCATCAATGAATCTAATTCTTTTCTTCGTTCAAGAAAGAATTTAGTCACTTTTCTATTATGCTCAACTAAGAATGTATCAACAATATTTCTAACATCATCAACATATAAATCAAATTCTTTTGCTCGAAGTTTATAGCGTTGAATTTCTATATCATTTCTTAGGATAGAACATAAATGTATTAGTCCTAAATAAGAAAAACGCATCCATGCCACAAAATTCATTCGACTAAAAAACTCAACCCAGTTTGCTGCAAATCCACTACGAATAAACGCATCGCCAGCATCAACTAGGCATAATGTGCCTTGCCCAACTAATAACATTTTACGTAAACGAGCATTCTTATCGAAATTTAAGAATTGTAAACAATCTTTCCATTCTCGATTATATTGATAACGATGTCTAAGGATGCAGAAAATACGGATAAATAATTCAACTAATAAGACAGGAATACTTTGTACCGCTCCAAACCGTAGGTCATAACCTTTCTCAAATACCTTAACAGCAATATCTGCAAAGTGCTTTTTCTCACCATTATAATCAAAGCTACCTACATTTAATGTTTGTAATAATTCATAAAATGGTATAGGAATACCACTGCCACGCCCACTTGCTCCCGAAGAGCCAGCAATATCAGACATTAAATGCCCAATCCAGTTAGTAAATCCACAGAACAGTTTACTTACAAAGTTTGAACCTTGTAACTGACTTTCTGCAGTAACGGTTATTAGTTGTCCATTATCAATAAAAGTTGCCGTTCCTCTGAATTGATCTAATAAAGAGAAAATCAATCCTAATGGACTAGGCGAATGGGCTAATGATTTTAAATGATGGTTACTTGCTGACATCGACATAAAATCATTTACTAAACTTCCATGCTGATGATCATAATTAACTTTGAAATTTCTTTCCAAAAATCCAATCGCACTTTTAGTCGGATCAGAGTTACCTTTTGGACCATTCCAACCATTTAATTTTGCAAATCGTTCTACTAATGAATTAGTTGCATTATCCGACATTTTCAGCCATTTAGAATCAGTTGGTGAGCCTACACAAAAAGAATCAATAAGCCCTGCTATCACGCCCGCCGATGTTGCAAAGATATAATCCCACTTATCACATTCGTTATTAATTTTTAGATCTGCTTCAATTTGAGCTAGACGTTGATTAAGCTCTTTCTCTCTTTGGGAAATTTTATCTAAGGTAACGTTGTGAGCTAACAATATCTCATTAAATGAAGAGTATTGTTCTCTTTTAATAATATCCTCTAATCGACTTAAATCTTTATTTTCATCTTTAAGTAAGCTATCTAATGGTTTTTGATTAAATTCTAATAAATCATTCATGATACTATCCAATATAAAATAGAAGAGGCATATACCTCTTCTATTTATTCTATTATTTATTTCTAGCTAAAATAATTTTTTTCTTAAGTCCAAAAGCTTTAAAAAAAGTAGAGGCGAATGAAGATTCTGGCTCAACTTCTTCTTCATACAATTCTGTATATTCTGTCTTATTAGCTCTTTGGAATGCTTCGCGTTTTGAAGAGGATAGAACATCGTCTCCTGTTTCATTCATTGTTGGTTCATAAACCAGCCCATTCAATACATATCGAAGTTCATAGTTAGCATAAACAATTGTTTTTTCATTATCAGATAAATCTTTAAAACGAACATCACGAGAAGCAATTCCCTGCAATTTAACTAATTGTTCATTAGCCCAATATTCATCTAATGCTTTAAAAGTTGAATTACATTCTCTGGTATATTTAGCAATCGCATTTAATTTACTTACGACAACTTTTAATTTTTCCGCAGCTGCTTCTACTTTCTTCCAGTTTTCATAGGCTTCTTCTTTTTTCTCTGCGGCTTTAGAAGCAAAGATTGAACCACCAATCGCAAGTAAAGGACCAGCCACTAAACCTCCCATTACTGCCATTCCGCCAGCCATACCCAAACCTCCAGAAGCTAAAGAACCACCACCAAGCCACGCTAATGTAGCATTAGTTGCCGCTGCACCAGATAAGCCACTAATTGCAGTACCTGTGGATGCTGTTGCTAATGCTCCCACGCCTAAATACGCCCCACCACTCGCGGCTAAGCCAGCTAAAGAACCTGTTACTGCAGACGTTAAAGCATTTGTCATTTTTGCCATATCAACACGTTCAGCTCTAATTCTATTTTCAGCATCTTTAATGCTCATATTTTGATCAATAAGATGAAGTTTTTTAAGAATTTGGATTTCTTCTTCCTTAGTAATCACAATACGTCCTAATTTTTCAGCCATATTTCGACCGATAGCTAATTGAGAACCTTTGCGTTCACCACCAGGATAACAAATTAAAGAATCAAACAAGTTGATATGTTCAATTCCCAATTTTTTAGTTTTCCCATAGTTTTCTAAACTAGATTGAGTATCTGATTTTTGGCTTTCTAGCTTATTATTAGCCTCTTCAGCTTCTTGCTTAGCCCAACGCTGATAACGCTCTGCATCATCTAAATCATTCTTCGCATCTACGCCTTTTTTAACGCCAAATGCCCCTGCTGCAATAGCAGCTCCTGCAATAATAAATGGTAAAGCCATGATTATCTCCTATATAGCTTAGTGTTAATAAAATTGTTACTTCAGTTTCGTTAGATATAATTTCAAATTTTCATTCATCTTTTCTTGCAACTCCGCAGGACTGACAATCGTCAAATGTGGCACCCAATACTGCACTAACGGCACAATTTCCTGCTCATTCACATTTTCACAAGAAAGTAACAAGCCACCGTCGTCTAATTTATGCACCAGTTTTTGGTTAGGCAGTAAATTTCGTCGTAAGAAATAATGGCTGACGGTGCTTTCTACTTTAATAATAATTTCTGCAAGTTGGTTTCCGTGGTAGAGGCTATCGCTTTGGCGGATTTCGTTTTGTAAATTTTCATTCGGAATGAACCGCTCTTTTAATACAAGAAGATCGTGAATTTGGGTAAAACAGAAAGTTTTTTGTTTATTATTTTCTGTGCCGATTAAATACCAGATGCCGTTTTTATTTAATAAACTATAAGGCGAGATTTGATAATATTTGGTTTCTTGTGTACTGTTTTTAGTGTATTTAAAACTAATGTTTAAATTTTCTTTAATAGCATTATTTAGTGCGTCAAATTCTTTTTCTTTTCCACTAATATCTTCATATTGAAAGCCTTTAACTTGCACGCTTTGGGTGAGTTTTTCTTGGTAAAACTCGCGATCTATTTTGGGGAATAAATCGGCAATGCTTGCGAATAAGGCGAAGCGGCTAATATCCTCTTCGGTCAGGAAACCGGATTTTTGTTGATTTATTTTGTAAAAACGACCGCCCTTTTCTTCCCATTCAAGGAAATTGAGGCGTTCGTTAATATCGCGTTGGAGGGTGCGGATCGATAAGCCAAATTCATCGGCAAGCAAAGTTATATCAAGGCGTTCACCTTGATTTAAGCGGGCTAAAATTTGACTTAGGCGTTGTGCCAGTTGTTGACTTCTTTTCATTTGGATTCGTTGTTGGTTGTCAATGGCAATAAATTAACACATCTTTCTCAAAAAAGTACGTCAGGTTTTGTCGTTGGTAATTTTTATTTTTAATAATTGTTTAAGTTCGATAATTTCTTGCTCAAGTGATTGCATTTTGTTTAATAATACTGCTTCTTCATCTTTCTCTTCTTTAACGCGAATTTCCCCTACGCAGTCCACAATAACACCAATGGCAATATTTAAGATAATGTAACTAGCAATCAATAGAAAGCTCACAAAAATAATCCAAGCGTGAGGGTGAACCTCCATTACAGAGCGAACAATGCCCATTGACCAGCTTTCAAACGTCATTATTTGAAAGAGTGTGTAGAAACTATCGCCAATGGAGCCGAACCAATGTGGAAAGTCTTTGCCATAAAGATAGGTGACAATAATGGCATATACGTAATACAGGTTGAGCAATAAAATGCAAATTCCTAGCATGGAAGGTAGAGTTTTAAATAAGGCTTGAGACACCATTCGCATTTTGGGAATGATGGAAATAAGGCGAAGTACTTCCACAATGCGAAAAGTACGAAAAACGAAAAAGATTTCACTTTCTAAAATAAGAGAGCTGGAAACAATGATGATAAAGTCAAAAATATTCCACCCGCTTTTAAAGAAAGCGAGGCGATAGGTATATATTCGCAGTACAAGCTCGAATAAAAAGAGATAGGAAAAAATTTTATCATAGAAGATTAAGCTGGAGTGATAATGACTTTCCGTCGGAAGCGAGAGATCGATGCCAATAATAATAGAATTTAGCACAATGCTGGTTAACACAAATTTATAGAAATAATGGCTTTTAACGATTTTCTCGATCATTTTCCTCATCATACGCACTCTTTCCATCTATTTAATCAGAAAAACGTTTGCATTATACTTTAAAAGTATAGTGCAAGTATAGTCAGCCCTTTATGATAAAAACTGAATTTTTATAATTTCTCCATTGTAATTTTTGGGGGAATCCTTGTGTCAGAGAAACGACAACAATTAATTTATACCATTGGGCAATCCATTGCGAAATATCGCCAAGCCGCAGGGTTAACACAAGCACAACTGGCTGAAATTTTAGGCATTGGTAATGATGCAGTTTCTCGTATGGAACGAGGCACAACAACTCCGACTATCACTCGCTTGTTAGAACTCGCGGATATTTTTCATTGTGAAATTGCTGATCTCGTTACTGATGCCAGCCATCGCCCAACTGATCAAGCTCGCCAATTAGAACGAATGCTTGCAAACCTTGATGATAATGAACGTTTTGAGCTATTGAGCCTTATTGAACGTATGCTGAAGTGGAAACATATGCACCATTTATAACGTGCCTTTCCCATCATGGAAGTAATCTCTCGGCTTCTACATTCCTATTGATAACACTATTCCCAATTTTTCCCACTATTTTTGGCAAATCAATCATATGCGTGTATGATACAGCTACTCTTTTGGTAATAAAGGAATTGATACAATGAACAAACAACAAGTTTTAGACGCTTTTCATTTTCGTGCAGCGTGCCGTGCTTACGATCCTATTCGCAAAATTAGCCGTGAGGATATGGACTATATTTTGGAATTAGGTCGTCTTTCGCCAAGTTCGGTAGGTTCTGAGCCGTGGAAATTTTTAGTACTACAAAATGTGACAATTCGAGAGAAAATCGCACCTGTTTCGTGGGGCATTAAACACCCAATGAATGAAATGAGCCATTTAGTGGTAATTTTAGCGAAGAAAAATGCCCGTTTTGATAGTGACTTTTTCCGCACTTCGCTTGAAAAACGAGGCTTAACGCCTGAACAGATGAGCGCAACGATTGCTCGTTATAAAACGTTTCAAACCGATGATATTCAAGTGTTAGAAAGCGAACGGACTTTGTTTGATTGGTGTAGTAAACAGACCTATATTGCATTAGGTAATATGATGACAGGGGCAGCACTGATTGGCATTGATTCCTGTCCAATTGAAGGATTTAGTTACCCTGAAGTGAATCGTATTCTAGCCGAAGAGGGGTTATTCGATCCGAATGAATGGGGCGTTTCTTGTATGGTTACTTTTGGTTATCGTGCCAAAGAAATTAAGAAGAAATATCGCAAGCCTACTGAAGAAGTGATTGAGTGGGTTGAGTAAGGAAATTGTACAGAAAAGCGGTCAAAAATGACCGCTTTTTTACTTATTTATTTTACCAACTTCAAATGTGTTGGTTTTTTCTTCACGATTTTTTTCGGTTTCTCTTCTTCCGATTTTTTAGCAGTACGAGCAAGATAACTTTCTTCGCTGTAATATTCTTCCTCTTGGAACATTGTGCCGTCACCTGTTTCTTGAGCATAAAGTGCTTCAGCTGCACCAAATGGAACGTACAAATCGCGAATCATTCCTTGAAATCTCGCACTAAATGAAATGCCTTCATCATCTACCACATAATTACCAATGGAACGTGGCGAAATGTTTAAGATGATTTTTCCATCGCGGATAAACTCAATCGGTACATCCACATCAGGATAATCGCAATTAACCAACAAATAAGGAGTGCTGTTGTTATCGCAAATCCAACTGTAATAAGCGTAATAAATATAAGGGCGTAATGGTTTCATTAATCTTTATCATCCATTAAATGTTTAGGGGCTGCACCGCCCACAGATTGCATAAAACTATCGCGTTTAAATACGCGGTTCATATAGTTTTTCACAGGTTTTGCCGCAGGACCAGTAAATTCTACGCCTAAGTTAACCATACGCCAGAGTAATGGGGCAATATAACAATCAGCTAAACCAAACTCTTCACTCATAAAATAAGGCATCGCATCAAAAACAGGGGCTAATGCTAAAATCTCTTCACGAAGTTGAGCTAATGCTTTTTTACCTTGGGCTGAAGCGGGATCTTTATTTACGATATCAATTAAAGAATACCAATCTTGTTCAATACGGAACATGGTTAAACGGCATTTCGCACGTAAAACGGGATAAACAGGTAAAAGTGGCGGATGAGGAAAACGCTCATCAAGATATTCCATAATGATGCGAGAATTGAATAATACTAAATCGCGATCAACCAATGTCGGCACGCTACCGTATGGATTTACTTCCATTAAATCTTCCGAAATAGCATCTGGCGTGATATTTTCAATTTCATAAGGCACAGCTTTTTCTGCTAACACGATGCGAACTTGGTGGCTATAAATATCACTTTTTTCTGAAAATAAGGTGGTTACCGAACGTTTATTTGCACTACTCGTCATTTATCTTTCTCCAATAATTCAAGCACATTAAATCTGCTAAAAATAGTAGCGTATTGTAGCATAACAGCTTGATAAAATCACAGGTTTTATTTTTTGTACTTTTTGGGGAAAGGACGATAAAATCTCACCGCTTGAAAAAGCAAAGCAACCGTTTGCTTTTTGTGGTATCCTACGTAAAATTTTAATTCAAATAGAGAAAAAATATGACTAATAAAGCTGAAATTGCCATTGTTATGGGCTCTAAAAGTGACTGGGCAACGATGAGCGAAGCAACCCAAATTTTAGACCAATTTTCGTTACCTTATCACGTTGAAGTGGTTTCTGCTCATCGTACGCCAGATAAACTGTTCACTTTTGCGGAAAATGCAGAAAAAAATGGCTATAGAGTGATTATTGCAGGTGCTGGCGGTGCGGCTCATTTACCAGGGATGATTGCAGCGAAAACGATTGTACCTGTGCTTGGTGTGCCAGTAAAAAGCTCTACGCTAAGTGGGGTTGATAGCCTCTACTCTATCGTGCAAATGCCAAAAGGCATTCCCGTTGGTACACTAGCAATTGGCCCTGCAGGTGCTGCTAATGCGGGTTTATTAGCCGTTCAAATTCTTGCTGCGTTTAATCCTGAGCTTGCTCAAAAACTCCACGCTTTTCGCCAAGCTCAAACTGAGCTCGTGCTAAATAATCCTGATCCACGAGTAGAATAAATATGGCAAAACGATTGCTCATTTTACACACGGGCGGTACGATCTCGATGAAGGAAGGCGAAAATGGTAAAGTATCGCCTTCAGCTCGTAATCCATTGTTAGATGCGTTAGAACGCCTTAATCACCCTGCTGAATTACATCAAGAATCTGTTTTTAACGTGCCTTCTCCACACATCACGCTCGATCACTGGCTTGTACTAAAATATCGTATTGAAAAAGCAGCCAATGAAGAACATTTCGATGGCATCGTGATTACTCACGGTACAGACACGCTTGAAGAAACAGCTTATTTTCTTGATTTAGCCCTCAATATCAACGTGCCTATTGCTATTACTGGAGCAATGCGCTCAAGCAATGAACTCGGTTCAGACGGGTTAATTAACTTGCAAAGTGCTATTTTGGTGGCATTAAGCGAGGATTCGAAAGGCAAAGGCGTATTGGTGGTCATGAATGATGAAGTCCATCACGCAAAATTTGTGACCAAAACGCACACCACTAATGTGGCAACGTTCCAAACACCTACTTTTGGACCTTGCGGATTGATTACTAAAAACAACGTAATCTATTTCCAAAAATTAACCGCTTACGAAAGTTTCCCAGTGCAAAAAATTACCAAAAATAATATTCAATTAGTTAAAGCCTATGCGGGAATGGATAGCTTTTTGCTCGAGCAGCTTGCCCATCACGGCTGCGATGGTGTGGTAATTGAAGCTTTAGGCGCGGGCAATCTTCCGCCAACTTCACTTAAAGGCTTGCACGCATTACTTGAAGCAAATATTCCTGTGGTGCTCGTATCACGAGCTTTCCACGGTGTAACTCAAGATGTATACGACTATCTTGGTGGAGGTAAAGAACTCAAGCAACAAGGGGTGATCTTTACTACAGGTTTAAGCGGACAAAAAGCACGCATTAAATTGTTGGTTTTACTCAACCAACAACGCGAAAAACCACTTTCTCACTATTTTTAACTCTGATTTAGGTTCACGATTATGAAAAAAACGATGCAAACTCAAAGCACAATCTACCCTCCTATTTATGTGCTTGGCAACGGACAATTAGGCAGAATGCTACGTTATGCGGGGGCACCACTGGATATTGATGTTATCCCTCTCGCCTTTGATGCACCTGTCTTTGAACTGGCAGAAAACGGCATTATTACCGCAGAAATCGAACGTTGGACAGATACACCGCTAACGCAGCTGCTTAGCAATCACAAAAACTTCGTGAACCTCAATGTGTTTGGGCGATTAGCCGATCGTTTCACGCAAAAATCATTACTTGATCAGCTTCATCTTTCTACTTCGCCTTGGCAATTACTAGAAAGCCCTAATCAATGGGAGCAAGTTTTCCAAAATATTGGTGAAAAAGTCGTGGTTAAACGCCGTACTGGTGGCTACGACGGACGAGGACAATGGATTGTCACCAAAGAAAATATCGAACAAATCACACCAGATCTGTTTGGTGAAGTGATTGCGGAGAAATTTATTCCGTTCGATGGCGAGATTTCGATTGTTGGAGCAAGATTTAGAGATGGTTCAACCCGTTTCTACCCTATTACTCATAACCTACAACAAAATAGTATTTTGCGTTACAGCGTGTCAGATGTTACGCTGCCTAAACAAGTGATTTTCCAACAACAAGCCGAACAAATGCTAGGCAGCATTATGCAAGAACTAGAATATGTCGGTGTAATGGCAATGGAATGTTTTGTAGTAGGTGATAAATTGCTCATCAACGAACTTGCTCCACGCGTTCATAATAGTGGACATTGGACGCAACTAGGCTGTTCAATTTCTCAATTCGAATTGCATTTAAGAGCGCTATTAGATCTCCCAACGCCAGAACTCGAAACCACTGTACCAAGTGTAATGGTAAATCTTATCGGCATTGAACATAATAATGAATGGCTAAATTTACCGTTCTCACAACTGCATTGGTATGGCAAAGAGGTTCGTGCGGGTCGCAAAGTGGGGCATATTAATCTCACCCATCCAGATAAAGCAGAGTTGATTAAATTACTCGAACAACTCCGCCCTGCTCTTACCGAAGATTTTAATTCTGGATTGGATTGGGTAGTTGAAAAATTGAGAGTATAAAGAAAGAGCAGGCAAATGCCTGCTTTTTATTACTGCTTATGCGGCAACTTCTTCCAAGTGACTTCATTGCGTAAATAAACAGGTTCAATTTCATCTACTGATTTCACATTGCCTTTCTCAATTTCTTGTTCGGCTAAAGCAAGCATATATTTTGCTGAAGGCAAAGTAATTTCACTGATTACAAGCGGTAGATTCTGCTCGGCAAATTGCGGATAAGCAACCCAACCTGTGCCCACCACGGTAATCTTTTCGTCATCTAATTGAAACTGCTCTAACGCACGTTCTGGCGAGCAAACTTGCTCTTTTACTTTCTCCAGCCAACCGTTTTCGGTACGAATTAATTGCGCAAAATAGACCTCGTTCATTCTGGCATCAATTAAGGCAATCACTTCTGTTGCACCTAGCTCTTGATAAGCCTGCTCTGCCATTGTGGTCAGATTTGAAATCGGCACAACATCAAGTTCTGCACCCAGTGCCAGACCTTGAGCTACCCCCACGCCTACACGTACGCCTGTAAAACTGCCAGGGCCTCGACCGAAGACTAAATAATCCAACTCTTTGATAGAAAGATGAGCATTTTTTAATAAACCATCTACCATCGGTAAAATGCGTTGCGTGTGTGTTCTTGGGCTAAGTTCATCTTCAAAAGTGATATTGCCTTGATGCAACAAAGCCACTGAACAAGCTTCAGTGGCAGTATCTAAGGCGAGAAGGGTATGATTCATTCTAAACTCTCTAATTTGTACGTAGGGGCGGGGCTTATCCCTGCCCTTATAAAATGAAAATAGGACGGGGATAAACTCCGTCCTTACGATTTAATGCTTTAAAGATTATTTTTGATGTTTACGACGACGCTCTTCAACCGCTTCTGCTAAAGCGAATAGTGCTTTTTCGCTATCTTCCCAGCTTATGCAACCGTCGGTGATGCTTTGTCCGTAAACTAAATCTTCAAGCGTTTGACCTGATTTCAGATCTTGGCGACCTTCCACTAAGTGGCTTTCGATCATCACGCCAGAAATTAAATCCGAACCGCCAGCAATTTGTTTGCAAACATCTTCACACACATCCATTTGGCGCTTGAACTGCTTACTGCTGTTCGCGTGGCTGAAATCCACCATTACGTGTGGACGATGACCTGATTTTTCGATCTCTGCACACACTGCCGCAACTGATTCTGCATCATAATTTGTACCTTTCTCCCCGCCACGTAAAATGATATGGCAATCCTGATTGCCTTCAGTCGAGACGATTGCTGAATGGCCAAATTTGGTTACCGACAAGAAATGGTGCGGTGATTCTGCTGAAGCAATTGCATCTAATGCAATTTTTACGCTGCCATTGGTACCATTTTTGAAACCTACTGCACAAGATAAACCAGAGGCTAATTCACGGTGTACTTGTGATTCTGTCGTACGAGCACCAATTGCCCCCCAACTCATAAAGTCTGCCATATATTGTGGCGTGATCATATCCAAAAATTCACCCGCTGCTGGCACGCCTAAATCATTAATATCTGAAAGTACTTTACGACCTAAACGCAAACCATCGTTTAATGCGTAAGTTTCGTTCAAATATGGGTCATTGATTAAGCCTTTCCAGCCCACAGTAGTGCGTGGTTTTTCGAAATACACACGCATCACCACTTCAAGATTTTGATTAATTTTTGGATTTGCACGCATTGTTTTAATTCGATCAGCATATTCAAGTGCAGCTTTGGGGTCGTGGATCGAGCAAGGCCCAATCACCACTAATAAGCGATCATCTGCACCGTGAATAATTCTGTGAATTGCTTGGCGTGTTTTTTCCACTGTTTCTGCTGCAAAATCGCTTGCAGGAAAACGCTCTAATAAAGCAATCGGTGGTAAAAGTTGTTCAATATTTTTAATACGAAGGTCATCATTTTTGTAAGACATTGTGTTCTCTCTTGTTGTGTTATGAGTAAGTGGCTATAAAGGTAGTGTAATCAAATTAAAATGTCAAACACTTTGTACTATTATAGTAGTACAAAATTACTTTGATTAGTAAAATTTATACAAGTGGCATAAATAAGCGGTGATTCTAACAAGATTTTTTGCAAAATACTCAGCAAAAATCGCCGCTTGTTTCTACCAACGTTACATAATTTCACGCTTACCGCGTTTATCTGGTGAAGACAAAATCCCCTCGCGTTCCATCTGGTCTAAAATACGTGCTGCACGGTTAAAACCTAAACGAAGATGACGTTGCAAACCACTAGCCGAAGTAATGCCTGTTTCTTGTACAAAAGCAACTACCTCATCAAAACGCTCATCTAAATCGCCACTACCGCCCGTCTCTCCTACCTCTTCATCGGCAGGCGACTCCAAAATACTCTCAATATATTCTGGCTTGCCTCGTGCTTTCCAGTTATCCGCCACATTCACGACATCATCATCGCTCATATAAGCCCCATGTACACGTACCAACTCTGGGCTACCTGCTTTGGAATAAAGCATATCGCCTCGACCTAGCAAATTTTCTGCACCAATGCTATCTAAAATAGTGCGAGAATCGTAAGGGCTTGCTACCGTAAACGCAATACGGCTTGGAATATTCGCTTTAATCACGCCTGTAATGACATCGGTTGATGGGCGTTGCGTTGCCAAAATTAGATGGATACCAATTGCACGTGCTTTTTGTGAAATACGCATAATGTATTCTTCCACCTCTTTGCCTGCGGTCATCATCAGATCAGCAAACTCATCCACCACCAAAACAATGTAGCTGAGTTTGCCCAACGCAGGCGGCATTTTATCCATTGAATCGCCCTCTTTCCAACTTGGATCCGCAATTGGCATTCCCATTGCTTCAGCTTCATCAATTTTATTATTGTAGCCTGTAATATTACGCACATTTAAATGAGTCAGTAAAGTGTAGCGACGCTCCATCTCATCTACTGCCCAGCACAAGGCATTTGCCGCCTTTTTCATATCGGTTACCACTGGCGTTAGCAAGTGTGGAATATCGTTATACACCGAAAGTTCAACCTGTTTCGGATCAATCATAATCAAGCGAACTTGTTCAGGTGTGAGCTTATAAAGCAAGCTCAAAATCATTGTATTGATCCCAACCGATTTACCGCCCCCCGTTTGTCCTGCCACAAGCAAATGTGGTGTATCCACCATATCCATAATCACAGGTTTATTCGCCAAATCTTTCCCCAAAATCATCGGCAATTTGGCTTCGGTATAACGGAATTCATCGCTTGCGATCAAATCTCGCAACCACACAATTTCACGATGTGGATTCGGTACTTCAATGCCCATATAAGGCTTACCTGGCACCACATCGGTAATACGAATGGTAGACATCATTTCACGAGCTAAATCACTCGCTAAAGAGGTGATTTTTGCCGCTTTTACCCCCACTGCGGGTTTAATTTCGTAACGGGTTACCACAGGCCCCACTAATACATCTTCAACCGTTGCTTTTACGCCATAGTTTGCCAATGCAGTTTCAATGCGGCGAGATGTCGCAATAATTTCTCCTTCTGTCATCTGCTGACCACTTGGTTGATGCTCTTCCAATAAATCTAATGTGGGTAATGGGGTTGTTGGTTTTTCCAATTTTTTACTGCCTTGCAATAATGGATGAATTAAGGTTTCGCCATAGCCACCTCGGGGATAGTCGGGGGGGGTATTCCCTTCCACTCCCACCGTTGCTTTTAATGGCGTTGTAAATTTTGATGGCGTAGGTTCTGTGCGAATTTGCACATTAGTTGGTAAAGTCGTTTCAAAATGGCTTGAACCTTCCGTAATCTTATTAAAAGTATGCTCTAAGCCTACCGCTTTTGCTCGAGCCTCAAGTTCTGCTAAACGCTGGCGTTCCATTTCCGCAAACTCACGTTCACGAATCGCATCAAAATCTTCATCTTGCTCTTCGCTTTCTTCCGTCTCCGCCATCACTTTAATCACAGGTGACGATTGCATAAAATGCGGCATTTCAGGCTCAAATGCCACTTGCTCAGCCATATCAAGTTCAGGATCTTCATTTACTAAACGCACACTAATTTGGGGTTGCACAGTCGAATTTGCGAGATTTTCTGCAAAATCCACCGCTTGTTCTACGCTCTCCGCTTGTGGTTCAATCGGATTTAAACGCACTTTGGGTAGTTCAACATTCAACCCAATCTTATTTTCGGTTTTGGCTGGCAGCACTTCCGTTTCAATCTCAGGTAAATTAATTTTCGGCAGTGGAAGCTCTGTATGAATATCGGCAGGATTAAACAAATGCATCTCCGCTGTTTCCACAACCATCGTTGGCTTCATTTCAGAAGAAGGCTCAGCGGAAACCTTTTCAATAGAAGAAGATTGATGTAGCCCACTGATATTTGGGCGTTTAAATATTGTAAGATCTGTTAACTGTTCACCTATCGAAATGACAGTGTCTACATGCTCGTCTGTTGGTTCTTCAGCTGCAAGCGGTGAGTTTTCACTACCTAATTGCAAATCATCTTCGGTTGGCTTAACTTCGGCTACGGATTTAACTTGCAAAGGTTTTTCTTCCGCTGTAGCATCTTTCGCATTTACCCAATCATAGAAATGAATTAATAATGGAATAAGGGTTTGACCTGAGCAGAAATAGAATCCAGTTACAGTCAACAACATTGCCACGAACAAACCACCGAATTGTCCGATATGCTCACTCATCAAGCCTTGACTCATCGCCCCTACAAAACCGCCCGCCAGATAATTCGGCGTGTTCGATAAAATCGTATTCGCTAAGCCTGCCAAACCAATCATCAGCATAAAAAAGCTCAAACTACGGAGCAAAAGGCCTTTCAAGGTTGCATTTGCTGCCCCTTGTGTGAGTAACATATAAGCAGAAAATCCCGTTAAACTAAACGGCAAGAGAAATGCCACTTTGCCAAAAAAAGCATAAAGCAAATCGATCATCCATGCCCCAAACACCCCCGTTTTATTTAACGGCTCACTCGTAGCGGTACTCGCTACCGACCACGCATTATCTAACGGGCTATAACTTGCCCAAGCGAGAATAAGATAAATCCCAAACAAGCCACAAAAGGCAAAAAGAAAATTAAAGGCGGTTTCTTTTCCTTTAAGTCGTCTAATCACAATGTTTCCTTTTATTTAAGCAACAAATAATTTGTCTGTTTCACTTCTTCCATTACCACATAAGTGCGAGTATCGTTCACACCTGGTAAACGCAAAAGTGTCGTACCAAGCAACTTACGATAAGCCGCCATATCGGCAACTCTCGTTTTGAGTAAATAGTCGAAATCGCCCGAAACTAAATGGCACTCTTGGATTTCATCTAACTGCTGCACCGCTTGGTTAAATTCCTCAAATACATCAGGCTTACCACGCACCAGCGTAATTTCCACAATAACTAAAAGCGGTGCTTCCAGCAGTTCAGGATTGAGCAAGGCACGATAGCCCATAATCACGTTCTGTTTTTCTAAACGTTTAACCCGTTCAAGACAAGGCGTTGGCGAAAGCCCTACTCTTTTAGAAAGTTCGATGTTAGAAATTTTGCCGTTGCGTTGGAGTTCATTCAGAATTTTTAAATCAATCGCATCTAATGCTCGGGGTAATTTTTTTGCTTCCATAGTGTTTATCTCATTTTAATTAAATACATTCACCAATTGCTTGCCATATTCTTTTCGCCAACCACATAATAACTCTGGCAAACGATCAGAAGATCGCCCTTTAATATGCCAATTAAACAGCTGATTTAACTGACGCTTACTTGCCACCAGTTCAGCAGGCAGATCAAGCGGTCGAATTTCGGCAAGTTTTTGCTGCAAGGCTTTTAAGCTATATTTGTAATTAGGCTCATCCATTAAACGTACAATTTTGACAGGATAAAGTTCCATAGGGGTATTCAAGCCTTGCTCTACTAAACGTAAGATTTTTTTGCCGTGTCTGCGAACTTCATTCGGGTGCATAAAATCTAACAATTGCGAAGGATTTTTCGGTAATGTACGAGCAATTTCATATAAATTCGATTCTTTTACCACAAAATTCAAAGCTAAATTGCGGCTTTGTGCCTCTTCCGCCCGCCATTTTGCCAGTAATTTTAACACAGCTAGCTGCTGCGGTTCTAACCGCCACGCATTTGAAATTTTGATGTAAGCTTTGTCTAAATCTTCCTCGCGTTCACGCTTCGTTAAAAAAGCGGAACACTCTTCATTCACGGCATTTTGCCAGTTTGTTTGAGCCAATTCTGTCTGCATTTTCTGATAAATCGGCAACAAATACCATACATCCGCTGCGGCATATTGCAATTGGGTTTCACTTAATGGACGGGCAAGCCAATCTGTGCGTGAAGCTCCTTTGTCGAGCTTAACATCTAAATAATGCAACACTAATTTAGCAAAGCCAACGGATGTACCTAAATTTAAGAAAGTTGCCATTACTTGCGTATCTACCAACGGTGTAGGCAATTGGTTAAAAGCACATTCAAACACTTCCAAATCTTCACTGCAAGCGTGTAACACTTTGATGACTTTTTGATCCGCAAGCAATGCAACAAAAGGACTGAAATCGTTAATCACCGTTGGATCAATCAAACTGACTTGCTTACCATCAAATAGCTGAATTAACCCCAATTTCGGGTAAAACGTTCGCTCGCGGATAAATTCCGTATCCAATGCTACTGCAGATACTTGGCGGGCATTTTGACAAACTTCAGCTAATTGCTGCTCATTTTCCACCCAAAGGTAGTGAATTGATGAATTCATTTCGGCTTTTCTCGTGATTTTCTTTAAATTTAAAAATAAATATGTGAACTAGATCACATTATGCGGATAAATTGGTTGTACTTCTACAAAATTCCCGCAAAATATAAAAACAAATGGAGCAAATAAAAAATAAATTATGGAGAACGTCAATTAATGATTACTAGCAATAAAATTCAAAATATAGGTAATATTTATCGTCTAACCGAACAGTTTGAGCTCATCTCTCGTACTGATCTTGCTAAACTCTCAGGGCTTGCCCCCGCTTCAATTACCAACATTACAAAACAGTTGATTGATAAACAATTTATTCTAGAATGTAGCGTGCAAGATTGTAACTCTCGCGGCAGACCAGCAGTCGGGCTTTCTGTTTCTACTTTTTTCTGGAAACAGCTCTGCCTCACGATTTTTGCAGACCATCTTACCATTTCGCTTTGTAAATTAGATGGCTCAGTCATTCATCGCCAAGATTATACCTTTTCTTTAAGCGATTATCCTAACTTAGATGAGATTATTGCCGAAAACTTGCAAAATTTCCGTCAAAATCAACCGCTTAACGATGCCCAAATCCTTGCGCTTTCCATTGCGGTTGTTGGACGCATTAACGCTGAGAAAAACGCCATCGTTCAACTTGGGCAACATTTTTTGAAATGTCGCATTGTTGAGAAATTACAAGCGATCTATTCTCAACCGATTTTGCTCAATGAGCATTTCCATCTCTGGCTATTGGCGGAATCTACGCTAGGTAGTTTAATTGGCGATGATAATGTGATCTTCTTACAAGTCGATGATGCGATTCGTCTCAGCATTCTGTTGCGTGGTGCGTTATTACACGAGCAGAATATGAATGTAGATCATATGCTTATGCCTCGTTTTAGTACATTAAGTGATGAGATTTACCCTGAATTAGACAGCATCGAACGCTATCAACTCAACAATCAAGCGAGCTTACAAGCGTTAATTCAATTGATCGACAAACATCTACCCAAAAACTTTGAGATGGATGACGAGCATTTGAAAGAGGCAAAAATTAGCCATTTCTGCGAACAAGTGGAAGCAAAAAATCCAACAGCACTGGCTATTTTAGAGCATATTAGTAGCAATTTAGCCTATATGTTAATGAATTTAGTCAATATTTTCTCTACCGAAAAAATTTTGTTTGATTCTCCACTACTACGCATTAAAGCCCCTCTCTTTGAGCAAATTACACAAAATTTGAATGAAAAAATGCTCAATCGCGATCTCAATGTGCAATTAGTGACAAGCCATTTTGATAAAAACAGCACGTTGATCCCGTGTGCAATGATAAAACAGGGAATTTATGAAGGAAGTTTGATCAAGAACATAATTCCTGATTAAAAAATTTGATAAACTAAAGGGTATTCATCCGGTGGGTCTTAAGCCCACCATTTTCTATTTTATTTCTTGGTGAATTAAAAACCAGCTAATCAAAGGATACCCTATGCCCTCTTTATTTATTACAGGGACAGACACCGACGTGGGCAAAACGATTGTAACCCGTGCATTATTGCAAGTTTTAACTGCAAACAATATCGTGGCTGTGCCTTATAAACCAATCGCTTGTGGGGGAGCAGAAGAATTACCCACAGAGCCAAATTTAGATGACTATGCCAGCGAAGATAATAGCGATGTTGTCACGCTTTTAAACAGCACTGCAGTGCCTGTTGGCTATCGTGAAATCAACAGCTACACCTTTATTCATTCTAGCACCCCTGTTTTTGCCGCCCTTGATGCAGTTCGAAATATCCACGTGGAAAAATTGGATGTCGATCTCGCACGCTTACAAAATAGCTACCACAATATTTTAGTGGAAGGCACTTACGGCTGGCTTACTCCGATTAACAAAGATTTGAGTTTTGCTGACTGGGTACAAAAAAATAATATGCCTGTGATTTTAGTTGTTGGCATCAAAGAAGGCTGTGCCAACCACGCCTTATTAACCGCTCAAGCGATAAAAGATAGCGGCGTTCCGCTTTTAGGTTGGATCGCAAACCGCATCAACCCTGGATTGCGGCACTATATGGAATTGATTGAAATGCTTAAGCAAAAAATTCACGCGCCTCTTCTCGGACAAATTCCATATATCGGACACCCTGAGCAAAAAGATCTGGTGCAATACATTCAACATCCAGAACCGTTGTTGGAGTTTTTCAAAGCATAAAAGAAAAAGAGCGTTTTAAATGAACCACACCCCAAAGTAGGGCTAAATTTCTCACTGATTAAAGATTAGATCAAGCTAAACGCTCTTTTTACTTTCCTTAATGATAGGTCTTCATAAATTTGTGATACGCTTTCAAAAAGGCTTCAAAATCATCTAGCCCACAAAAGGCAATGCTTTCTTCGTTATAGAAATTAAAGCCCTCTTCCATCAGAGATTCATCAAAATCATCTTCTAAATTATTCGCTTTCACCATCACTTCATCGTTAGTAAAATAAAGGCTGTATTCCTTACCTTCAAACACAAATTCATACTGGTTTGGATAAACCGCTCTGCAACGTTCAATTTCAGTCAAAATAGCATCTAAAGTTTTATGATCGCCTGCGATTTCATTGTTTAGCCAACGGGCAAATGCTTCGTGATCCATTGAGCAACGGACAATCACACCGTGCATCGTATGGGTAAATTGATATTCCATCTTTCCTCCGTTTAAAATTGGCTTATTATACGCTGCTTATCTACTTCAAGCGGTTGTTTTTACTGAAAAATTTGCGACCACATTTTCCCTACAAAATCCCGCACTGCTTTAAATTCACTCATCGGTACGCAACTTGGTTGGCGTAATAAATTCAAGTGATGAATACGGTTTCGCATTGCCGTGTAACAATATTTGAGCTGTTCACCTGCTGGTTCGGTTAAAATGCCACACGCCATTGCCGTGTCGAAAATGCGGACATTATCCGACCAAACCGCCATTTCTAGTGAGGTTTCTGCATTCGCTAATACCAAATATTGGGCGATAAATTCAATATCAGTAATGCCACCTTTGTCGGTTTTTAAGTTAAATTCGACCGCTTGCGGTTGGGTTAAATGCTGATACATTTTGGCTCTCATTCCTGTAATTTCTGCTTTAAGCGTCACCACATCACGTTTTTTTGCTAAAGTTGATTGACGAATTTGATCAAATTCAGCTTTTAGACTTTCTGTACCATAAACACATCTTGCACGCACAAGTGCTTGGCTTTCCCACGTCCACGCCTCGTTTTTCTGGTAGAAATCGTAGGCATTGAAAGTACTGACTAAAAGCCCTGCCTCGCCTGATGGTCGCAACCGCATATCCACCTCGTATAACACGCCTGCACTAGTATTGAGGTTAAAAATAGAGTTGATTTTTTGAGCTAATTTCAAGTAAAACTGATGGCTAGAGACCGATTTCCGTCCGCCAACTGTTTCGCTATTTTCAGGGGCATTGTGTAGGAAAACCAAGTCTAAATCGGAATTGTAGCCCAACTCAATACCGCCCAATTTTCCGTAGCCAATCACCGCAAAACCTTTTTCATTTTCGCTCAAATGCTCTGGCACGCCAAAACGCTGGCTGACCGCTTTCCACGCCATATTTACTACCGCTCCGATAATCGCTTCGGCAAGGTAAGTGAGATGGTCGCTAATTTTCATTACAGGCAACACGCCCATAATATCAGCTGAAGCGATGCGTAAAATCTGGCTCTGTTTGAATTGTCGCAACGCATCAATCAATGCCTCTTCGTCCTCTTCAGGAATACGAATCAAATAGTCGTTCAATGCAGGCTCATAATTGTGGAAATCAATCACTTGCGTAAGCCCTTTATTGCTCATCAACTCATCGAGCAACATTGGGTAGCGGGCAATCTGCTCGGCAATCATAATCGATTGACCACAAAGCGTAATCAGCTGTGGCAAAATCTGCTCTTTCTCCGCAAGTAATTCCAAATAGGTGGTTCGGGTGGTGATTTTGTCCAAAATATTGAGTAATCTAGGAAGCAAAATCAGGTAATTCGGCTGGCTGAAAATTTGATCAAGCATCTTCGGTAACAAGGTTCTCAGCACCTCACGCCCACGCACGCCAATCGGCTTACGGCTCCAATCTTGTAGCGTTGTGGCAAGCCAACGGAAAATTTCGGCATAATCCACCTCTTGCACGGCATACTCTTTCAGCACACTGGCTAAATCTTCCTCGCTCATTTCTAAGTTCAAAATATCCCGCCACAGCACGATTTGCTCGTTTACAAGCGGTGGATTTTCCTCTTCATCTTTCCCAATCAGCTCATTAAACACTGCGCGTACTTTTTGCTGATATTGCCCCAATACGTGCAAGAAATCTGCCCAATTTTGGATCGAATGCTCGATCCAGGTTTCGCCTTGCTCGGTTTCAATCAAGTATTTTTGCGTAGCTAAAATCAGGCATTGCTGCGCTTGTTCATCGGTTGGTAGGGTTTGAGTTTGCTTATCATCAATCGCCTGCAACACATTTTCCACTTGGCGGAAGAACAGATACGCCGTGCGTAGATTTGCCACTTGTTCTAGAGTCAGTAAATTCAGCTCTGCCAAACGTGGCAACACGGTGAGAAGGCTGCGTTCTTGCAAGATTTTATCGCGACCACCTCGCATCATTTGAAAGGTTTGCACGATAAATTCCACTTCCCGAATGCCACCTGCACCAAGTTTGATGTTATCTATCAGATTACGACGTACCACCTCACGGCTGATTTTCTCTTTCATTTCTCGTAGCGATTGGATCGCACTAAAATCCAAGTAGCGGCGATAAACGAATGGACGCAACATCTGCTTTAAATAGCGATGGTTGAGATTACTCAAATCTTCGCCCAAGATTTTCGCTTTAATCATCGCATAACGTTCCCAATCTCGCCCCTGCTCTTGGTAATAGTCTTCCATTGAGGCAAAACTAAGCACTAATGCTCCGCTATCTCCAAACGGGCGCAACCGCATATCGGTGCGATATGCAAAGCCCTCGGCAGTTACTTCATCTAATGTCCGAATTAAACGCTGCCCAAGTCTGGTAAAAAACTTGCTATTTTCGACCGCTTTCCGCCCACCCACGGTTTCACCTGCATCAGGGTAGACAAAAATCAGGTCAATATCTGACGAGAAATTTAGCTCCCGCCCGCCCAATTTCCCCATTCCTAAAATCAGCAACTCTTGCGGTTCATTCAGACTATTCATTGGCACGCCATATTCCGCACAGCAACGCTGATAGAGCCAATCACGCGCCTGTAAAATAATCGTCTCCGCCAAATCAGAAAGGGCTTGAAAAACAAACTCAACGCTGGCTAATTTGTTCGATTGAATAAAGCTAAGTGTTGCCATTTCACGATGGCGAAACAATCGAAGTTCCTTGCCTAATTGTTCCTCATCTTGCACATTTTGCAGCACTTGAGCTAAACGCTCAGTATAATGTTTGCAATCTTGTGGACTAGGCGAATGTTCAAACCATTGATTTAATAATTCAGGCTGAGATAAAAGCGTGCGTTTTACAAAACTAGACATTGAAATCGCATTCATAAGCGGTAGATTTTCTGCGATTTTTTGCGAAAGTGCTGGAGGGAATAGGGATAGTGGCATAAAAGCTCCGAGATTTAGTCAAATTCGGTACTTAATTTACTTCTTGTAAAACAAAATCGCAACGCTTACTTTCTTATCTCTATCTAGTTAATTTAGACTTGCATTGTTAGGTATTTCACATTAGAATGTGTGCTTCTTATCATAGCTGAGTTAGAGATCGGCTATTGATGTATGTTCAACCCTTAACAAAAAGGAAAATTAAGATGTCTCTAAGCGTAGAAGCAAAAGCACAAATCGTTGCTGAATTTGGTCGTGATGCAAAAGATACTGGTTCTTCAGAAGTTCAAATTGCATTATTAACTGCTCAAATCAACCATTTACAAGCTCACTTTGCTACACACAAAAAAGATCACCACGGTCGTCGCGGTTTATTGCGTATGGTTTCACGTCGTCGTAAATTATTAGACTACTTAAAACGTACTGATCTTGCTAAATATTCAGAAATCATTGCACGTTTAGGTTTACGTCGCTAATTTCCGAAATTTGGAATTTGAAGACCGAGCAATTTTGCTCGGTTTTTTTATAGATTTATTTAAGGAATACTATGGCTTTTAGCTCTCTCTTTACCTTATTAGATGATATTGCTGCTGTATTGGATGATGTTTCTATTATGACTAAAATAGCAGCAAAGAAAACTACTGGCGTGATTGGCGATGATTTAGCCTTAAATGCAAATCAAGTCAGCGGGAAAAATATCTTACCTGAACAAGAATTACCGATTGTTTGGGCGGTTGCAAAAGGTTCGATTCTTAACAAGGCGATTTTAATTCCACTTGCTCTTCTGCTATCTATCTATTTACCGCAAGCCATCACAGTATTATTGATAATTGGCGGTGTTTATCTTTGTTTCGAAGGCGTGGAAAAATTATTGCATAAATTCTTACATCACGCAGAAAATGCTGAAGACGAAAATAGCGTTTCAAAAGAAGATAAAATCAAAGGGGCAATCCGTACTGATTTTATTCTTTCAGCTGAAATTATTATTATCGCCCTCGGAGTATTACAAGAAAGTAATACAATAACCAAAATCCTTTCACTTTCTGCGGTTGGAATCGGTATTACTGTATTTGTTTATGGCTTTGTGGGTTTAATCGTGAAACTTGATGACATCGGTTTATGGTTGATGAAAAAGAAAGGCTCGTTATCGCAATTCATAGGACGCAGCTTACTCTTTATTATGCCGTGGTTTATGAAATCATTATCTATGATTGGCACCATTGCTATGTTTTTGGTCGGTGGCGGTATTTTCTCGCATAACGTACCTGCAATTCATCACTGGATAGAACATTTTATAGTTCCACTATCATTCTCTTCTGTCATTGATTTTGTGATTGGAATTATCGTTGGCACTATCGCTTGTGCGGTAATTTTACCTACGATGAAGTTGTTCAGTAAGAAATAGAAAATTAGATAGACTTCAGAGCATGTAAAACAAATTGAAGATTCTTAAATAATTTTTGAATCAGCTTGGAGAATAAGCATTCTCAAAACCTAAGCATCTTAAATCAAAACTGTGCTATTTTTAACCTTACAATAAGGTTCTTCAGTATTGTTTAGTTTGGTATATACATACCCAACTAATCCCATAATAGTGAAATGGTTAAGCCTCAAAAACCGTTTGTAGCTTTCACTACAAGCGGTTAAATTTCGACTAAATTTTATATTTAGTTTTTTAATATTTTCAGGCTAACATCAACCCCCAGCTAATTTTACCTTAAAACCTTTCTGCTCTAAAACTTGCTTGAGTAACTCTCGGTTATCGCCTTGAATTTCGATTGTACCATTTTTGACTGAACCACCTACGCCACTACGTTTTTTTAATTCTGCAGCAAGGAGTTTTAATTCGGTATCTTCTAAACCTAAACCTGTAATAATACAAACGCCTTTGCCTTTTCGTCCGCTTGTTTGGCGTTGAATACGAACGATGCCATCACCTTTTGGGCGTTCTTCTTTGGTTTTTTCTGGCTTAATTCTGCCTGTTTCTGTTGAATAGACTAATGTCATAATTTCCTTGTAAACTAAACTTTATTGTATTTTGTAAACGATTGGACAGGGATAAACCCTGTCCCTACGATGAACATCATAAAAATCCCCTCAAGCGAGGGGATGGATTATTTTCTAATTAAGCAATACTTGCCTTAATGCTTTTAAGCACGGCAAGCGGATCTTCTGCCTGAGTAATTGGGCGACCGATGACAAGGAAATCTGAACCCGTTTCAATCGCTTGTTTTGGTGTCATTACACGGCGTTGGTCACCAAAATCACTTCCTTCTGGGCGAATACCTGGAGTCACAAGTTTGAAATCTTTACCACAGTGTGTACGTAATACTTCTACTTCTTGTGGTGAACAAACTACGCCATCACAGCCCGCACGTTGAGCCAAGTGAGCTAAGCGGATTACTTGCTCCATTGGAGAAGCGTTAATGCCGATTTGTAACAAGTCTAAATCTTCCATACTAGTTAATACAGTTACTGCAATCAATAATGGTGCATCTTTACCGTACGGTTCAAGAATTTTACGGGCCTGTTCCATCATCGCTAAACCGCCAGAAGCATGAAGATCAACCATCCATACACCTAAGTCTGCTGCCGAACGCACCGCACGAGCTACAGTGTTTGGAATATCATGATATTTTAAATCTAGGAACACATCAAACTTACGTTCGTGGAGTTGTTTCACAAAATTTGTGCCGAGCGTAGTGAACATTTCTTTGCCTACTTTAAGGCGACAAAGTGAAGGATCAACCTGATCCACAAAATTCAGCGCTTCACGCTCTGTTTCATAGTCAAGTGCAACAATAACTTTATTATTCATAAAAACTCCAATTAATGGGATTGTGGTTCAATACTGTGTATAGCTTTAATCGTTTCCCAGTGACGACAAGATGGGCAATACCAACTTAAACGGTAACTCTGGTAGCCACAATTTGAACAACGATACTTAAAACTTTTTCTAATCTGCTCGCCTACCATATTATATAACAAAATCAAACTCTCTTTACCGCTCCCCTCTTCTGCTTCGTTAATTTGGTAATAAATAAAACGATGGAAAGTGAGCATATTCGGGAATTGGCGTAACTGTTGATATAGCTTGGATTGTGCAGCAATTTTACCATCTTTTTCATCAATCAACTGCGTTAATGCTAAATCAACGTTTGGGTTCTGTTTTACCTGATTTGCTTTAATTAAAAAGAGCTCATAGCCAGAGAGATCATTTAATGTTAAATAACAATGTTTAATCTTATCTAGTACTTCGCCAATATAATCTACATTTTGACTAAGCACTGCTTCATAATAATCTGCGGCTAAACGAAATTGCTTATTTTCTAGGTGAAATTCTCCTAACAACATAGAAGCTCTAGAACAACTTGGCAAATGAAATAATGCTTTATTTAAGGCATCCAAGAAAGCTTTTTGATCATCATTTTTTACTGCCTGAGCATATTCACAATAATAATGAGCTAGAGGTTTTTTGTCTGTGTCAGGAGAAATTTGCAGTAATTTTTCCGAAACATTTATTGCTTTTTTCCACTCTTTGGTTTTTTGATAGATAGTCATTAATTGTGTAAGAGAATTTACCGCAAAATCAGGCTCATCAAGCAATAAAATATAGTAATTTTCTGCACGATCATAAAAACCAGCTGCTAAGAAATCTTTAGCAAGTTGCTGCTTTGCTAATAATTTCTGCTCAATAGAATAATCTGGACTGGAATCTATGGCTTGATGGATTCGTAAAGCACGATCGACTTCGCCACGTGAACGGAATAAATTACCTAATGTTAATTCTGCTTCGAATTGTGATTCTTGAGAAATTTGATTTTCAGACTCTTGCTTTTGCAACATTGAAAGAAAAAGATCAACCGCTTTTTCTTGTTGATTAGATAATAAGAAGTTTAATCCCGTTACATAATCACGGGAAAATTGATTTTGAACAGTCTCTTGATCCTTTTTAGCACTTCTCCGCCCCATATACCAACCATAGAGAGCCGCAACTGGAAGTAAAAGGAACAATAATTCAAGCATTATTCAGCCTTAGGCGAGGTCAGTTCTGTAATTTGCTGAGATTGACGTTTCACACGGCGGTTTAATGCAATATTTTGCAATTTGATTTTAAGGTAGAAAATACCTGTGATTAACCAACCTAAAATTAATCCAAATCCAAACAAGGTGGCAACAAGAGTAGATAAGCGTAATTCGCTTTGTGCAATAACATAGTTGAATGTGATGAGCTGATCGTTATTCGCTCCAATAGTAATGCCAACTAAAATTACCGCTACTGCAATCACAAAACCTAAAATATACTTAATCATCTCTACCCTCATTAAAAATTAGACTAAATCCACACACTCTTTAAGTTTTTTTCCTGCTTTGAAATATGCCACTGTTTTGGCTTCAAGTGTAACACTCTCCCCATTTTTAGGATTACGAGCAACACGTTCTTCTCTATCACGAATGGAAAAACTACCAAATCCTCGAATTTCAATACGCTTCCCCATTGCTAATGCAGAAACAATTTTTTCTAAAATTTCATTAGCCCCCTCTTCAATTAAATTAGAAGGAAGTAATGGATTAAGTGTTGTTAAGTTAGCCACTAATTCTGACTTAGTCATATTTTCTACCCTATGAACTAATTATATTTAAATATCCTTCCTTTACTTAAATATAATCAGTCACAATATAACATCATAATAAGCGGATATGCTTAAACACATACCCGCCTTAATTACACTAGAAGCGTGAATTATTCACCTTTAGCTTGAGCAAACGCTGCTGCCATTGCACTTGGTACTTCAACTTCTTGTTTGTTCACTTGAGCAATTGCTGCTGATTCTTCAGCTTCAGCTTTTGCACGAACAGATAAGTTAATTACACGCGCTTTACGATCAACGCCTGTGAATTTAGCTTCAATTACATCACCTACAGAGATTACTGAAGTAATATCTTCCACGCGGTCAAGTGTTGCTTCGTTTGCACGGATGAAACCTTCAACGCCATCTAATTCAACAGAAACACCTTTAGCATCTACTGCTGTTACTTTACCTGCAACGATTGCACCTTTTTTGGTTGAATCGATGAAGTTAGTGAATGGATCTGAGTTTAATTGTTTGATACCTAAAGAGATACGCTCTTTTACTGCATCAACTTGTAAAACGACCGCTTCTACTTCGTCACCTTTTTTGTAGTTACGAACTGCTTCTTCACCTTGAACATCCCAAGAGATGTCAGATAAGTGTACTAAACCGTCAATACCACCTTCTAAACCGATGAAGATACCGAAGTCTGTGATTGATTTGATTTTACCTGAAACTTTATCACCTTTGTTGTGAGTTTCAGCGAAGTGTTCCCATGGGTTAGCTTTGCATTGTTTTAAACCTAATGAGATACGACGACGTTCTTCATCTACTTCAAGTACCATTACTTCAACCACATCACCGACGCTTACTACTTTAGATGGGTGGATATTTTTGTTTGTCCAATCCATTTCTGAAACGTGAACTAAACCTTCAACACCGTCTAAAATTTCAACGAAGCAACCGTAGTCTGTTAAGTTAGTTACTTTACCAGTTAATTTGCTGTTTACTGGGTGGTTTTGTGCAATTGCACCCCATGGATCTTGACCTAATTGTTTTAAGCCTAATGATACACGAGTTTTCTCTTTGTCAAATTTAAGAACTTTAACAGTTACTTCTTGACCTACTGTAACTACTTCACTTGGGTGTTTAACACGTTTCCATGCCATATCAGTGATATGTAATAAACCATCAACGCCACCTAAATCTACGAATGCACCGTAGTCTGTTAAGTTCTTAACGATACCTTTAACTTCTGAGCCTTCAACTAAGTTCGCTAATACTTCTTCACGATCAGCTGAGTTAGTTGTTTCGATTACTGCACGACGTGATACAACCACATTGTTACGTTTTTGGTCTAACTTGATTACTTTAAGTTCTAAAGTTTGACCTTCAAGATTTAAAGAATCACGAACTGGGCGAACATCTACTAATGAACCCGGTAAGAATGCACGAACACCGTTTAATTCAACAGTGAAACCGCCTTTCACTTTACCATTTACGTAACCTGCAACAGTTGCTTGTTCTTCAAATGCTTTTTCTAATGCAATCCAAGCTTCGTTACGTTTTGCATCACCACGAGAAACAACTGTTTCACCGAAACCGTCGTCTGTTGCTTTTAATACAACATCAACTTGATCGCCAACTTGAACTTCTAATTCACCTTGTGCGTTCGTGAATTCTGACGCTTCGATACGTGATTCAGATTTGAAACCAGTATCAACGATTACATAACCTTTTTCGATAGCGACTACGGTACCATTAACAACAGAACCTAAACGAGCTTCGTTTGAAAAGAATTCTTCAAGTAGTTGAGCAAAATTTTCTGACATAATTTTCTTCTTAAATAAAAATGAACTTCCACTTAACATCATGTTAAATGGGGTTAGTAATAAAAGTAAAACAATCCGTGTTTTACTCAGGAAAAATTAAAAACCTTTGGAAGAAATATATTCCAAGGCTTGATTAATAACTTCACTAATCGACAAATGCGTTGAGTCCAACACTAACGCATCTTTCGCTGGAACGAGAGGTGCAACCGCTCGATTTCTATCACGATAATCACGCTCTCTAATTTCATCTAAAATTTTATCAAAGTTAGCATTAAATCCTTTGAATTGCAACTGTTTTACACGTCTTTTTGCACGTTCTTCTGCACTAGCATCTAAAAAGAGCTTAATTTGAGCTTCTGGAAAAACTATTGTGCCCATATCTCGTCCGTCCGCTACCAAACCTTTTGAGCTTGCAAAATCACGTTGGCGTTGTAACAATGCTTCTCGCACTTTTGGGAAAGCTGCTACTTTAGAGGCATTCTGACCCGCTTCAGCAGTACGAATTTGGTCACCCACATTTTCGCCATCTAAAATTACATTCACCTCTCCATTATTAGGCACAAATTGCACATTCAAATTTCGCCCAATTTCCGCTACCGCATTTTCATCTTCTAAATTCACTTGTTTTTTTAGTGCATCTAATGCCGTAATACGATAAATCGCCCCAGAATCTAAAAAATCAAAGCCTAATTTTTCGGCTAAAGCGTAGCAAAGTGTTCCTTTACCCGCTCCACTCGGACCATCCACAGTAATAATTACATTTTTCATCATCATTGCCTTTTTAACTTTTTAAATTATTCATCAACGGGTTGATACTCAGGAAACTCACCCACTATTACATTAAATTCTAGCTCTTTACCTTGTCGAAGCAATAATACTCTCACTTTCGTATTTGGGCTAATATTTCCCAAAGCTTCCATCATTTGCGAAGCCGAAACAGCCTCAATATTATCAATTTTTAAAATGATATCACCAACATGGATGCCAGCCTTTTCAGCAGGACCATTCGGATTCACGCCTGTAATCAAAACGCCCTTTTCTACCCCCATTTGTTGAGCACTAAAGAAAATATCGCTTCGCACGCCAAAGTAGCCACGAATAACGCGTCCATCTTTGATGATTTTATTCATAATTTCGATTGCTTGACTGATTGGAATAGCGAAATTCAAGCCTTCTGCAATTGAATCTGAGCCTGTTACACTAAGTTCACGAATTTCTCCACTATTTTTCAGGCTAATCGTGTTGATTCCAATCAATTCGCCAGCAGTGTTGATCAAGGCTCCACCTGAATTTCCTTTACTAATCGGTGCATCAGTTTGAATAAAGTTCTGTCTTGTGCGGTCAGAAATCGTATTCCGCCCTTTAGCACTAATAATACCTTGAGTAACGCTCTGCCCTAAATTATAAGGATTACCAATTGCCAACACTACGTCCCCTACTTTGGATTCTCGTTGAGGATTTTGAGGTATAGTAGGTAATTTTCCACCATCGATTTTCAGTACCGCCAAATCAGTTAATACATCGAATCCAACCAAGGTTGCCGAATAGCCTTTACCGGATTGCAAATAAACATCAATTTGATAGCCATCTTTAATGACATGGTTATTGGTTAATACATAACCGTTTTCTGTCATAATCACGCCCGAACCTAAATTCAATCGAGAGCCGTTGCTGCTAGATTGATCTAAAATCTGCGTATAAATATTTACCACGGCAGGCGAGGCTTTTTGTACGGCTTCCGAATAGCTAAAGACATCAGGCTGAAATACATTCAACTGTTTGACTTGCTTCCCAACCCAAGGAAAAAGCAAAATCAGCCCTGCAAAACAGAGCCCAAATATCACCGCTTGTATGACCTTCTTTAGCATTCTATTTTTCTCATTTAATTTCATTAATTTTACTTTAGTATATCATTTTCTTTTCTTAAAAAAAGTAATCAAAATTTATTTCCGCATTTAAAGTTGATATATTTTCTGTTTTAGGCACATTATGCTAAAATTGATAAAAATCATCCAAATATATTATGGTTTGTACTTATGAAAATAGAAAATTATCAACAGCCAACTATGTTTCAATTTTTAAACCTCGTAGCTCAACTTCGCAATCCTAAAGGAGGCTGCCCCTGGGATCTTGCCCAAAACTTCGATACGATGCTTCCACATTTATTAGAAGAAACCTATGAAGTTGCAGAAGCAATTCATACGCAAGATCGCACCGCTTTACGTGAAGAATTAGGCGATTTGCTCCTTCAAGTTGTTTTCCTCAGTCAACTAGCTAAAGAAGAGGGATCTTTTGATTTTAATGATGTGCTGACTGATATTCATAATAAGCTGATTTATCGCCATCCACACGTTTTTGGCGATAAAAAAGCGGCAAACAGCGAAGAAGCATTAAAAACGTGGGAAGAACAAAAAGCGAATGATGAGAAGCATCAGGCTCATAATTCAATTTTAGATGATTTACCTTTCGCCTTACCTGCACTGACACGAGCATATAAATTACAAAAACGTTGTGCTAAAGTGGGGTTTGACTGGGATAACCCACAATCAGTCTTTCATAAAGTTGAAGAAGAATTACAAGAAGTCTGGAACGAAATGGCACAATCGCCTGTTCAAGCCGAGAAATTAGAAGAAGAACTAGGTGATTTATTATTTGTTAGCACTAACCTTTGTCGCCATTATGGTATTGATGCCGAGAGCTGTTTACGCAAAGCCAATGCTAAATTTGAACGCCGTTTTCGTGGCGTAGAACAATTAGTCAAATCTCAACAAAAACAAGTTTCAGATTGTAGCTTAAATGAATTAGATGCATTGTGGAATGAAATCAAATCTCGCGAATAATTTGACAATTTAATCTAAAGTTATACATTATTTGTCGAATTTAAATGGATAAACATGGAAATATACAAAAGGTAATGATTATGCCTGAAATTTTGCTTGTCGATGATGATTTAGAACTGACAGAACTCTTAGCAGAATTACTTTTACTAGAAGGATTCAACGTAACCGTTGTCCATAACGGACAGGAAGCTCTTTCGCTTTTGACAACCCAATCTTTTGACATGATGTTGTTAGATATTATGATGCCAGTATTAAATGGTACAGAAACACTCAAACAACTGCGTAAGACTTCAAACATGCCCGTACTAATGCTGAGTGCTCGAGATGATGATATTGATCGTGTCCTTGGGTTAGAATTAGGTGCTGATGATTATTTACCTAAACCATTTAATGATCGTGAATTGGTCGCACGTATTAAAGCGATTTTACGCCGTTCTACGGCTTCGCTTACTCCACAACCAATTACACAGCCAATTAAAACAAACAATAGTCCAGAAGAACATAAAGGAAAACCACTTTCCTTTAATGGGATAGAATTACATTCAGGTCGTCAACAAGCTACTTATAACGGACGGGATTTAGAACTAACTGGAACAGAGTTTTCATTGCTCCAAATTCTTATTCAGAATCCAGGCGTCATTCTGTCTCGTGAACTATTAAATCTTGAAATTCTAGGAAAAACATTAACCCCTTATGATCGTGCTATTGATATGCATATATCTAATTTACGTAAGAAATTACCTGAGCGTGAAGATAATTTACCGTGGTTTAAGACTTTACGTGGGCGTGGCTACTTACTAGTAACAGGGAAATAATTATTTTCCCTCGCTAAATTATTACTAGCGAGGGTTCTTATTTGAGAGACTATATGCAAAAAAAATCCGTTTCCTTATTTCCATTAGTTAATAATTACCTATTTTTTCAACTTTTTTTCTACTTCAGTGGCATTTTTATTTTCGTTCTATTTCTAACTTTTTTTCTTTCTAATCTTGATGACCGAAAATTAATTCCTCTCGTTGAAAATGATATTACTTTTCTTAATAACGAAATTACTAAACTTAAACATCGCTATAACTTTGATGAGGTTTTTGAAAAAGATCTTTCCATTCACACGCCTAGTGGCTTAGAGCTGGTTTTAGTTGACCAACAAACAAATATTGTAAGCGGAATGGAACAATCTAACATTCGTCCTCTGCTTTCATTCTTATATCAAACTGAAGATAATGGTGTACCAATGGCTCGTAGCTTTGATGATTTACGTATTAATGGGCCATTTTTATTAGGCACAGAACACCGTACATATAAAGCCTACTTTCTATACCCAATTCAAGCACAAAAAGAGTGGTTAAACAACCTATATGACAACCCCATTCAAATAATTATTTTATTAATTATTTTGGTGCTTCCAACAATTTTTATCTTATCTTGGCTCATTACTCGACCATTAAACAATCTCCGAATCACTGCAAATGCTGTTGCTCGTGGTTCACTGATAATCAATCCTAAGATTGAATCTCGAGGAATTAAAGAATTTAGAGAAGTTGGTCGTAGTTTAAATTATATGATTCGTTCATTGCAAACTTTAAATAACCATCAACAACAATTACTTTCAGATATTTCACATGAACTTAAAACACCATTAGCACGCTTACAACTTGCCACTGCTATTTTAAAAAAGAAAAATGGCGAGACAAAAGAAACGGAGCGAATTGAAAATGAAATTCAGAAAATGAATAGCATGGTGCTTGATTTACTCTCACTTTCTCGCTTGGAATTAAATCAACATATTTCCCGAAAACTCTTTCCGGCTGAAGATATATGGAAAAACATATTAGAAGATACTCGCTTTGAAATCGAACAATATGGTTTAAAATTATTTATCGAAGATCAGATTAAAGATAAAGAACTTTATACATTAAATGGCAATGTCAACTTATTATCAAGTGCACTAGAAAATATTATTCGTAATGCACAAAAATATGCAAAAAATATCGTAAAAGTCCAGATATCCATTATTCAAGAGCAAGAGCAGAATCTTCTATTTATTGCAACAGATGATGATGGCGAAGGCGTACCAGATCACGAATTAGAACATATTTTCCGACCGTTCTATCGTGTTGATGAAGCACGAGCAAGACAAACAGGGGGAACGGGATTAGGCTTAACAATCGTAGCCAATGCTGTTCAACAACACCAAGGTAAAGTCAAGGCAATAAAAAGTGAGTTAGGTGGTTTACGTGTCGAAATTCGCCTACCACTCTGGATAGAATAAGCTGAACTTATTGCTTTTTTGTTAGTCGAATAAGCAAATTTTTTTCTCTTTTTGACCGCTTGTGGTAACTCACAAGCGGTTAATTTTTCCTAAATTTTTACAAACACTTATGAACGTAATCGAAATTGAACAGCTCAACAAATACTTTGGCGAAGGTGAAAACCGAGCACACATTTTAAAAGATGTGAATGTTAGTATTCAGCAAGGCGATTTTGTGGCGATTATCGGAGCCTCGGGTTCAGGTAAATCAACGCTAATGAATATTATTGGCTGCCTTGATACTGCAAGTTCTGGTATTTGTCGCATTGCAGGCAAAGAAACCAAATTAATGACTACGGATGAACTTTCAGAACTCCGCCAACGTAAATTCGGTTTTATCTTTCAACGCTACAATCTCTTGAGTTCCTTAAATGCGAATGAAAATGTTGCTCTGCCAGCGATTTATGCAGGAATGGAAAGTACTGCCCGTAAAGCACGAGCAAATCAGCTGTTAGACAAACTTGGGCTTGTAGATAAAACTGAAAATCGACCGAACCAACTTTCGGGCGGACAACAACAACGGGTCAGTATTGCCCGTGCATTGATGAATGGTGGAGAAATTATTCTTGCTGATGAACCTACGGGGGCACTGGATTCTCATAGCGGTCAAGTTGTACTTGGTATTTTGCAAAATCTACATAAAGAAGGGCATACCATTATTATGGTAACCCACGACCCGAAAATTGCCGCAACCGCAAACCGTGTGATTGAAATCAAAGATGGGCAAATTATTCGAGATGAACGCCAACAACCTTATGCCGTAGAACCGCAATCAACTCCTCCACCGCATAAAAAACCTCGCTTTTTTGATCAACTTGCTGAATCGTTCAAAATGGCAATTAATGCTATTTTCGCTCATAAATTACGTGCACTATTAACGATGTTAGGGATTGTCATTGGTATTACTTCTGTTATTTCCGTAGTGGCATTAGGGCGTGGGTCACAAGAACAGATTTTATCCAACATCAATAACCTTGGTACTAATACAATGACGATCATGAATGGTACAGGCTTTGGTGACCGACGAGCCAATCTGACTAAAAACCTTACGATTAGCGATGCAGTGATGCTAGGTAAACAGAATTTCGTGGATAGTACGACCCCTTCTAGTTCATTTAGCACAACATTGATTTATGGCAATACGAATGTAACTGGCTCCGTAAATGGCGTAGGCGAGCAATATGCCGATGTGCGAGGCATTAAAATGCACTCAGGGCGTTTTTTCAGTGAAGATGAAGTGAACGAAGCGGCTCAAGTGGTAGTGATTGATGCCAATACACAGAAAGATCTTGGATTAACTTCACCTGTTGAAGGTAAAATTATTCTGGTTGGTAAAAAGCCGCTTCGCATTATCGGCTTGGCGGAAGAGTCTAACAATATGAACCAAACCAGTCTTAAGCTCTGGACACCTTACACAACGCTAATGCAACGTATTTCTGGCGAGAAGTCTATTGACTCGCTCACTGTCAAAATTAAAGATAATGTGGAAAGTCAGACGGCTGAGAAAAGCATTACCGAGTTGCTTACAGCTAAACACGGCAAAAAAGATTTCTTTATTATGAACTCAGACACCATCAAACAAACCATTACCAGCACCACTAACACAATGACGTTACTGATTTCCTCGATTGCGTTGATTTCGCTTGTTGTGGGTGGAATCGGTGTGATGAATATAATGTTAGTTTCAGTGACCGAACGCACGAAAGAAATTGGCGTGCGGATGGCGATTGGAGCGAAACAGAGTAACATTCTGCAACAATTCTTGATTGAAGCAATGCTAATCTGCTTACTTGGTGGCGTGATTGGTATTCTTTTTGCCGTTGCCATTATCACAGCATTTAACACACTTGGCAGCGATTTTAAAATGGTGCTCTCGCCTGAATCCGTTATACTTGCCGTATTCTGCTCTACCTTAATCGGAGTAGTGTTCGGTTATATGCCAGCCAAAAACGCCTCGAAGTTAAACCCGATTACCGCGTTATCTCAAGAATAATCTGTACAAGCGGTCAAATTTGACCGCTTATTTACGATTATGAAATAACTACTCCCCCGAAATCTTCATTTTTTCAATCAAAATCGATCCAGTTTGGATATTGGAACGATGCTCCACATCATCAGCTACTGCAACAATTTTGTTAAACATCTCTTGCAATTGACCTGCGACAGTAATTTCTGCTACAGGGTATTGAATTTTACCCTTTTCTACCCAAAAACCTGCAGCCCCACGCGAATATTCGCCTGTAACAGGGTTAATTGCCGAACCTAAGAATTCAGTTAAAAGCAAGCCTGTATCCATCTCTTTTAAAAGAGTATCCAAGCCACCTTCACGGTTTGGTTTAACAAGCCAGTTGTGTATACCGCCTGCGTGCCCTGTGCTTTTTAAACCCATTTTACGAGCTGAATAGCTGGTCATTAAATAGGTTTGTAACACGCCATCAGTAATGATTTCACGGTCTTGCGTTATCACACCTTCGCTGTCAAATGCAGTTGAAGCAAGCTGACGTAAAAGATGTGGACGTTCGGAAATTTCGAACCAATCAGGTAGCACTTGTTTTCCTAAATGGTCAAGTAAAAAGCTTGATTTGCGATACAAAGCACCACCACTAATCGCCCCTGCTAAATGCCCAATTAATCCTGTTGCCACATCGTTGTAGTAAATTACAGGCACTTCACACGTTTTGATCTTTTGCGGATTAAGGCGATCAACCGCTTTAAATGCCGCTTGCTGCCCTACCCATTGCGGTGCTTGTAACTTATCAAACTCACGTGAAATGGTGTATTCATAATCACGTTCTAGCTGTTCGCCATGAGCAGCAATCACGCTACACGAAAGCGAATAACGGCTGGAAAGGTTACTTTGCAACATTCCATGCGTATTGCCATACACGCGAACGCCACTGTGTGAATTGAAAGTTGCTCCTTCGCTATTGACGATTTGTTCATCGGCATTAAGTGCTGCATTTTCGGTTTCAATCGCTAAGGCTAATGCTTGGTCTACCGATAAATCTGCTTGATGATAAAGCTCTAAATCAGGCGCATCAAATGCCATTAATTCTTTATCTGCCAAACCTGCACAATCATCTTCTGAGGTATGTTTTGCAATGGCTAAAGCAGATTCGACCGCTTGTTGAATTGATTTTGATTGTAAATCTGATGTGGAAGCATTGCCCTTACGTTTACCTAAATAGACAGAGATACCGAGTGAACCATCGTTGTTAAATTCAATATTTTCCACCTGCTTCAAACGGCTAGAAACCGAAAGTCCTGCTACTTTGGTTACGCCAACTTCGGCTTCCGCCCCTGCTTTTTTCGCAAAATTTAAGGCAAATTCGACCGCTTGACGAAGTTCTTGCTCTTGAGTTTGTAATTCTTGTTTAGTAATAAAGGACATAGTTTTACCTTATTATGAATGGAATAAGGTATATTCTACCTGAAAATTTTGATAAAATAACGCCATTTTAACTGCTCGAACGAGCGATAATGGAGAGGTAATGGCTAAAAAACGTCATAATGAGATCGACTGGACAGATGAAGAAGAGGAAATCATCTGGGTCAGTAAAAGTGAAATCAAACGGGATTCGGAACAATTGAAGAAATTAGGTGCAGAGTTAATTGAACTTAGCCCACAGAATTTAGCGAAAATTCCTCTTGATGAGGATTTAAAAGAGGCAGTTCGCCAAGCACAAAACTTCAAATTGGAAGCTCGTCGCCGTCAAATCCAATTTATCGGCAAGCTACTCCGCAACCGTGATCCTGAGCCAATTCAAGATGCATTGAATAAAGTAAAAAATCGGCACAACCAACAACAGGCATTATTACATAAACTGGAACTTGTGCGTGATCAGCTGATTGCAATGGGTGATAATGCGTTAAATCATTTAATGAACGAATATTCGCATTTAGATCGTCAACATTTACGTAACTTGATACGTATTGCTCAAAAAGAAAAAGAAACGAATAAACCGCCTAAAGCGTATCGTGATATTTACCAATACTTAAAAACTGAAATTGCGGAGGCATAATGCTTGATATTTTACCAAAACTTATTCACAGCCACGCAGGCTTTGCTTATTTAAGCCTGATTTTGCTTTTAACTCGAGGGGCGTTGAGTGCAAGAAAAGTCGACTGGCGACAATATAAAATATTAAAAATCTCCCCACATATTATCGACACCTTGTTGTTATTAAGCGGTGCAACGGTGGTTTATACTTATACTTCTGAAGGCATTTACACTTTTTCTGAATTAAGTTGGTTACTTGGAAAATTTTTATTTATTGTGCTTTATGTGATTTTTTCCACAAAAGCCTTTAAGAAAAACCAACCTTATTCCATCAAATTCTATCTGCTTTCAGTCGTGAGTTTTATGCTCGCTATGTTTATTGCAGCACATCATTAAAAGAAAGGCGTGGAAGAAAATTCACGCCTTCATCTTACAAATAAGTTTCTAAAATCTCTCTTAAAATTGCATACCCTTTCTCGTTATAATGCAATCCATCTATAGTCAAATAGCGATCCAAATTTCCCTCATTATCCAAGAACTTTCCATAAGTTGGAATAAAGGTTAAAGGTGCGGGACAATGAGCTTTGAAATAAGTATTCATTGCCTGAATGTCTGTATTAGCTACGGTTTCAATATGGTTTACTGGGGTTGCTTCTAACAAGAAATACCGTGTATTAGGCAGTGCAAACGGTTCTGTTTCTTCGATAATTTGTGAAATCCAATCCAAAACTTGCTGTGGCGAATAATTGGGTTCTTTCACAATATCGTTTACGCCCAAAAAGATAAACACTGTTTTACCTAGATGCTGAATATGTTTCGGCTTGACAATCACATCTAAATATTGTCGTGTACTCGTACCAGAAATTCCCAAATTCGCCACACTCAGCCCTTTTAATGTTAGAGTCTTCTCAAAACCTTCCCACATATCAAACAAAGAATGTCCAATTAACGTGACGTTAGCACGTTTTTCAAACTCAACTTGTTTGGTTTTATAACGATTGAAAATATCTTGATCGTTCAGCATAACTCTCTCCTGAAAAATAGGAATATACACCCAATTATTATAATGCATCTAGTGTATTGCTCTAGAACGAAATTCCAATTTTGTGAGCAGGGTCACAGTTTAGCAAATTACTTATTAAATTTTACCGCCTGTAAAAAATAAAACCCAGTCGAAACTGGGTTTTCATTAAACATGAGATCTACCAAGTAAAGCCTACTTTCACAGCCCCAAATTTCTGCGGAGCAACATCAGAGCCTTTTAGCATCCCGATATGGGTGCTGATATTCCATCTATGGAATTGGGCACTTAAGCCAACTTCATGAGTAAAATATCGTCCGAATTGTTGCTTCATTACTACATTATTTACGCTTAATGCACCATCAATCGCTAATTTACGTTGTGTTGCATCATAGTAGTTTGTTGTGAAACTTGGCGTTACTTTCACACCGTTAATATCGAAGGTTTTATCCAACAGCACGCCTACACGATAAGTAGTTAAACGCAAAGCTTTGCTGGCGATTTTCGCTTCAGAGAGATTATAAGTTACTCCAGATAAACGGTAATAACGTACACCAATAGATGGTTGTACATTTAACCAACCACTAAGATCCCAATTTGCTCCTAAGTTTCCACCTACATTAAAAATATTGCGGTGAAATACGTTATCTTTACCGTCAAATGTTACTGTATTGCGACTACGACCATAACCTAAGTCAAAACTTGCAAAAATACCGTTCTCCCAGTTACCTTTCATAAATGCATTTACTGATGTAAAACGATGTTTACCAGAAACATTCTCATTAAACTCATTATTTGCACGAGAATGAGAAAGTACTGCACCAATTTTTACATTATCTGACACATCTTGAGCAACACCAATTTGAGTGAGCGTCATTGTCTGTTTATAAGGACGATAATAATCAGAACGATAAGTCTGTTTAGTTGATTCTGTATTCATCCACACATTTGATGGATCCCCACTCGATAAATGGCGATCTAAATTACGCCCTATTTGCAATGCACCATTTACATTAGCTGAAAGTTCAGATAATGCCGTGTTTGAATAACGACTGATCAACTGTGATTGAACTGGTATGGACACTGTTCCTGATTGCGTACTTAAAAATTGTTGAATTTCTTGCTCAGTTTGGTAAGCCTTATTAAGGCTATCTAATAATGCTAATACCGACTCATTTAAGGAAGACTGTGCAATATCCGTCTTACCTTGGTTACCTTGAGCATTAGCTAATGCTTGTTGAGCCAACTCTATACGTTCAATACTTGCATCAATTTCCTCTTCAAATAAAGTAACATTACCTTCATTCGCTACTTTAGCCACTTTCCGACATATATCAGAAGATAAATTCTGAGCTTCGCAAAGCTGTTGAGCTCGAGCTATACTACTAGACAAACCAGCCTGTAAACGATTCATTTCCTCCAATACATTATCTTGGCGAGATTCAAGTGAATGCAAATCTGTTTTTGTTTGATTGACTAGATTCAATAACTTTTGAACTTCCTGTTGGCTACGTTTCTCTTGCTCACTCAAGCCACGATATTCATTGCGTTGTCTTTCTAATAAAACCTTTAATTGAGTAAATTGTTTATATAGTTTACCACGTTTAATAAAACGAATACGGGCTGTTCGATTATACTCTGAAGTAGCTTGGTTGTAGCTATTAGTCGTATTGTGAATCTCCTCTAATAGACGACTTGCACGATTCTGATCTATTTTATTCACACCTTCCGCTTGTGTATATGATCTTTGTAAACGTGCTAATTCATGCTCCTTATCTACTAAAGCTTGATGTACAACATGAAACTCACGCTGACTATTTGCTACTGACTCCGAATTACTGCCAAAATGTAATTCAGCATCACGCAGTGGATTATATAAACGGTAATCATTGTTGAAGTTAGCTAAAATATAGCGATATGCACCTAAATCCACAAAACCATTTTCCAAAGCAAAATGTGCATTTTGACGATGCTGATTAGGATGATTCAGTTTTACCAAACTTAATGGATTTACATTTTTCGGCTCTTCCCCTGTATTCTTCAGTGATAGTAAATAATTCCCAGAGGCTAATCCATTGACAACCACATTATCACTACGGCTTTCCGCTACATTTGCTAAGAAACGAAAATGTCCATTACCTGTTAATTGCCCATCCACCACCAACTGATTGAATTTCACCCATCCTTTGTAAGTAGAACTCATCTCATCATATAAACTATTGAGCGTTATCTGGCTATTAGGTGCAAGAAATAAATTTCCAACCACACTATTATTATTTAACGTCCATTCACTATGTGGTAACAAATTAACTTGTGTTTCTGCACCTACTGAATTAATACGCCCCATTAAATGAGCTTTGCCTAAACTAAACTGGCTCTGATGTTCTAATGAAACATCGCCATATATACTTGTTATAGGAATACTATTAAATGCAGCTTGAGAAATAACGGCCTTTTCTGAACATTTTGTTGTACCACTATAACTTTCTCGGATACATTCATCAGACTTACCTTGTGCAAATCCAAGTTGAATTTGAGCCTGATGGCGTGCATTAAAGTTACCTTCTAATACACTAACATTACGACTGCTCTCAAGAGTTGCATTGCCTGCCACATCAAATTCATTTGCTTTGAACTGGCGGTTAATCCAATTTCCTTCTTCAATAACTTCTTTTTTATTAAGATGGTCATAGGCGTGCGGAACAGGAACACCTGACAATAGCAATTCCCCGTTTTCTACATAAATATTACCATTAAGATTCGCTCCTCCCGTTAAAGCCCAAATACTATTTGCAACTTGAGGACGATAAGCAATTGATAATCTTCCATTATGATATTGCTGATCAGTTTCACCAAAAAATCCGCTATACGTATCTAGATGTTTTCGGGCGTTAGCTTCTGCTAATACTCTCTGAATAACCTCAGATTTATTATTTCCTAAAAATTCCCAGTCATTTGTGGTTTCCATATCCCAAGGGAAATAGGCTCTAGGATTTTTTCCTTCTTTTAAACGAAAATAATCTAATCGGTTATTCCTATGGTTATTTTTGTATTCATAAATCGCTAATGATGTCGTTGGCTGTTGCCCCCAATTTACCCATTCAATATCTTGTTGAGCAAAATTATCACGCCCAATAACGTTAATTTCGGCTGCTTGAGTACGGCTATTATTAACAATTTTTGCACCATCATCCGAATTTTGAATTCGGTGGAAAGTAAGATTATGGCCATTTACATCTAAACGTCCACCACGAAAACCGAAGTAAATATTATCAGGGTTTACTTGTTTGTCGTTCGCTAAAACTACCGTGCCGCGTCCACTAGTAATCCCCACTTGGTTAAAAGCTTGTTGCTGACCATTTAACGATTTTTGGTCAAGAACAACTGTGCCCTCACCTACACTAATATCCCCTAAATTTTTGCCTTGACCATCCACATAGAGCGTACCTGTACCGAGTTTTGACAAGCGGTCATTTTGAGGATTTTTCACACGCCAATTAACCGTTTTATTGCCATTAACCACAACTCCAGCTCCAAGCCAAGTCACATCATTACCATCAGTTCTAACTATCGCATTTTGGTTAAAATGCAAGGCACCTGCACCTTGGTTAATACTCTCTTTTAACACAAGAGTTGAACCATCACGTCCAGTAAAATGCACCGTTTTTCCATTATCTAAAGACGGGCGTTGGCGATATTCATCTTTAGACGCCACATTTACATTTGTAACAGGAATTTCGACCGCTTGATTGCCACTTTGTAAGACACTTCTGCCCGCATTTTGATTTCTCCACGAGTAAGTTGAGCCATTGAGGCTTACGGTCATTTCATCATTTTCAAATGCACGTTTAATAGAATCTGGCTGTACAATTGTATAAATATTGTTTGCACCATCATAGCCATTGAAAGTAGAAAGTACACCCGCCAATACCCAACGCTGCTCTTTAGCATCATAAGCAAGTAAAGCCGAACCACTATCACCTGGTAAGCCATAAGTACCCAACATTTCATAAAGATCACCACTAAATAATACCCAATTATCCATTGAACTATTTGGTTTAAGCGGAGTACCTCCTGTAAGATAATTATAAGCGGAAGTAAGAGATGTCTTTTCTTTACCATCTTTACTACGTAAATATTGGCGCCCAGATCCCACTCGGACAAAATACGGGTAACGCTCTTTATCTAAAAACGCACCATTTTTCGGTCCTGTTTTTCTATTGTTATCAAAAGCGATATTATTCAATGGAATTGGAGTAACTTCAGTAACCAGTTTATGCAAACGAGGGGAATGGAAGTCGTATTTATCGTGATTATTGCGATCAGTAATCAAATAATCAAAGTGATGGCTATCTGGATTATTACTATTTTCACCAAATTGCACAGAGCCATAGCCACTATTGTGTTTAACACTAGCGATATATTGAGGATTAAACAAGGTTGCTACACCACTTACTCGGCTAGCTACGTGTAAATCTGGCATTGGTAAATTCGGTAACATGGTACCTACTGATTTACCTTGTTTATCCAAGATAGGAATATTTTTTGCGCCGACAAAGAATTGTCCTTTATTCTCAGCAAAATCGCGGAAATATTGATAGTCCACATCATTGCGAACCATTGAGGCTTGCATTCCTGCACACATCACAGCAACATTTAACGCAATAAAAGTTGGACGAAAAATGTTTGATTTAGACATAAGAAAACCCTCAGAATCTGGTTATTACTGAGGGTGATTGTAAGGTTATTGTAAAGATTTGTCAATTTTCTCGAACAAATCACGGGCTAGATTATCTAACCCTTTTAAGCGCTCCAACCCTCGTTTCATTAAGGTTTGACGCTGCCCATCATAACGAGAAAGTTTAATTAATGGTTCAATTAAACGTGATGCAACTTGCGGATTGCTCTCATTTAATTTAATCAACACGTCCACTAAGAAACGATAACCTGAACCATCAATGTTGTGGAAGGCTTTAGGATTCTGGCTAGCAAATACTCCCACGACTGCACGCACACGGTTTGGATTGTTAAAATTGAAACTTCTATGATTTAACAAGCCTTGAACGACATTCAATACATCTTCATCAGGACGAGTCGCTTGCAGAGCAAACCATTTATCCATGACTAGGCCATCTTGATACCATTTCGCCTCAAAATCAGCTAACAATTCATCTCGGCACTCTAATTCTGCTTTGGTTGCAGCGGAAAGTGCCGCAAGCGTATCAGTCATATTATTCGCTTGATCGTAGTGAGTTTTAACCAATTTCTCACCCAAATCGGTAAAGGCAAGGTAAGACAAGCAAACATTACGCAACGCACGTTTTGCAATATCTTGTTCGCAAACGCGATATGTACCGCATTTATTCGCATTGTAAAGTTTGTATAAACGGTCTTCAAAATAAGCCGCAATTGACTCAATGAGGAACTCACGTACTTTCGCAATACCCACAGGATCAATCGTGTCGAATAACTCGGCAAAATCGGTTTCTTTCGGCATCGTCAACATTAATGCGGTAAGCTGCGGATCTTTCACATTATCAAGTAACATCTCAATCGCAGAGCCAAACTCGTGTGAGAATTGCATCATTCCGCCTTGTTGCAAGCGGGTTAAATTCTCTTTTAATTCGCCATTAAAGAGCGATTGAATCGCATCCCAACGGACAAAATCATTTTCCGCAAATTTCAATAAACTAATCAATTGAGATTTGCTATAGCTGAAATCTAACTTCACAGGGGCAGAGAAATCGCACAATAACGCCGGCACTGGCTTCGTTTTCACGCCAAAAAACTCAAATGTTTGTTGGCTTTCAGTCACATTTAACATATCCGACATTTCCGCGGCTTCGCTTCTTAGCGGTAAATTTTGACCGCTTGTCGGATCAATCAATGCCACTTTAAGCGGAATATGCAAGCTGAGTTTTTCGACTTGGTCTGCTGTTGCTGGCGTATGTTGGCTTACGTGTAAGCGATAAACTTGACGAGCTTCATCATATTCATCGGTTACCGTTAAAATTGGCGTACCTGATTGGCTATACCAGCGGCGGAATTGGGCTAAATCCACGCCAGAAGCACGTTCCATTGCGGAAACAAAATCTTCACAAGTCGCTGCTGTGCCATCGTTTTCTGCCACATAAAGTTGCATTCCTTTTTGGAATTTCTCTTCACCTAAAAGCGTATGAATCATTCGAATCACTTCCGCCCCCTTCTCGTAAACGGTCACCGTGTAGAAGTTGTTCATCTCAATCACTTTTTCAGGGCGAATTGGGTGTGCCATCGGGCTCGCATCTTCGGCAAATTGTACGGTACGTAACAAACGCACATCTTCAATACGTTTTGCAGAGCGAGACCACAAGTCAGAGGTAAATTCTTGATCGCGGAATACGGTTAAGCCCTCTTTTAAACTTAACTGGAACCAATCTCGACAAGTAATGCGGTTACCCGTCCAATTATGGAAATATTCGTGTGCGATCACACTTTCGACATTGGTGTAATCTTCATCAGTTGCAGTTTCTGGTTTTGCCAATACGAACTTAGAGTTAAAGACATTCAAGCCCTTATTCTCCATTGCACCCATATTGAAGAAATCAACTGCGACAATCATATAAATATCCAAATCGTATTCTAAACCGAAACGATCTTCGTCCCATTTCATCGCACGTTTTAAGCTCTCCATTGCCCAACCTGCACGGTCTAAGTTACCCTTATCAACATAGATCTCAAGTGCCACTTCACGCCCGCTTTTCGTGATGAATTTATCTTGCAATAAATCAAAATCACCTGCCACCAACGCAAACAGATAGCTTGGTTTGAAGAACGGATCTTCCCACTCTACCCAATGGCGACCGTCCGCTAATTTACCTTGTGCAATGCGGTTACCGTTCGAAAGTAAGAACGGATATTTTTCCTTGCTAGCAGTAATCTTTGTACGATATTTTGCAAGGACGTCTGGTCTGTCTAGCATATAAGTAATTTGACGGAAACCTTCTGCTTCGCACTGCGTACAAATTCCATCGCCCGACTGATACAAGCCCTGCAATGAGGTGTTTTGTGCAGGATTTAAGGCAGTTTCAATTTGCAATTGGAATTTATCCGCTTGCTCTGCTACATTCACCGTCAATGATTCCTCATCTCGTTCAAACTCAACGTGTTCTTGCCCATTCAGTTTTAACGAGAGAAAATCAAAACTATGCCCATCTAATTTCAGATGAGTCGCCCCTTCAGTTTTACGCTCAACATTGAGTACAGAAGTTACAAATGTTCTGTCTGCATCAAGTTGAATGTCTAAATAAATCTCCGTGATCGTGAAATCAGGAGCACGATAGTCCTTACGGAATTTTGCTTTTGGTTGCATATATTGTCCTTTCATTTATTAAATCAACCACTTACTCTTCATATAGATTGAGATCACTCTCATTCAGTCGTGTTTTAAACCGACGGTGCAACCACATATATTGTTCGATTGCATTGAGAATTTCGCCTTCTACTACTTTATTCATTTTAGTTGCAGTTTGAACATCATCTTCACAATCTGAAAAATCAACTGCTGGGCTGATTTTTACAGTATAACCCGAAAAATCCTCATTTCGTATTGGCGAAAATGGCACAACCTTTGTTTGTGGAGCAGATTTTAAAAGCATTCTTGTTCCTGCTGTCGTGCAAGCTTCTTTTACCGCAAAAAAGGGAACAAATACGCTGTTTTTTCGACCGTAATCGTGATCTGGAGCATACCAAATGGTTTCTCCAGCTTTTAATGCTTTAATCATTCCACGTAAATCGCTACGATTGAGCATTGCTTTATTTGAGCGAATTCTACCGCGAAATTGGAGCCAATCGAGTAACAGATTATCATTAGGGCGATAAACACCTATCCCTTGATGATGTAATCCAACAATTCTTGCGCCTAGTTCAAGTGTTAAAAAATGCACGCCGACGAAAAGAATCCCTGTATCTTTAGGTACATTTTTTAAATGCTCAATGCCTTCCACTTTAGACCATTTTAAAATACGTTTATCTGACCAGAACCACGCCATTCCTGTTTCAATAATAGCCATTCCGACAGATTCAATGTTTTTCGCTAAAATTTGTTCAATTTGCTCTTGAGAATAATCAGGAAAACACAATTCAAGATTACGTTTAGCGATACAAATACGGCGTTTTCCAAAGCTAAATTTGGAAAATAGTTTGCCTAATCCTTTACCTAAAAATACCAATACGGGGTAAGGCAGCACTAAAATAAGCTTAAAAATACCAAGCCCAAACCATAAGCCCCAATATCGAGGTTTTAAGAAAGCAGACTGAAAAGGAGGAAGTTGTTTGTTTTCTATCATAGATTATGTATGTTGATTTCTGTAGTGCTAAATTATAGCCAAAAGACAATAAAAAATGTTAAGTTGATCACAAATTTGAAATTTAATGAAAAATTATTCTTGAAAGGTTGGAGCAAAAGGCATATTTTAAAACCATCAAGAACAACTAAACTAACGAAGAGGAAAACGTTATGTCACTCAATATCTCTAGCAAACAAATGGACATTACCCCTGCAATCCGTACTCATATTGAGGAGCGTTTAGCGAAATTCGATAAATTTCAACTCCAATTGATTAACCCACATTTCATTATTATTAAACAGCCTAATAGCTATGAAGTGGATGCAACCATTGGTTCGCCTCTAGGTGATTTAGTTGCTAAAGCAGAAAATGAAGATCTGTATAATGCAATCAATGATCTTGCGAAAAAATTAGAAGCTCAGCTCATTAAATTAAAAGAGAAAAAAGAGCACTAATCTTTAATCGATAAAATAAAATACAAAAGCCAAGTGGCAAAACAAAATGCCATTTGGCTTTTTTTTTGTATCTTTACTCTGGTAAAAATAACGGCCCTAGTGCAGTTTTAGGAATACCAAAATGCTCAGGATAATTCACATCGACCAAATATAAACCTTCTGCTTTTGCCGTTGGTGCAGCTAACTTGCGATCTTTTTGTTCAAGCAACCACTTAATCCATTCGACAGGCTGAGCCCCTTTACCCACCTCAATCAAACTGCCCACAATATTACGCACCATATGATGCACAAAAGCATTCGCTTGAATATCCACGATAATATAATTTCCCATTCGAGATACATTGAGATGATGAATATTTCGCCAAGGCGTATGTGACTGACATTTGGCTGCACGGAAAGACGAAAAATCATTTTCACCCAATAAAAATTGCCCAGCTTCATGCATTTTTTCGTGCTCAAGGTCACAGTGATAATGGGAAACACCGTGCGGTAAAATCGCAGAACGTAGTTTGCAACTTAAGATAATATAACGATAACGACGAGCAGTTGCACTAAAACGTGCGTGAAAATTTTCAGGCACATCCACCGCCCACTTCACCGAAATATCATCAGGCAGATGTGCATTTGTACCGAAACACCAACTTTCTAAAGGACGTTGCACCTCAGTTTCGAAATGCACGACTTGCCCCGTACCGTGTACGCCAGAGTCTGTCCTTCCCGCACAAAACACTTCGATCGGAGAATTAGCAATAACGGATAACGCCTCTTCTAGTTTTTGTTGTACGCTTAATACACTCTCTTGACGCTGCCAACCAAAATATTGACTGCCGTCATACTCAATCCCTAACGCGATTTTCATTTGAATTTATTTTTTAATTAATGTTAAAAATTCTTTACGAACATCACGATCGTCTAAGAAAACGCCACCAAAAGCCGATGTTACTGTATAACTATTCGTATCTTTCACACCACGACATTTCACGCAGAAATGGGTTGCTTTTACATACACCGCAACATCTTCGGTTTCCAAAATCGTCTGAAAAGCAGTTAAAATCTGCTCAGTAAAACGCTCTTGCACTTGCGGACGTTGTGCAAAAAATTGCACCACACGATTGATTTTTGATAACCCGATCACCCATTTTTTCGGATAATATGCCACAGCCACTTTACCATCAATGGTCACAAAATGGTGTTCACAGGTAGAAGTCAAAGTAATATCATCCACCAATACCATTTCGCTTACCTTCATACGGTTCTCAATGTTAGTAATTTTCGGGAAAGTAGCATAATCCAAGCCGCTGAAAATTTCATCAACATACATTTTCGCTAAACGATTTGGCGTTTCCTCAAGGCTATCATCTTGCAAATCTAACCCTAGCAATTCCAATACTGAACGCATATGCACTTGAATTTCAGCACGACGGCTGTCTTTATCTTTGGTGTGTGGCACAGTGGGCGTTTCAATGCCTTTGGCAAGCAATGCATTACGCACTTTCTGTGCTTCGTCTGAAAGACCTAAAATAGGTGAGATCGTTGTCATTTGGTTTCCTCTCAATTTAAGGCGGGAATTTTAACAAATTGACATCGAAAAAAATAGCTCTAAAATCTAGGGAATTGATTTAATAGCCTTATTCTTCCTATGTTTTACTACCGTTTTAATGCAAACCTTGTTCCAAAACATCAAGAAAAGTTACTTGAACAACTTTTCACTTGCAAAAATTTTGAAAAATCTGACCGCTTACTCGGTTTTTCAAAAGGGCGAGGCATTACGTGGTTTTTAAATACTCAAGCGGAATTAGGAGTAAACAGCGTTTTACGCCATTATCGAAGAGGGGGATTATTTGGCAAAATGATCAAAGATCACTACTTTTTCAACGGCATTGAACACACACGAGCTTTTCAAGAATTTAACTTGCTAGAAAAAATGCACACTTGGGGACTTCCTGTTCCACGCCCAATTGCTATTCAAATTGAGAAAAAGTATTGCTGTTACCGTGCCGATATTATGATCGAAAAAGTTGAAAATACGCGTGATTTAAGCCAGATTTTACGAAATAGAACACTAACTGATGAACAATATCAGCAAATCGGAAAACTTATCCGACAACTGCACAATCATCAAGTGCACCATACAGATCTTAATATTCACAATATTTTACAAGATACAAGCGGTCAATTTTGGCTTATCGATTTTGACAAGTGCTATATTCAACAAGGCGATAGCTGGAAAAAACACAATTTAGACCGCTTGTTAAGATCGTTTCACAAAGAGCAAAACCGACTAAATATTCACTTTAGTGAACAGAATTGGCAGGCTTTGATGAATGGGTATCAAAAAGCATAAAAGATAGATACCCCATCTTTTACTCTCTACTAATAGAAAATCCATATAGCTAATTTATACATTATTGGAGCAAAAATAGAAGAAAGTACACCGCAGGCCACTAGTGCAATTGAGCTATAACTCCCTGTTTTTACACTGTATTCCATACAACGCCCCGTACCTAATGCGTGGGAAACTGATCCCATCGTTAAACCGATTGCACGTACATTTCGTACGCCCAACCAATGTAAAATAGAGAAACCAAAAACAGAACCCAATAAACCTGCAATCATTACACCCACAGCAGTAATCGCAGAGCTTCCGCCAATTTGTCCTGCAATCGCAATCGCAATCGGTGTTGAAACGGATTTAGGAATAATAGTCGCTAAAATATCTTGATGTGCCCCCAGAATTACAGCAAAGAATACACCTGTGAACATTGCGACAAAGGTACTAAAAAGTAATACTGCCATAATAGGCTTCCATTTTTTGCGAATTTGTGGGAGCTGTTCATAAAAGGGTAAAGCTAAAGCAACAACCGAAACACCAAGTAAATTATTTAGCGGGAAATTACCTTGATAGTAAGAATGATAGGGAATATCCCAAAAATAGAGCAATGCCACCACAATCACCAACGCAATCAGGAATGGATTTAGCACGCTAGAACGCAATTTTCTGCTGATTTGTTGCCCTGCAAGAAAAGCAAAAATGGTTAGGAGAGAAAAGAGATAAATCATAGCTGCCCCTATTTATATCGATGGAACATTTTTTGTGCGAATAAACCGATTAACACTAACGATAAGGTAGTGCTAAGGATATTAGCGAGCAAGAATGAGACTGCGTGCGAATATAACACATCCACGTGTTCAATAATTTCTGCACAGACAGGGATGAAAAACACGGTCATATAACGCGTTAATGGACGAGCACTCGGCGTAACCCACTCCACTTTAACCACACCAATCACAAGGCAAGCGAAGAGTAATAACATTCCCCAGATGCTATCTGAAATACCTATTGGAATTAAGTAGGCAATCAGCTTCCCTAGATAAAGCATTCCAAAGAGCAAAGCAAGTGAGAGTAAAAGGCGAATGACTTTAAAAATCACAGTTCCTCCTAAAAACAAGCGGTATCATTTCACTTACTTTTTGCAAATCACAATCGAATTTTTTTATGATTTGTAAAAAATAAGCCAAATTATACCGCTTTAGAAGTAAGAAAATTTGATTTAGCTTAAGGTTTTTTCAAAAAATCTACCACTTTCCCTAAATCCCTTGTGCGTTTTGAGGGCGGTAAACTCTTGAGGAAGGTTGCACCATAGTTACGCATTACCAAACGGTTATCGCAAATAATCACCACACCGCGGTCAGTAACATCGCGAATCAATCGCCCAACCCCCTGTTTTAAGGTAATAACTGCTTCTGGAATTTGAATATCGTTAAACGGATCACCACCTTGCAAGCGGCAATCTTCCATTCTTGCTTTAAATAATGGTTCATCAGGCGAGGTAAACGGCAGTTTGTCAATAATCACCAGTGACAAATCATCGCCTCGCACATCAATGCCTTCCCAGAAACTTTGAGTAGCCACCAGCACAGAGTGCTCTTCTTTGACAAATTTCTCAAGCAGTTTTGCTTTGCTAGTTTCGCCTTGCAGTAATACATTCAGGTTGGTATGCTCACGCAAATAATCGGCAAACCCTCGCATCATATAATAAGAAGTGCAAAGTAAAAAACAACGCCCTTTGTTGGCTTCAATCACAGGCTTAAGCATTTCACCAAGCGTTGTGAGCGTATGCGATTTATTACTATCAGGTAGATAACGAGGCACGCAAAGCAGAGATTGTTTTTCATAATCAAACGGGCTTTGCAACACCAGTTGTTCTGCATTTGAAATACCTAAACGATAGCAAAAATGATCGAAACTTTCGCCAACTTCAAGCGTTGCAGAAGTAAAAACCCAGCCCGATTGCAATGTTTTCATCTGTTCGCTGAATTTATCCGCCACTGTTAATGGAGTAATATGTAAGCCAAATGAACGCCCATTAGCCTCATACCAGTAGCAATAGCCTGTTACTGTAGTATCGCCAAATTTTTTGAGCAAATTTTTCACTTCGGCAAGGCGCTCAAAAATTTTATCGAGCATTTCTGAACGACCAAGCGATTTTTTGATGACTTCACTCAAGAAATCGATATTTTCACTAATTTTGGTTAGACCATTTACCACTTTTTGATCGGTAAAGAGTTCACGTAAATTGCCACGCACTTGCCCATCTGTTCCCATTAAGAGACGAAAATCTTGTACCGTTTTCTGCAAATGATCGGCTGCTTTACCAAGCTGTGATAAATCTTTTAACTCCGAGCGGTAAACGATGTTGCAATCTTTGCAAAGATCAAACAGCAAACGGGACGTTAGCGATTGCCCAAAATATTGGCTGGCAATATCAGGCAGCTGATGGGCTTCATCAAAAATCACCAACTCAGCTTCAGGAATCAACTCACCAAAGCCTGTTTCTTTCACTGCCATATCCGCACAAAAAAGGTGATGATTGACAACTACAATATCCGCATCCATCGCTTTTTTACGTGCTTGTACCACGTGGCAATCTTTATAATTCGGGCAGTCTGAACCTAAACAGCTTTCTGTTGTGCTGACCAATTGCGGTAAAATCGGGCTATCTTCGGCAATCGTCGTACATTCACTTAAGTCGCCCGTTTTAGTGGATTGATGCCATTTTCGCACTTTTGAAAGATCATTAAGCACCGAACGATCGCCTGCCACCCCCATCGCAATCAGCTGATCTAAACGTTCTAAACAGAGGTAATTCGCGCGCCCTTTAAGTAAGGCGACCTTGCCTTTATATTTCAAAGCTTTTTGAATGGTTGGCAAATCGCGATTAAACAGCTGATCTTGTAAGTTTTTTGAGCCTGTGGAAACAATCGTTTTCTTGCCCGAAAGCAAGGCAGGCACTAAATAGGCAAAGGTTTTTCCTGTGCCTGTCCCAGCCTCTACCACCGCAGGAGTTGCAAATTTTACTGCTCTTCCGACCGCTTGTGCCATTTCAAGCTGGACAGCCCGTGGGCGAAAGCCTTGAATATTGGTGCTTAACCAGCCATCTTTACTGAAAGCATGGTCAATTTTGTCTGTGTATTTCATCGTATTTATCTAGATCACAAAAGGGCGTGTTCAACACGCCCCTATGCTAAGAGCAACACAGTTGCTACAATTTCTTAATCAATAAATTAAACACCCAACAGCAATCCATCATCCGCTAATTGTTCGTGGCGGTTTTGTTGGAAAAGTTGCAATAGATCGGGCACATCCATTTGTTTACGCTTTTCGCCAGACACATCAAACGCAACTTGCCCTTGATGCAACATCACAGTGCGATCTCCATATTCTAGTGCTTGTTTCATTGAATGGGTTACCATTAAAGTGGTTAGTTTCTGTTCTCGAACAATTTTATCAGTCAGTTGCATCACAAAATCGGTTGTTTTTGGGTCGAGTGCTGCGGTGTGTTCGTCCAGCAAGAGAATACTTGAGGGTTGAAGCGAGGCCATCAATAGGCTCACTGCTTGCCGCTGACCGCCCGATAAACGCCCCATTCGATCGGTTAAGCGGTTTTCTAAGCCTAAACCTAACAGAGCCAATTTTTCACGGAAAATTTCACGTTGTTGGCGTTTAATAGCAAATGAAAAACCACGTTTTTGCCCGCGTTGATAAGCTAGTGCCATATTCTCTTCAATGGTAAGATCTTCACACGTACCCGCCATTGGGTCTTGAAACACGCGAGCAACACGATTCGCACGTTGCCAGCTGCTACTTTGATTCACATTCTGACCTTGAATTAAAATCTCACCGCTATCCACTGAACAATCGCCACTAATCGCATTCAGCATAGTAGACTTCCCCGCTCCGTTGCTACCAATAACGGAAACAAATTCGCCTTGCCCAACTGTTAATGATAAGCCTTTTAATACTGAGTTTTCAATTGCCGTGCCTTTATTGAAGGTAATGAATACATTTTTTAGCTCAATCATCATTAACCCCGTTTTGCCAAAAAGCGTTGTTTTAATTTTGGTAATACTAACACAAAAACGACCAAAAGTGCTGTAATTAAATTCAGATCTTGCGGCCCGAAACCAATCGAATTTAACGCTTCATTATTCAAGGCTAATGCAATAAAACCACGATACAACACCGAGCCAATTAAAACTGCAGTAGTTAGCCAGATAATACGTTTTGCTGAGAATAATGCTTCGCCGATAATAACCGCCGCCAAGCCAATTACGATTGTGCCCACGCCGATGGAAATATCCACTCCACCATTGCTTTGTACATACAATGCTCCAGCTAAAGCAATCAAGCCGTTAGAAATTGCCATCCCTAAAATGGTCATTTTATTGATGTTAATCCCTTGTGCTTTTGCCATTCGGGTATTAGTACCTGTCGCTCTTACAGCCAAGCCGATTTGAGTTGAGAAGAAAAGGTCAAATAAAATTTTGGCAATAATCACCACAAAAAACGCCATCAACAAACGCACTAATGCAAGTTGCACATCATCTTCAATGGGCATCACATCATAAATTGTCGCTTCACCAAGTAAGGCAAGATTTGGCATTCCCATAATGCGAAGATTGATGGAATAAAGGGCAATCATCATTAAAATACTGGAAAGCAATTTTTCGATTTTAAAGCCAATGTAAAGGCTTGCCGTAATCACACCTGCCAATGCACCTGCTAATGTGCCCAAAAGTGTCGCAATCCAAGGATTTAGACCTTGCAAGATACAAACCACGCAAACTGCTCCACCTAAAGGAAAAGAGCCATCTGCGGTTAAATCAGGGAAATCTAAAATTTTATAAGAAATCAACACGCCCAAAGCAACAAGAGCATAAATCAAACCAAGCTCCAACGCTCCAATCCAAGAGATATTGCTTAAAAACTGCTGAAGAAAGTGAACGAGAATATCCATTGTAAAATTATTTTGCAAATTACACTACTAAACTAGTACGGTGATTTTAAGGGATTTCACAAAAATTTGCAATTTTTCCGCAAATTTAGCCACTTGAGCCAAAAAGAAAAACGAAGAGAATCTTCACTTTACTATCTTAGACTAACGACTTACCATTGATAAAGTGTTCAATTTGACTAAAATTCATAAAGATTTATTTAAATCATTTTTAGTTTCAAAAAAAAGTAGGAAGAACACATTTTTTTCTTTTCTAAGAGCAAAATATTTTCTTCATCACATACTAATTCAATATCTCGCACACTTTCTTGGCGAAGAAGAAGTATAACGTGACAAGGTCTCACATAAGTCCTGCTCTTTTTTTTAAAGAATAATAGAGGCATTGGGCAAAGATATTCCGTTAAATCTAATTGGTAGTTTCGCATAATTCTGGCAAAAAATAACCGCTTCATCTGGAACGATCAAGCGGTCGAGTTCTATTCCTTTTCAGTTAATGTCGTTTTATCACTAAATACAATCAATCTTGCCACTTTATATACTTCAATTTTTTCTTGGGTATTTAAAAAAGCAGGACGATACTTTTCTTCAATTTTCGCAAAAGGAATTTGTAAATTGAGTGACAATGACTGTTTAGGCTGTAAGGTATTTTCTAGATCTAACTGCATATCTTGACTATAAACAACTTGGCGATTATGAACATAAACACTGATCCACTGAATGTTAGCCATAGGTTTATCCGTATTATTCGTAATCTTATATTTAAATTGAGATAATGCCTGCCCATTTTGGTCAATAATTATCTCTCGTTCTTGTGTTGTAATAGTCAAAGCATTTTGCATAGAATACGAGGCTTGATTCTCTTTTACTTCACTGTTTTTAGGTGCTGCAATAGCAAAAGAAACATTAAAAACAAATGTTGATAAGGCTATCCAGTTTAATAATTTCATTTAATTACCCTTTTATTTTTCTGCGTTCTGCCATTACTTGCCCTATTTCCGCTAATTTTTCTTGAGAGAGATGTTCCTTTCCTAATTCAAATAATGGCTCCTCAAGTGGAATATGCAAATCATAGCCCGAAATAAACCGCTTGATTAACGCCTCATCCACAGAATTTCGTTTATCCTCTAATAATTCTCTCAATTGAATCGCCAGTGCATCCCAACTCTGATGCAAATGAATATGCTGACTTTCAAGTGCATCAATCTGTTCTTGTGCTTGGGGGTAAACAGCCACCAATGCGGGGAAGAAATCCCGTTCTTCGTCCTCATGATGCAACGGTGCAGAAACGTTAAAGTAGGTCAAAATCTGTTGTACATCATTTTTTACCGCCTGATTCACACCATGCTCAGCCAAATAAGCAGGTAAAATTTGTAACTGCTTGCAAAAGCGTTTTACCTTACTATGACAAGCATAAAGCATATCAACTGGCTCTGCCCAAGTTGCGAATTGTTGTGGTTCAAATTGTTGCATATTATGCCTCTTTTTTAAATAAACTTAACAAAAACAATGCCCCCGCACACACTACTACTGATGGTCCTGCAGGGGTGTCTTTAATCCCTGAAAATAGCAGTCCGAGAGAGACCGCAATAATGCTAAAAACAGTGGCATAAATAACCATTGCTTCTGGTGTGCGAGCGAAACGTCTTGCCGTGGCAGATGGAATAATTAAAAGTGAAGTAATAATTAACGCCCCAACAAATTTCATACTCAAGGCAATTGTTAATGCGGTAAGAAGCATCAGTAATAATCGCACACGAGCAACATTCAATCCTTCAACTTGTGCCAATTCTGGGCTAATCGTAATAGAAAGTAGTTTAGACCAGAAGAAGGCTAAAATTCCACCAATCACAATGACACCAATACCGATAAAAATAACATCGTTAAAGTTGATCGCCAAAAGATCACCAAATAGGTAAGACATTAAATCTACGCGGACATTATCAAGCAAACTAATCGTAATCACCCCAAGCGAAAGGCTGCAATGGGCGATAATGCCGAGTACGGTATCGACTGAGTAATTGGTTTTGTGCTCAAGCCAGACTAAAGCCATTGCGAGAATAACTGTCATGACGATCACAGCAATATAAGGATCAACCTCAAGAAAGATGCCTAGTGCCACGCCAAGCAGTGCCGAGTGAGAAAGCGTATCGCCAAAATACGCCATTTTCCGCCAAACAACAAAAGCACCAAGCGGTGCGGTAATCATTGAGAGTAATAAGCCTGCAAGCCAGGCAGGAAGTAGAATATCAAGCATAATGTTACAGGCAGTCAAATTTGCAAATATTTCTGCAAATCCCACCACTTTCCTCTATTTATATTGGACTATCTATATCGTTTTTGTGGGCTTTGAATATCTTGTACCTTCAGCCACGCCATTTTTTCTTTGATCTGTTTTTCCATTCCACGCTCAGTTGGAAAATAGAATGCTGTATCTTTCAACTCAGGTGGGAAATAATTTTCACCTGCGGCATAAGCGTTCAATTCATTGTGAGCATAACGATACTCATCGCCATAACCCAGTGATTTCATCAACTGTGTTGGTGCATTACGTAAATGCTCTGGCACATCATAATCTTTCGCCTCTTTTGCCAAACGTTTTGCCTCATTGAACGCCGTATAAACTGCATTGCTTTTTGGGGCAACAGCCAAATAAATGACCGCTTGTGCAATAGCTCGCTCACCTTCATAAGCTCCTACTCTGGTATAGCAATCCCAAGCGTTAATTGCAATTTGCATCGCACGTGGATCGGCATTCCCAATATCTTCAGAGGCAATGGCTAATAATCGGCGTGCAACATAAAGTGGGTCACCGCCTGCAGTTAAAATGCGGGCATACCAATATAATGCACCATCAGGCGAAGAGCCTCGAATAGATTTATGTAGTGCTGAAATTAGATCGTAATAGTGATCTCCTCCTTTATCAAAACGGGCTTGTCGTTCGCCTAAAATTTCTGTTAACAAGGATTTATTGAGTAACTTGCCTTTTGCGGTCGTTTCCGCCATATCCGACATTAACTCTAAGCAATTTAATGCATAACGAGCATCACCATTCACATAATCGGCAAGTAAATCAAGTACTTCATCTTCAAATACAAAAATCTCGCTACCCAAGCCCCGCTCTTTATCGGTCAAAGCTTGCTCTAATACACTTAGAATATCTTGCTTTTGAAGTGGTTTGAGAATGTAAATTCTAGCCCGAGAAAGCAAGGCATTATTTAATTCAAAGGATGGATTTTCGGTTGTTGCACCAATAAAAATAATCGTGCCATCTTCAATATGAGGCAAAAACGCATCTTGTTGGCTTTTATTAAAACGATGCACTTCGTCCACAAACAGCACCGTTCTTCTACCTGTTTGCTGATTTAATTTTGCTTTATCAATGGCTTCACGGATCTCTTTAATGCCAGATGTTACTGCTGAAAGACGCTCTACTTCTGCATTCAGATGATACGCAATAATCTCTGCTAATGTGGTTTTACCCGTGCCAGGGGGACCCCAGAAGATCATTGAATGAGCTCGTTGCATTGCAATCGCTTTTTGCAGTGGCTTGCCTTCGGCAATTAGATGCGATTGTCCACGATATTCTGTCAGTGTACGAGGGCGCATTCGGGCTGAAAGCGGTCGAAAATCTTCAGCAAAATCTAAAGAGAGAGTGCTCATTTTTCCCTCCTCTAACGTAAACGTAATTGACGACGAATTTGTCTCATGAGCAAGAAGACCCAAGGCCAGAGAATACCGCTAATTACTGCTCCAATAATTTCTTGACTATTGAAAGTAGCAGAATGCAACAGTGTTCCAATTAAATAGATAAAAATGCGAATGGCAATAATATAAGCAATTACAATCACACCTTGTAACCAAAGAGAGAGATTTCGCAAAATAAGATGGTGTTTTGCAACAAAATAGATCGCTATAGAAAGCACAAGTGCGTGAACACCAAGCACTGAGCCTAAAATCAAATCCCAAATGATGCCAGCTACAAAAGCCGTACCCACACTGACTTTATCAGGCAGTGCCAATGCCCAATAAATCAACACAAGAATAAGCCAAGAAGGGCGAAAGCCTTGCAAACCAACAGGCCAAGGCATAATTTCTAAAATCAAGGCGACCACAAAAATAAACGCCAACACAATAATTTGGAAAAGTGGATGCTGTCGCATTATTCTGCTCCCTGTTCAGTATGATGTTCTTGGTCTTGCACAGGTTCTGGTTGGGCTGCAGGGTTATCCGAAGCTTCATCTGTTTGATCAAGAACCTCTGGTTTCTCTTCTGACTTATCCTCAACCTGCTCTTTCTTATTTGTTAAATTACGCAAACGATCAATTGGGCTAACGCTACGACGACGCTCTTCAACCACCTCTCGCACTTCTTGGGGAGAAAGGGCTTGGGCTTTACGCATTTCGTCGTTAATTGGCCAAAGTAACAGCAAGTAACGCAAGCGGTCTAAAGAAGCAAGCGGTTTTGCAATAATTCGAGCAAATTGGCTTTTTGTATCATTGGTTACACTTTCTACAATTGCTACGGGATAACCTTCTGGAAAGCGACCACCTAAGCCCGAAGTAACAAGTACATCGTCTTTCACAATATCAGTCGAACGAGGCAGATTATCGATAACAAGTTCGTCATTATGCCCTGTACCATTTGCAATGCCTCGCACATCATTACGTAATACCTGCACAGGCACAGCATGAGTAATATCGGTAATCAGCAACACGCGGCTCATATTCTCGCCCACAGAAATTACTTGGCCCACAACACCGCGTTCGTCAATTACCGCCTGCCCAACATAAGCACCTGTTTTTTGCCCTTGATTGATAACTACTTGCTGGCGATAAGCATCCATCTCTGAGGTTAAAACTTCAGTGATTTTCTTATATTCATCTTGACGCAATGGTGAGCCTAACAGCAAACGCAGACGTTGGTTTTCAACTTTTAGCTGATCGAGTAACAACAAATCGGCATTTTTCTCGCGAAGTTGCTCTTTTAACACTCGGTTCTCAAGCTGCAATTTGTTAGTATCAATAAAATTATCACTGATGCCATCTAACACAGAGCGAGGTGTATTGGCAAAATAATATAAGCCACTGACTGCGGTTTCGAGCATATTACGAATTTGGATCATCGCACTGCTTCGACCATCTAATGTAATCAGCGTGATTGAAATACAAATTGCAAAGAAGAGGCGAACCCCTAAAGAGGGGGCTTTCGCAAAAATTGGCTTCATAGAGTTGCTAATAAAATGAAAAGAGTTGGGGTTAAATAGAAAATGGACATAAGCTGATGTCCATTTCTATTTTTGAATAATTAGCCGATATTACTCATCATGGCTGAAAACATCGCCACCATGCATATCGATCATATCTAACGCTTTACCGCCACCACGAGCCACACAAGTTAGAGGCTCTTCAGCTGTAACCACCATTACGCCCGTGCTATCTGATAACAAGCGGTCTAAATTTCTTAATAAAGCACCACCGCCAGTTAATACCATACCACGTTCGAAAATGTCAGCTGCTAATTCTGGTGGGCATTGTTCTAACACAGCTTTTACTGCATCTACAATTCCAGTTAATGGCTGTTCGATTGCTTCTAACACGTGTTTTGAATTTAAAGTGAACGTACGAGGAGCTCCTTCTGCAAGGTTATGACCGTGTACTTCCATCTCTACAATATCATCATCATTTTCGATTTTTGCTGTGGCAATCTCTTTTTTAATGCGCTCTGCTGTTGCTTCACCAATTGCTGAACCGAAGTGACGACGTACATAAGCGATAATCGCTTCATCTAATTTATCGCCACCGATGCGCACAGAGCTTGAGTACACAATACCATTTAATGAAAGCACAGCCACTTCGGTTGTACCACCACCAATATCAATAACCATAGAACCTGTTGCTTCATGGACTGGCAATCCAGCACCAATAGCTGCAGCCATTGGCTCTTCAATTAAATAAACTTCACGAGCACCTGCACCAATTGCAGACTCTTTAATTGCACGGCGTTCAACCTGCGTTGCACCTGCTGGCACACACACTAACACACGAGGGCTTGGACGCATAAAGTTATTGCTATGCACCTGTTTAATAAAATGCTGCAACATTTTTTCTGTTACAAAAAAATCAGCAATTACGCCATCTTTCATCGGACGAATCGCCATAATACTTTTTGGCGTACGACCAAGCATCAATTTTGCATCTGAACCAACAGCAGCAATACTTTTTAACGATCCCATTCTATCCTGACGCACTGCCACTACAGAAGGCTCATCAAGCACAATACCCTGTCCTTTTACATAAACTAACGTATTTGCTGTACCAAGATCGATTGATAAATCGTTAGAAAATAATCCAAGAAATTTTTTAAACATAAAAAGAAATCCGTTATTTATTGTTATTCACGCACCACCGACCGCTCCAAAGCGATCCAAAAATTGCCGTATAATATAGCAAAAAATAGGCATTTATTTCAACGAATAATTTGGACGTTTTGAGATAAACTTTACTTAAAGTTGCATTATTAAACGCCAAGCATAAATGACAAGACTTGCTGCAATCACAAACATTATCACACCCGTAATAAAATCTAGCATCTGCCAAGTATGGCGTTTAGCAAGGTAAGGGGCAAAAAATCCCGCTCCATAACCTATCCCAAAAAACCAAATGAATGAGCAACTTAATGCTCCAAATAAAAAAGCAATTTTCTCGCTGAAAGCGAGTTTTCCTCCAATCGCACCTAAAATCGCTACCGTATCAATATAAACGTGCGGATTTAAAAACGTAACCGCAAAAGTAACCATCAAGATACGTTTTAAACTTGTTATATTTTCACTACTCTGCGTTAAAGCTCCATCTGCTTTAAATATATTTAGAAAAGATCGACTTCCATACGTAAAAAGAAAAACAGCTCCAAGAATAGCTAGAAGCAAGCTCACAACAGGTAATCGACTAATCAATTCTCCAAGCCCTAATACACCAACCGTCATCAAAAACACATCGCCTAGAAAACAAATTAATGCAACAGCAAAAACGTGCTGTTTTAAAATGCCTTGCTTAAGTAAAAAAGCATTTTGTGCCCCAATGGAAACAATCAACCCAAAGCAAACAATTAGACCTTGAATAAAAAACTCCATTATACTCTCCAAAAAATAAGCGATTCATTTTCGTAAAACTCTTACAAAAATCAACCGCTTGTATATTTTAAATCAACTTATTACTCAACTACTTGCCCTACAATTGAGCGGGTATCCAAACGCACTTCCGTAAGTTTTACTTTCACTTTCTGCCCGATTTGGTAGGTTTTTTCGCCTTTGATGTAAATCGCTAACTCTTCAGGGCGGAAATCCATTTCGGCTTTCTCATCGTGAAGGCTTGAGAACGGGACAAAAATAGAGGCGCCATTTTCAATCACTCTTGCACGCAAACCACCACGGGAAACATCAGCAAGTTCGCACTCAAATTCAACCGCTTGTTCCACCATTGGATGCAAGTAGCGAGCGTAAAGCCAATCTGCAATATCGCGTTCTACCATTCGGTTTTGCTTACGTGCTTCTTGCAAGCGGTCTAAAATACTCTGCTCTACACCATGTACCTCTTTATCTACCAACACTTGCTTAATTAAACGGTGATTTACCATATCGCCATATTTACGGATTGGTGAAGTCCAAGTCGCATAATGGCTAATACCCAAGCCAAAGTGCGGAGCAACTTCTGCTTTAAATTCAGCAAACGTGAGATAGCGACGCAAACGTAGTTCCAAGAAGTTTTCAGGGAACTCGCGCACATCACGTTGCATTGCACAATAGCCTTCTAATGTTGCCAATTTTTCTGCCGAATAACGATCATTAAGCTCAGAAAGTTGATCTTCTGCTGTGGTTTCATCGGTTAAAGTATTTAACAAGAAGGTTCTAACGGCTTCCATATTTTTCGGGTCGAAGCCTGCGTGCGTGTTAAATACGCCCGTTTTTGCGTGATTTGCCAAGAATTGTGCCGCACAAATATTGGCTATAATCATACACTCTTCGATGATTTGGTTAGCAATACGGCGGAATTCTAAGTGAATTTCACGCACAGAACCATCTTCATTTAACTCAAATGAATAATCGCCTTGCTCATTGAACATCAAGGCATTTTCTTTACGCCAGTTGATGCGAGCTTGGGTGAATTGATATAGCCAATCAATCTGCTGTTTCACTTGTTCATTTTCAGGCTGCCACGCATTTTCCACGCTCTCCAAATAATCTGAAACATGGTCGTAAACCAATTTTGCTTTGCTCTCTACCCACGCAGAAACAAACTCCACCTCTTTGCTGATATTACCCGCTAAATCGGTTTCGATATAACCCACTAATGCAGGGCGTTTCGCATTAGGCACAAGTGAGCAAAGATCATCCGATAATTCACGCGGTAACATTGGAATGTTAAAGCCAGGTAAGTAGTTGGTAAAACAACGTTGGCGAGCCGCTTTTTCAATCGCTGAATTTTCAGGAATATAGGCAGTCGGATCGGCAATTGCCACCACTAAACGCCAACCTGTTTGCGTACCATTTTCTTCAATTGGCTTGATAAACAAAGCATCATCCATGTCTTGCGTACTTTCGCTGTCAATGGTGGTGAAATAAAGATCGGTTAAATCTTGACGTGTTAATTCATCATTTAAACTATAACTTTTCTCGGTTGCCACAGGCTCACGCGGTTGTTCGTGGCGAGCCAACGTTACCCACCACGGGGCGAAATTATCGCTTTCGTGGCAAATAAATTGCGTCACTTGAGCAAAGAAAAAGCGATCATCACGCAATGGGTGGGTTTTAAGTTGCGCCACAACCCAATCGCCATTTTCCAATTTTTCTTTTACACTTTTGTGCGTATTGGCTGAAATGATATTTTTAATGCTTGGATGATCCACCACAAGCTGTAATTTACCCTCGCGATTGTAGCGAACTTGAGCGATAAAGCGCTCTAATATCGGTTCAATTAAGCTATCAATTTCTACTGAAGCCTTATCACCCTCACGTTTTACCACCGTTTTTACGGTATCACCGTGCATCACTTTTTTCATTTCCGTAGGCGGAATAAAAAAGCTCTCTTTTTCGCATTCTAAAAAGCCGTAAGATTTATCGGTCGCTTTAACGCGTCCTTCCGCATATTCTTTATTAGCTTCCATTTGTTGTTTTAATTGAGTCAAAAGGGGATTGTTTGAAAACATAATTCTCTCTTAATAAAAAGCCCACCCTGTACAAGGGCGGGCAAAAATGGTTAATTTTAGTTCAACTTAGGCAATTATTCCGCACTAATATCACCCATTGCCACGATGCTAAAACCTGCATCTACGTGAACCACTTCACCAGTAATACCACCAGCTAAGTCTGAACATAAGAATGCAGCTGAGTTACCCACATCTTCAATCGTTACAGTACGGCGTAAAGGAGCTGTTTTCTCAAAATTAGACAACATTTTTTTGAAGTCTTTAATACCAGAAGCTGCTAAAGTACGGATTGGACCTGCAGAAATCGCATTTACACGGATACTTTCTTTACCTAAATCTGCTGCCATTACGCGTGTACTTGCTTCTAATGACGCTTTTGCTAAACACATTACGTTGTAGTTAGGAATTGCACGCTCAGCACCTAAGTATGAAAGGGTTAATAACGCTGAGTTAGGGTTTAAAAATGGGCGAGCCGCTTGTGCCATTGCTACAAAGCTATATGCACTAATGTCGTGTGCAATGCGGAAACCTTCACGCGTTGCTGCTGCCACATAGTCGCCATCTAATTGGTCTGCTGGTGCAAAACCAATTGAGTGAACGAAACCGTCAAATTTTTCCCAACGTTGGCTTAATTGTGCGAAACAATCTGTGATGTTTTGATCTTCGGCAACATCCATCGGTAAAATGATGTCTGAACCGAACTCTTTTGCGAACTCTTCTACACGACCTTTTAATTTATCGTTTAAATAAGTGAACGCAAGTTCCGCACCTTCGCGGTGCATCGCTTGTGCAATACCGTATGCGATTGAACGATTGCTTGCTAAACCTGTGATTAAAATGCGTTTACCAGTTAAAAAACCCATAATTTTTCCTCTTTAAAAATTTTTGCAAATTATATAGAAATTTCGACCGCTTGGGGGATTATTTCTGCTTGGTCGGACGTTTCCAGCCTTGAATATGTTTTTGTGCCACGCGGGTGATGACTAATTCGCCTTCGCCTACGTTTTTGGTAATGGTCGCACCTGCACCAATGGTTGCACCTTTGGCAATTTCCACAGGAGCAACTAATTGGCTGTCTGAACCGACGAATACATCATCACCAATAACGGTTTTGAATTTGTTTGCTCCATCGTAGTTGCAAGTAATCACGCCCGCACCTACATTCACATTGCTACCAATTTCTGCATCGCCAATGTAGGTTAAGTGATTCACTTTTGAGCCTTTACCCACAATCGCTTTTTTGATTTCCACGAAGTTGCCCACGTGTGCTTCTTCGGCTAATTCTGCCCCTGGGCGTAAGCGTGAGAATGGACCAATCGCTGATCTAGCTCCAACTACCGCATATTCTAACACAGAATAAGGTTTAATTTCAACGTTATCGCTGATCACCACATTTTTCAATACGCAACCTGCACCGATTTTTACATTGTTGCCAAGTTTAATGTCGCCTTCTAAAATCACGTTCACATCAATGGTCACATCTTTACCGTGTTCAATCGTTCCGCGAATATCGAAACGATTTGGATCAAGTAAAGTCACACCTGCAAGCATCAATTTTTCAGCTTGTTTTTTTTGGTAAAAACGCTCAAGAGTAGCTTGTTGCTGACGGTTATTTACACCCTCAACTTCTAAAAATTCCGTTGCTTGCACTGCTTGCACTTGATTGCCTTCTGCATTCGCCATCGCAATCACATCGGTAATGTAATACTCACCTTGGGCGTTGTTATTATTTAAATTGCCCAACCATTTTTTAAAACTTGCACCACTTGCAACCATTACGCCAGTGTTGATTTCTTGGATTTTGAGCTGTTCTGCATTCGCATCTTTTTGCTCAACAATCGCCACCACAGAACCATTTTCACGAATAATACGACCGTAACCCATTGGGTTGTCTAATTCTACAGTCAATAATGCGATCCCATTTTCAGGTTTCGCTGCAATGAGGCGTTCTAATGTTTCTTTTTGAATTAATGGACCATCGCCATAAAGCATTAAAACGTTTTCATCATCTGCAAAGAAAGGGGCAGCCTGCTGCATCGCATGCCCTGTGCCAAGCTGTTCTGCTTGGAAAACCCAATTCACAGGCTCGGCAGCTAAACGATCTTTTAATAAATCTGCACCGTGACCGTAGATTAAGTTGATTTGACGTGCATCAAGTTGTTTTACCGTATCAATCACGTGTTTTACCATCGGTTTGCCCGCAATTGGGTGTAATACTTTTGGTAAGTCAGAATACATACGCGTACCTTTGCCCGCGGCTAAAATCACCACGCTTAATGGTTGTGTCATAAAAATGTCCTTTTAAAAGAAAAATTAGGCATATTCTATCAGAAAATAGAGCCCTACAACAGTAGGCAAAATTACCTTATAAATCATATAATTACATATATGAATTTCATTTGCGAAACTTTTTCTTCCTGCTTAATGGGTAAACGCAAAATTCAAATGCATCTCAAAAAACTACTTTCCCTTTACAAAATTAAACTAGGGGGGCTGTACTAGATAACGACTAAAAATCCCATTTAGATTAAAATAAACTCATTGAACTGTTTGTCGCAGGTGTCACAGCAAGAACAGTCAGTGAATTGGTTAATGTAAACAAAAATACAGCCGCTTATTAATTTCATCAATGACGCTTACTCATCTATCAAACAAGCCCACATTTGGAAATATTTGAAGGCGAGATTGAAGCCGATGAAAGCTATTTCGGCGGTACTTGAAAAGGCAAACATGGTCGCAGTGCCGTGGGAAAAGAGAGAAAAACTGGAACAAATAGAAAACAAGAACTTGATGAGCAACCAATCAGCAACAACCAGCTTTTTGCTAAATTGTGCGAAGTGGAAAAGTTGCTCACCAAGCCAAAAGTAGAAAAAGGCTTATGGACAATTCAAGATATTGCCGATTATATGGGGTTTTCTTATGGACACGTATTCAAAAACATTATCCCCGATCCACGTTTCCCTGCTCCCATAGATATTGAAAGCCGAACCAATAAAGACCCCAAAAAACTCTTTGTGAGTGAGGAAATAAAGGCTTTTTTTGCCCGACACAAACGCAAGAAATACACCTAATCCAGCAATCCTGCCACATCACTCATATCTGGGGCGTAATAGGTATTCAGCAAAATCTTAATATCTCTATGCCCTGATATTTTGACAAGCGTCATCACATCAACCTTTTTCGCCAAACGAGATAACGCCTCTCTTCTTGTGTCGTGAAAATGTAAATCCTCCTCTACTAGGCCCGCCAACTCTTTCATCTTACGGAAAATAGCATCGTGCGATCCTGATTTCACCTGAAACACAGTCGGATTTTCTTCACTTTTCACCCTTTCCAAATGTTTCAAAATTTTCAGCACCATTGATGAAAGCGGAATAGTACGGGCAAACCCATTCTTCGTTTTAGGCAAAAAAGCGGTAGATTTCTCAAAATTCACATCTTCCCACTTTAAATGACAGATTTCCCCCGCCCGCATTGCCGTTTCAATCGCAAACAGAACAGAAGCACCTACCCTGCTGATCATTGTTTCGGGTAGGTTCTCGAAATCAAAGCCAGATACAAACAACAAGCGGTCGATTTCTTCTTGAGAATAACGTCTTGTGCGCGGAGGTGGCTCTTTGGGCTTTTCCACCAATGAAAGTGGATTATTTTTCAGAAATTCCCACTTAATTGCCTGCGTAACCACCGCAGATAAACTTACCCGTTCACGTAACACGCTTAATACCGACACTTCGGTCAAACGCTGTTCCTGCCATTTTTCAAAGTCCGCTTTACTCAACTCTTCTAGAGGCACTCTTCCCAAAGGTGTTTTTGCAATCCGATTTAACCGCAACGCTTCAGACCTTGCCCCACCTTTACTTGGTGTTACCTCGTCGACATACTTATCAATCAATTCAGCAAATGTCATTTTCGGAACGGGCGAATATTCCCCCGCATCAATCTGACTCTCAATACTCAATAAATAAAGCCCATTTACTTGCTTCGGTTTTAGTAGCAAAGGTAGCATTTTTGCGAATACCTTTTTTATTGATTTGCCCCCGCCACTTATCCCCACGTTTAATTATTGTTGCCATTTTATTCCCTCACTTGGTGTAATTTTGGTGTAGTAAAATATAAACCAGAATAAAAATAAACAAAATA
>NZ_CALIFA010000031.1:0-2861 GCF_938021905.1 Pseudohaemophilus parahaemolyticus
AGATCAACAGCATCAAGCCATTGAAGAGAAACAGCCTGTCCACCTGCTGGATAACATCAAATTCTTAATGCGTAAAAAAGGCATCTCACTCCCACTTTTAGCGGAGCGAACCGAGATTGAAGAAAGCCGCTTGTTAGAGCTACTAAACTCCGACAACGTGGAAAATGAAAAACTCTTTTTAAGCACGCTTGAGCAATTATTCCTCGTGACTGCAGACCGTTTGCTTTATGACGACCTCAGCCAAAACCCGAAAGGCGTGAACTTCCTGAAAATGCGTTCCGTACCCGTGAACCGTGTACCTATTCGCGGGTATGCCCAATTAGGTGCTGAAGGGCATTGGGTCGATTTAGAATACCCCGTAGGAGAAGGCGATGGCTACATCTGGTGGCCGAGCCGTGATGAAGATGTGTATGCCCTAAAATGCCAGGGCGATTCGATGACCCCACGCATTAAGCACGGTGAATACGTGATTATTGAACCAAATCACGAAATCAAAAATGGGGATGAAGTGCTTGTCGTTACTGATGAAGACCAAGTGATGGTTAAAATCTACGCCTACGAACAAGGCGGTAGACTTACGCTCTATTCCGTGAATGAAAACCACGAGCCAATCAACCTTTACCAAGAAAACATCCGCAAAATGCACTATATGGCAGGCATTGCGAAAGAGAGCTTAGTGTTGGATTTGTAGCGTCTGAACATCGGAGTTAACGGAGAAAACATTAATCAGCAAAATGAATGGAGGATTTTAATATGACAGAATTTAAAGATGTGAAATCAGCGATTGTTGAAGCACAATTAGCCTCAACACCGAAAGACAAAGTTGTGAGCGATATAATGAAAGGCAGTGCTGATTTACTTTCTGCCAACGATATTATTCAGCGTTTAGGCATTACAGCGAACGAGTTTAAGACATTAGTTGGTTTACCAAACCATTATGTGCGAACAAATGGTGGATTAGGTGCGGTAATACATTCAGCCAAAATGTTTGATCCCTATATTGAATTAGTCAATTCAGAATTAGAAAAACACATTACTTTCCCTAAACCAGATATTTATATTTTAGGAAAGGCACGCTGGAAAAAAGAAACATTTAAGAAGTGGCTGGAAGAACAGTGTAGATAAAGAAAAAGGTAGGTTTTTTAAACCTACCTTCCCCGAACCGCAAACAAGCGATTCTCACACTTTACAAAGCACCCCAGCTCCTACGTCTGGGACTTCGGGCTCATTACCAGTGCAATTATTATTACACTAAACTATTTTTAAGTAAAGAATAAATATGCTATCTAGACAAATTACTAGCATTTCAGTAAGTCGCCTAAGTACCTACTTAGATTGTTTTTACCAAAGCGATACAACCAAGCAGAAAGAAGCGATTGCAATCTATACGGCATTACAGCATCGCACAGGGATTTATTTTTCTTTAATCCAAGAGATTGAAGTTGCATTACGAAATGAAATTAGTGAATTACTTCGCCAGACAGCACCAAATAATGACCTATATCAATTTTTCCATTATTTAGCACAAGATAATAATGCACCATTGACAGTAGAATCAAAACGACAGCTTAAAAAGGCGATCAACGAATGCGGTAAGCATTACGATGAAAACGATATTATCTCACGCATTACTTTTGGTTTTTGGATTAATTTGTTTGATTACGATCTCAAAAGAAATCCTTATGCTATCTATTGGCAACAGACATTAAAGCCTATTTTTAATCGTAGATTTAGAAATTTCAAAGATCTATATAACACATTAAAATTAGTAATGCGTTTTCGTAATCGTTTATATCATCAAGAAATTGTTTGGAACAAGAAAACATCAAGACACCCTATTCAAGCTCTTAAAAACTTGGATAAAACTTACTCACAGTTTGAACTAATTTTACAGAAAATAGCTCCTGAACGATTTGTATTTCGCCAGCTTTCACAAGCTCTCATTTGGCAACGTCAAATCTTCTTTGACCAACAGATTTTTGAAGCTGAAATCACTGTTCTGCCTCAACATATCTAGTCAAACCGCCCTGTGGCGGTTTTATTTTACCCACTATTCCTCAATCTCTATATCTTGGTGTGCTATTGCTATCAACTCCCCATAGCCGTCCTCAAGTGCTTGTGATAGCAACAGCAGTATAGCTATATCCTTTCCAATTAAATTGCTCAATTCGATTAACACTTCGTCTTTTGATACTTTCATAACTGTCTCCTTTTCCTTACATATTAATCAATTCTTATTTTTTGTCTAAAACCTCTTCAAAAATTTTCGAGCCAGATCGCAAAAATATTTTTCATAGCTCAAAAAACCACCACTTAAACCACCTCGCTTAAAATTTATTTCCTTAATAATCAAATAGATAACAAAAAAGATAAATATTTATTATCTTTTAAGTAAAATTTATATTGATCTGGTTTTATCTTTTAGATAATATACGGCCATCAAAACGAAACACGGAGAAAACAAAATGACTACCTTAGCAGATGCAATCATCGCAGGAATGACCCAATACCAACACGCACAACCAATGCCAGAAGCCGAATTAAACGCCTTAGATGCAAGAGTGCAACAAGAAACAGGCTTTAGCTTAAATGACCTATTCAGTGCTTACAACATGAGCAACATCACTTACATGAATATCAGTAAAAACTTTAATAAGTTCGCAACTTACCTTGCTGATGCAGAAAAAGAAGGCTTATTAGCCTACTACGCAGAAGAATTTGTAGAGATGATTCACTAACCAATGCCTCTACGGAGGCGTTATTTAAAACAGCTTTAACAGAGCGTGAGGGAAAGTTCATCAATGAAGCAAAGCCTACAACGACCAACCCGCCCCGAAACGAATGGAAGACTAAAGCTGTTT
>NZ_CALIFA010000032.1:0-4364 GCF_938021905.1 Pseudohaemophilus parahaemolyticus
CATAGCGTTGAGCCACTTTCTCGGCAACGGCTTTTAAATCCACTTCGCCCTGCCCTGCATCCACACCTTTTGCTTGCCATGCTTCTCCTGCAATCGCAGCCAGTTCGCCCGCATTGCCCCGAATCAGAGCAAATTTTACCTCGGCTAACAGCTCACGAATGGTCTCACGACGATAACTGGTTGCCCCCACACCCACAGGATCTAACACCACAGGAATCCCAACCGCATTTGCGGTTTTACCCGCCAACAACATTGCCTCTCGCTCCTTGCCAATCAGCGTGCCGATATTAATGACCAACGCTTGACTGATTTTCGGTACTTCCTGCATTTCTTCGACATTCGCCGACATCAATGGCGAAGCCCCCAATGCCAACAAGCCATTAGCACTAAAATTCGCTGCTACAATGTTGGTGATGTTATGAATGAGCGGATTCTGCTCACGGATTTTGGAGAGATAGATGGATTTCATGACAATTTCCCTATTCTGTGCGTGTAACAAACACAAACGCCCACAAGCTAGTGGGTGAAAGTAGTGATGGAAATCGGGGAAGGTAAAAACGATAAGATCGTGATTGATAAGAATAGACTTGGCATATTAGTTTCCTACGTCAGTGCTAACTGTTTCAGGTTCACGGGTATCATCTCAGCCTTTCGGCACCCCGACTAAAAATTGAATGAAGTGTACGCTTCTTTTTAAGAAAAAACAAGCGGTCAATTTCTTCTCACGTGTTGCAAATAGTGGGAGGAATTTGACCGCTTGGGCAATTATTTCTCTTGTTCTTTTTCGTTTAACTCTCGATATTTATCACACCCTTCTTGGCTGCGTAAATCGCAGGCATCACCAAAATATGTTTTCGCTTTGGCTTTATCTTTTTCCAACTTGCCTAGCTTGATTAACACGTTCGGATCTTTACTTAATACCAACTCTTCTTTAATTACTTCAATTTTTTCTTGAAGATCGGGCTGTTTTGGCAAATCATCACGACTAAGAACATTCAGTTTTAAACCGGTAATATCCGTAATTTTTTTATCTTTGCAAGTCAAATATTCGTTACATCTATCCAACAATTCTTCAACTATTTTTTCATTCTTTGGTGTACCCAAACCTAATAAATAAAGCGTAGCTAAATTTTGGTAAATATTAATATCTCCACCTCCAAATACTATAAATAGCACATCCGATGTGTTATTTATTTTGATATTTTTGTAAGCTTCACTATACCAATAAAATGCTTTCTGCCAATCTTGTTGTACACCATCACCATAAAAATAAGCACTTCCCAAATTTGCTTGAGAATCTGGAAATCCTGCTTCAGCATTTTGGGTCAATAACATTATTGCACTTAACTTATCTCCTTTAAAAACCAAGCGGAGTGCTTGGAAATTTTTCGCATTATAACTTCCTAATTGAATAGCTTTTTCAAGGTATTCATCTTTTATTTGCTCATCTAAATTGGATAATTGATAATAAGCCTCAGCATAATTTTGTGCAGCCGCTTTCTCATACCATTTTTTAGCAAATTCTTTTTGATCATTACTTTCATAGATTTCAGCTAACTGAAATTGTGCAGCTGGATAACCTTTTTCTGCTAACACACGCAAACGCTCAGCAGGAAAGTTTTCTAATTCCTCGCTTGCCTTTATATCGTCATAATGCTGTTTACGCTCTAATAAACGTTCTAACTTCCGAATTTCTGCCTGTTCTGGGTAATATTGGGTAAAATACACCGCTCCGCCACCAATCGCCGCCAATAATAAAAAGGCTAAGGTTAATTTTTTCTTCATTATTTTGCTCCCTGATTTAATTCACGATACGTATCACAACCTTCTTGGATTTTATTATCACAAGCCATACCAAACCATTTTTTAGCCGTAGCAAGATTTTGTTTTACACCAAGACCACCTGCATAAGAATACCCAAGAATCATTTGAGCATCGCCATCATTTTGCTCTGCTGCTTTTTGATACCATTTCACCCCCTCTTTCTCATCTTTCTTAACAATGTCTCCAGAAAAATAGATAGCACCTAACTGTTTTTGTGCAGCTAAATGCCCGCTATCTCCTGCTTTCTTAAACCATTTTATAGATTGAGCATCATTTTGTTTAACCCCAAAACCATTATGATACATTAAACCCAATTGATATTGAGCTTCAACATTTTCTTGATTCGCTGCTTTTTCTAACCATTTAAAAGCTTCCGCAAAATCTTGTTTTACTCCCCAGCCTGTAATATACATACCAGCCAACTCATACTGTGCTAAAGCCACACCTTGTTCAGCAGATTTTTTATACCATTTTACCGCTTCAAAATAATCTTGTTTTACACCTTGCCCCTTATTATACATTACGCCCAAATTTAATTGAGCCAGTGCAAGTCCTTGCTCCGCCGCTTTGCGATACCATTTCACCGATTCAACATCATCTTGTTTGACGCCTTCTCCGGTTCGATACATATTACCCAAATTTAATTGAGCCTGTGCAAGTCCTTGCTCCGCGGCTTTGCGATACCACTTCACCGCTTCAACATCATCTTGTTTGACGCCTTGCCCCTTATCATACATCAAGCCCAAATTAAATTGAGCCTGTGCATCTCCCTGCTCTGCCAGAGGTAACCAAAGTTTAAAGGCGGTTTGATAATCACCCCTTTTTGTAGCTTCAAGACCTTGTTGGAATTGCTGTTCCGGCGTATCCGCCCAAGCGGTGGAGTGAAAAGAAAAGAGAGAAGCACCTAAAAGTGCGGAGGTTAAAAGTGTTTTTGTGAGTTTCATTTGTTTTCCTTATTAAGATTTAAATATATTACTTATTCTTTTACCACGATAATTATATGGATTGATTAACTCGTAACTTTGTAAGTCTTGATATGAAATTTTAAAAATTTCATTTATTTTTGCAATAATCTCAATTAAATCATTATCCATACCAAAATTAAAAAGATAAAATTCATCTTCTCTTACCACATCAAGAATAATCTGTCTCACTCGCTCAATAATTTCATTAGATAAATTTTTGCTTTCTATAAAATGTTTTATGATATAGCGAATATGATCGCGATAGCTTTGCTCTGCGTTAGGCTCTAGTTTGGCAAGCATCGCATAGTAAGGTATGGCTTTAATCCCTAATTCAATAATCTCTTCATTAAATTTCTCGTTCCCAAATATGGCTTCATTAATACGGATTTCATCATCTTCTTGTTTAAACTTAGCTAAAATAGAATAAAGCCTATATCCCATATCTAAATCTTTTGTATTTATTGCTAGGCTGATCCACTCTATTTCATTTTCCTTGATACTTTCATTTAGAACATATCGAGAAAGCAAATTAAACATCTTTTCTTTATGTGAGTAATCTTTCAATATACTTTCAAGTTTACCCTCTTTTATTTCTACACTTGATAAAACCTTAACTATCTCTCCTTTTATATTTTTATGCTCTTCTCTTAAATTTTGTAGATTATTTTCTGCTTCATTAATATTTTCTTTAAAATCCTTGTATGAAATAAAAGCATAGATAACAGATATAGCCGCTAAAATTCCTGCAAGTGTTCCCAGAAAAGTTAAAACAATCACCGTTTTATCCAATAATGTTTTATCTGCACCATAATGCATCACCGCGTTAAAGTAAAGCAAACAAAATAAAACGGCAATCCCACTTACAAGTTGAAATTGCCAATTTTTCATTACAACTCTCCTCTATTTAGCTTGCCATAATATTTGCAACCATTTTGATTACTATTATCACAAGCCTTACCAAACCATTCTTTGGCGAGTGTTCTATCTTTCTGAATACCTCGTCCAATAAGATACGATATACCTAATTTAAGCTGCCCATCAGCACTACCATTTTCTGCTGCTTTCTTAAACCACTTCACGGCTTCGGTATCATCTTGTCTTACGCCACGCCCTGCACTATAAGCCGAACCTAAATTAGCCTGAGCATTTGCCTGTCCCTGCTCCGCGGCTTGGCGATACCATTTCACCGCTTCAACATCATCTTGTTTTACGTCATGCCCGCCTTCATACATCACGCCTAAATTAAATTGAGCCTTTGCCTGTCCCTGCTCCGCGGCTTGGCGATACCATTTCACCGCTTCAAAATCATCTTGTTTGACGCCTCGTCCATCATCATACATCACGCCCAAATTAAATTGAGCCGATGCATCCCCCTGCTCCGCGGCTTGGCGAAACCATTTCACCGCTTCAACATCATCTTGTTTGATGCCTTGTCCATTAGCATACATCAAGCCCAAATTAAATTGAGCCGATGCATCCCCCTGCTCCGCCGCTTTGCGAAACCATTTCACCGCTTCAACATCATCTTGTTTGACGCCTCGTCCATCATCATACATCACGCCCAAATTAAATTGA
>NZ_CALIFA010000033.1:0-22171 GCF_938021905.1 Pseudohaemophilus parahaemolyticus
CAGAGAAAGCAGCTCGTGAGGCAGAGGAAAAAGCGAAAGCTGAAGCCGATGCAAAAGCAGCCGAAGAGGCGAAAAAAGCCGAAGAAGCTAGAGCCGCGAAGAAACCTGCTGCACCTGTAATGCCAAATAAAGTGGCAAAACCAGCTCAACCAAAAGTGGAAACACCAAAACAAGAGAAAGCGGTTGATCCTGAAAAAGAAGCGAAGAAAAAGGAAGAAGCTGAGCTTCGTCGTAAGCAAGAAGAGTTAGCTCGTCAGAAAGCAGAAATGGATGCAAAACGTGCGGCAGAAAACGCACGCCGTTTAGCAGAAATTGAACGTGAAGAAGCGGGCGATAACAATAACGACGACTTCGAAGATGAACGCTTTACTTCAAGCTATGCACGTGATGCAGAGCGTGATAACGACCGCCGTAGTGAAGGTGGTAATCGTCGTGGTGGTAAAAATGGCGTAGCGAAAGCGAAAAAAGGTCGTGAAGATGACAAAAATGAACGCAGTGCAGATCGCCGCAACCAACGTGATCAAAAAGGTAAGGGCAAAGGCAAAAAAGGTGCCTCGTTGCAACAAGCCTTTACTAAACCTGCTCAAGTGGTGAAAGCGGATGTTGTGATCGGTGAAACCATTACCGTTGCAGAACTCGCTAACAAAATGGCAGTGAAAGCAACAGAAATCATCAAAACCTTAATGAAAATGGGTGAGATGGTAACCATTAACCAAGTGATCGACCAAGAAACCGCACAATTAGTGGCGGAAGAAATGGGGCACAAAGTGATTCTTCGTAAAGAAAATGAATTAGAAGAAGCGGTAATGAGCGACCGCGATACCGATGCAGAATTAGTCACACGTGCACCAGTGGTGACCATTATGGGACACGTAGACCACGGTAAAACATCACTACTTGACTACATCCGTAAAGCGAAAGTGGCAGCAGGTGAAGCGGGTGGTATTACTCAGCACATCGGTGCATACCACGTCGAAACCAACGACGGTAAGATGATTACCTTCTTAGATACTCCAGGACACGCAGCGTTTACCTCAATGCGTGCACGTGGTGCAAAAGCAACAGACATCGTTGTTCTTGTAGTGGCTGCGGATGATGGCGTGATGCCACAAACTATCGAAGCGATCCAACACGCGAAAGCGGCGGGTGCACCTTTAGTGGTTGCGGTGAACAAAATCGATAAACCAGAAGCAAATCCAGACCGCGTAGAACAAGAATTACTCCAATATGAAGTAATTTCTGAAAAATTCGGTGGCGATGTGCAATTCGTACCAGTTTCTGCGAAAAAAGGAACGGGTATTGATGAATTATTAGATGCTATCGTGTTGCAATCAGAAGTGCTTGAATTAACTGCCGTGAAAGACGGTATGGCAAGCGGTGTGGTGATCGAATCTTACTTAGACAAAGGTCGTGGCCCTGTGGCAACTATCTTGGTTCAATCGGGTACCTTACACAAAGGCGACATCGTACTTTGCGGTTTTGAATATGGTCGTGTGCGTGCGATGCGTGATGAAAACGGTAAAGAAGTGGATGAAGCAGGTCCATCATTACCAGTTGAGGTGTTAGGTCTTTCAGGCGTACCAGCTGCGGGGGATGAAGCAACCGTTGTACGTGATGAGAAAAAAGCACGTGAAGTAGCGTTATATCGTCAAGGTAAATTCCGTGAAGTGAAATTGGCTCGTCAGCAAAAAGCGAAACTTGAAAATATGTTTAGCAATATGACGGAAGGCGATGTTTCAGAATTGAACGTCATCGTGAAAGCAGACGTACAAGGCTCGGTAGAAGCGATTGTTCAAGCATTAAATGAGCTTTCAACCGAAGAGGTTCGCGTGAAAGTGGTAGGTTCAGGTGTAGGTGGTATTACTGAAACCGATGCAACCTTAGCGGCAGCATCAAATGCAATTATCGTTGGCTTTAACGTGCGTGCCGATGCAACAGCACGTCGTGTGATTGAAAACGAAAACATCGATTTACGTTACTATTCAATCATTTATGAATTGCTCAACGAAATTAAAGCCGCGATGAGCGGTATGCTTCAACCTGAATTCAAGCAAGAAATTATTGGCTTGGCTGAAGTACGTGATGTCTTCCGTCATCCGAAATTTGGTGCAATCGCAGGTTGTATGGTAACCGAGGGTGTAGTGAAACGTAACAATCCAATTCGCGTATTACGTGACAACGTCGTTATCTTTGAAGGGGAATTAGAATCTCTTCGCCGTTTCAAAGACGATGTATCTGAAGTTCGTAACGGTATGGAATGCGGTATCGGCGTGAAAAACTATAACGATGTAAAAGTCGGCGACCAAATCGAGGTATTCGAAGTGGTTGAGGTTAAACGTTCGATTTAATCGGTAGGGTGTGTGGAATAACATTCCACGCACGCAAGTTAAATAATTTCTGTGCGTGAATTCTTGGTTCACATACCCTACAAGCGGTTTAATTTTGCAAATTTTTTGCGAAATGAGACCGCTTTTTTATGGATACATAACCTATTGATTTCACAAGAAAAAACACCTAATTTCATCAGAAATAACTTGACAGATAGATTTTAAAAGGACAAAAATATGCCTCACCTCACCTTGCACAACTTATATCTAAACTCAAGGAAATTTTTCAAATCAATCAACCGGAATTAGATTTCGGGATCTATCGCATCCTCAATTCTCGTGCAACGGAGATTGCCGCTTTTCTAGAAACCACACTTCCGCAAAAAATTCAAACTGCACTTGACGATAAACCTGAGCAAGAAACTGCCGTTTATAACCACCTTTTCACCTTCTTTTCCCGCTATTACGACAATGGCGATTTTATCAGCCAACGCCGCTATAAAGGCGACACTTACGCCATCCCCTATGCTGGCGAAGAAGTGATGTTGCACTGGGCAAATAAAGACCAGTACTACACCAAATCAGGCGAAAGTTTCAGTAATTATGCTTTCACATTAGAAAACGGCAAAAAAGTACAATTCCGTCTAGTGGAGGCGGATACTGCAAAAGATAATCGCAAAGACAATGACCAAGCTCGAGTATTTGCCTTAATTGAACCTCAAATTAAAACCGAAATGGATGAAAATGGGGATGAAATCCAAACGGATATTTTACCGTTTGATATCCAAGGCGATTTACTTACTCTTCGTTTTGAATACAAAGTGGTGAGCAAAAAAGAAAAACAATCAGATTACATCACGCAAGCGGTGGAAAAAATCCAAAACTTTGCAATTCCTGATGAATTTCAAGGCATTTTCAACGCAATGCCAACGGAGAAAAATAAAAATCGTACGCTGCTTGAAAAATATCTCACCGACTACACCGCTAAAAACACCGCTGATTATTTTATTCACAAAAACCTCGGTAAATTTTTAAATCAAGAGTTGGATTTTTATATTAAAAATGAAGTGATGAACTTGGACAATATTCAAGACAGCACCGATTTTTCACATATTGAGCAAAATCTCCAGACGATTAAAACGCTAAAAACAGTAGCAAAAGAAATTATCGCCTTTCTTGCTCAATTAGAAAATTTCCAAAAGAAATTGTGGCTGAAAAAGAAATTTGTGGCAGGCTGCCATTATTTGATTACGCTCGATCATTTAAACGAAGCTCAAGTGCAAGCTGCATTAGATAATCCAAAACAAACCGCCCAATGGCAAGCCTTGTTTAATGTCAATACAAGCGGTCTCAATGCGGCAGAACTTTGCAAAAACTATCCGCACTTGGTGGTAGATACCGCTTTATTTGAACCGACATTCCAAGCTGATGTATTGAGAGAAATAGAACATTTAGACGATAAAACTAACGGATTGCTCATTCATTCTGATAATTTCCAAGCACTTAATTTATTGCAGGAAAGATATAAAGAACAGGTGAAATGTATTTATATTGATCCTCCGTATAACACGGGGAATGATGGGTTTATTTATAAAGACCAATATAAACACTCTAGTTGGCTATCTTTTTTTGAAAGTAGATTAAATTTATCTAAGTATCTGATGAATAACGAGGCAGTGTTTTTTGCTAGTATTGATGATAATGAAATGATGGGCATAAGACATTGCTTAAATGATGAATTTAAAGAAGAAAACTTACAAGCACAGATTGTTATCCAATCAAATAAACGTGGACAAACTTATCAATCTATAGCAAAAACTCATGAATACCTTTTCTGTTATGGAGTTGGAAAAGAATTTGAGATTTTTGAATTGGAGAAAGAGATAGATAAAAATGCTCTAAAGGATAATTTAGGACATTATGAATTATGGGAATTAAGAAATAGAAACCCTAAATTTGGCAAACATAACAGACCTAACTTGTACTACCCGATTTATGTAAATCCTAATAGTGTAAATAGTGAAGGGTATGCTTTAATTTCATTAGAAAAAAATGATGAATTTAATGTGGAAATTTATCCTTTGAATAGCTCGGGAGAGTATTCTTGTTGGCGTTGGGGAATTGATAAATTAAATATGGCAATAAACCAAGATAATTTTTCTGTTGTATTAGCCAAAGCTAAAAAAGATGGCGGTTGGAACATATATGAAAAAGCAAGAAAAGGTACAATAAAAGCGAAATCTATTTGGTATGAAAATGATGTAATTAATGAACAAGGTACAATAGTATTAGGTGATTTAGGATTTAAAGAATTTTCTTTTCCTAAACCTGTAAATTTAATTAAAAAAGCATTGCAAATTGGTTTAAAAGATAATGGCTTAATATTGGATTACTTCGCAGGAACTGGCACAACCGCCCACGCCGTAATCAATCTTAACCGAGAAGATAATGGCAACCGCAAATATATTCTTGTGGAACAAGGTGAGTATTTTGACAGCGTACTAAAACCACGCGTGCAAAAAGTGATTTTTGCAAAAGAGTGGAAAGACGGTAAACCGCAATCGGACAATGGGGCATTTGGTGGTGTGTCTCAAATCGTCAAAGTACTAAAACTGGAAAGCTACGAAGATACACTCAACAACCTAGAGTTAAAACAACCGGCTAGCGATTTATTCGCCCAAAACGAGGCGTTACAGAACGATTATTTATTGCACTATATGTTAGACGTAGAAAGTCGTGATTCACTGCTTAACACGCAACATTTTACTAAACCGTTTGATTATCAACTTAATATCGCCACCACTTCTGCGGGTGCGTATGAAGCGAAAAGCATTGATTTGGTGGAAACCTTTAACTATTTGATTGGCTTGCGGGTCAGTGAAATCAACGATAAGCGTGAAAATGGCTTAGTCACGGTGCAAGGCACAAATACGAGCGGTGAAAAAACGTTAGTAATCTGGCGTGATTGTGAAAAATATGATTACGACAAACTCAACCGCTATTTGGACAGCCGAGATATTAACCCACAAGACAGCGAATTTGATGTGGTTTATATCAACGGCGACCATAATATGCCAACCGTGTTCACTGACAGCGATGATAGCGTGAAAACGCTTAAAGTGCGGTCGATTGAAGCAGAGTTTTTGAGCAGAATGTTTGGGTAACAAATCTCCCCTAACCCCTCTTTACTAAAGAGGGGCTGGGGGAGATTTAAAACAATGTCAAAAGGACAAAAAATGAAACGCACTTTCCATGATAACTTAATTCTAAACCGCTATTTGTTGTCGCTGTTTAATCAAGACAATTTAGAAAAATTCAAGCAACGCTTGGGTGATGATCGCTTTGAAGGCATTGATAACGACGGGCAAACAAAATTTTTTCACGAACTTACAAGCGGGCGGTTATTTCAAAGCGATTTGATTTCGGAAAACGATTTACGCCGTTATGATTTAAATATCGTCAAACATTGGCAACAAATTACTGAGCATCGTAATAACGCTGAAGGACATATTTTAAAACTGAAATACTTCCAATATCTTTCTTTGTTGTTTACCGAAATTTATTTGGATTTTTATTTTAACCGTCCAAATGAACTGTTAAATCAATTAAATGAACAGCTGGTTTTACTCAAAGAAAACGATAATGCTTTTCCTGATTTTGATTTATATGAATTAAGCGATTTAAACAAATTGGCGTTTTGGAATGCCACTGGTAGCGGTAAAACGTTGTTGATGCACGTCAATATTTTGCAATATCAGCATTATCAAAAAAACAAAGACTTAACGGTGTTTGTGATTACGCCTAATGAAGGACTTTCAGAGCAACATTTAGCGGAATTTACCGCTTCAAACTTGCCAGCAAGTCTTTTTGATAAAAATAAGCCCTTTCAAGGAACAGGCTTGTTTAACGATATTCAGATTATGGATATTAACAAACTGGCAGATAAAGATGGTGAGCTAACAGTGGCAGTCGATCGCTTTTTGGATTTAAACAAATTAGTGCTGGTGGATGAAGGACATCGTGGATCTTCGGGCGAACAATGGTTTGCTCGCCGTCAAAAATTGATTGGTGATGGTTTTGCGTTTGAATATTCGGCAACGTTTGGGCAAGCAGTGAAAGACGGCAAAACGGTGAAAGACTGTTTGTTTGATGTTCAGAAAAAGATCGGTAAAGCAAATGGTATAAGCAAGAAAACAGACGTACAAAAAATTCCGACTAGCTTTGTGGATAAACAAGAAGCCAAACAAAAAGCGGTATTTGAAACTTATGCTAAATGCGTGCTGTTTGACTATTCTTACAAATTTTTCTATGCCGATGGCTATGGCAAAGAGTTTTCCATTTTAAATATGAAAGCGGAAGATTACGGTGTTGCCGATAATGACCGTAAGTACTTTTTGGCAAGCTTGCTTTCTTTTTATCAGCAACTTTATTTATTTGCAAAAAATCAGGAAAAACTGACCGCTTACAATCTGCATAAACCGCTGTGGGTATTTGTGGGTAATACGGTAAATGCTGAAAATAGTGATATTTGGGCAGTCGTAGAACAGTTAGCCTATTTTTTAAATGGCAAAAATCGTTCGCAAATTTTAGCGTGGTTAAACGATTTGCTGTGTGATGAACCACTGTTACTGGATAGCAAAGGCAATGCGATCTTCCGCCATCGTTTTTTGCCGCTAGCAAATTTTAAAGGTGATTTAAATGCCCTTTATAGCGATATTCTGAAAACCTTATTTAATACGGAAAGTGCCTCGCATCTCTATTTGCATAATATTAAAAAAGCCTCAGGCGAAGTGGCGCTAAAAGTGGGCAATAACGATTATTTTGCATTGATTAACGTAGGCGACAGCAGTGAATTGCTTAAAAGTGCGGTGGAATTAGAGAACGTATCGGTTGAACAAGGCGAATTTTCAGACGGCTTGTTTGGCACGATCAATCAAGACAGTTCAACACTTAATTTACTGATTGGTTCTCGAAAATTTACCGAAGGTTGGTCTAGCTGGCGAGTTTCGACGATGGGCTTGCTGAATATGGGGAGAGGAGAAGGTTCGCAAATTATTCAACTTTTTGGACGTGGCGTACGTTTGAAAGGACGTAATTTTTCACTACGAAGAACACCTATAAACGAAATGCCCAAAGGTTTAGGGTTAGATAAATTAGAAACGCTCAATATTTTCGGTATTAAAGCCGATTATATGGCGAAATTCCGCGAATACTTGCAAGACGAAGGTATTCAATCGCCTGATGAAGTATTGCAGTTAGATTTTCCTGTGCAGAAAAAGCTGCCTACTAATGTTGCGTTGAAAACCTTACGATTAAAAGATGGCTATAAAGACAACCAAAAAATGGGATTTAAACGCCAAGAAATGGTACAGCTTTATGAACTGCCTAAATTTGCCCAAGGTAAAATTAAGCCGATTTTAGCCGTGTTGGATCTGTATCCAAGATTGGAAGCATTAAGTTCTAAAACGATTCGTCAAAGCGATAATGATGAGCGCCAAAGCAATAAATTTAAGCGAGAAATTTTTGCCTTATTCGATTGGGACAAACTTTATTTAGCATTACAGCAATACAAGATGGAACGCACTTGGTCAAATTTGCGTGTTAGCCGTGATGGATTGCGTAAATTTGTCGAGAGTCGAGATGATTGGTATTTGCTCTATGTGCCAGATTCAGCGATGGAGATTCGTTGTTTTGCCGATGTTCAAACGCAACAGGATATTTTGCTCCAGCTGTTGAAAGAATATACCGACCAATTTTACCGCCGTTTGAAAGCCGCCTATGAACAGCAATTTATGGAAACAACGATTGTGACCGAAGAAAACGGTTCATTCTTTGACGAATACAAAATGTTGTTTTGTGAGGAAGAAAATGTTCCTTATGAGCGTGAACAAGCGGTTAAAAAAATCGAAGAATTGGCTGATTTAATTCGAGATAAGAAAATTGAGCAGGCGATGAATTGGCAATCCCCACTGGCCGAATTTAAGGCGATTTGTTTTAATAGCCATTTGTTTTATCCTCTTATTTCCTTTGATAAATCAACAGGTTTGCCGATAAAGATTTCCCCGTTACCATTTGACGCAGAAAGTGAAGTGAAATTTATCCATGATTTAATGATTGCCGAAAAATCAGGTGAATTGGCGACATGGCTTAGCGGTAAATCGCTTTATTTAATGCGCAATGCCGCTCGTAAAGACAAGGGCTTAGGTTTTGCCTTAGCAGGCAATTTTTATCCTGACTTTTTACTGTGGGTGGTGGATCACGCAAACGGTAAGCAATGGCTGAACTTTGTTGATCCGAAAAGCATTATTAGGATGGACTTACACGATCCAAAATTAGGTCTCTATAAAGAAGTGAAAGAATTAGAAACCAAAATAGCGGATCCGAATTTGGTGCTAAATAGTTTTATTTTGTCGATTACCAAATTGAAAGATTGGGTTAATATGGAATTAACCGCAGAAGAGCTTGCCGAACGACACATTTTGTTTATGGAAAACAATTATTTACAGCAAATGTTTGAGAAGATGCAATGATGAATATCACACCTTATCATGCCCGTTATTTCGCCAATGAAATTAGTTGCCGCCGCACCGATGAGAACCGTTTGTCGCAATCGTTATTTGATGCGAAAGTCGATCTGAATCCGCATCAAATTGATGCGGCATTGTTTGCACTTAAAAATCCGCTACAAGAAGGTGTTTTACTTGCTGATGAAGTTGGCTTAGGAAAAACCATTGAAGCGGGCTTAGTAATTTGCCAAATGTGGGCAGAGCGGAAACGCAAACTGCTAATTGTGTGCCCTGCGATTTTACGGAAACAGTGGGCAAATGAACTTGCCGAGAAATTTAATTTGCCGACATTGGTCGTTGATAAAACGGTGGTGATGGCAGAAATGCGGCAAAAGAGCGGTTCAAAATTGCTTCATTTTTGCAAAAACCATCTAGAACAACAAGTGATGATCGTTTCGCACCAATATGCTACCAAAGAGATGGCGACCTTTAAGCAATTTGATTGGGATTTGGTGGTGATTGATGAAGCACACAAAATGCGTAACGCCTACAAAATCGATAACAAAATGGGTAAGGCAATGCGTCAAGCCTTTGGCGGCAAGCGGAAATTGTTGCTGACGGCAACGCCATTGCAAAATTCATTGATGGAGCTTTATGGCTTATCAACATTATTAGATGAGCATTTATTCGGCGATAAAAAATTCTTCCAAAAAGAGTTTGTGCGAAAAGGGAACTTAAGCGAGCTGAAAAGCCGAATGGCGAAGTTTATTAAGCGGACGTTGCGGAAAAATGTGTTGGAATATGTGCGTTATACGGAGCGGAAAACCATCACTCAGGAATTTATGCCGAGTGATGCGGAACAACAACTTTATGAGGCGATTTCCGATTTTCTACATAAAGAGACGATTTACGCTTTGCCGAAACAGCACAAACATTTGACAGCATTGATTTTGCGTAAATTGTTGGCTTCCAGCCCACAGGCGGTGCTCGGCACTTTGCGTGCGATTTTAGACCGCTTGTTATCGTTGAAAAATACAGGTGAGCTTTCTTCTGAACTTGCTGTCGTTGATGAATTATTAGCTGATGAAAGCATAAACGATGAGGATTTAGATGCTGATGAAGAAACGCCAGAAACGGGCGACACGTTAAATCTCAATGCGTTAGATAAAGAGATTCGCGAAATTGAAGGCTTTATTCGCTTAGCAGAAAGTTTAGTCGGCGACAGTAAACTCAATGCGTTATTAAAAGCCTTGCAAACAGGCTTTGGCGAAATGGCGAAACTGGGGGCAGCACAAAAGGCGATTATTTTTACGGAATCAGTTCGTACGCAGCATTATTTGTATGATTTTTTGCTAAAAAATGGCTATGCCGATCAGGTGGTCATGTTTAGTGGGACGAATAACGATGCACAATCTACCCAAATTTACCATGATTGGTTAGTCCGCAATGCGGGGACGGAAAAAGTAACAGGGTCTGTTGATGTAGATAAACGTTCCTCCTTGATTGCGTATTTCAGCGAAAATGCACAGATTATGATTGCTACGGAAGCTGCGAGCGAAGGGGTGAACTTGCAGTTCTGTTCGCTGTTGATTAACTACGATTTGCCTTGGAATCCGCAGCGGGTAGAGCAGCGGATTGGGCGTTGTCATCGTTATGGGCAGAAATTTGACGTAGTTGTGGTGAATTTCTTGAATAAACGTAATCTTGCCGATCAACGCGTATTGGAGCTACTCACGGAGAAATTTAAGCTTTTCCAAGGTGTTTTAGGGGCTTCTGATGAAGTGCTGGGGCAGATTGAATCGGGCGTGGATATTGAAAATCAAATCGCTAACATTTATGCCACTTGTCGAACAGAAAAAGCAATTCAGTATGCCTTTGATGAACTGCAAGCGAAATTTGCCGATAGAATCAGCGACCGTATGAAAGAAACGCAAGAAGTCTTGATGGAACGGTTTGATCAATCGGTGCTTGATCGCTTAAAAGTGATGGCACGGGAGCGGTTAAGTGCAATGGAGCAGTGGTTCTGGGGGGTAACACAATTTGCGTTGGCGGATAAAGCCACTTTTAACCATTCCGATTGGTATTTCTTGCTGAATGATTCGCCTGTGGGTGGGGTTTCGCTCGGGCGTTATTTGTTGCCGAAGAAAAACCGTTCTCAACAGATTGCAGGGCAAGAATATCGCCTTCATCAACCGTTGGGGCAATATTGTGTTCAGACGGCACTCAATGCCCAAACGCCTGAGGCTGCCTTGGTGTTCGATTATGCCCATTATCCTGAAAAAATCAGTTTGTTAGAACGTTATCAAGGGCAATCTGGCTGGCTGAAATTAGATAAAATTTGCGTCACATCGCCTGTGGAAAAACAAGATGTGTTGGTGTTTAGTATTTGTGATCAAAATGGAAATGCGATTACCGATAGCGAATTTAGCCAACGTCTGTTTTCTCTTTCTGCAAAAGTGCAAAGTTTGACAGAAAATCCACCGCTTGCTTTTGCAGATTTAATCCATCAACAAATTGGGCATGCGAAGCAACAGATTCAGGTGGAAAATGATGCTTTATTGAAAACGGAAATGTTGCGTATTCAGGCTTGGGCAAAAGATCAAATGCAAGCAGTGGAAGATTTGATTTTAGAGATTAAAGAGGAAATGCGAGCAAAAGAACGTGAGTTAGTGACGGAAAATGACTTAGCTCGCCAAATTAATTTGCAAGAATCCATTTCTAAATTACGCAAACAGCTTCGCAAAGCACGCAATGAACTTGATGATGTGCAAGATGAAATTCAAGATGAGGAAATGCACCTGCTGAAAGCATTACGTGCTAAAACGCAGCAAACGATGGAAGAAAAGAAAGTCTTTTTGATTCAGTGGCGGATTGTCTAACATAGTGGTTGCTGTGATTTTTCGTGCTAATTTCCGTAAATTCCAGTAAAATGTCGCACTTTTACGATTTTATAGGATAAAGATAATGAGCAGAGAATTTAAACGTAGTGACCGCGTTGCCCAAGAGTTAAAAAAAGAGGTGGCAGTGATTTTACAACGAGAAGTAAAAGATCCACGTATCGGTATGGTCACTGTGTCTGATGTGGAAGTGTCGCGTGATTTGGCGTATGCCAAAATTTTTGTCACTTTCTTATTTGATAACGATCAAGAAGCGATTCATCAAGGTATGAAAGGTTTGGAGAAAGCTAGCCCATATATCCGTTCTTTAGTGGGTAAGGCGATGCGTTTGCGTATTGTGCCAGAGTTACGCTTTATTTACGATGAATCGTTGGTGGAAGGGATGCGTATGTCTAACCTCGTTTCTAACGTCATTCGTGAAGACGAAGCCAAGCATAAAGAGGGCTAACCGTGTCAAGACCACGTAAAAAAGGGCGTGATGTGCACGGTGTATTTTTGCTCGATAAACCGAAAGGGATGTCGAGCAATGATATTATGCAGAAGGTTAAACGCCTGTTTTGCGCCAACAAAGCAGGGCATACAGGGGCGTTAGATCCGCTTGCTACTGGAATGTTGCCAATTTGTTTGGGCGAAGCGACCAAGTTTTCGCAATTCTTATTAGATTCGGATAAGCGTTATTTTGTGACTGCAAAGCTGGGCGAACGTACGGATACTTCCGATGCTGAAGGGCAAGTGGTGGAAACCCGTGAGGTGCAGGTAAGCGAAACGGATATTTTGGCAGCATTGCCGCAATTCCGTGGTGATATTTTGCAAGTGCCGACGATGTTTTCTGCCCTTAAACACAATGGTAAACCGCTTTATGAATACGCTCGCCAAGGCATTACCGTAGAGCGTGAGGCTCGTCCGATTACTATTTTTGAGCTGAAATTTGTTGAATATCAAGCCCCTTATTTGTCGCTTGAAGTGCATTGTTCAAAAGGGACTTATATCCGCACATTGGTGGATGATTTGGGCGAAGTGCTTGGTTGTGGTGCACATGTATCCGTACTACGCCGTTTGGCGGTAGCAGATTATCCTGTTAAAGAAATGATGCCAATTGAAGAATTACAATTATTGGCGGAGAGTTTTCCACAACAAGAATTAGACCGCTTGTTATTACCAATGGATACCGCAGTGGCAAGTTTGGCAGCATTAAATCTGACGGAATCGCAAACTAAAGCGGTTAAATTTGGTCAAAGAGTGAAGTTTGAAAATAGTGAGCAAATTTATGGACTTGTGCGACTTTTTTCAAATACACAACAATTTCTGGGCGTGGCGGAAATTACCTCAGATAATGTGATTCGCCCTAATCGTATGATCAATATTTAACTTGAGAAAAAAATGAGATTGAAGAAAGTTTGTGTGATGCCGCTAACGCTTCTTACACTGGCGTTGGTAAGTTGTTCAACGAATAAACATAATGTGCATTACGAACCGTTAGTGATGGATGCAACGTATTCAAAAGCACGTACGTTGAATAATTTTAATGACTATGTGCAGTTCCTCAAACAAAAAGCGGCGGGGGCAGGTGTTCCTGAGCAACTTCTTAATCAGCAAGGATTGATCAACTACAATGCTCGTGTGGTACAGTTAGATCAGGAACAAGCTGCTCGCAAGCGCAATCCTAATACGCCACCTCCACCACCTAACCCCAATGGTGTAACGAATTATCTCAACAAAGTGCTTACCCAAACCAAAGTAAATATGGCGGTAGAGCGTTGGTATGACTACCATTTGCCACTGGCTAAAGCAAGCAAGAAATTTGGTGTACAGAAAGAGTACATTTTAGCATTATGGGGAATGGAGAGCAGTTTCGGAAATTATCAAGGCAATTTCGATGTGCTTTCAGTATTAGCGACACTAGCATTTGATGGACGTCGCGAGAGATTATTTACCCAAGAGTTTGTTAATGCGATGAAGATGTTGGATAACGGCACGCTTAAACGCTCAGAAATGAAAGGCTCTTGGGCAGGTGCGATGGGGCAAACTCAATTTATGCCAACCGCTTATTTAGCTTATGCAGCCGATGGCGACAATGATGGTAAAAAAGATATTTGGAACAATGAATATGATGCTTTTGCTTCTATTGCTTCTTATCTTTCGACCGTTGGCTGGGATAATCAATTACCTTGGGGCGTAGAGGTAAAATTCAATAATTCTATTGATCTCTCTTTCTCAGGGCTTGAGGAAAATAAAGCTAAAAATCTAGGAGAGTGGCAGGCTTGGGGTATTTATCTTGCTTACCCGACCGACCAAGAGATTGAAAAGCTAGATAAGATGAGAAATGCTAATCTCTGGCTCATTCGCCCTGATAAAGAAGTGGGTAGAGCATTTTTAGTGACCAACAACTTTCGCACTCTGATGGATTGGAATCGTTCAAATAATTTCGGTGTCAGCATCGGAAAATTTGCAGATCGGATTTTGATGGGGGTAGGACAGTAGCTAGCCAAAATTCATAGATTTAAAAGATCGAGTATTAAAAATATTCGGTCTTTTATTTTTTTAAGGATAATAGTAGTATAATTTAGAAAATGACTATTTTGTGGAGCTTTCTTTATGCTTTCTTCTTTTGAACTTTTCCTTAAAAATATCTCTTCTGGCACAATTACTGATGCTTTTTTTATTGCGATGCTCGCAGTATTGGCAGTTGGATTTCTTGCATTTATTACCTCTCGTTCTAATAAAGCCAAAAGGCGTAGTATTTTCGCTGATTATGCTCCTACATTATTAACTTCTCTTGGTATTTTGGGTACATTCACAGGGATTGTGTCAGGTTTATTAAATTTTGATATTGAACACATTGATACTAGCATTAGTACCTTATTAGGTGGGATGAAAACAGCCTTTCTAACGAGTGTTATAGGAGTCTGTTTTTCTATTGGTTTAAAGATTATTTATACTTTAGGTGTTAAGAAAGAAAAATTGGAAGAAGAGCAAACAATTGATGCGGAGAGTGTTGTTAAAAACTTCTATACACAAACGGATTTGCTTAAAGTACAAAATGATCAAAATCAGATAGTGGCTCAACATTTGGAATCCTTAGTCGCTCGTCTTGGAGATGAAAATGAAGGTAGTATTTTAGGACAAGTTAAACTACTTAGAAGTGATTTATCCGACCAACATAAAAATTTGACTACACCTGTTACACAAATTGAGGCATATTTATCTACATTATCTCAGTTAAGTGAAAAACAAAAAGAACATTTTGAAGCATTTGAAACCCAACTATGGGAAAAATTACAAAACTTTGCAGATATGATGTCGAAATCAGCAACAGAAACGGTAATTGAAGCACTTAAACAAGTTATTGTTGAGTTTAACAATAACCTTACTACTCAATTTGGTGAAAACTTTAAAGAGCTTAATCGTGCAGTTCACTCTTTAGTTGAATGGCAAGAAAACTATAAAACGCAACTTTCTGAGATGATTTCCCTTTATCAAACTGGTGTCCAAACACTTGAAAAAACAGAACAATCTGTTGCTCAAATTGAACAATCAACTCAATCTATTCCTGTTTCGATGGAAAGTCTAAATGCTGTAATTGCAACGAACCAACAGCAAATTGATAATTTAGAATCTCACCTATCTACATTTGCAGAATTAAGAGATAAAGCCGTTGAAGCAATCCCACAAGTTCAGCAACAGATTACTTTAATGTTAGATAATACGGAAAAAGCTAATGAAAGTTTAATTCAAGGCTTAAAACATAGCGGTGAAAAATTGGCTCAAGATATTATGGATGTTTCAACCTCGTTTGCAGCACATAGTACTCAAGTCGCCGAAAATCTCGCTACCCATTTCGCAGAAACAGGTGCGAATTTTGCTTCTATGATGGTGGCCTCTTCACAAGATCTTACTAAAAGTTTAAACCAAAATAACCAAGCATTAGTTAATTCTGCGTCTACGCTTGAATCTACCTCAAAAAATATGCTGGAATCCCAACAAGCATTAAATAAAGCTCAACAAACGATTCATGAACAAATTACCGATTTTGTATCACAGTGGCAACAAAAATTTGAACAACAAGCGGAACAATTACAACGTCAATTTGTACAGCAAGCTCAAGAGTTAATGAAATCCCAAATGGATGATAGCCGTAAAGTGATGAACCGTTTAGAAGAGGAAAGTCAAAATGCGTTGAAGCGTACAGGTGAAAGTGTTAATAAACAAATTCAAGCCTTAGATAAAGCTTTAGAAGAAGAATTACAACGCGTGATGACAGATATGGGGCGTGCTTTAGCTTCGATTAGTCATCAATTTACTAGTGACTACACGAAATTAGTCGAAGCAATGCAGAGAATTACAACGAAAGGTAGAGGCTAATGAAATTAAATCTTGATACGTTATTAAGAAAGCAAAATGATGACGATTCTCAGTGGTTACCTGTGTCCGATTTAATGTCAGGATTGATGATATTGTTTCTATTCATTGCAGTGAGTTTTGTTTTAAATACCAAAAAAGTTGCAGAACATTATCACGATACGCAAACTCAAATTTATCAAGCATTAAAAGCAGAATTTGACCCGCAACTAGATAACTGGAAAGCAAAAATTGACAAAGATACGCTTACCTTTATTTTTACTGATCCTGAAGTGCTATTTAAAACAGGAGATGCCACGCTTCAACAACGCTTTAAAACGACACTAGATGAATTTTTTCCACGCTACATTAAAGTGATTGACGATTATAAAGATTCTATTAATGAGGTCAGAATAGAAGGGCATACCAGTAGCGAATGGAATTGGAATAGCGATGAAGATACAGCTTATTTTGAAAATATGCGATTATCGCAAGATAGAACTCGAGCAGTATTAACGTACGTTTATCAACTTCCTTCTGTAGAAAAGTTTCGTCCGTGGATCAAATCACATATTTCAGCAGTAGGATTATCTTCTTCAAAAGCAGTAAGAAATGTAGAGGGCAAAGAAGATAAAGATGCTTCTAAGCGTGTAACATTCCGAATTATGACCAATGCAGAAGAGCAATTACAGAAATTATCGGAGTTAAAATGAAACTAGCGGTTGATTTTCGTCAGTTTTTTGCAAATGTGAGGAAAATGGGAGTAAAAGAGTGGGTTGATTTTTCGGTAGATTTTAATTCTAAGCTAATTGAAATTGAGGTCGGAGAATTAGAAACCACAAAGGGGTTAGAAGTTCCCCTAGAAGATATTGAGATCGATCCTCAAAGTGGAGTCTTTACCTATCAAGGCAAGCATATCGTCTTATTTATCCCTGATCATAGTTTTAAATATGACGAGGTTATTTTAAATCCGAAGGAATTAGGGAATAAATATCATTTGACTGATTGTTCAACCTTAGAAAATATGCGTAGTATAGGGCGATTTAAGCGTTACCACGCAACGAGGAATCGTACAGGTATTTTCCGTATTTTTGGCAATTCTGCTCAAGAGAGCGAAGTCCCTCTTTCAGTATGTAAGAATTGTTTAAAGAAACTAAATTATCAAAACTATCACTATAATCGTACTGAAGTATTTAATCAATTTACATTAGAAGAATTCTTTACCCATTATGAAACTTTTTTCCGTAATGAGCCTGAAGATGTTGGGCAGAACAAAGTTGGTTATGCAGAAAATTGGGCTGAGATTTCTCATCGATACCGTTTATCAGTTGGTTATTGTTGTGAAAATTGTGGGGTAAACTTATCTCATTATAAATATTTACTTGAAGTTCATCATAAAAATGGTGTTAAACGAGATAATCGCCCTGAGAATTTTAGGGCTTTATGTCGTTTATGCCATAGTAAGGAAGATCATCATAATCATATGAAAATAGACGAATATGATAGTAGGTTAATTGAACGATTACGTATAGAACAATTTGAAGATGATATTCCTTTTTGAATTACATATAACTTGAATTTGTCAAAATAAGCGGTCAAATTTGACCGCTTGTTTGCAATTTAGAAGATTATTCTGCCCAATATTTTTTCTTCGTAGTTCTACCAATACCAGGGTTGAAACTGTTAGTTGGATCTAACGCTTTATAGAATTTTTTAAGCGTTGGTTTAGCTTCATATAAATGCCCTACGTTATGTTCGGCAGGGTATTGTGCCCCTCGTTTGTCGAGCAATTTCAACATTTCGTGTTCTAATTCTTCGCAATCAAAACCTTTTTTCACGATGTAATCTTGGTGGAATACGTGGCACATAAAGTGTCCGTAGTAGAGTTTATGGCTGATTTTGCTATCAATTTCTGGCGGTAACACTTCAAACCAATCTTGGTCATTACGGCGTAAAGCCACATCTAAGGCAACAATATCTTCGACTTCTTTTTCGTGAATCGCACGGTAGCGAATTGCCGCACTAGCTACCGCAAAACGGTGGAGCATCGCCGCTTGAGTTTCGATTGCGTCACACTCAAAATAACCGCCTTTTGTATTATCCGCAAAGTAAGATTTTAAATATTCACGAGCCTCTTGTACGCCTTTACCACCCATTTTTACAATAAGATGATGTTCATATTTATCACGATAATCCCACAAACTTTTCGGCAAGTGTTCTGGAATAAATTTAGAGACGGTTTGCATAAATTTATCGCTTAAATGTTGCGGTAAGAAAGCAAATTTTTTACCGATACGATCTACGTTGGCTTTTAAGGCAAAGAGTTTTGGTAGCCAATGCGTACCAAATTTTTTGATGACCCAGAAAGTATCTTTACCATATTTTGCAGCGATGTCAAATGCCTCACGATGGATATATTCGCCTGAAATTGGCAAAATTTCAAAATTCGCTAACATATGGCGGCGAATATCGTTTAATACGGATGTTTGGTTGGTACCGATATAGAAAACAGCGGTCTCTTTTTCAAGTGGGAAAGTATCTAAACGTACAGCAAAAATGGCAAGTTTACCCGCACTGCCTGAAGCTTCGTAGTGGCGAGCTGGGTCTGCATTGAAACGAGCAGGAGAGTCCTCATCGACTTGGCGAACGTGGTTGCAGTAGTGATGGTCGTGCCCGCGTCCGCAATCTTGTTGGATATCTTTAACCTGATAACGTTTTTCTTGTAAATTCGTCAAGATTTCTTCTGGTGTTGTGCCTAAGTCAATGCCTAAGTGATTTTTTAACTCTAATTCGCCTTTTTCATTAAGTTGTGCGAAAAGAGCCATTTCAGTATAAGCAGGGCCCCGTTGCACTAAGGCACCCCCTGAGTTGTTACAAATCCCGCCGATGACAGAAGCACCGATGCAAGATGAGCCGATAACGGAGTGTGGTTCGCGACCAAATGGTTTAAGTTGATTTTCTAATTCGTTGAGGGTAGAGCCTGGCAAGCAGACGACTTGGGAAGCATTGTTGATGAGTTGAATACCATCAATTCGCATCGCATTGATGATGACAATATCTCGGTCGTAATTATTGCCGTCTGGTGTAGATCCACCTGTCAAGCCTGTATTTGCCGCTTGGTTGATAACAATCACATCGTGTTCAACACAGGCTTTTACGATATTCCAAAACTCAAGTAGCGTAGCAGGTCGAACAACAGCAATCGCATTCCCCGTACCAAATCGGTAACCACTTCGATAAGCCTCTGTTTTCGTTGGGTCAGTAATAATATGATGAGCACCGACGATGTCGGTAAGTTGTGAAATGAGTTGTTGAACAGACATTTTGTTATCCTCTTGTGATAAGAATTAACAATATCATAACAGAATAATTCTCATTTGGATAAGGATATTTTAGGCTGCTAGCGGTGGTTTTTTAGAATTTTTTTGCATATAAAAACAGCCCCAAAGGGGCTGAATTATACCTAACCTAGGGTAACTTAGTTACCTAGGAAAAAACAATTAAGCTTGTGTTGCTTGAATTGCAGTTAATGCGATAGTGTAAACGATATCGTCTACTAATGCACCTCGAGATAAATCGTTTACTGGTTTACGCATACCTTGAAGCATAGGGCCGATTGAAACGAGATCTGCAGAGCGTTGTACCGCTTTATAAGTAGTGTTCCCTGTATTCAAGTCTGGGAATACAAACACAGTTGCTTTACCTGCCACTGGTGAGTTAGGTGCTTTAGAGCGAGCCACATCTTCCATTACTGCTGCGTCATATTGTAATGGACCATCAATGATTAAGTCTGGACGTTTTTCTTTCGCAATGCGGGTTGCTTCTTTCACTTTCTCAACGTCGGCACCAGAACCTGATGTACCTGTTGAGTAAGAGATCATCGCAACACGCGGGTCGATACCAAAGGCTTTTGCAGAATCTGCTGATTGGATTGCGATTTCTGCTAATTGTTCTGCATTTGGATCTGGGTTTACCGCACAGTCGCCATACACCAATACTTGGTCTGGTAATAACATAAAGAAGATAGAAGAAACAATTGAGCTACCTGGTGCAGTTTTGATGATCTGCATTGGTGGGCGAATAGTGTTCGCTGTGGTGTGAACTGCACCTGACACTAATCCATCTACTTCATTTGCTTCTAACATCATAGTACCAAGTACTACGGTGTCTTCTAATTGCTCACGAGCAGACTCTTCAGTCATACCTTTCGCCTTACGTAACTCAACTAAACGAGCTACATAGTTTTCACGTACATCTGCTGGATTGATAATAGTAATGCCTTTACCTAAGGTTACGCCTTGTGCTTCAGCCACACGTTGAACATCGGTTGGATTTGCAAGTAAGATACATTCTGCAATACCACGTTCTGCACATAATGCAGCAGCTTTTACTGTACGTGGTTCATCACCTTCTGGTAATACAATACGTTTTTTCGCTGAGCGTGCAAATTCAGTTAATTGATAACGGAATGCAGCTGGAGATAAGCGACGTGCACGGGTTGCACCTCTCGCTACCTCTTCGATAAAGCCAGCATTTAATGAACCTGCTACGTATTCTTTAATTTCATTGATACGTTCTTTGTCATCAGCAGGCACTTCTAAGCTGAAGCTTTGAAGATTAAGAGCTGTTTGCCAAGTGTTGCTTTCAACGCGGAATACTGGCACACCTGTTTCGAATGCTTGTTGGCAAAGTTTTGCGATGTTATTTTCGATTTTGTAACCACCAGTTAATAAGATTGCACCGATTTCTACACCATTCATTACCGCTAATGATGCTGCAACTAATACTTCAGGACGGTCTGCAGAAGTTACTAATAAATTGCCCGCTTTGAAGTGATCTACCATATGTGGAAGGCTACGAGCACAGAAACTTACACCACGAATACGACGAGTATTTAATTCGCCTTCGTTGATGATTGAAGCGTGTAAGTGTTTTGCAAGGTCGATAGCACGGGTTGCGATTAAATCAGCTTTCCATTCAATACAGCCAAGTAATTGGATTGGACTTTTTTCGAATAATGCTTCAACTTCAGCCACATTTTGAGAGCTGTGTTGGAAAGAGTCGAAGATTTCAGTTAAATCAGGGCGAGTACGACCTGATTCATCCACAGGTGCGTTAAATTTGTTGATTACCACACCTAAAAGATTAGGGTTGTGACGACCACCAAATTCTGATGCTGCCGCTTCAACACGTTCTTTCAATTGTGCTGGTTTGTCTGAGCCTGGTGCTGCTACTAATACGATTTCTGCATCTAATGCTTGAGCTACTTCGTAGTTTACGCTATTAGCATAAGCATTTTTACGTGTTGGAATTAAACCTTCTACCACGATCACTTCATTATTTTTTGATAATGCTTGGTGACGTTCTACGATTTTCTCTAATAATACATCCGTTTGATTTTGAGCAATTAGCGCTTCTGCTTCGCTTAACATAAACGGTTCGCCAACTTCAGTTGAGCGGGTTGCTTTGATAATTGAAGTAGAGCGGTCTAAGGTATCTTCGCCTGTGATTGGTTGTGCAATTGGTTTTAAGAAACCCACTTTGGTACCTTTTTGTTCAAGAGCATGAACAAGACCTAAGGTCACACTTGTTAAACCTACACCAGTGGTAGTAGGGATTAAGATAATTGTTCTAGACATTTTATTTCTTCCAAGTTGATATAAAAATGAAAGGGCAGAGTAGTCTGCCCTTAGAGATTATAGTGCTAATTCAGCAGTATCTTGTGCAATCACTAATTCTTCATTGGTTGGGATAACCATTGCTTTGAATGCAGAATCGTCAGTTGTAATCACACCTTCTTTACCGAAGCGTGCTGCAAGGTTGCGTTCGTTATCTAATTTTACACCGAATAATTTTAGGTGATTTAATGCTAATTCACGAACATGTGCAGAGTTTTCACCGATACCACCTGTAAATGCGATAGCATCTAAGTGAGAGTCTCCTAAGATTGCCATATATGCACCGATGTATTTCGCTAAACGGTAGCTGTAAACGTCTAATGCACGTTTTGCTTCTGGTTTAGACGCATCATCGTAGTTGTCTTCTGCGTAACGGCAGTCGCTGGTTACTTCAGTTAAACCTAAAAGACCTGATTTTTTCACTA